>NZ_JBSAXC010000026.1:0-66621 GCF_053427725.1 Burkholderia sp. PU8-34
AGATTCTGGTGATAATTCACGTTATGTAAAGTCTGATCACTAGCAAACGGCTGACGTTTTTGTCAGGCCAATGGGAACTTGTTGTGAGACAACTCGCAGGCCATTGCCCAGTTTCGCCTCACGCAACGCTTATGAATGCCGCCGAACCGCGACACGGCGCGCTGTCCGATTTTCTCGCGCTCACTGACGGCCTGTCCGTCGCCCGAATCGCCCGGACGCTACGCTGCAGCACCCGCACCGTCCGGAACTACGTCGCCGGACGCTCGCCGATCCCGTGGCATCGAATCGAAATGCTCCGTCTGTTGGCGCTCGAACTGAGCCGTGCAGCGCACGAGCCTGCGACGCCCGCTCAACACGTCAATTCACCGTCGCCGGTACGGGCAAACATCGAACCGGATCCGGACGCACCGGACGTGCCACCTGATGAAATGCTGGCGTGGGTTGGCGTCCACGCTCCGCATTACCTATCGAGCCAACGCAGTCTCACGCACTACATTCGCGGGTGGAACGTGGTCGACAAAATTCACCGAGCCAAGAGCGAAGGTACGTTCTCCGTCGTCCTCGCGCGTTGGCGCACTCTCGCGCTTGATCTGCCGCGCGCATGGCGCTCAGGTCCGCTTTGACGTGTAGCATTCGCACTGCGAAACGTGATCGCGAAACGTGATCGCGATACGAATCGCCGCTGGATCTGCGCAGTCGAGTGTCGGCAGCGGCTTGCCGCTCGCACTCGCCCCTGTGCCAATCGGCATGAACAGCAAGCGCCCCTCCTTGACCGTCATCACCGCGTCGTAACGCTTCGCGAGCCTAACCAGAAACGACATGTCGCTTTCGCTCGTCTGGTCGATATGCGCGATCCTGATCTTCGCCAGCACGTCGCCGAGTGCGGGCGTTAGCTTGTGCCGTGCCGCAATCGTCTTGACGATGTCACGCCAGATCTCCGCGTGAATCGTCCAATACCAGATTGACCGAATCCGCCTCATCCTCCCTCGATTCCATCACCGCGAGCTCGATCAGGTATGGGGCAATCGTGCGCGACAGATCGCGCCCGTCGAGCGTGATGCGGTAATCGGCCTGGGGGGCGATGCGCCCGGTCGGCAGTAAGAGTCGGATGATCTGCTCGTCGGCAATTCGCTCCTTGATCGAGTTCTCTTTGCCTTGATCAATAAGACAACTCCTTGCTAAATGGCTGCGAGAAAAATTCAGGGCCATTTTCTCCACAAACCGTTCATTTTAAACCACTTCGTCTGTTTTTGACTTGCGACGCTTTGATGGTTTGGCATGCAAGATTTATCATGGCCGTCGTCTTCTATATTTCGTTTGCATTTATTTAGAACGGCATCTTTCTCGTCAGTCATGCTGAGATGGGCTTCTTGCAACATATTCGCAGGAACAATGAAACTCCCCTTTCGCACATGGGATGTTACTTGTGGTGCCTTGACTCTGAGTGCACCAAGTTTGTGCAGTTGCCCGAATATGTCCGGGCGGCATACCAATGAACACACGTTAGTGGGGAGCCATTCTTCGTGACGCTCCCATGGAGCATCGGCATCTTCACGTTCCATTCGAACGTACAAACCCTCAATGTTCGTAAAGTTTACACGTGCTCCTCGAATATCATGTTCGTGTTCGGAGATGGCGACTTGTTCCGCGTGCTTTCCCTTCAGCGGTGTATATTCTCCCGATATGAGCCCCCTTTTTGGGTGAGAAATTTCCACATTGATCCTGATCTTGTTTGGCCCGCGCCACGCCGTTTTGTTTTCATCTTCACCCTGGCCCCAAGGGAACAATCCAAGCGGGTCTATCGCATTAATTGTATTCGGGACATAACGGTAAAGATTTACCCCTCCGATCAACCCAATGGGATCTTGCGAAATGAAAATCCCACTGCGCGAATCATAATACCGGTTCCGGTTATAGTGCAGCCCGGTTTCTGCATCTCGATACTGCCCCTGAAGTCGAAGCGGTTGATCGAATTCTTCGAAGGCCCCAAATCGGCTGACCGCACCCCAAGCGCCATAACTGCCTTCCCAGGCGACGGCTCCCAGTGAATCGATAACCCGCGTAGGAGCCCCGTTGGGATCAGTATGGAAATAGTGCAGCGCTGCAGATTCCGGCGTCAGGTCCGACGGCGGAGGGATTGCCGCAAGATCCCGACTCTTCTCGGCGACGTACGGAACTTGCCGTTGTTGCCTATCCCTGTCGCTGTCTTCAGTTGCATGGCTGACGGTTCGAACATCGCTAGTGGGAGGTGTTCCGGTATCCATTCGGCATGTACACCGCACCTCGGCCAGCGGCCGGAAGGTTTCCGGATAGTAGATCCATTCCCGAGCCTCGCTGTATCTGCCCGTCGGTCCTGAATTCATACCGGCGTGGTTACGCATTTTGGGCTGCTCGGCACTTGCACCGAAAGACGCATTCGACAGCAATTTAGCTGCGTCCGGAGTACCGTGCGAGACTTCGCCCACCAGCGTATCCCCTTGCCAGAAGAAATAGCTGGTACAGGACAGCGGCAAGCTGTCGAATGAGGATTCGGGCGGAGTACCATCATCATGCCCAATCCGTGTGGTCTTCTTCACCCGCCGATGAAATGCATCGTACCCATAGCGCGTGCGGATGCTCAGTGTGCGATATGTGTCGACAACAGCCGTTGGTACCTGACACCGGATCAACGTCTCGATCAACAGACCGTCACCGTCCCACCACAGCAGCAAATCCTGCCGCCCATCCTGTTTGCGCACGAGATTGCCGATACGGTCGAATGCGTAGTAGCAGCCGTCAACTTCTCCTTCACGTACCCATGTGTCGGTGCCCGGGGCCGTAGCGAATATGTCGCCCTGACCGTCCTGGAGAATCTGGGTCTTCATCAGATCGCCGGCAGGGTCGTACAGGAAGCGATTCAGCGTGCCTGCTGGATCGACGTATCCAGTCAGTTTGCCCATCGGATCGTATTCGTAGCGTTCGATACCGAGCCGCGAGTCGCGCTTCGCGGTCATCTGTTGGTTGGCGTTATAGGTGTATTCGCTGGCGAATAAGGGGCCGGTATTGACCATCAACGTCTGCTTGGCCAGTTGCCCTTCAGACGTATATGAGAACTCGCGTCTCAGTTCGTCCCCGAGATGCTCGACACGAATTTGTCCCAGCGCGTCCGGTTCGATTGTGATCGCCGCCGAGTTGTCGATCGTGATCGAACTGATGGAACCGAGAGCGTCGTACCCGTAGCAAACCCTATGCTCGATGATCTCGTCGCCAGTGTCGAGTTGCGTCCGGCGTTCTATCTGATTGCCTACGTCGTCATACTCGTGGGCAATCACGAAGTCGTCACCCTGCTTTTCCTCGACGAGGCGACCGGCCACGTCATACGCCAGATCGACCCGGCTGTCCGGATTCTCCGCGATGACCAGGTTACCCATGCGATCATACGAGAACATTTCGATACGGATCCCGTCGGGCTGCCGCGGGTCAGGCACTCGCTTCTGTACGATGCGGCCAAGTGCATCCGTTTTGTAGTCGATCGCCTGTCCCAACGGGTCGATGCTGCGCAGCAGTTCGCCTGCCATGCCGTATACGTAGTAACGCGGCTGCCCCCAGTAGTCGACTTCCTCGACGATCCGCCCCAATGCGTCGCGCTTCAACTCGTAGTGCTCGCCGCGCTCGTTGACTACGCCGATCAATTGCTCCTCGGTATCGTACCGGTATTCGACCACGCCGCCGTCGGGCGTGTGTCGTTTGGTGACATGCCCCAGCGCAGAATATTCGCGTTGTGTGATCTGGCCGTTCGCATCGCGATAGCGCGTCAGGTTGCCGTCCGCGTCGTAGGAGCAATGGCGCTCACGCCCGCCCGGCTCAATCGTCCGCGTGAGGTTACCCTTGCGATCATATTCGTAGCGACTCATCTGCCCGAGGGCGTCTACGATCTCGATGACGTTGGCCCGTGCATCGTGCGTGTACTGTGTTCGGTGGCCACGTGCATCGGTAAGCCCCGCGAGATTGCCATCACAGTCGTAGTGGAAGTGCGTCACCGCGCCATAGGGGCCCGTAAGGGCGATGAGTTGACCGTGCCGGTCATGCTCGTAGTTCGTATCGCCCAGCCACGGCGTCGTTTGCCTGAGCAGATTACCCCGGTCATCCCAGACATATCGCCACGGCCTTCCCCACGCATCAGTTATGCATACCGGGTTATGGTCCGTACCATACTCCGTGCGTACGACTCGTCCATCCGGCTGCATTTGTGCCAGCAGATTACCGTAGGCATCGTATTCCCAAGTCGTGATGCGCCCGGACGGATCCGTTTCCGCGCTCGTGCGGCCCTGCGCGTCGTAAAGGTAAGTCGTCGCCCCCCCAAGTGGATCGATCCGTGCCACCGGCATGCCGCGCTCGTCAGCTTGGAGGATCGTCGTGTGGCCAAGTGAATCGGTGATTCGCGTTTCCCGATGCTCGACATCGTAGACAAAGCGGTAATCGAAAAGGCCGTTGTCCCCCCATGCGCGATCGACCCGCCACGCGCCGTCATCCTGCTGTTGATGGTTGTAGTAGAAAGATATCCCTCGTGCGCTCGTGTGGCGCACCATCTGGTGACCAACGGTATATGCGAAATAGTGCGGCTGCTTCATTGCGTCGCATACGGCGACCAGATCGCCGTTCTGATCGTGTTCGTAGCTGACGAGCGGATGGGGGCAGCCACCCATATCGATCAGCGTCAACGCGCTAAGCAAGTTCGAATGATGTCCGGCGTTGCTATCTGTGCCAACCTTGCACTCAATCATGCGCCCGGTCGCCTCGTCCGACTTCCACTCGCTGAGACGTGTGAGGCTGGAATCCGGTCCGCGCTCGAAAACCCATGCATTATCGTTGAGGTCAACTATCCGCCCGACAGGCAACGTCAACCTGCCCTCCGCCGCGCATCCAGCCAACTCGTGTTGCCAGTGTGCGGGCAATGCAAACTCATGTTCGATCCCGGCACGCGTACGCAGAACCAGGATTCCATCCCTCCGGTACAGCGAATATCCGTGCTGCCAGTCATGCACGCGCGCTAACCACCCGGCTGCGTCCGGTATCGCGTCGAACGCCGTCGTGTGATCGGGGAAATACGCCACCACATCCACCGCGCCTGGGTGCCGCATCAGTTCCAGCCGGATATCGGCGGGCGTCTGCCATCCCACGCCAACCGCTCCACACCACGTATTGTTGCCTGTGTAGTATCGGTCCCAGACGAGCGGTAAGCGGCCAGCGATCGTGAAATCCCGCTGTTGCACAACCACTTCACCGGTGATCGCATCCACCGGCTCCGCATGCAGCACCGTGCACCGCAAGAACCCCGACTTCAAATGCAGCTTATCCGCCAGCGCCTTCGCCCAATCCGATCCTTGAAATGATTTGAACAACCCCTTTGCCGCGGCAGCCATGTTCATGATTGGCGGCCCGCCCACCATCACCGGCCGCCCTGCCGGAATCGGCAGCATCACCGAACTCGGCATCGACGGATAAGTCCGGTCCGTATGCGCGCTATTGTGTGAAGGCGGCTCCAATCCGATCGACCAGCAACTCAACGCCTGCAACGCCATGAACGACATCGGATCGTTGTTGGCAAGCACCGTCTTGCTGCCCATGAACGATTCACCGTCATTCGAAGGCTCCGGATCCTCCTTCGGCGGCGGGGCAAACGATTCGCCGAGCGGAAAATGAAGTCCTGGAACGTGATACGCGTGCGTTCCTGCCGTAGCCCGCATCAAGCCATTTACGAGAATCGGCCTGCCGCTGCTCCCGCCCATTCCGACGTTCGAGCCGAGATCATTGCTGATACGGTTCTGGAGTGCCTTGCGCGCTTTGTTCAGCTTCATCCCTTCCGCGACAATCGGGTTGTCCTTGATGTCCGGAAGCTTGCCCCCCATTACACCGGCCACGTCATTGAGCTGCTGCATGGCGGAATCGGCCAGGTGGTCGAGCTTCTTCACATCGTCGGGATGATCCTCGATGTATTCGGTCACCTTCTCCTGCACGATCATCATTGCGATGCTGCCGACCACACCCTTCGCCGCCTCGACGTACTCTCGCAGATCGAGCATGAACCCGACATGAGGATGCGGCAGAAGAACGGGCGTCGGACTCGGCGCGACCAGTACCGAGTGAACATCGATTCCGACAACCGGATCCAGATGCTTGACCGCGAGCAAGCCCATGTCGTCCTCCCCACTCAGCGTCCACCGCGCAACGCGGCGACCTTCTCGCTGAGCGCGTTACGCCGCCGGTCCAGCATCCCCAATTGCGACACCATCCATTCGACGACAAGCGGCAGATTGCTGTTCGCACGCATCGGTTCGTCGATCATCAACCCGGCATCGAGCGCATTGAATCCAGCTTCGAGCGCATGCTCGCGCTCCCCTGCCCGCTCCCAGCACACAGCGCTCATACGCCACGCCTCCACCGTCATCAGCCCGTCCCGCGCGGCAGTAGTCGATGTCGCAGCGCGTTCATAGCAATAGGCCGAGTGCGCGTAATCATTGTGTGTCAGGTGCACGCTCGCCTCGCCGAACAACCCGTTCGCGACGAGCGTGTGACCTGCCGGATGCCCTGCTTCAACCGCACGCATGCCGTTGCTGGCTGCGCTCCGGTACGCCTCGATCGCGCGTTCCCGATCGCGCCATTTCAGATACGCGGCACCGGCGATCAGATGTACGACGACGCACTGATCGAACCACTGCTCGCGGTCCGCGACCTTCAATGCCGCCGCACGCAACTCCTCGAGCCGCGTCGGGTTAGCGCCTTCGATCGTCTCGGTCAACATCACGAACAGCCGTCGAAATTCGCCGCTCGGCCCGCGCTCGCCCGATTCCGCCAGCAATTCGCGCGCCACGCTCGCCATCGAATATTTGCCTTGCGCGATGCGCACCGCAGCAGGATGTTGTTGCAGCAGCGTCGCCAACGGCGTGATATCCGTGCACGGCACGACGAAGCGCACACGCTCCCCAAGCTTCGGGACGACGGCAACGATCGACAACAAGCCATCCAGCCATCGCGTCCATGCCGCGTTGTCACGCACTTGTGCCGGCTCCAGCACGAAAACCATCGCGGAAAAGATGTCCGGATGGTGACGCATCAGGCTGTCGGCGACCGTGAGCAGATACAGCTCGGGATTCGTGCCGTCGTCGCGCGGCGCTTGCCAATCGGCGCGCACGCCCTGCGCATTGGACGCATCGCGCCGACTGTCGTAGAACGCGATGAGTTCGTCCGTCAGTGCCTTCGCATAACGTTTCTCATTGACGAACGACGCGCGCATCGTCCGCACCGCGCACGACGTTTCGTTCTGAACCTGGAAATAGAGCTGAACGAGCCGCGCATCGGTCTCGTCGGTCTGCCAGATCATCATTCGCGCTTCCCGTTCCTTAGCGAAATTCATCCAGTCCGTATGCGCATCCATGAACCTGCGCTCCACCGGATTGGTCGGCTGCCAGTTCTGCATTCGTGCGGACCTCCGTCACGGATTCAGTTTCAATATGGTCCCTTCGACCGTGTGCTCGCCCGTCGCCGACGATGTCACCGTCTTGCCGCGCACGCTGTGGCTGTCGGTGCCGGTCGATTCGACGTTGACGCCCTGGATCACGATCGTGCCGTCGCGCTTCATCACGATGCTCGACATCCCGCAGACGAGCGCAAGCTGGTCGCCGGCATTGACGAGCACCTGATGCTGCACGTTCGTCGTATGGTTCGCGCCGACGCTGACGGTGTGTTCACCTCCGACCGTGAGCGTATGCGCGTTTGCAATCGTCGACGTGCGCGCACCGATTTCCTCGGTATGCGACGACGCCACCAACGTCTTCATGTCCTGCGACGTCGTCTGATAAAGCTGTCCGACGGTTAGCGTCTTGCCTGCGCCGATCGTTTCTGTCTTGCTTTGCGCGACCGTTTCCTTGTGCGTGCCGCCGATGGTCGCGTCACGGTTCGCGCCGATCGTCACGGTTTCGCTCTGCCCAACCGACCGCGTCCGGTTGCCGACGACTCCATGCGTCTCATTCCCCCCGATCTGCGCAACCCGATGCTGCCCGATGTTGACAGTCTCGTTCTGCCCTACACTCCTTTGCCGGTTGTTCTTCACCTGCATCGTCTCGTCGTTGCCGACCGTATGCGTGTGGTCGTGCCCGACCGACAGCGAGTGATCGAGCTCCGTCTCCGCATCGAAATTGCGTTCCGCATGCATCCACAGTTGCTCCGCGCCTTTACGATCCTCGAACCGAAACGCATTCGCGTGCTCGGTGGTCCCGCCCGGTGACGACCTCGACAACAACCCGCTTTGCGTCGCGCTCCCCGGCAGCCCCCACGGCGGCATCTTTTCCCCGTTGTACACACGCCCTGTCACAATCGGTTGATCGGGGTCGCCGTTCAGGAAATCGACGACCACCTCGTCGCCCACGCGCGGAATCTGCACGCCCCCAAACCCGCCCCCCGCCCACGGGCTCGACACGCGCACCCAGCACGATGAATCCTGGTTGCTCTGCCCGTAACGGTCCCAGCGGAACTGCAGCTTCACGCGCCCGTACTGGTCGGTCCAGATCTCCTCGCCCGGCGGGCCGACGACGGTCGCGGTCTGCGGGCCATTGGTGCGCGGCCGAAGCGTCATGCGCGGCGACCGGTACGGCAGGCTCGACGGTTGAACCGACACTTGCGATTCGTGCACGACGGCCTCGTTACCGCTGTCGCTCGCATACGCGTTCTCCTGAAACCGATAAATGCACCGCACGATCAGGTATTCGCGGTTCTGGTCGGCGCGCGGGCAATGCTCGAGCGTGAACAGGTAGCCGGGCGCGAGCCCGCGCACGTCCGTGCTCGCGCTCGCGCGCTCGTGTTCTGCCTGCTGTTCCTCGAGCCGCACGCGGCTGTAGCGCTCGCCGGGCGCATCGTCGCGATACCCGCCCGGCCATTCGAACGATTCGAAACCGTCGTGATCGTGGCCGCGCGGATCGACTTTCTGTGTCGACAGGTCCGCGCGTGGCTTCGTGTAGTCGTAGTCGTTCGTCTGGTGCTTGCCGACGCTAACCTCCTGCGCGGGCAGCCAGCTATCGATATGCTCCTCGTCCGCGATCGCCGTGCGGTCGCGCGCGATGAACGGAATCGTCTCGTAACCGGGCAGCGCCGCATGCGACGACATCGCATCGCACAGCACGAGCGTGTGGCTGTCCGCCGCGTGCCTGAAATAGAAGTAGATGCCCTCGAACTCCATCAGCCGCGACACGAACGCCGCGTCCGTTTCGTTGTACTGCACGCAGTATTCGCGCGGCGCATACGCTTCGGTCAGCCGGTTCTCGACCGGGAAACCATACCGCGCGAGCACGTCCAGCACGATTTCCGGCACGGTCCGGTTCTGGAAAATCCGGCAGTCGGAGCGGCGCGTCGCGAGCCACAGCCACGGCCGCGCGACCAGCAGGTAGCCATAGTGGCGCTCCGCGCGACGCCCGACGAGTGACGCGCGCGCGACGATGCCATTCAGGTAGCGCGTCGTACCGTCCTGCTGTTCGACCCGCACGGTCACCGGTTTGCCGAGCAGGTCCTTCAGCGACAGGCTGTGGTTGTCCGCAAGCGCCTCGATCCGGTATTCAAACAGGCGGCCGAGTTCCTCGTCGCCGTCGAGGCTGTGGAATTTCAGATCGTCGCCGTGTGGGCTGTCGAGTGTGAACACGCGGGTCACGTCGTCACCTCCTCGTCGAACCGGTAAACGAACTGGCCGTCGGCCGCGCCCACGTCGATCGACGACAGCGCGCGCCCTTCGACCGTCGCGCGCAGGATCGCCTGGCTGATCCGCGGCAGCACGGTATGCGTGAGGATCGCATCGACCATCCGGCCGCCAGATTCGATCGTCCGGCAGCGTTCGACGATCAGCGCGGTCGCGGAATCGGCGCAATGCAGCCGGATACCGTGGTGCGCTTCGATCCGCCGCTCGATGCGCCGCAGTTGCAGCGCGACGATCCGCGCGAGCGTCATGTCCGTCAGCGGGTAATACGGAACGACGGTCAGCCTGCCGAGCAGCGCGGCCGGAAACACGTCGAGGAGCGGCGCGCGCAGCGCATCGGCGAGCGTCTGCGCATCGGGCAGGCGCTCCGGATCGCGGCACAGCTGCATCACGCGCTCCGAGCCGACATTCGACGTCAGCAGGATCACCGTATGCCGGAAGTCGATGTCGCGGCCCTCGCCATCCTCCATCCAGCCCTTGTCGAACACCTGGAAGAACAGCTCGTGCACGTCGCGATGCGCCTTCTCGATCTCGTCGAGCAACACGACGCTATAGGGCCGCCGCCGCACGGCCTCGGTCAGCACGCCGCCCTGTCCGTAGCCGACGTAGCCGGGCGGTGCGCCCTTCAGCGTCGACACGGTGTGCGCCTCCTGGAACTCGCTCATGTTGATCGTGATCGCGTTGTGCTCGCCGCCGTACAGCATGTCGGCGAGCGCGAGCGCGGTCTCGGTCTTGCCTACGCCTGACGGCCCGCACAGCAGGAACACGCCGTGCGGCTTCGCGGGATCGTCGAGCCGCGCGCGGGCGGTCTGGATCCGCTCGGCGATCAGCTCGACCGCGTGACGCTGGCCGACCACGCGTTCGCCGAGCGTGTCGGCGAGCGTCAGCACCGACTGCATCTCGTCGCGCACCATCCGGCCGAGCGGAATCCCGGTCCAGTCCGCAACGACAGCCGCGACGGCATGCGTGTCGACCGCCGGCAGCACGAGCGGCGACTCGCCCTGCAGCGCGGCGAGCGCCGCCTGCGCGTCGGCGAGCTTTGCCTGCAGATCAGTGCGTGACGATGCGTCGGACGCCTGCGACGGTGCATCGACAACCCGCGAGCCGGCAAGCTTCGCCTGCAGGTGGGCGCGCACCGATGCGTCGGTCGCTGGCGATGGCGCATCGACAAGCTGCGCGTCGAGCAACGCAGCGCGCGAATCTGCGATGGCCTCGAACGCATCGCGCTCGGCCTGCCAGCGCGCATCGAGCCGGTCAAGCTCGGCCTGCCCGGCGGCGATCTCCGCGTCGACGTCGGCAAGCCGTGCCGCGTCGCCAGTGCCGAGCGCGCACTCGCGCGCAACCCGCTCGCGCTCGACGCGCAGGCCGTCGATACGCCGCCGCGCGTCCTCGACCGGCGCGGGCACCGCATGCTGGCTGACGGCGACCCGCGCGCATGCCGTGTCGAGCAGGCTGATCGCCTTGTCGGGCAACTGACGGGCCGGGATATAGCGGTGCGACAGAGTCACGGCGGCCTGCAGCGCGTCGTCGAGCACGAGCACGCGGTGATGCGCTTCGAGCTTCGCGGCGAGCCCGCGCAGCATCGCCAGCGCCGCGTCCTCCTCGGGCTCGCGCACCTGCACGAGCTGAAAGCGCCGCGTCAGCGCCGGGTCCTTCTCGATGTGCTGCTTGTATTCGGACCACGTGGTCGCGCCGATCGTGCGCAGCAGGCCGCGCGCGAGCGCGGGCTTCAGCAGGTTCGCCGCATCGCCGGTGCCCGCCGCGCCGCCCGCGCCGACGAGCGTGTGCACTTCGTCGATGAACAGAATCACCGGCCGCTCGTTCGACATCGCTTCGTCTATCACGCCGCGCAGGCGGCTCTCGAACTCGCCCTTCACGCCCGCACCGGCCTGCAGCAGCCCGATGTCGAGCAGGTACAGCGCGACATCGCGCAGCGACGGCGGCACGTCGCCCGCGACGATCCGCAGCGCGAAGCCCTCGGCGACGGCCGTTTTGCCGACGCCCGCTTCGCCGACGAGCAGCGGATTGTTCTGCCGACGCCGCAGCAGGATATCGACGATCTGGCGGATCTCGCCATCGCGCCCGACGACGGGGTCGATCTCGCCCGCGCGCGCCCGGGCCGTCAGGTCGACCGCGAAGCGCGAAAGCGCGGAACCGTCGGCGGAAGCGGAAGCAGATGCGGACGCGCGCGCGTCGACCGGCGTCCCGTGCGCGGCGGGCGACGGCGCCTCCGGCGAACCATCGACGATCTGTGCGAGCCCATCGGCAAGCATGTCCGGCGCGACGCGCTCGAACTCGCGCGAGATCCCGTACAGCACGTTGCGCAGCGGTGGCGTCTTCACGATCGCGAGCAGCAGCGTCGCGCCGCGGATCTGCGTTGCCTCGTACTTCAGCGTCGCGTAGACCCACGCCCGCTCGACAGCGTCGTCGATGTGTACGGACAGGTCCGACACCGAGCCGGCGCCGCGCGGCAGCCGGTCGAGCGCCGCGACGAACCCGCGCTCGACCGTCGTGGCGTCGATGTCGAAGCGGCGCAGAATCCGATGCAGGTCGCTGTCCGGGCGCCGCACAATCTGGCTCAGCCAGTGCGCGAGCTCGACGTACGGATTGCCGCGCAGCCGGCAGAAACCGGTCGCCTGCTCCAGCGTCTCGTAGAGAAAGGGGTTCAGCTTGCCGAACAGCGTGACGCGGCCAATATCGGACATGGTGGTTTCCTTTCAGTCAGGTTCGCGTTGCAAAGCAGCGTCGCCGGCCGCCCTGACCGTGCCGGTAGGCCGCGCGTCGCAGCGGATCACGAGATTGCGCGCGGGGCCCGGCTCGAGCCGCTGCCCGAGCCATGCGGCGCGGCCGATCCCGTGCGGGCTGCCGAGCGCGAGCGCCGGCACCGCGTCGTGCGCGAGTTCGAGCTGCACGTCCCAGTCGAATTCGATGCCGACGTATTCGCGCACCCACTGCTCGAGCTGCCGCGCATGCTCGCCACCCGGCAGGAACCGCCGGTACGCATCGAGCGACAGCGGCCCGAGCACGATCCGGAAGCGCGACTGCGCATCGCGCACCGCGACCCCAAGCACCGCGCCGCCGAGCGGCAGCGTCGGCCGCATCGCGTGGATCGCGCAGCGTTGCGTGCACTCGATCGTCACCCACTGCGGCACGTGCTCGACGATCCTGACCGCGACGCCGAAGTGCCGCCGCAGGATCTGCGCGAGCCCTTCCGGGTTGCGCGTGTGGCGCACGAGGTGTCCGGCGTGGAAAAGGCGTGCATGCGGCGCAAGTGCATCGACCTGGCCAGACAGCCGGTCGTCCGCGGATGTGGATGTGGATGTGGATGTGGATGTGGAAGGTAAAGCCGAAGAGGAACCGGACGCAGGCGCGGACAGGCCGCGCCCGATCAGGCTCGCTACATACCCGTCGAACCGTGCGCGCGCCGGCCGGTCGAGGCTCACCGTCGGCTGCGCGTCCGCCCACGCGCGGTAGAACAGCAGAATCAGCCGGTGATGGAACAGGTCCGCGAACGCGGCGAACGTCGGATCGTCATGCTGGGTCGCGCGCTCGTACGCATAGTCGGTCAGGTGCGTCGGCAGCGGCCCGTTCGGCCCGAACAGCCCGAAGCCGTGAATCGTCACGAGTGGCACCCCGCCGTTACCCTGCACGCCGGCCAGCATCGCGGCCGCGAACGCGAGCGACGGCGCCTGGCCGAGCCGCACCGGCTCGTCGCGCGGCCGCGCCGCATGGCCGAGCGGCGCGTGTCCGGGCGACAGTGCGTCGAGCCAGCGCAGCGCCTGGAACAGGTCGTAGCCGTACGGCGCCGTACGCAAGCGCGCCCACAACGCGTCGCGCCGTGCCACGACGGACGCCGGGTTCGCAGTGGGCGGCGTATCGCGCTTCATGCCGCGGGCCGCCTGCCGACGCGCGCCGGCCATTGCGCGAGCATGCCGCGCTGCGTGCTCGTCAGTACGCATTCGGAGAACGCGTTGATCGACACGTGGCGCGCGAAAAACTGCTCGAGCACCGCGCCGAGCAGGAACGGGCTGTCGCCGGAAAACGCATGGTCGTCGACGGTCACGTCGACCTGCACACCGCGCCCGAACATCAGCGGCCCGGCCACCGGCAAGCGGCGGAACACGGGCGCGAACGCGACGCGACGCACGCCGTCGATCTGCCGGCGCATCGCGGCATCGGCCGGGTCCGCATGCAGGCCGAGCAGTTCGCGCAGCACGCGCGCGCCTTCTTCGTCGTCGAGATCGGTCAGCGTATGCCGCGCGAGCCCGAGATGACGGATCAGCCGCCACGCGGTTTGCGCCTCGGCGATCGGCGGGCGCGGCCGCGTCGGCCCGCGGATCGCGACGATGCGCTCGACAGGCGCCGACACGCGCAGCGTGAACATATTCGCATCGCCGGGCGGCTGCAGCAGCACGAGGTCGCGGTTCGTGCAAAGCGTATCGACGGCCAGATAGCGCATCGTTTCGTCGTATGGCGCGCACTGGCTGTCGACGAGCGACACGTAGGTCTCGCTGCCTGCGTAGCCGGTGCGCGTGCCATTCGCGCGCGCCTGTGCGGACACGAGGCGCGGCTCGTGGCGCACCGTGTAATACGCGCCGAAGTTGCCGTCGTCGTCCGCGAACGATGCATGGAACGGCCGGAATTCGCGCGCCTGTCTGTCGTCGCGCTGCTCGCTCGCGAGCCGCTCGACCGCGTAGACCTCGTAATCGAGCGGCCGGCTGCGGTCGACGACGACATGATGCTCGCGCGCGCCCGGCTGTACCGGAATCCGGTCCGCGCGGCGCGCGAACAGGTTGATGGCCGGCGTGCAGTTCAGCGCGAGGTGCCGCGCGTCGACGGCCGCCTCGAGCGCCGCGTCGTGCCGGTCGAACAGCAGCGTCAGCTCGCATTCGTCGCCGCTCGCGCGCGCGAGCGCCGGCCGCAGCCCGTCGACGCTGAAGAACAGGAACCGCGCCGGGAACGCGAAATACTCGCGCAGCAGCCGGTAGCCCTGAAAGCTGCGGCCGTCGTTGGGCAGCAGCGCCTGGTCGGCGCCGAAGCCGTGATGGACGATCGCGTCGGGGCCGAGCGTGTGCAGCCAGCACGGCGGCTGGCCCGGGTCGTGCACGACAACGCCGAGCGTATGTGCGGCGATCAGCTCGAGCAGATGCAGCGCGTCACGCTCGGGTCCCGCGAGATGAAACATCAGCCGGTCGGCCGCCAATTGCGCGAGGCGCGCGCCGCCGCGCGCCTTCAGCCGGATCCGCAGCGCGCCGCGCACGTCGTGCCGCGCCGCGACAGCGCCGCGCGGCAGGTAGGCGGGCGCGCCCGTCACGGCGGCGCGTGTCAGCTCGAGCGGCCACAGCGTCAGGTCGTGCGCGGTGCGGAATTCGCACGCGGTCTGCTCGGACGCGGCCGGCCGCGCGCGCAGCGCAGTGCCGGCCGGTAGCCGCCAGCCTTGCGCGAGACTGCCCTCGTTCATCACCGGCGCGAACTGCACGATCGCCATCGACGGCAGCGGCGCGACGTAGCCCGGATACACGGCATCGAGCAGCGCCTGCGTGAAGCGCGGAAATTCCGCATCCATCTTGAGTTGCACGCGCGCGGTGAGGAAGCTGAAGCCTTCGAGCAGCCGCTCGACGTACGGATCGGGCGGCCCCGATTCGGTCAGCCGCAACCGCGCGGCAACCTTCGGGAATTGCTGCGCGAACTCGCCGCCGAGTTCGCGCAGGTACGCGAGTTCGCGGTTGTAGTACTCGAGCAGGCGCGTATCCATCGCGTCAGCCCCCCGCCGCCGATTGCAGCGACATCGCGCCGGTCTCGAGATCGAGATCCGAGCGCAGCACGAATTCGACCGGGTACGGCACCGACCATAGCGTGCCGCGGATCTCGAACATCAGCACGTTGTGCCGCCCCTCGCCGGCGGCGCCAGGCGCGTCGAGCACGCTGCGCACGTCGACGCTGTCCGGCGCGATGCGCGGCTCGAAGCGGACGATCGCGTCGCGGATCGACGCCTCGACCGACATCCGCTCGACGCCCGACATCGGCTTGCCGACGAGCGGCCGCATCCCGTAGTTCAGCACCGACGCCTGCGCATGCGGGAACGCCGACCAGTCGACGAAGCCGTCTTCCCCGTTACGCGTATTGAGGAGCCACGTCAGGTCGCGCAGCACCGCCGCGCGCAGCGGCTCGGCGCCGACCGCCTGCGCGCCCGGAGGCTCCGTGCGCCGCTGCGGGTCGGCGTCGGTCAGGCGGTCGAGCAGCGCGGGCTGCAGCCGGTCGCGCAGGCCGCCCGCGCGGTCGTCACGGGTTCGCGCATCGCTCATCGGTTCGCCTCCGCGCGGTCACATCTCGGTGTTTTCCTTGATGTTCCAGCCGACCGACACCTCGGCGCCCTTGCCGCCGTTGTCGTTCTGCTGCCAGTACTGCTTCTTGACCTTCGCGGCCTGGAAGCCGTAGTGCATCAGCAGCCGGTCGGCCGTGTCGCCGGGGTCGACGCCCGCGAGCTGCGCGGACGTGACGAGCACCTCCTGCAGCGTCACGCGCATGAACTCGACCTGCGAGCCGCCCGTCTTGCACGCAGAGATCTCGACCGTCGGCAGGTGCTTGCCGTTCGCGCAGTATTTGATGATCGCGGGCGTGCCCTTGTCCATATATGCGGCCACGACGAGATCGTTGAAGCTCGCCTTGCCCGCATTGCCGCCGCTGCCGCTCGCCATCGCGCCCGGCTGGCTCGCGCCCCACGAGAACGTCTGGATGTCGGTCCAGCCCTTGTGCTGCGCGTCCGCCGATTCGCCGGATACGCCATCCACCTTCATAAACATTGCCACGCCCATCGCTATCTCCATTCGGGTTGAGGTGAGCCGACGCTCATTCGTTTGCCGCCTTCGCCGATGGCAGCTTCGAGATGAGCCGCAACGACACGGTGAGCCCTTCGAGCTGGTAATGCGGCCGCAGGAAGAACTTCGACGCGTAATAGCCGGGGTTGTCCTCGACCTCGTCGACGACGACCTGGGCCGCCGCGAGCGGCTTGCGCGCCTTGGTTTCCTGCGACGAGTTCGCCGGGTCGCCGTCGACGTAGTTCATGATCCAGTCGTTCAGCCAGCGCTCCATGTCGCTGCGTTCGCGGAACGAGCCTATCTTGTCGCGCACGATGCACTTCAGGTAATGCGCGAAGCGGCAGCACGCGAACAGGTACGGCAGGCGGCCGGACAGCCGCGCGTTCGCGGTCGCGTCGGGGTCGTGATACTCGGCCGGCTGGTACAGCGACTGCGCGCCGATGAATGCCGCGAAATCCGAGTTCTTCCGGTGCACGAACGGCATGAAGCCGTTCTTCGCGAGCTCGGCCTCGCGGCGGTCGCTGATCGCGATCTCGGTCGGGCATTTCTGGTCGACGCCGCCATCGTCGGTCGGGAACGTGTGGCACGGCAGCCCCTCGACCGCGCCGCCCGATTCGACGCCGCGAATCGACGAGCACCAGCCGTACAGCTTGAACGAGCGGTTGATGTTCGCGGCCATCGCATACGCGGAATTCGCCCACGTGTAGCGGTCGTGGCTCGCGGCTTCGGTGTCTTCCTCGAAGTCGAATTCGTCGACCGGGTTGGTGCGTGCGCCGTACGGCAGCCGCGCGAGGAAGCGCGGCATCGCGAGGCCGACGTAGCGCGAATCATCCGACTGGCGCAGGCTGCGCCACGCCGCATATTCGGTGTTCTGGAAGATCTTCGTCAGGTCGCGCGGGTTCGACAGCTCCTGCCACGAATCCATCTGCATCAGCGCCGGCGACGCGCCTGCGATGAACGGCGCGTGCGCGGCCGCCGCGATCTTCGACAGCTCGCCGAGCATCTCGACGTCGGGCGGGCTGTGGTTGAAGTGGAAATCGCCGACGAGGCAGCCGAACGGCTCGCCGCCGAACTGCCCGTATTCCTCTTCATAGACCTTGCGGAACAGCGGGCTCTGGTCCCATGCCACGCCCTTGTAGCGCTTCAGCGTGCGCGCGAGCTCGTTGCGCGACACGGGCAGCGCCTTGATCTTCAGCAGCTCGTCGGTCTCGGTGTGCGTGACCAGATAGTGCAGCCCGCGCCACGCGCCTTCGAGCGTCTGGAATTCGCCGTGATGCAGGATCAGGTTGATCTGCTCGGTCAGCTTGCGGTCGATCTCCGCGATGATCTGCTTGACGCTGCCATACGCGTCCGTCGTCATGCCGACGGTGTTCTCCAGCGCCTGCTGCGCGAGCGTGCGCACGGCCCGCTCGACCGATTCACGCGCTTCGGCGGTCTTCGGCTTGAATTCCTTCTGCAGCAGCGCGGCGAACTCGTTGTGTGCGACGGCCGGCTGCGCTGCGTCGCGCGTGTCGGCGCGGGTTTGGGCGCGTTCATTCATGGCGGGCCTCCGGGCCGGCGACGGCGCCGTTCTGTGCGGCCGGTGCTTCGTTCGCGGCAGATTCCGCCGCCGGCTGCCGCACGAGCGCCTTCAGCAGTTCAGGATCGTTGATCGCCTGCTCGATCAGCTGCTCGGCGCCATGCTTGCCGTCCATGTACGACAGCAGGTTCGACAGTTCCGTGCGTGCGTCCAGCAGCTTGCGCAGCGCGTCGACGTTGCGCGCGATCGCCGCCGGCGAGAAATCGTCGATCCGCTCGAACGTCATGTCGACGCTAAGCATCCCGTCGCCCGACAGCGTGTTCGGCACCTGGAACGCGACGCGCGGCGCGACCGACTTCATCCGTTCGTCGAAGTTGTCGACGTCGATCTCGAGGAACTTGCGGTCCGCCAGATCCGGCAGCGGCTCCGCGCGCCTACCGGCGAGATCCGCCATCACGCCCATCACGAACGGCAGCTGCACCTTGCGTTCGGCGCCGTAGGTCTCGACGTCATACTCGATCTGCACGCGCGGCGCCCGGTTGCGCGCGATGAATTTCTGTCCGCTGCCTGCTGCCCTGGTTCTGTCCATCATCGTCTGCTCCTTTCCTTTGCGTCAGGTTGCCCCGTTCAAGTCCGCGTCATTTGCGTCATTCGCTCCGTTCGCCGCTCAACAGGTCCAGCTTCGGCAAGCTCTCTGGGGCAAGGTCCCGCATGATTTCGTAGAAGTCGAGCGCGAGCAGCCGCTGCGCGCGCCGCATCAGCAGCGGCGCAGGGTGGCTCGGCTCGTGCTGCTCGAAGTAGCGGCAGAATTTCTCGAGACCGATCCGCACGTCGTCGCGGCTCGTCACCTCGGCGTCGCGCCACGCGCGGCCGTCGGGCAGCGTCGCGGCCTGTGCAGCGCCGGGTTTCGTGGATTCGGCAGCCATTGCCGCGACAGCCGCCGCCGGGGCGTCGTCCGCGTCCGTGTGCAGTGCTGCCGCCGGCAACGCGTCGTGCACGATCCGCCTCAGCGCCTTCTCGAAGTCGCTTGTTTCGGGCGCCCATTCGGCGCCGAGCTTTGCGCGCATCTGCGCGCGAATCGCGTCGAGCGCATCGAGCACGGCGAGTGCCGCGCGAAGCGGCGCCTGGCCGGTGTCGCGCGCGTGCGCCAGATCCGCGACCAGCCGGTCGCTGCCGCCCGGATAGCGCGACGCGGCGTCATCGCGGCCGTCGAGGATGCGCTCGGCGTCGCGCACGCTCGGGCCGCCGTCGAGAAGCGGCTGACGCCGCGCGGCGCGTGCGCAGTCGTGCGCGCCCGCGATCTCGGCCAGCGCGTTGATCCGCGGGCCCGGGTCCACGTCGCCGTCGGCGTCGAGGCGCGGATGCACGTCGTCCCACCAGCGCTCGAGCAGGCCAGCGACGAGCGCCAGCCCGTCCGCGTGACCCGGCAGGCCGCGCAGTTCGGTCCAGCTCCGCGTCAGGTGCGCGGCGACGCGCAGATCCTTCGTCCGCTCGCCCAGCGCAAGCGCGAGCTGCTCGACGGCCGCCCAGTCCGGCGCCTCGGCCGGGATCACGGTGTCGCCATACTGCTGTTCGGCGCGCGGCGTCGCGCGTTCCCGCAGCAGCAGGAAATCCGCGTCGTACTCGAGATTCGCGCCGCACGGCGCGTCGGGGGCGACGGGGGCAAGCAATCGTTCGATCAGGTCTGCGTGCGGCATGAACGTTCCCGTGGCTGAAGGCGGCGCGGCGGCCGGCCGGCGTCATTCGAAGGCATAGTCGATGCTGATCGGCTTGCTGCCGGGGTCGATCTTCACGGTGCGCCGCATCGGCGGCAGCGTGCCGTTGCGAATCTCGATCTGGTATGTGCCGGGCGACAGCGACACGGAGCGCAGCGGCGGGCTCGCGCCGCGCCGCACGCCGCTTACGTAGACGTCACCCCACGGCCGCACGCGGAAGCGCACCGCGACGGTTTCCGGCGGCAGCTCGGGGGCTATCGCGTTCGGTGCGGGGGGCATTGCGGTGGTTGCAACATTAGTCGCGGCAGTCGTGCCTGCTGTCCCTGCTGTGCCCGCTGCACCCGCTGTGGCTGGAGTGGCTGGAGTGGCAACAGCCGACGCGGCGGCTGTTGGTGCGGCGTTGTCAGTTGGCGACACGTTGACGACGCGCTCCGACGCATCGAGACTCCCGGCCGGTGCGAGGCCCGAACCGTGCGCGGCCGACGGCGAAGCAGTGCCGGCATCAGTCGTCCCGATTGGCGGTGGCGGCGACACGGCGGGCACGCTGGCCGGCTCTGCCGCGACGACAGGTGCGGACGCTTGCGCAGACGACTCCGCCGGCGTTTGCGGCTGAGCGAGCGCGGACGTCCGGGCTTGCCGCGCGAGTGTCGCGGCCGGATTGCTGCCGACTTCGGGCGACGGCACGGACGCCTGCGGCAGGCTCGCGCCCGATGCCGGCATGTCCGCCTCCTGCGGAGGCTTCATGAGATACGCAGTGCCGATGCCGATCACGAGCAACAGCGCGAGCGCGCCGCCGACGTAGAGTCGGGTACGGCGGTCGCCCGGCAGGCGCCGGACGATGCCGGCGCGCGAGCCTGTCGACTCGGCGTAGGCGGCGGCGGCCGGCGACGCCGCGGCCGCCGTAGCGCTTCTCGTCTCGTTCGTCGCATCGTTCCGATATGCGGCGCCCAGTCCCGCTGCATCAGAAGCAGCAGCCTGCGCTGCATTCGCGGGAGCTTCACGCTGGTCGGGCGTGTTCGATGCCGGGCGCGATTGCCGCTCGCTCGCCGGCGTCGCGCCGTAACCGTGCCGCTCGGGCTCACGCAACCCCAGTTCCGCCGCAAACGCGGCGACCGTATCGGGCCGATCCGCGATCCGGACCTGCAGCGCATGATCGACCGCCGCGAGCAGCGCCGGGCTGTACACCTCGCGCCCGGCCAGCTGACGCGTCGCGAGCGGCCGGTACGTATCCTGGATGCTGCGCACCACCGCCGCGGGCGGCAGCTCGCCGGTGATCATCGCGTGCATCACCGCGCCGAGCGCGTACAGGTCGGTCCACGGCCCCTGGCTGAACGCGGGGTCGTCGGTGTACTGCTCGATCGGCGCATAGCCGGGTTTGATCATCATCGCGCCGTCGTCGACGAGATCGCCGATCCGTTTGCGCGCCGCGCCGAAGTCGAGCAGGATCGCGTTGCCGTCGGGACGGATCAGCACATTGTCGAGTGCGATGTCGCGATGGAAGCACTGCGCGCGATGCAGCGTGTCGAGCGCGCCGAGCAGCGCGCCGACGACGTGGCGCAATTGCGTCTCGCCCATCTGCACGCCGCTGTCGAGCAGTTGCTTGAGCGTGCGCCCTTCGTAGAACGGCATCACCATGTACGCGGTGCCGTGGCTTTCCCAGAAATGCAGCACCTTCACGAGCCCCGGGTGATCGAACTGCGCGAGCAGCCGCGCCTCGTTGAGGAACGCGCCGCGCCCTGCGTCGAACGCCTGTGCGAACCGCTCGGCGCGCAGCGACACTGTGTAGTCGCCGCCGCGCGTCGCGAGCATCGACGGCATGTATTCCTTGATCGCCACCGCGCGGCGCAGCGTGCGGTCGAACGCGCGATAGACGATCCCGAAACCGCCGACGCCAAGCACCTCGTCGAGCTGCAGCTCGCCAAGCCGATGCCCGAGCGGCAGTGGCCGCACCGCGAACTCGGCCGCCCTGCCGCGGGTTGCCGTCTCCTGCTCGTTGTCCTTCGAAACCGTGTCCTTCATGTCCACCTCTCGATACCGCTTGCCGCGGCCGGCGCCCGCCCGCATGGCGCGTCCCGTTGCGTTGCTTGCCGGCGCGCGCGGCCCCCTGCGTCGCGTCGCGTCGTGCACCCTTCGGCGCTAGATTCCGTCGCCGAACAGCCGCAGGAACAGCAGGCTGTCGGGCACGCCCGTATGCGCGTGCGTGCGCAGCGGCGATCCGTCGGCGCGATTGGTCCACCAGAAGCTCGTCGCGCCGTGCGGATCGAAATAGCCGGACAGCCCCGGCCACGCGGGCGCGACCGGCAGCACGGGCTCCGCCGACGATCCGTCAGCCACGCTGCCCAGCACGCGCGGCGGCATGACGGACAGATCGCCCGGCACGAGCCGCACCTTCTCCAGCGATTCGTCGAGGTCGACGGGCGCGCGCGCATGCCGGATCGCATCGAGCAGCGCGCTGCCGACCTGCCAGTAGAACGCGTCCGCCGCGTCCGGCAGCCCGCTCCAGTAATCGGCCTCACGCAGCGGCAGCGTCACGAGCACCGGGTAATAGCGCCCGACGCGATCACAGCTCGGCGCGAGGCAGCCGGGCTGCACGCATTGCGCGCCGGCACCCGCCGGAATCAGGAAATTCCAGACCGGCGCGACCGTGTAGTAGCGCTCGATATCGTCCTTGCTGCGCTGGCGCATCGCAGCCATGCCCTGCTGAAACCAGCGCTCCCACCAGCCGGCGAGCGCATGCGGCAGCCGCCGGTTGACGAAGTCGCCGGCGCCGGGGATCTTTCCGTACCACGCGGGCGGTGCGCCGTCGTAGGCGAGCGACGGCGTCGGGCTCATGGCTTCGGAGGGCATGTGAAGGACTCCATCTGGGCCAACCTGAACGGATTGCGCACGCTGTCTGCCGTCACCTGCAGCACGATCGGCTTCCCGTCGACGGACAAGCGCGCGATCATCTGCTCCGGCCCGCGCCCGGCCGACAGCGCCGCGCGGTCGAACAGCCGGTGCAGCGCCCACGGCCCGTCGGTCGTGATGCCGTCCGCGGCGCCGGCAAGCCCGGTCGTCTGCAGCCGCACCTGGTTGCTGCCACGCGGGCCCGGCCACTGCACGGCGCTCGGCACGAGCGGCCCGTGCGCATAGCGGACGATCTGGCCGTCGACGTCGAGCACCATCTCGGAGATCGACGGGTCCATCTCGAGCGGCTCGATCTGCACCTTCAGCTGTGCGGTCCGCGCGCCGCCCGCGAAATACACGTCGCGGATCGCCGCCGCCTTCTCGAACGACACGAGCATCGCGGCGGCAGACGGATCGGCGTCGGCGTTGCGGTTCGCGAAACGCCACGGATGCGACGTCGTGTCGACGATCGGCTGCAGGTTCTTCTGGAAGAAGTCGTCCATCAGGCCGCCCGGCGCAAAGAGCTGCGCGAAATCGGACGGCGCGACGTCGCGCGGCGAACCGTGCGCGAACGGATAGCGGCCCGCGATCGCCTGCCGGCAGAACTCGCCGACGTTCGCGCCCGCGCGCTGCGCGACGCTGCGCTGCTCGACAGTCGCGACGCTGCCGTTCGCGACGTTCGACAGACCGTCGAGCACTTGGCGGAACGGCGTCGGCAACCGCCCGGCCTGCGCACGCAGCCGCGCGGGTGCGTCGGACGGCGGCGGCGTCGCGCCGCTGCGCAATGCGTCGTCGGTCGCGGTCAGGTACGTATACAGCGCGTCGATCGCCTTCAGCACCGCGTCGAATGCCGCGGCCTGGTCGCCGCTGCCCGGCGCGAACGCACGCAGGCCCGCGAAGTGGCTGTCGACGACCTGCTCGGGGCTCGCGGGGCCGGCAGCCGCCGCACCCGCGTCGCTGCCCGGCTGCCCCGCGAAGATCTGCGCGAGCGAACTGCGCGCCTCGTCGACCTTGTCCTGCGCGCGCGATGCGAGGTTGCGCGCGCCGCCCGGCGCATCGCCGAGCGCGGTGTCGCGCGCGAGCGCGACCATCAGCCGGGCCAGCGGCGAATCCGCCGACGACAGCATCCGCGCGACCTGGATGCTCTGCGCGAGCGTCGCCGTGTGCTGCAGCCGGATGTCGGCCAGATAGTCGTCCCAGGTCTTCAGGTAATCGTTCAGGTAGCGCTGCCGGACGTCGCGCGCCCACGCGGCCGCGTCGTTCGCATTCGGAATCTCCGACGCGCCGAGGTTCAGCACCCACACTTCCTCGCGTCCGTATGCGTCGATCGCGCCGGCCAGCTGCGGCGCAAACACGTTCCGGTAGCCGTTGCGCGTATAGAGGCCCGGCACACCGTCGGCGAGCGGCTTGCCGCTGTCGCGCCGGAACACGAGCGACGCGTCGGGGCCGACCGCGCGCGCGACGCTGAAGTCGTACGACGCGGTGGCCGCGCGCAGTGTGCGCGTGAGCTGGCTGTACAGCCGCTGCGAGAACGGCACCTGCCGCAGCCGCTCGCGCACGTCGGCGACAAGCCGCTCGTTCATCGGAAACGGCGACACCGCGACGCGGTTGCCGAACAGCGCCGCGAGATGCGCGCGCAGCGCGGCGCGCTGTGCCGGCGAAAAATCGGCGGGCAGCGCGCGCTCCATCTCGAGGTCGACGACGGCCTGCACGAACGCGGGGTCGTAATGCGCGCTGTCGTAGAGCATCAGGTAGGCCTTCAACGCGGCATACGCGTATTCGCTGTCGCCTGGCTGGGCGTCGCGCAGCGCGGCTTCCATCCGGTTCGCGGCGATCGGCAGCAGCACGTCGTCTAGCGCGCGCCGGTAGACGACGTCGACTGCCTCATCGATCTTCTCCCCCTGGAACAGCCCCCAGCGGTACGCGAGCGGCGGATGCGCAAGGTCGAGGCCGCCTGAGTTCGACAGGTTGCCGAGCGCATCGAGCACCGGCAGCAGCCGCACGACGTCGGCTGCGTCCGCGAGCTTCGCGCGGCCGATCTCCGCGTCGACGGCCGGCACGCGCGCGGCGACTGCGTCCAGGTACGCGCGGTTGTTCGAATAGCTGCGCAGCCACGCGAACAGCACCGCGATGCACACGAGCGCGAGCGCGACGTAGCCGGCGGCCTGCAGCACGCGCCGCCGCCGGTGCCAGCGCAGGTTGCTGCCCGCGAGCGCCGCCTCGCGGAAGATGTGCTCCTGCAGCAGCGATTTCAGGAAGAAGCTGCGCCCCGTCGAACCCGCCTGCGCGACAGGCGGCACGCCCTCGATCTTCAGGAAGCGCTTGATGCCGCTCATCACGCGGTCGAACGCGGTGCCCTCCTGGGTGCCGCTCGTCAGGTAGACGCCGCGCAGCATCGGCATCGGCTCGAAGCTCGACACCGAGAACACCTCGGCAACGAACTGGCCGAGCAGGTCCTGCAGATCCGCGATCTGCTGCGGCAGCAGATAGGTCATCTCGCGCTGCCGCGCATCGGTCTGCGACGCGAGCAGCTCGGGCAGCGCGTCGTTGAGCCGCCGGTGCAGCAGCCGATATTCGCTGTCGAACGCCGCACGCAGGTCGAAGCCCGGCTTCTCGCTGTCGGCGAGCGGGAACGTGAAACCCCACACTTGCGCGCACTCCACGCGGCCGAAGCCGCCGAAATACTCGGCAAACCCCGCGAGCAGATCGGCCTTCGTCACGAGCAGATACACAGGGAAACGGATCCCGAGCTGCGCGCGCAGTTCGAGCAGGCGCTTGCGCAGCACCATCGCGTGCTGCGTGCGCTCGGCCTCCGACGCGCCGAGCAGGTCCGCGACGCTGATCGTCAGCATCGCGCCGTTCAGCGGCTGGCGCGCGCGGTATTTCTTCAGCAGGTCGACGAAGCCTTTCCACTCGGCCTCGTCAAGCGCGCGGTTGCCTTCGTGCGTCGTATAACGGCCGGCCGTGTCGATCAGCACGGCGTCGTTCGTAAACCACCAGTCGCAGTGCCGCGTGCCGCCGACGCCGCGGATCGCCGCGCGGCCGAACTGCTCGGCAAGCGGAAAGGTGAGCCCCGAGTTGACGAGCGCCGTCGTCTTGCCCGAGCCCGGCGCGCCGATGAACACGTACCACGGGAGCTGGTACAGGTATTGGCGCGACAGCCGCCCGAGCCAGCGCGACCAGCCGGGGCTGCGCGCGCCGTCGGCCTGCCCGAAGCGGACCTTCTTCAGCAGCGTCGCGGCTTCGTCGAAGCGGCTGCGCAGTTCGTCGAGCTGCGCCTTCGCGGGGGCGCCGGCGGCCGGATGCGGCGCCGCTTCGCGCAGCTGGTTCAGCAACTGCGCGTTGAGCTGGCCGGCCCGCCAGCTCTGCCACGCGGTGCGCGCGCCCCACACGGCGAACAGCGCGGCGATCGTCAGCGCGCGCGCCCAGCCGCTCTCGAGCGGCCGGACATCCGCGAACGCGAGCAGCGGGCCGGCGAGCCAGATGAAGCACGCCAGCACGACGAGGCCGGCGAACGTCCAGACGGTCCGCGACGGCAGCGGACGCACGAAGCGGAAGCGGGCAATGGCCTGGTTCATGGTCCGGGCGCCTCCTTCGTCGCGGGGGTGTTGTCTGCGGCCGCGCTGGCCGTGTTATCTGCGCCGGGCGCGAGCATCAGCGTGATCTCGACGCGCCGGTTGCGCGCGCGGTCGGCGGGCGAGTCGTTCGGCGCGACCGGATCGAGCGTGCCGCGCCCTTCCGCGGCGAGCCGCTCCGGATGCGCGAGCCGCGCCGCAAGCAGGCTGCGGACCGCTTCCGCGCGCTCGCGCGACAGGTCCCAATTCGACGCGAAGCGTGCGGAGTGCACCGGCGTGTCGTCCGTAAAGCCGCTCACGCGCACGTTGCCGGGCACCTGGTTCAACGCGTCCGCGACGCGCGACAGCACCGGCAGGTAGCGGTCGATCACCGACGTCGAACCCGACTGGAACAGCCCGTCGCCGCGCAGCACGATCACGCTGCGATCCGCTTCGTCGCGCACGGACACGAGGCCTGCCGCGATCTCCGGCTCGAGGAATTTCGCGATCCGTGGCGCGGACGCGGGATGTGGCGCCGGTTGCGCAGGCTGCAGCCGCGGCACGTGCAGCGCGTCGATCGATGCGAACAGCCGGTCCGAATGGCCGGCCAGCGCGATCCGCAAACCGGCGAACAGGCCGAAGCCGCTCAGCAGCGCCAGCGCCGCACACACCCACAGCGGCACCGTGAAGCGCCGCGCGACGTCGCGCGTGACGACATCGCGCCAGTGCGGCGACAGCGCCGGATCGAACTCGCCGCGCACCGAGCGGATCGTCAGCGCAAGCTGGTGCCTGAGCGCGTCGAGCTGCGCGTGGCCGTTGTCGAGCACGCGGTAGCGGCCCTCGAAACCCAGCGCGAGGCAGTAATACAGCAGCTCGAGCAGGTCGAGATGCTGGCGCGGCTGCTGCGACAGCCGCCCGAGCAGGTGGAAGAACTTCTCGCCGCCCCAGGTCTCGTTGTGGAACGACACGAGCAGGCTGTGCGACGACCACACGCTGCCGCCCCACGGCGTCAGCGCGGCGGCCTCGTCGAGCGCCGTGCACAGGCAGTAGCGCGCGCCGATGATCGCCTCCGACGCGACGCCCGCCTCCTGTGCGCGCGCTTCGAACTGCCGGATCTCGACGACGAGATGCTCGCGCAACCACGCGGGGTTCGGGTGATGGACGGTCGAGCGGATCTGCGGCACGAGGTTGAGCAGCGGATTCGCGGCGGCGACGAGCGGATTCGTGCCGCTCGCGGCCCAGCGGCCGGGCCTCGGCTGCGTCGCGGCGGGGCCGGCCGCGCCAGCCGCCGCAGGATGCGTGCCGCCCGGATTCGGCGGCACGAACCCGCCTGCGCCGGCGGAAATCGGATCGGGAGAAGAGTTCATCGCGATCTCCCGCCGTCACCCGCGAATCGCCCAGAACGCCATCGAGAGTCCCGGGAATTCGCCGGCCAGATGAAATGCGAGCCCGCCGGAGCGCGCGAGCTGCTTCCACAGCTCGCCGCCCTTGTCGATCTCGAAGTACGTATGGCCCGCGTGATATGGAATCTGCCGCGGCGCAACCGGCAGCTGGCGCATCCCGATGCCCGGCAGCTGAAGCTGCACGAGATCGCGGATCCGCTCGACGGGCCCGAGCTTCGCCTGCGCCGGAAAGCGCGTGCGCAGGCTGTCGGCCGGCACGTCCGCGCGCACCGCGAGTACGAAGCCGGCCGTGTCGCGCAGCGACGGATCGGCGATCGTCGCGACCATCATCCCGTTGCCCGCGTCGCGCAGCTCGATCTGGATCGCGTTCTGCTCGAGCACGGTCGACAGCGACCGGCGCAGCTCCGCCATCAGCTCGCCGAAACTCGACCGCAGGTCGTCGTGCCGATAGACGGCGAGCGCCTGCGGCCGCCGGCCGGCCGCCGTGAACGTGCTCAGGTCGCATGCGAGCTTCAGCCAGTCGCAGAACAGCGCCTCCGGATGCGTGGCGACGTCCTGCTGCACGTGCCACGTGAGCGCCAGATAGCGGTTGACGAGCTGCAGCAGCAGGAAATCCGCGACCTCCGACACGCCGCCGCGCCCGGGTTCCGACAGTCGGCCCGCCAGCGCCTCGCTGCGTTGCGTGAGGAGCCCGTGCAGCTCGCGCGTGAAGCGCAGCAGCAGTGGATCGTGCTGCGCGACGAGCCGCGGCGGCACGTAGCCGTCGTCGACGACGAGCCGCCCGTCCGTGCGGCGCTCGACGATCCGCGCGACGCCGAGCGCGTGCCAGTCGCCCGACCGCTGCGCGTCGAGCATCAGCCGCACGTTCAGGCGGCCGGTCTGCAACAGCGCGGGGCCGAGCGCGACCGCGTTCGCGTCGGCGATCTCGTATTCGCGCACGACGTAGCGCGCGATCTCAACGTCATCGGCTGCCCCCGCTGCGCCGAATGACACGTCCTCCGCGCCGCCGCGCCAGTGCGGCAACGCGAGCACGACGAGCGTGTCCTTCGCGTCGGCCGGCACGTCTAGCGGCTCGGGCAGATCGTCGGGATGCAACAGCTCGAACGGCGTGCCATCGCGCATCACGCCTGACGCCGCGCGCAGCGCGACCTGGCCGAGCGCGAGCCGTTCGCGATCGATCTCCAGCGCGTCGAAGCCCCAGTAGAAGCCTTGCAGCGGCAGGCAGCGCATCCCGACGTAGCGTTCCCAATGGCGCTCGAGCTGCTGGAAATGCTGCGGCCGCAGGAACATCCCTTCGGTCCACACCACGCGCTGGCGCAGCGCGGTGACGGGCGTTGCGGACAACGACGGTTCGTTCATTGCCGCCCCCGCGCATCGCCGCCGAGCCTGATGCCGCCGTTGCGGACCGCGATCGACACGTTCATCTCGCCCGGCGACGTCTGCCAGAATTTGTAGAGATTGAGCTGCTTCGCGCGCGGCAGCGGCACCGTCAGGCGCCAGCGGTTTTTCTCGAGCATGCGGTATTCGGCGACGACGCCGAGCGCGCCCGCTTCGACATTGCCCGGATAGTGGAGCGTGCGCGCATCGCCGGGCCGCAGGACGATGCGATCGACGCCGAGCAGGTCCGCGCCGAGCACGCTCTCCGGCTTGTCCTGCAACGAGAAGAAATCGGCGCTCTCGAACGCCGACGCCGTCTTGAGCTGGAACACCTTCAGCACGATCGGCGACGGCGTCCGGTTGCGATCCGGATTCACGTCGGGCGCGACGTCGACCGTGATCGCATACGGCACCGCGACATTCCGCTCCGTCGCCCCGCACCCCGAGAACAGCAGCACGCATCCCAATACGATGAAACCACCGGCCTGCCGTCGCATATTCCATCCTCGCAGCGCAATAAAACTCCCCGGGTTTCCCATCGACGGAAACCGGATCGCCCTTCAATAAAGGGGAAATTTTTCGATCGGTAATTATGTAATTTCGATATCCTTTCGCAGCAGTTTCATCCGGAAATTTGTTCATACGAAAAGCCGGGTCAAATCACAAAATATTCCATAAGATGAAAATGGGGAAGCGATTGATTATTAATTTAATATCGATCAATTCAAGGAGTCGTTTACCGCATTGGTTTGCGCTGGCCACCCAGTTCCAGCGCGAGGCGAGCCGCCAGGCAGGCACGATGCGCCTCCGCCGGCCCGCAGACAGGCGTCAGCACGCGACGCGGATGACGTGCCAAGCTGTTCATGCCGCCGGAATAAACGGCCCGCTTTTACGCACATGGATAAGCGCTGCCAAACAACTGACGAAACCCAAAACCACACCGAACTATAGTTTCGATTTTCCGGATTCTCAAGGCGCAAACGAAATTCGAGAAAGCATTCGACTCGGATTATTGTTTCAAGATGAAACAAAACGTAACAACCAATCCGCACCGGATTATTGTCACTAGAATCCAACAGCATTGCGCGTGACCATTCAAATCAACCCGACCATCCATTTCAACAATGAACGGCCGTTCGACGCTCGTCGTTTTCGTTGGCGTCCTGTTTCTGGGGATCGGCGGCTGCAGCATGATGTCGCCAACGCCGCCGTCGCCGACCCAGTCGGCCGCGCACGCGACGGTCGACAGCGCACGTGCCGCGTACGACGCGGGCGATTACGGGCGCACGATCGCGCTCCTCGTCCACGCGCGCGAAGTCGACGGGGCGGACGTCGACACGCAGGTGGCCGCGCACAAGCTCCTCGCGTTCAGCTATTGCGTGACGAACCGCGTCACGCTGTGCCGGGCCGAGTTTTCGAAGATTCTCGATCTCAATCCGCGCTTCGACCTGTCCCCCGCCGAGCGGGGGCATCCGATCTGGGGCCCCGCGTTCGAGGCCGCGCGCCGCAAGCATGCGCCGTCGTCCTGATCGAACCGGTTTCTCCGCGAGCGCTTCATCCATCGGGCGACGCATGACATGCAACTGATCGTGATCGAACACGCCGGCGAGCCGGTCGACGGCGACCATTACGACGCCGTCGTGTTTCAACCGCCGGGCGGCACCATCGGCCGGGCCAGCGACAACCACCTCGTGCTGCACGACGACACCCGGCAGATCTCGCGCCTGCAGGCGCTGCTGCAGGTCGGCGACGATGCGTGCCTGCTGAAGAACCTGAGCAGCGTGTCGACGATCGAGGTGAACCGCGTGCCGATCGGCTATGCGCAGGAGCGGCCGCTGAACTCCGGCGACATCATCCGGATCGGCCCGTACGTGCTGCGCGCGGAGCGTGACGATGATGGCGACGCGGCGCGCGAGCGGACCGTCGACATGGGCGCGAGCGGTGCCGCAGAGCCTCCCGGCGACGCGAAAGGCGCGGGCAACCGGCTCTGGGGGCGGCTGCACGACCGCTTCGGCCGCGCACCCGGTGCCGCCGACCCGGGGCCGCAGTCAGGCAAGCCAGCAGGCACGCAGGCGCACGGCAACCTCGCCGACCCGCCGCGCGGCACGCCGCCGGAACGCCTCGCCACGCCTGCCGCATACGCCGCTGCCGCGCCTCGCGGCCTGCATCAGTTGTCGACCGATCCACTCGACCTGTTCGTCCATTCCGCCGCCCCCGCCGATTCGCCGGCCGGCATGCCGCGCGAGACCGCCGGCTCGGGCGCGGCCTTCACGCAAGCTGACCACGCGCCGGAATGGACGCAGCACATGCGCGTGCAGCCGGCGGCGCCCGCCGACGTGTCGCAGCCGGTGCACGATGCTGCGCCGTCAGCCACGTCGTCCGCGACGTCGTCCGCAACTTCGTCAGCTGCGTCGTCAGCCACGCCATCCGCCGCGCCGTCAGCTGCGTCGTCAGCCACTTCGTCCGCCGAACCCTCAACGCCCGACGCGCTGCTGCGCGCGTTCTTCGAAGGCGCCGGGCTCGACGCAGCCGCCGATCCGCATCGCTGGTCGACGGAGCAGCTCTTCATCGCCGGCCAACTGCTTGCGCTGTTCGCGAACGGCACGGTGGAGCTGCTGTCGTCGCGCAGCATCCTGAAGCGCGAGGTGAAAGCCCACATGACGATGCTGCTGGACCGCGAGAACAATCCGCTGAAGATGCTGCCGGACGGCGGCGCGGTGCTGCGGCAGATGTTCGGCCTGCCGTTGCCGGGCTTCATGTCGCCGCAGAGCGCAGTTCACGATGCGTTCCAGGATCTGCACGCGCACCAGATCGGCATGGTCGCCGGCATGCGCGCGGCCTTGATGGACCTGCTGACGCGCTTCTCGCCGCAGCGCCTGCGCGAGCGTGACGATGCGAAGCAGTGGTACGAGAAGCACTTGCCGGCGCTGTACAAGGCGCGGATGTGGGATCGTTACGTGGCGGCGCATCGCGACACTGTGTACGCGATCGAGGACGATTTCGCGTCGGTGTTCGGCAGGGCGTTTCTGGCCGCGTATGACGCGGAAGTGGAAAGCTATCGCGGCAGCAGCCGGCATTGACGGGGCGCCGATGCCGATGCCGATGCCGATGCCGAACGGTGACGTAGTGCAGTGACACGGTAACGTAGTGGCGGCCGCGTTGCGCGACCGTATTCGGCGGCATGCTACGAAGCGCGGGTCCGCATCCGCACGAGTCGCCCGCTATCCTGAAGCTTTTGCGAACGTGCGCCGGCGGGTGCGAGCGGGTTCGATACCCGGCCGCGCGGACACGTGGGCACACGACACCGCCGCCCCGGAAATCGCGAGGCGGCGGCATACGCACCGGTCAACGCGCCATCGTCACACGGCCATGACCGTCACCGACTTCGTGACGAGATACGGCTCGAGCGCTTCCGGCCCGCCTTCGGAACCATAGCCCGAATCCTTCACGCCGCCGAACGGCATTTCGGGCCACGGCGTCGCTGGCTGGTTGATCCACAGCATCCCGACCTCGAGACGCTGCGTGAGCAGATGGACGTTCGCGAACGAGCGCGTAAACGCATAACCGGCCAGACCGTAAGGCAGGCGGTTCGCTTCCGCGATCGCATCATCGAGATGGTCGAAGCCGCGAATCGCCGCGACCGGGCCGAACGGCTCGTTGTTGAACACGTCCGCCTCGAGTGGCACGTTCGCGAGCACGGTCGGCGCGAAGAAGTTGCCTTCCGAGCCGATCCGCTCGCCGCCGGTCTCGACGCTTGCGCCAACCTTGCGCGCGTTGTCGACGACGGACGCCATCGCGGTGAGGCGTCGCGGGTTCGCGAGCGCACCGAGCGTCGTGCCTTCCTCGAGCCCGTTGCCGACCTTCAGCCCTTCCGCATGCTTGACGAGCGCGCGCGTGAATTCGTCGCGGATGCTGTTGTGCACGAGGAAGCGCGTCGGCGAGATGCAGACCTGGCCCGCGTTGCGGAACTTCGCGCCGCCGGCGGCCTTCACCGCGAGCGCTACGTCAGCGTCCTCGGCGACGATCACCGGCGCATGGCCGCCAAGCTCCATCGTCGCGCGCTTCATGTGCTGGCCCGCGAGTGCCGCGAGCTGCTTGCCGACCGGCGTCGAGCCCGTAAACGTGACCTTGCGGATCACCGGATGCGGGATCAGGTACGACGAGATCTCGGCCGGATCGCCAAACACGAGGCCGATCACGCCGGCCGGCACGCCCGCATCGGCAAACGCGCGCAGCAGCGCAGCCGGCGACGCCGGCGTTTCCTCCGGCGCCTTCACGAGGAACGAGCAGCCCGTCGCGAGCGCCGCGCTCAGCTTGCGCACGACCTGGTTGACCGGGAAGTTCCACGGCGTGAACGCGGCGACCGGGCCCACCGGCTCCTTCACGACCGTCTGCTGCGCGCCGAGGTTGCGCGGCGGCACGATCCGGCCGTAGACACGGCGCCCTTCGTCAGCAAACCACTCGATGATGTCCGCGGCCGACAGCACTTCGACGCGCGCTTCGACGAGCGGCTTGCCCTGCTCCTGCGTCATCAGCTGCGCGATCGTGTCGGCGCGTTCGCGCACGAGCGCGGCCGCCTTGCGCATCGTCGCCGCGCGCTCGTGCGCGGGCACCCGGCGCCACGCTTCGAAGCCGCGCTGCGCAGCGGCCAGCGCGCGGTCGAGATCTGCGACGCCCGCATGGGCCACCTTGCCGATCACCTTGCCGGTCGCCGGGTTCACGACGTCGATCGTCTTGCCGCTCGCGGCATCGGTCCACTCGCCGTCGATCAGGAGTTGTGTATCCGTATAAGTCACGTTAGCCATCCAGACACCCCTACTTTGCGTCAAAAAAGCGCGCGGCCTCGCGAACGAGCGCGCGCGGATCACCGGAACCGCCGCCGGCGCGCAACGCGCGCGGCGGCTTCATGTGCGGGCAGCATACCCGCGTTTCGCCTTCCTCGTATGGCACCAGGCGCGCTCAACGCGCCGCCTGGGTCGCCTTGCGAAGCTTCCCGACGTCCGACGCCTGCACGGCGGGCGCGCCGTTGTTCCAGCCGGCGCGCATGAACGTCAGCACGTCGGCGATCTGCCGGTCGGTCAGCACGTTCGAGAACGCCGGCATCGGATACGCGGACGGCACGCCGTCGATCACCAGCGTGTCGCTGCCGTTCAGCGTCACGTTGATCAGTGACGCCGCGTCCTGCTCCAGCAGGTTCGGATTGCCCGCGAGCGGCGCGAGCAGCGGCGCGTAGCCGCGCCCGTCCACGCCGTGGCAATGCAGGCAGTAAGCGTTATACACCTTCGCGCCCGGATCGTTCGCCGGCCGGCCGAGCGACGCCTGCGTCGCCTGCGGGTCGTACCGGTAAGGCGGCGCGCCCGTGCCGCCGGCCGCCGGCAGCGACTTCAGGTAACGGGCGATCGCCGCCAGGTCGTCGTCGGTAAGCGCCTGCGTGCTGTGGTTGATCACGCTCACCATCGAGCCGAACGCCGTTGCGTGCCGGTTCGCACCGGTCTTCAGGAACTGCGCCACGTCCGCGTCGTTCCAGCGGCCGAGCCCCGTGTTGTGCTCGCCCGTCAGGTTCGACGCGAACCAGTTGTCGATCGGCGCGCCGGACAGGAATGCTGCGCCGCTTTCGTCGAGCGCCTTCTCCTGGAAACCGACGCCGCGCGGCGTGTGGCACGACCCGCAGTGCCCGAGACCCTGCACGAGATACGCGCCGCGATTCCACATCGGATCCCGGCCGGCCTTGTCCGTGTAGGCCGCCGTGTCGAGGAACACCGCGTTCCACAGCTTCAGCGGCCAGCGCAGGTTGAGCGGCCACGGGATGTCGGACGCGCGGTTCGCCTGCTTCACGGGTTCGACGCCGTTCATGAAGTACGCATAGAGCGCCTTCACGTCGTCGTCACGGAGCTTCGCGTACGACGGATACGGCATCGCCGGATACAGGTTGTGGCCGTCCTTCGCGACGCCCGCGCGCAGTGCGCGCGCGAAGTCCGCCTCGGTGTAGCGGCCGATGCCCGTGTCCGGGTCCGGCGTGATGTTGGTCGCGTAGATCGCGCCGAGCGGCGTCTCCATCTTCAGACCGCCCGCGAACGGCGTGCCGCGCGGCGCGGTGTGGCACGCGACGCAATCGCCCGCGCTCGCGAGATACGCGCCGCGTGCGATCAGCGCGTCGTCGGGCGCGGCGGTCTGGGTGGCAGCCTGCGCGGCCGTGCCGACCATCAGCGCGACGACAGCCGCGCCGATCAGGTTTACGGCGCGTGCCAGGGTTGTGATTCGACTCATCCGGTTCCTCGATGTCAGGCGGTTTTCAGCTGGTTGCCGACCGGCAGCTTCCGCAGGCGCTTGCCGGTCGCCGCGAAGATCGCGTTCGACAGCGCCGCCGCCGTCGCGGCCGTGCCCGGCTCGCCGATCCCGCCTGGCGCTTCGCCGCTTTTCACGAGGTGCACGTCGATCGGCGGTGTCTCGTTGATCCGCAGCATCCGGTAGTCGGTGAAGTTGCTCTGCATCACGCGGCCGTCCTCGATCGTGATCTCGCCGTATAGCGCGCCCGTGATCCCGAAGATGATGCCGCCCTGCACCTGCGCCTCGATCGTGCTCGGATTCACGACCATCCCGCAGTCGACCGCGCACACGACGCGCGTGACCTGCACGTCGCCATCGTCGACCGCGACGTCGACGACGATCGAGAAGAAGCTGCCGAACGCGTGCATCACCGACACGCCGCGGCCCTGCCCCTTCGGCAGCGGCGCGCCGCCCCAGCCCGCCGCCTGCGTGGCGACGTCGAGCACGTTCCGCGCGCGCGGCGTCTTGCCGAGCAGCGCGCGGCGGTATTGCACGGGATCGGTTTTCGTCTGCGCGGCGAGTTCGTCGATGAAGCTCTCGACGACGAACGTGCTGCGCGTCGGCCCGACGCCGCGCCAGAACGCAGTCGGCACGTGGCGCGGCTCCTGCCGCACGTAGTCGACGAGCTGGTTCGGCAGGTCGTACGGCAGCTCGGCCGCGACCTCGACCGCGTCCGGATCGACGCCGTCCTTGACGGCCGGCGGCGCGAAACGCGCGAGGATCGACGAGCCGACGATCCGGTGCCGCCACGCGACCGGCTTGCCGTTCGCGTCGAGGCCCGCGGAAATCCGGTCGTAGTAGTACGGCCGGTACATGTCGTGCTGGATGTCCTCTTCGCGCGTCCACACGACCTTCACCGGCGCATTCACCTGCCGGCCGACCTTGAGCGCCTGCGCGACCATGTCGGTCTCGAGACGCCGGCCGAAGCCGCCGCCGAGCAGATGGTTGTGGACGACGATCTTCTCGGCCGGAAAGCCCGTGATGCGCTGCGCGGTATCGACCACGCGCGCCGGCACCTGCGTGCCGACCCAGATCTCGCAGCCGTCCGCCCGCACGTGCACCGTGCAGTTGACGGGCTCCATCGTCGCGTGCGCGAGCAACGGCTGCTCGTAGACGGCGTCGACGCGCGTCTTCGCGCCGGCAAACGCGCGATCTACGTTGCCGTCCTTGCGCGCGACCGCGCCCTTGCCGCTGTCCGCGGCCCGCGCGTGATCCGCGGCGATGTCCTTCGTCGACACCTTCGCACCCGCGCCTTCGTTCCACTTCACGACGAGTGCCGACGCGCCGCGCTTGGCCGCCCACGTGTGATCGCCGACCACCGCGACCGCGTTGTCGGCGCGCACGATCTGCCGCACACCGCGAATCTGCTTCGCGGCCGTGTCGTCCACGTTCGCGACCGTGCCGCCGAACACGGGGCTGTTGACGATCACCGCGTACAGCATGCCCGGCAGCCGCACGTCGAGGCCGAACTGCGCGGTGCCGTCGACCTTCTCCGGCGAATCGAGACGCTTGACCGGCTTGCCGATCAGCTTGAATTCGTCGGGCTTTTTCAGCGCGACGTCGTTCGGCACCGGCAGCTTCGCAGCGGCAGCCGCGAGCTGGCCGTACGACGCGCGGCGCCCGCTCGGCGGATGCTGCACCTCGCCGTTTTCTGCGCGGCAGGTTGCCGGATCGACGTGCCACTGTTTCGCGGCCGCCGCGACCAGCAGCGTGCGCGCGGTCGCGCCCGCACGGCGCAGCGGCTCCCATGCGTAGCGGATCGACGTCGAGCCGCCGGTCAGCTGGCCGCCGAGCAGCGGGTCGAGGAACAGCTTTTCGTTGGGTGGCGCGTGGTCGAGCGTCACGCTCGACAGCGGCACTTCGAGCTCCTCGGCGATCAGCATCGGGATCGACGTGTACACGCCCTGCCCCATCTCGACCTTCGGCATCACGAGCGTGACCTGCCCGTTGCGGTCGATCTGCACGAACGCATTCGGCGCGAACACGCCGGGGCGCTGCGCTTCGTCCGCATCGCCGCCGATCACCGAGCGCCGCGCATCGCCGCCCATCGCCGGCACGCTGAAGCCGAGCAGCAGCCCGCCGCCCGCCGCCGCGCCGAGCGACATCCCGAACTTCAGGAACGTGCGGCGCGACACCGCCGCGCGGGCCCGGCCCGCTTCGATCAGTCCGCGTGACATGTCAGCCTCCGCAGGGCCGCCCCAAGGGCGTAGCAGGGAATTCGCAGCGTACCGCTCTGCGCCTGCGAAGCCGGCCGGCGTTGCAATAACGGCCGTGGGCGGCTGACCGCCTCCTCCAGGGGCAACGAGCAATGCGAGTGTGAGGGTCGTTGCATCTCAGGCCTCCTTCGCGGCTTGCTTGATCGCCGCGCGCACGCGGTTGTAGGTGCCGCAGCGGCAGATGTTGCCGGCCATCGCGGCGTCGATGTCGGCGTCGCTCGGGTGCGGGTTCGACGCGATCAGCGCGCTCGCCGTCATCACCTGGCCCGACTGGCAGTAGCCGCACTGGACGACGTCGAGTTCGCGCCAGGCCTGCTGCACCTTGCGTCCGGCGGGTGTCGCGCCCACCGCTTCGATCGTCGTGATCTTCCGGTTGCCGACCGCCGCGACCGGCAGCACGCACGAACGCGCCGCGACGCCGTCGAGGTGCACCGTGCACGCGCCGCACTGCGCGATGCCGCAGCCGAACTTGGTGCCGGTCAGGCCGACGACGTCGCGCAACACCCACAGTAGCGGCATGTCATCGGGTGCGTCGACTGCATGGGTCGCGCCGTTGATGTTCAGGGTGATCATTCAGCCTCCGGGGCCGATGTGGTGTGGGGACGGCGCGCGGGATGCGCTCGCCAGGTAGACGGGCTGCGGACCGGTTACGGCTGCACGGCGTCGATGGCCGTCAGAACCTTGACGACCGGCGGTTCCGCGAGCCATTCGCCGGCCTTCGCGCGATACGCGACGTAATGCGCGCTCGAGCGATGTGCTTCGAGCGCCTGTGCGTCGTCGTAGATCTCGAACAGGTGAAAGCCCGGCGCGCCGTCTGCGTGACGGAACAGGTCGTAGCGCCGGTTGCCCGGTTCGGTGCGCGACGCGGCGACCATGCCGCGCAGTTCCGCTTCGACGCGCTCTGCGTATTCGGGCTTCGGAATCAGCGAGGCAATCACATAGACAGGCATGTCGTTACTCCTTCGAGGCGGGATCGAGAATGCCACAAGCCGGCGTCATGCGACGCCAGCGTGCAACGCGGCTTCACTGCGTCAGGTCGGTCAGGCCAGTTCGTCCGGGCCGACCCGCACGACGACCTTGCCGAAGTTCTTGCCGGCGAGCAGCCCGATCAGCGCGGCAGGCGCGTCGGCCAGATCCGCGACGACGTCCTCGCGCGCCTTCACCTTGCCTTGCGCGACCCATTCACTCATGTCCTTCTGGAACGCGGCATGGCTGTCCGCGTAGTGATCGAAGATGATGAAGCCCTGCATCCGGATGCGCTTGCGCAGCACCGCGGCCATCAACAGCGGCATGCGGTTCGGGCCGGCCGGCAGCGCGCTGTCGTTGTAATGCGCGATCAGACCGCAAACCGGCACGCGCGCGTGAACATTCAGCAGCGGCAGCACCGCGTCGAACACCGCGCCGCCGACGTTTTCGAAATAGACGTCGATGCCGTTCGGGCACGCGTCGGCCAGCTTGCCCGCAAATGCCGGATCGCGATGGTCGATGCACGCGTCGAAGCCGAGCGTACCGGTCACGTACTCGCACTTGTCCGCGCCGCCGGCAATGCCGACCACACGGCAGCCCTTCAGCTTCGCAATCTGGCCGACGACTGCGCCGACCGCGCCGCTCGCCGCCGCGACGACCACAGTCTCGCCGGCCTTCGGCTCGCCGATCTTCAGCAGCCCGACGTACGCGGTGAAGCCCGGCATGCCGAGCACGCCGAGCGCATGCGACGGATGCGCGAAGCCGCGGCCGAGCGGAATCAGGCCCGAGCCGTCCGAGACCGCGTAGTCCTGCCAGCCGCCGCTCGCGACCACCAGATCGCCTGTCCGGTAGGCGGGCAGGTTCGACGACACGACCTCGCTGACCGTCCCGCCGACCATCACGTCGCCGAGTTCGACCGGCGGCGCATAGGATGGCGCGTCGCTCATCCGGCCGCGCATGTACGGGTCGAGCGACAACCAGACCGTGCGCAGCAGCACCTGCCCCGGCGCGAGCGCCGGCACCGCGCCGGTTTCGATGCGGAAGTTGTCCGGCGTGGGCGCGCCCGCCGGGCGCGAAGTCAGGACGATCCTGCGGTTTGCGGTCTTGCTTTGCGGCATGTGAACCTCCGTCAACGTGGATACGTGCCTGGTTAGTAGACCAGTCGTCTAGACACTGGCACAAAATAAGGCGCGCCAATGCGCGCCTTGGTTACGACCGCTCGCCGGGCATGTCCGGCTGCGGCAGATTCAGCATCCGCAGCGTCGCGGCCATGGCCGTTTCGAGCGGCTTGCGGTTGCGGTGCATCTTCTCCAGCAGCGTCGCGCCGAGCCACAGCTCATACAGCGTCGACGCCGTGTGCAGCGGATCGGCGATCCCGTGCAGCGAACCATCCGCGAGCCCCGCTTCGATGCTGGCCGCGAGCCGGTCGATGATCTGGCCGGTGCCGCGCCGCAGGACCGCGCGCATCGACTCGGACAGATCGGACACCTCGGCGCCGAGCTTCACCGCGAGGCACTTGCCTTCCGGATCGTCCGCACACTGCGTGTGCAGCCAGTTGCCCCAGTAGCTCATCAGGCGCGCGGCGGCCGAGCCCGGCTGCCGGAGCAGCAGGTTGTCGAGATGCTCGAGATAGCCGTCGAAATACGCTTCGAGCAGCGCTTCCCCGAACGCCTCCTTCGAGCCGAAATAGTGATAGAACGAGCCCTTCGGGATGCCCGCCGCGGCGAGAATCTCGTTCAGACCGACCGCCGAAAACCCCTTGTGGAGCATGATCGGCTTCGCGATATTCAGGATGTGCTGGCGGACTTCCGCGCCTGAAGATGCATTCATGGTGGCGTATGGTAGCAAACGATTAGACCGGTCGTCTAGTAACGGACGGACCGCATTTTGAGCCGCACTTTACCCCAATGGCTTCGTGCGAAGCGCGAGGTGCGAGGTGCGACGCCGGCGGACTGCCATCGTGAATGGAATCCGGCGTCGTGCGCATGTGGCTTCGGCTGTGACTGTGGCAGTAGCTGCGGCTTGGGCGGCTACGGCTGCCGCTACGGCTGCGGCTGCGGCTGCGGCTGCGGCTGCATGCAGCATCAGACACCCTTCGACGAACGCCGCTTGACGCCCGGCTTCGCCGCATGACCGCCGCCGCTTGCGGCCCGCGCCGGCGTGCGGCGTGCGGGCAACCGTATCGCGCGCGCGTTGCGCAACGCTTCGAGTTCGACGACATACGCCGCGTTTGCCGCCTGTGCGCCGTCGAGCTGTCCCTGGAGCACCCCGCACCGGTGCAGCGCGTCGCCGAGTTGCGCCTGCAGCGCGGCGACATCGCTGCGATGCTGCACGTCGCTTTGCAATTGGCGCTGCTCGGCGCGCGCGGCCATCGCATCGATCTCCTTCTGCAGCCGCACGGCGGCCGTCCGCTCGCGATCTATCTCCTGAAGCGCGCGCTTTTCCGATGCGCGCAGCCGGTCCTCGGCGCGACTCGCATCGTCGCGCAGCCGATCGAGTTGAGCGGTGAAATCCTCACGCGCCTGCGCCAGCGCGCGGTCCCCTTCCGCGTTGTCGGCCTGCAGGCGCTCGACCTCCGCGGCCAGCGCGCGCTGCGACGCCCCGTCGGCTGCCCGCGCCTGCTCGAGTTCCTGAATCCGCACCTGCGCGGCCAGCAGAGCAGTCGTGCGTTGTTCCAGTGCCGTCTCGGTACGCGCCAGTTCGGCCTGCAGTGCAGCGACCTCCGCGCGCGCAGCCACCCTTTCCGACTCCACGTCCGCGCGCAATGCGTCGAGGGCCGTTTCCGCAGCGGCCGTCGAGCGCTGCCATAGCGTCGCGACCAGTTCGCCCGCAGCCGCCTGCAGATCGGACGGCAAATCCGGATGCGCGATCCGCACCCGGCTCTTTTCCCGGAGTTCGGCCCAGAACTCGCCGAGCACTGCCGTGGGCGTGCTCATGCTGCCTTTGCGGACGAGCTGGTAGAGGCGGTTCGCAGTCGGCGTGATGCCGAACCGGAAAAACAGCAGCGCGCAGGCTTCGCGGTACAGCTCGCGGGTTTTCGGGAAATCGGCCTTCAGGCGCTCGATTTCGGCGGCGAGGCGGGATTCATCGGCGGCGATGTCGGACATGGTCAGAGGTGGCTGAATTTTTTGTGAATAATACAACGTAAACCGTTAAATATCCAATCATCCAGCCCGACACTTTTGACATTATTTCTATAATGTTGAAATTATCGCCCCAGCTACATGTGGCAACTGCGCCGCCCGGTGATTACAGCAATTTAGGGGCGGCATTTCCGTACACCATAAGTCGATGCCTGCGTACCGGCTCCACCTGCGGAGACTGCGTGATACCCCTGCGTTTATACGTGGACACAGAATTCACGCATTTTTGAGATTGCGACCTGAACAGCGATCAGTTTTCCATCGCGAGATTCATCGCCCTGGCAGTCATGCAACGTGCAATGTCTCGCCTTGGCGAACGCGACTGCCGGCTGCTGATCAACAATTGCGAACACTTGGCTCTCGGTTCCTGTTTGCTCAAGCAAGAAGCGAGCAGGTCGAAGCATGCACGCGCATCCCTTCGCACATCATGGCAAGCCTCACCATGCTCGTTGCCCGCTCGGTTGTGCATGAATGGCGTGCTGCGTTCTCTGCGCGCACCGTCAGCCTCCGAGTTGCCGCGCTGAACGCTTGGCGGCGCGCAGCACCAGCGGTCGGAAGCTGCGCATTGACGATGGGTAATCGGCGGAATCCCGGAGCATCGCGGTCAGCCGTTATGGAATGCGAATCATGGCGGATTCGTTGTCTGCCGACGCGGAAGCCCCTCGTTGCTAAAGGTCAACGTGCGAATCGGTGCGGAATTGGCGCCGTGGCGCGTGAGGCGTTCATCTCGACGGGCCGCGCCCGCTTACAACGCGTACCCTGAGAAATCCTTGTATTTGACTTCAATCAAAGCCCCTCTCCTTGGGCGCTCTCACACTGGATTTGTCGTTGCGACGCAGGCGGCGCGGATGCCGGCCTCTACAGTGGAGCGTCGATGAACAAACTGCTTCTTTTGCCGATGTCGCTGCTATCGATCGTCATTGCGATCGGCAGCTTGCCGTCGCTTGCGCGCGCTGAGGACGGGGAACTTCTTGCCCGGCAGCTCTGTGCCACTTGCCACGGTGCTCGTGGGCACAGCGAATCACCCATGTTCCCGCGCTTGAGCGCTCAGACACCGGAATATCTCACTGTGCAGCTCAAGGGTTTCCGCGAGCACACGCGGGGCGAAACGCATGCGCGCGAGTATATGTGGGGTATCGCGTCGCGGCTCGACGATGTGACGATCGCATCGCTTGCAGACTATTACTCGCATCAGGAACCGGTACATGGCTACACAGGCAACGCAGCGCTGATGGCGAGAGGGAAGGATATTTTCGAGCATGGCGTACCGGACCGGGGGACCCCGGCATGCGCTTCGTGCCATGGCCCGCAGGGCCAGGGTGCCGGCGCGTTTCCGCGGCTTGCGGGGCAACACCGGGAATACCTGCTTCGGCAGATCGAAGTCTTCAAGAACGGGACGCGCGCCAATGCCCCCGTCATGACGGCCGTCGCTCATACGCTGGATTCCGACGACGCCAAAGCGGTCGCCACATGGCTCGAATCGCAGTAGTGTCGGCGACGATCCCGATCAGGTTCATGGTCACCGTGATGCGAGCCAGTTGAAAAATTCCACGCTGCGTCATTTGATGCGATACCAGGCGACGCCGTCGCTATCGAGTTTCACCTCGGCTTCGCGCCGATGCAGCAAATAATTCAGATGCGCAATGCTCTCGCCGGTGGCCACGTCCAGTAGATCGGGATCGGATCCTATGGGACGCGAGAACAACTGCGGAAATACGTCAACTGCTCGCCTGGGTTCGCGCAACGCCTCCCGCACACGATCCAATGCAAGGTGCTGGCTGCGCTTCAGATAGTCGAGCCGAAGGTGAAGTCCGCGGAACGGCTCATCGTGACCCGGCAACACCAGGACATCATCGGGTATTTCGAGCCGCAGCTTGCCCAGTGAATCCAGCCAGTCGCCGGTCGGATTGGCATCGGGTTCGGTGGGGATGACCGAAACGTTGGGCGAGACCCGCGCCAGAACCTGGTCGCCCGAAATCAGCAGCTTCAGCTCAGGACAATGGAAGCACGCATGCTCCGACGCGTGTCCGGTGCCAACGACGACGCGCCATATGTGGTCGCCAATGCGCAGTTCCTCGCCGTCGCGCACGCGCTGATAACTGTCCGGTGGTGCGTACACATACTTGCCGAAACCGCCGAAGCAAGTTCGGTGGACGTCGATCGCATCGTCGTCCCAGCCTGCGCTTCGATAGAAGCGCACGACATCGTCGGGCGCATCGCGACCGACCTCCGCCGTCATGACGCGGCACATCAGGTATTCCGTCCGTGTCATCCAGAGGCGGCAGCCGAACTTGCGCGTCAGCCACCCTGCCAAGCCACTATGATCCGGATGCGAGTGTGTGACGAAGAGCCGTGTCAGTCCACCCGGTGCCAGTGCGCCGCCCCCTGCGAAGAGCCTGCGCCATGCATCTGCGGTGTCGCCGGTCTGCAGCCCGGTGTCGAAGGCCGCCCACCCGTTTCCGTCCCGCACCGCCCACAGATTGACGTGACTCATCAGGCTGAGCGGCATTGGCATACGCATCCACAGCACCCCTGGCGCAACCTCGTGCGCCGCCCCTGGCACCGCTGCCTTGCCGCACGGGTAATTCAGAACGGGCTTGGTGTCAGCGGGCGTAACGAGCGTGTCGTCGCTCATTTCAGTATCACCGATGGTCGATGCACTCGGGTCGCACATGCAGCCCGTTCCGCCGTACCGGCATGTTGCCGCGCCGCAGCCGGCACGGAGAGCAATGCCTGCGTCGCAAAAGGACCCGAGCCGCACGCGCCGACTGCAGGACTGAGGTCATCATCATACGAATACTTGCAGCGCATAGTCGAAGGCGAGAATCGCTGCAGAAGACACGATTCCCAGTATGACGTTAGGAAGACGGTGCTCGAGGTCAGGATGCCTGCTTACCCACGCCGACATGAATCCTTCCGGGACGTTTCCCTTGTCACACGAGTAAGGCAACGCAGTGGATCAAAGCATCTTGTTTTCAACATCGACCTTTCTGGCGACCGGATATTGATGTGAATCAACGTGGTTGAAGGCCTCGAACGAAGCGCGATGCGTTCGATTCAGCGCTGTCGCCGTGAAGATCCGGCCCGCCGTCGAGCAAACATACCGGCTCGGACTTGCGCGCGTCGTCGACGCCGCTCAACCGGGGCCCGAAACCACCAGGCTTGCGTTCGATCAACGATGCCCGGCCGGCGCCTCGTACAAGGCGTCGGCGCGGCGCGCCGCATGTGCGTCGCTGATCCACCCAATTGTTGCAGCCATTCATTACAGGAGTCTGCCGTGCGCATCACGGTTCATCTCGACACATTCGCGCAAGCCGGCTCATCGGCCTATGCGATCGTCTGGCTTGATTTCGACGAGCACAAGTGGTCGTGCGAGGGGCACGACGCAATGGCAATACCGTCATGGGGGACGCTTGCACGAGCTGGCGACGGCATCCGGCTTGCCGCGCCCGATTCCGACCACCCGCTCGTCGTCCTCGACGACTTCGCGTCCGGCAATGCCAAAGCGCCGTGTGTCGGCGCATCCGGCATGGCACGCTGGTACCGGCACGCACATCATGCGCCGGATGCCGGCCGCTGGCATGTGCAGTGCGTCGATACCGAGCAGGCCGAACCCGAGCACCGGCTGTTTGCCGATGACGCAAGCTGACGATGGTGGTATCCGCGAGCGTCAATACAGCAGATACGTTGCACGCTCGCGCTCGAACACGGCGTTCTGCGCATCGGCGCCCCTCTCGATCTCGTCGAGCGGATGCCCGTCGTTCAGCATGTCGGCAATGACCTTCGAACCGACCGACGCGCGGATCGCGTCAATCCGGAAGCGGCCTGGATAGCGTCGGTGCAGCGCGAGCGCCAGCGCGAGTCCGAGCGCCCCTGGCCGCAACGGCCCCGGCGTTCGTGCAATCCGCACGCCCTCGCACAGCGCGCCGCGGTGGGTGCCCTCCACCGGTACGAACCGGGTCGGCGCGAACGTCGCGTTCAAGTGCATCGCGCGGAGATCGTCCGCGAGTGCACGGCCGTCGATCCACGGCGCACCGACCACGCCGAACGGGGTCGCGGTGCCGCGCCCGACGCTGACGTCTGCGCCTTCGACGAGGCCAACGTCCGGATACAGCGACAGCGCGACAGGATCGCGCAGGTTCGGCGAAGGCGGCACCCAGCCGAGCCCGGTGTCGTCGAAGCGCATCGCACGCCGGTAGTTCTGCATCGGCACGACGGAGAGTTGCGCACCGATCCCGAGCCGATCGTTGAACAGTTGGGCCAGTTCACCGACTGTCATCCCATGCATCAGCGGCAGCGGGTAATAATTCGTGAAGGATCCGGCATCGGGATCCGACACCGGTCCGCCGGCAAGGTCCGCGCCGAGCGGATCCGGCCGGTCGAGCACCACGATCGGGATGTGCGCGGCCGCGGCAGCTTCGAGCGCGTAGCCGAGTGTCGCGATATACGTGAAGAAACGCACGCCGGCATCCTGGAGGTCGAAGACGAGCACGTCCACGTCCGACAACGCCGCTGGCGGAATCCTCCGACGGTCGCCGTACAGACTATGGACCGCCACGTTCGTGCGCACGTCAACCGTATCGCCGAACGTCGTGTCGACATCGGTATCGAGGCCGTGCTCCGGCGCGAAGATCGCCGTGAGCCGGGCCCCCGGCGCCTGCGCAAGCAGGTCGATCGTGCGCCTGCCCTCGCGATCGAAGCCGCTGCGGTTCGTGACGACGCCGATGCGCTTGCCGGCGACGGCCGCGAATCCAGTCGCCGCGAGCACGTCGATGCCGGTCAGCACCGTTCCCGTCGACGCCGGCAGGCGCGCCGCCTGCGCAACGGCCGCCGCCATCGCGGGCACGCGCACGGCGATCTGCGCGCCCGATACCGGCGGCGCGCGGCTCGACACGATGCCCAGCACCTGGGCGCGCAACGGCTGCGCGTCGCCCGTCGCGTCCGGATACAGGCGGCTCGTCAGCACGACGACGAAGCGTCGGGTGACGAAGTCGATCCACAGACCGGTGCCCGTATAGCCCAGATGGGCGATCGCGCCCGCCGCCGGCAACCGGTAGCGGTTCGCAACGAGCGGCGGCTGCAGCGCCCAACCCGCGGTGCGTGCATCGCCTTCGGCGTCGAGCGTCGCCGGCGTTTCCAGCACGGCGACGCTGTCGCGCTGCAGGATGCGCCGGCCGCCGAGCACGCCGTCATGCAGCACCATGCGCGCGAAGCGCGCGAGATCGTCAGCGGTGGAGAACAGCCCCGCGTTGCCCGAGACGCCGCCCATTGCCGCCGCAATCGGGTCGTTCACGCGCGCGCCGGTCGTCGCACGACTCTGCGCTGCACGCGTTGGCGCGACGCGCGCAAGCATGCGGGTACCGGGCCGGAAGCGCGTATCGTGCATCCCGAGCGGCGCGAAGACGTGGGTCGCGCACCATGCGTCGAGCGGTTCGCCGCTTACGCGCTCGACGATTTCGCCGAGCGCCACGTAATTGATGTCGCTATAGACGACGTGCGCGCCCGGCGACGCGACCGGCGGCATCGCCGCCACATCGGCGAGGACCGCCGCGCGGGAGTGCAGCGCCCGCGCCGACGACACGCCGGCCGGCAGGCCCGACGTATGCGCGAGCAGCTGCCGGACCGTGATGCTGTCCTTGCCGTGCGCGGCGAAAGCCGGCCAGTAGCGGGCGGCCGGTGCGTCTAGCGCCAGCTTGCCACGCTCTGCGAGCTGCAGGATCGCCGTCGCGGTGGCGACGGCCTTCGTCAGCGAGGCGAGATCGAAGATCGTATCGGCCGTCATCGCATCCGGCACCGGCGCTGTCGTGCGCATGCCGCTCGCGACCCGATAGCGGACGCCTTCGGCATCGCCGACGAGGACGACCGCGCCGGCAACATGGCGATCCGCGATCTCGGACGCAATCGCGGCGGCAACCGTGGCGGCCGCCTGCCGGTCCGCGTCGCGAAGTGCCGCCGCGTCGCCGGCCGCACCTGCGACGCTGCCCGGCAGCGCCAGTACCAGCATTCCGATCAGCGCGGCAGCGCTTCTGGCTCGTAGCGATTGCGCGGATTCCATAGCATCCACCCGTCTGTGCCTGCAGCGTCGGCCGCATCCGCTTGTGCACGGATCTCATCGGCATCGAACACACGATGATCGAACGCATAGTCACGAAACGCCTGCAGCCATGGCCGGAAACGTACGCCATCGAGGCCAGTGCGACGCTTCGCCTCCTCCAGCGACCGGGAAACGATCTCTCCGGGTTTGTCGGTGGGCTTCCGGCAGCCCGGCAATCCCCACGTGAACCCGGACGGATACAGCATCGGTGAAATGTAGTCGACGACTCGCCCGAACGTCTCGAGCCGCTGCCCGATCGACGTGTCGTCGAAATTCCAGCAGACGTAGCCGAAGATGTCCGCCGACACGTAGAGGTTGTATGGCCGCAGGCGCTCGCGCGCACCCGCCAGGAAACCCGTGATTGCTGCCACGCGGTTCGCCTCGGTGTTCGCCACGCTGAACCGCAGGGCGTTGGCGTCGGGAAACCGCAGATAGTCGAACTGGATCTCGTCGAAACCCATTCGGGCGGCCTCTTCCGCGACGTCATAAATGTGTTCCCGCGCGGCGCGAACGGTCGGATCGATCCAGCGTTGCTGTTCGCGGTCGCGCCAGATTTCGCCGGCGGCATCGCGTGCGGCCCAATCGGGATGCGCTCGGGCCAGCGCATCGTCCTTGAACACGACGATGCGTGCGATCAGGTAGAGGCCGCGCGCATGAAAGGTCCTGAGCAGCGCCGGCAGATCCGTCGCGCGGCCCTCGCGGCCGGGGATCGGGTCCGCCGCGCCGGCGATTTCGCGCGCGAGGCTGCGATAAGGCGTCATCCCGCTGTCGCCCTTCACGTCGATCACGAGCGCGTTGATGGCCGTCTTGCCCTGCAGCGCCAGCACCGCATCGCGCAGCGTCCGGTCGTTGACGCCGTAAGCCGACAGATAGACGGCCTTCGGGCGCAGTGCCGTCATGCGGATCGTGCGCGTGGCGTCATGTCCGACCAGCGTGATCTCCGCGCGCGTGTAGCCCGGCATCCGCACGCTCACGTTCGTTCCGCTGCCGTCCGCCGGGACGGCAAACTTGCCGGCGGCATCGGCGATGCGGCTCTCACCCGCCGCGTAGCCGATCGCACCGGGCAGCTGGCGTCCGCTCGCGGCATCGACGACCGTGACCGTCACCGTCGCCGCATGCGCTGCGAGCCCGGCGAAGAACAGCATGACCCAGACGATCGCGCGGCTAGCCACGGTTGCCTCCGGCGGCGCGAAGCAGGCCGTTCATGCAGCGCGTGTCGCATGCATCGGTCATCAGGTAGCGCGGCAGCGCCATCGCAGGGTCGGCGCGCCGCACGGGCCGCGCGTCGATCGTGAACGCGGCGACGTAGCCTTCGCGAGCGGCGAGCTGCTCCGTGTCCGCGTCGTGGACGCCGAACGGCCAGGCCAGCAGGCGGACCGGCTTGCCGGTTTCGGTTTCGAGCCGGTCGCGGGAGCGGCTCAATTGCCAGGACACGAAGCGCCGGAAGTCGTCCGGTGACCGTCGCGTCCGCTCGGTCGCGAAATTCGGATGCCAGTAGGTATGGGATTCGATGTCGAATTCGCCCGATGCACCGAGCGTGCGCAGTTGATCCCACGTCATCGCGTAGCTGGCGTTGGAAATCGCCGACGGGTAGATGAAGAGCGTGACCGGCACCGGATGTTGCGCGAGGATCGGGCGCAGCACGTCATAGACGGAGCGATGGCCGTCGTCGACCGTAATCGCGACGGCGCGCGGCGGAATTGCGACGGCGTCGCCGGCATGCCAGCGCACGACATCGGCGAGCGGCACGATCCGGTAGCCGGCCGCATCGATTGCTTGCAGTTGGTCGTGGAACGTGTTCGTACGCACCGTCATCGAATCCAGCCGCTCGCTCGCGAACCGGTGATAGACGAGGATCAGCACGCGCGGCGGCAACGGCGTGACGTCGTCGCCGAGCACGGCTGACGGCACGCACGACAGCAGGAACAGGCAGACGATCAACCGGACGGTCACGATGCACCTCGTTCAATACGCGTCCGTCATTCTTGCCGAGTGTGCCTGCCGCGCGTTGAGTCAGATCAATCGGCAGAGACGCACGTGCGATGCCTCGAGATATGTGCGAACCGCGAATATCGGCTCCGTAGCGCCATGCGTTCGGTCTCGCGCAGGCGGTCGCCCGCGTTCCGTCGCCCACCGGAACGAGCAGCTGTCCTCCTCCCGGGGTACGCCCCGCCCGGCACGTGACCCGGTCCGGTTTCTCGACGAGCCCATCCAGAACATCGCTTTGGTCAGGCGAATCGGCCACGAACGAACCCTCTATCGGAGGCCGGCAGAAAGCCAGCGATTGAACCATGCGGCGGCGAGCCGCGCGACAGTGTCGAGCGCGCCCGGCTCCTCGAACAAATGAGTCGCGCCCGGCACGATTTCGATCGCGGTTTCGCAAGTCAGGCGCGCAGCGGCCAGCCGGTTGAGTTGCAGCACCTGCTCGTCACACGCGCCGACGATCAGCAGCGTCGGCGCGCTCACGTGCTCGAGCGCGTCGCCGGCCAGGTCCGGACGGCCGCCGCGCGACACGACGGCGCCGACGCCCGGATCGTGCGCGGCCGCGACAAGGGCGGCCGCCGCGCCTGTGCTGGCACCGAACAGGCCGACCGGCAGCGACCCGGTATCTGGCTGCGCCCGCGCCCATGAGATCGCGGCCGACAGACGATTCGCGAGCAGCCGGATGTCGAAGCGATAGAGACCTGTACGATTGTCGACGTATTCCTCGTCGCGTTCGAGCAGATCGAAAAGGAGTGTCGCGAATCCCGCCTTCACGAGTGTCGCCGCAACCGCGCGATTGCGCGGACTCAGGCGACTGCTGCCGCTGCCGTGCGCGAACACGACGAGGCCGCGCGCGCCATACGGCGTCGTCAGCACGCCATCGAGCCGCGTTCCGTCGATTTCCATCACGATGTCGCGCATTGTCATGCGATACCTCGCTCGCGCCGTACCTGGCCGGCCGTTCGAGCCGGCTAGTCGAGCGTCTTACGACCACGGTAGGTCACGCGACGCAGGGTGCGATTGATACAGATCAGCGGGCGGCCAGCATCCCCGTCGCTCGCTCGGGCACCGGTGCGTTAATCGAAAATCCCGGCGAGCGCGGCGATGCTTGCCGGATCGCACGGATGCACGACAGCGACCGAAAGCGGCGGTCCGGCGCGCGCACGTATCATCAGCGGCGGGAGTGCGCCGTCTGCCGGCGGAATCGGTCCCGGCAGTCACTCGTCGTCGCCCATGTCGACATGGCTACCGCTGTTCAAGTCTCGAGCACATAGGTGCCGGGTGCCGGCCCGAGGCCCGCGTCAGGCGTGCGCGCGGGCGTATCGCCCGTCGAGCGGGCGCGCAGCCAGTCGCACCAGCACGTCCACCACGACCCTTCGACCACCGGCGTGTCGTTCACGAAGTCGTGCCGGCTCCGGTAAGGCGCATCCGGGTCGCGCGTCGCGCAGCGATAGTGGCGGCCCCGATGACCGGGCTCGGATACGATCCCCGCGTTATGGCCGCCTGCCGTCAGCACGAAGGTCAGCGCGTTGTGCGTGAGCAGGTGCAGCTTGTAGACCGAGCGCCACGGCGACACGTGATCCCGCTCGGTGCCGACGACGAACATCGGCACGTCGATATCCGACAGCGCGACCGGCTGGCCGCCGACGCAGTAGCGGCCGGCCGCGAGATCGTTGTCGAGAAAGAGATGCGTCAGGTATTCGGTGTGCATGCGGTACGGCATGCGCGTGGAGTCGTCGTTCCACGACATCAGGTCGTTCGGCTTCGTGCGCCGGCCGAGCAGGTACTCGCTCATCATGCGCGACCAAATGAGGTCGCGCGCGTTCAGCAACTGGAACGCAGCGGACATCTGCGAGCCGTCCAGATAGCCTTGCCGCCACATCAGCGCGTCGAGCGCCGCCAGTTCGCTTGCGTCGATGAACAGGCCGAGTTCGCCGGGCTCGCTGAAGTCCGTCAGCGCGGCCAGCAGTGTCACGGACCTCAGCATGTCGTGCTGCCTGCCGTCGCGCGCAAGTGCTGCGGCGCCGATCGCGAGGAGCGTGCCCCCGAGGCAATATCCGACGGCATGAACCGCTTCGCCGCAGCTTGCGCGAACCGCGTCGAGTGCCGCAAAAAATCCGTCTCGCACGTAGTCGTCGAGTCCGAGATCGCGCGCCTCCGCGCCCGGGTTGCGCCACGATATCGCGAACACGGTGTAGCCGGATTCGACGAGGAAGCGGATCATCGAGTCGCGCGGTTGCAGATCGAGGATGTAGTACTTCATGATCCACGACGGCACGATCAGGATCGGCTCGCGCGCGACGTCCGGCGTCGTGGGGTCGTATTGCAGCAGCTCGCACAGCGCATTGCGCCATACGACGCGGCCCGGCGTAATGGCGACGTCGCGTCCCGGCAGATACGTCCGCGCATCGCGCGCGTGCGCACCGCACACGCGGTCGGCCATCGCATTCGCGTCGTCGAGCCAATGCCGCGCGCCTGCCGCGAGGTTCGCTCCACCGCTTCGAATCGTTGCTTCGAGCACGACCGGATTGGTCAGGATGAAATTGCCGGGCGAGCAAGCATCGAGCCACTGGCGCGCCGCGAAGCCGGCCAGCGCTTCGTGGTGCCGCTCGACGCCCCGCACGCCGCGCGTCGCATCGCGCCACCAGCGCTGGATCGCGAGAAAGCCGTCGCGGTACGCGCTGAATGGCCAGTTCGACCACGACGCTGCCGCGAAACGGGGATCGGCGTCCCCCGCGTGCACCGCGAGATCGCTCTCGTCCGTTTCGTCGCCGGCGGCCGGCGCCGCCGCCTGAAACGTGCCGGCCGCTAGCCACGCGTGCGTCGCCAGTTCAAAACACTTGCCCGGCGACACGGCGAGATGCGCGGCCCAGTCGAACATGGCCATGGCAAGCGACACCGGCGACAGGCCGAACGTCATTGCGGCCAGACCTGCGTGTGCTGCACGATTCCACTGTTCGGCTGGCGTTGCATCAGGGCGCTTGCACTCATCGGCAAGCAGTTGACGACTGGTGTCCGGAGAGGACCCCATGTCGCGAAGTGCCGGATTTCGAACGGCGGAACCTGACATGACGACCTCGTTCATCGCATGTGCATGCCACCGTTGACGGAAAAATCGGCGCCCGTTGCAAATGCGCCCTCATCCGAGCACAGAAACGCGACGAGCGCCGCGATCTCGTCAGGCTGCCCGAGGCGCCCTAACGGAATCTGCGGCAGGATTTTCGTTTCGAGCACTTCCTTCGGCACCGACTCGACCATCTGCGTCGCGAGATAGCCCGGCGACACCGTGTTGACGGTCACGCCGTGCCGTGCGAGCTCGAGTGCCAGCGCCTTTGTGAAGCCATGCACGCCGGCCTTGGCGGCCGCATAGTTGGTCTGTCCGAAGGCCCCCCGCTCGCCATTCACTGAACCGACGTTGACGATGCGACCGAAACCGCGCTCGATCATGCCGGCGACGAACGGCTTCGTCATGTTGAACAGGCCGTCGAGATCGGTCCGCAGCACCGCATCCCACATGCCCTTGGTCATTTTCACGAACGTGGCGTCGTGCGTGATGCCCGCATTGTTGATGAGCACGTCGACACGCCCCAGCTTATCGAGCACGCGTCTGCCGCATTCCTGGCATGAATCGAAATCGGCGACGTCGACCTCGAATGCCTGAAAGGTACGCCCCGCATCGCGTTCTCGCGCGAGCCAGGTTGCGACATGGTCGTTACGTTCCGAATGCGATACCGCGACCGTCATGCCGGCAGCGTGCAGGCGGCGGCTGATGGCGGCGCCGAGACCGCCCATTCCGCCGGTGACGAAGGCGACCCGGTCAGCGCGCATGAGCACCCTCCTTCGTCACATTCGCACCGTCCCGGCGCCCCTCGGCGATCAGCGTACCGCCATCCTTCCCGGAGATCTCCGTCATCCCGCGCTCGAGTGCCTCCATCCAGTCTCGCCACGGCATGCTGGCCTCGTTGACTACGCCCAGCCGGCTGAGGTCAGGAAACCAGTCCGACTGGAACCGGGGCACCCATCCCGTCTGGTATTCCCGCAGCCAGGTGCGCCACGCGTTGCGCATGCTCGCACAGGCGCACGACTGGCGGCATGAATGGCACGGGCTGATGGGGCGCCGCGCGCAGCCGCCGTTGATCTGAGTCAAGCGTGCAATTTCTGCCGCTGCCGCACGTGTAGTTCGACAAAGGCGTGCGCCGCTATGGCATCTTCGCTGCGGGGGATTGCTCCGACGGGCTTGAGCGAAGTCAGCGACAGCCGCATGCTCTCGAAATTCCAGCGCAAAGGGATGGCCGCAGCGCATGGCAAACAGATTTGCATCGTGGGCCCGGAAGGACTCGCTCGCATCTGAAATCGCATATCAGACGCGCCATCGATCAGCCGCGCACGTTCAGCACAGCGGCGCCTGACACACGTCCCATGCGCAAGTCGTCGAGCGCGCGATTCGCGTCGGCCAACGGATAACCGGCTGCCTCGATCTGCAACGGCATCGCATCGGCAAGCCGCATGAATGCATCGGCATCCGCACGCGTCAGATTAGCCACTGACGCGATACGGCGCTCCCCCCACAACGCGGCATACGGAAACGCCGGAATGTCGCTCATGTGAATGCCGCCGCACACGACGATGCCCCCTTTGTCGACCGCGCGAAGCGCCACAGGCACGAGCGCGCCGACGGGCGCGAAGATCAGCGCGGCGTCGAGCGTCTCCGGCGGCGGCTCGTCGCTGCCGCCCGCCCATGTCGCACCCAGCCGGCGCGCGAGCTGCTGGGCAACCGTGTCCCCGGATTTCGTGAAGGCAAAGACCTTGCGTCCCTCCAGGTGCGCGACCTGTGCAACGAGATGCGCGGCCGCACCGAATCCGTAAATCCCGATTCTCTGCGCATCGCCTGCCATGCGCAGCGTACGATGGCCGATCAGGCCGGCGCAAAGGAGCGGAGCCGCCTGAAGGTCGGAATAGCGCGCAGGCAGATGCACGCAATAGCGGAAATCGGCGACGGTGCGCTCGGCATATCCGCCGTCGATCGTGTAGCCGGTAAAGCCCGGCGTGTCGCACAGATTCTCCCGTCCGGCAGAACAGTACGCGCAGTGGCCGCACGTATGTCCGAGCCATGGCACGCCGACCCGGTCGCCGACGGAGAAACCCGTCACGCCGTCACCCAGCGCCGCAACCGTCCCGACGATTTCGTGTCCGGGAACCAGAGGCAGCTTGGGATGCGGCAGATCACCGTCGATGACGTGGAGATCGGTGCGGCAGACGCCGCATGTGCGCACGTCGATCAGCAGTTGCCCGGCTGCGGGCAACGGATCCGGCATGCGCGCCTCGCGCAAGTGCGGCGTTTCGCCATCGAATACCATCGCAAGCATGCTAGTTTCTCCGCCTGGCCGAGCGGACAGCCGCCAGTCGACTGCGCACGCGCCGGATTGCGAACACCATCAGATAGTCACGTACCCGCGCACCTTCCCCGAGGCTCTCGATTTCCTCGTCGAGCCAGCGTTGCAGTACATCCTCCGCTATTGCCAATTCCCGCGCCGCATCCCGCAGCGGCTCGAGCCACCGTTCGTCCTGCATCGCGCCCCCTTCATCGCGCGCGCCTCAACTGCTTCAAGACTAGTCGCCCGGCGGGGTCTCCGCACGCCTCGGCAACCGGCGCTTGACCTGTGTCAACGGGCCCCCGGCGGTTGCTGACACGATGAAATTGCGTTCCGCCGCTTGCCGGCTATCCGGAGATCGTCTGATGAGCCCCCTTACTTCACTTGCCGCTGGCGCCCGCCTCGACGATCAATTGATGACGCTGCCGAGTCATGCGGTACTGGCACCATCGAGCCACAATTCACAACCCTGGCGGTTCATTATCGACGGCAACACCGTCGCGGTATGCGCGGATCGGGTACGCGCATTGCCCGTCGTCGATCCTTTCGACCGCGAGCTGATCGACACTGTGCGGCCAGTGACCCGGACATCGATGTCCTCCTTCGCAACGCCGGGCAGTTCCGCTTTCACGGAATAGGCTCCGTCACTTTCCGTGACATCGATCTTCATCGACGCAAGATCGGGCTCGCGTGAGGGACGAACAATCGTCGCTGCAATCCAGCGTAGCCGCCAGTGCCGCCGTGCGCTTGATACGCGTCAACGTCACGAACCTTGCAAGGGAGCAGGTCAGCTACAGAACCGGAAGAATCCACTGTGCAGCAGGACGGGCCGCCCTCCGACCTCTTCCAGCATCCGTCGCGCAACGGACTCGATAACGGGACGGTTGCGCACGAAGGCGTCGGCGAGATCCTGCTCGCGAGGCGAGGCGGCGCCGAAATGATCCTCCAGCGCCTCGGCCGTGATCGCACACTGAACGCGACCGCCCTCGACGAGCGCCGGAAAGGCCAGAATGAGATCCGGAGCGCAGTATTCCGGTTTTTCGGCAGGAAACGAGATCTGCATGATGATCACCTGACTCAGCGGCACGCCGTTTGGTGGCTGTTGCGGAAAGCGTAGATTTGACGGCTCGTGCGCGCTTGACCTGCATCAAGCATCCTGTTCCGATCGTCCGACGGAAACGTGACGTTGTCGCCTGGCGAGACACCGCTCACATCCCCATCCTGCCCATCTGCAGCATGCCGTCCGCCTCTCGTCGCGCGAGAATGCGTGACGCTCAGATTCATTCATTGAGACACCCGCAAGGCGTCGTCAAGCGCTGAGTCCTTGCTGCGCGGCATGTCGGCACCAGATATTGGCCAGATCCGGGCGCCGCCGCTGTGCATTGAGCTTAACGAAACAGCCGTCGGTATCAGCAACGTCTCCCGACTGCCTCATGCTCGAACGCGCTTGACGCACGTCAAGCAGCGATGCGCCGAAGTTCGGTTGAATTCGGTTGGTAGGCACGCGTATCTCCGACGCACGCCGACCCGACCAGGAGTGCCAATCGTGCGCACACTGTACATTCTGTTCAAGCTCGTGTTCGACCCGCCACGCATGCACCGCATTCAGGCTGTGCAACCGTCTGGCCGGCCGGCCTTGCATGCGCTTTCGCCCGCTTACCTGCCATGTCCGGCACGCGCCGCGTCCCGTTCGCGCTGAGAGGCGGCAAAGCACGCCGCGACGCACTGCGTGTCGATCGCGCGCTGCGCCGAGCGGTCACCTACCCTCATCCCGCCGGCCGGATCCGACGCATCGAGACTCATCTGTCGGTTGTGTATCTCGCAGGGCGCTACGCGTACAAGATCGTCAAGCCGGTGAAGTTCGGCTTCGTCGATCTCACGCGTCTCGCGCAGCGCCGCCGTTGTGCGCAGGCCGAGTGCACCCTCAATCGTCCGTTTGCCGCGCCGCTGTATCTCGACGTCTGGCCGGTCGTCGCACATGGCCGGCGCTGCACGTTCGGCAGCGCGTTGCGTGAGCATCGGCACATGCGGCAATCCGGCGACGATCCGCTGGAGTACGTGGTGCGCATGCGGCGTTTCGACGCGCATGCGGTGCTCGACGTGCTGCCGTTCTATATGGTCTACCGTGCACTTGTGCGTGCGCTGGCGGCCCGGCTGCGTGGCGATGCCGTCGATCGCGCACGCTATCTGCGTGTCGCAACGGCCATCGCGGCGCGAGCACGTGACGCGCAGCCATGCCTGCTGCTCTGTCACGGCGTGTCGGGTTCGGGCAAATCGGTCGCGAGTCGTGCGCTCGCCGTGCGGCTCGGCGCGATCCGCCTGTCGAGCGACGCAGCGCGCAAGCGCCTCGCCGGCCAGGCTGAAGAAGCCCGGCTGCCGGCTTCGGCCTATTCGGTAGCCGCGATCGACGGGATTTACGAGCGCTTGCTCGTGCACGTGCAGACCGTGCTCGAAAGCGGCCATACGGCAATCGTCGATGCGACCTTCCTGCGCGAACGAAACCGGGCCGCGTTCATCTCGCTCGCACACCGTCTGGGGTTGCAGGTCATCATCCTGGATTTCGTCGCGAACCCATCGACGCTTCTTGCACGGGTCTCGGCAAGAGCGGCCTTGGGCTGCGACGCGTCCGACGCGGACACGACTGTACTCGCCAGCCAGCTCGAGCAGGCAGAACCGTTGACCGCCGCGGAACGCGCGCTCGCGATCCGCTTCGATACCACGATCGAACCCGCAGCCTACGACGGGGAAGCGTTTTGGAGGCCGTTGCTCGCGAGGCTAGCGCGCGCCGCGACGGAAGTCCACGCAAGAGACAACTGATGCGTTGCCATGGCGCGCCATCATCGTCGAGCGGTGGCCGGGCGTGTTCCAGACGCGCCGTTTCTCCTCGTGATGCGGCTGGCGCGCCGCAATGAGATGCAGTTCGTCGATCAAAAAACACCCCAAAGGCTGGATCCAGGTCCAACTTTTGGGGTGCAGTTCAGGGCTTCCCGTTTTCTTTCACCACTTATCAGACCGCCGCATCAATCGCTGGCCGTCTCCGCCACCTGCACATCGGCAACGGCATCCAGGCGCGCCGCGTTCGCTTCGGCCTCGGACTCCGACATCAGTTCTCCTTCCCACTTCGCGACGACCGCGCTGGCGATCGAATTGCCCACCGCGTTCGTCGCCGAGCGCCCCATGTCGAGGAACGTGTCGACGCCGAGAATGAGCAGCAGCCCCGCTTCCGGAATGTCGAACTGATGCAGGGTCGCCGCGATCACGACGAGCGACGCGCGCGGCACACCGGCCATCCCTTTCGACGTCAGCATCAGGATCAGCAGCATCGTGACCTGCGTGCCCAGCGACAGGTGAATGCCATACGCCTGCGCGATGAACAGCGACGCGAACGTGCAGTACATCATCGAGCCGTCGAGGTTGAACGAATAACCCATCGGCATCACGAAGCTCGAAATCTTGCGGCGGACGCCAAAACGATCGAGCGCATCGAGGATCTTCGGGTACGCCGCTTCGGAGCTCGCCGTCGCGAACGAAAGCATGAACGCTTCCTTGATCAGCACCAGCAGCTTGAACACGCGGCGGCCGAGGAACAGCAGTCCGGCCGCAACGAGCGTGGCCCACAGCAGGAACAGGCTCACGTAGAAATCGCCCATGAACACCGCGAACTTCAGCAGGATCGACAAGCCGTTGACCGCAACGGTCGACGCCATCGCCGCCAGCACCGCGAACGGTGCGAATTTCATCACGTAGCCGGTGATCTTGAGCATGACCTGCGACAACTGTTCGATCGCGGCGACGAGAATCTTCGCGCGCTCACCGAGTGCCGCGAGCGCGACGCCGAAGAACATCGAGAACACGACGATCTGCAGGATCTCGTTGTTGGCCATCGCCTCGGCGAACGACTTCGGCACCATGTGGCCAACGAAGTCCTTCAGCGTGAACTTGGACGTCGCCAGATTCGCCGTGGCGCCAATGTCCGGCAGCGGCAGGCCGAGGTGCTGGCCAGGCTGGAGCACGTTTGCCATCAGCAGCCCGAGCAGCAGCGAGGTCAACGACGCCGTGAAGAACCAGCCGAGCGCCTTCGCGAATACGCGCCCCACCGACGCCGCGTCGCCCATGTGCGCGATGCCGACGACCAGCGTCGAGAACACCAGCGGCCCGATCACCATCTTGATCAGGCGCAGGAACACATCGGATACGAGCGAGATGTAGCCCGCGATCTCGACGGCGGCCTTCTTGTCGGGAAACTGCGTGTAAATCATGTAGCCGATGATGATGCCGATCACCATCGCGATCAGAATCCATACTGCCGCGGAATTTCTTTTGTTCATACGGAGATTCAATGCACGCCGACCGTGCAAAAAAGATGAGACATGCGCTCCCGTGCCGTGCTGCGGGAGCGCATTGCAAACACTTCGTACTGCAATAGAATGGCCAAATTCTGGCCGGACTTTCGCCAGGTCGCGAGTGCCGTAACCTGGCGATGCAGCGCCGAACGCTCAATAACCGATGGCCGACCCGGCCGGACGACGCGGGTCGTTGTAGCCGTAGATGAAGCCGACCCGGACATTGCCGGATACCGACGAGTCGTTGCCCGAACTCTTCCGGCTCGCTGCCTCGGTACCCGGCAGGCCGACCAGAATCAGCTCTGCCGCGCCCCACGGCGTTTCTTCGACCATCTTGTAGCCCATGTTGTGCATGATCGCGAGCGTGTCGGGCGACAGGCCGTACGTCTCGTAGTAGACCTCGTCGGGCAGCCATTGCTGGTGGATGCGCGGCGCAGCGACCGCGTCTTGCGGCGCCATCCCGTAGTCGATCACGTTCAGCACCGTCTGCAGCGTGATCGTGATGATGCGCGAGCCGCCCGGCGACCCGACCACCATGAACACCTTACCGTCCTTCTTCACGATGGTCGGCGCCATCGACGACAGCGGACGCTTGCCCGGCGCGATCGCGTTGCGCGTGCCCTGCACGAGACCGAACAGGTTCTGCGCGCCGACCTTCACGGTGAAGTCGTCCATTTCGTCGTTCAGGAAGAAGCCCGTGCCCGGAGGGATGACCACCGCACCGAAGCGACCGTTGACCGTGTAAGTGGTCGAGACCGCGTTGCCCGAACGATCGATGATCGAATAGTGGGTCGTCTCCGGCTTCTCGTGCACGCCGAGACCGGGCTGCACGTCGACCGACGCCGTCGCCACATCGCCGCTGATGCGCTTGCGAATTTCCGCTGCGTATTCCTTGCTCGTCAGCTTGCTGACCGGATTGCTGATGAAGTTGGGATCGCCGAGCAGCGTGTTGCGATCCTCGTACGCGTGCCGCATCGCTTCGCTCATGTAATGAAGCGCCGACGCCGAATGATAGCCAAGCTTGCGCAGGTCGTACCCTTCCAGGACGTTCAGCGTCTCGCAAAGCGTCACACCGCCGGAGCTCGGAGGCGCGGCCGAGATGAACTCATAGCCGCGATACGTACATTTCAGCGGATCCATGTCCTCTGCCCGATACGACGCGAAATCGCCGGCCGTGATGACGCCACCCGCCTGCTTCGAAGCCGCCTCGACGATCTTCGGAATGTCTCCGCGATAGAACGCCTCGGGCCCCTGCGCCGCGATTCGCTCCAGCGTGCGTGCCAGATCCTTCTGGACCAGACGGTCTCCCGGCTGGAGCGGCGTGCCATCGGGCCGCAGGAAGATGCGGGCGGCCTCCGGATCCGATTTGAAGCGCTGAACCGTCGTGTCGAGGATGTCCGTATCGGCCCGCGTCAGCACGAAGCCGTCACGCGCGAGCCGAATTGCGGGCGCCATCACCTGCTTGCGCGTCAGGTTGCCGTATTTCCGCTGAGCGAGATCCAGGCCGGCGACGGTTCCCGGCACGCCGACCGCGCGATAGCCATAGAGACTTTCGCCCGGCCGGACATTGCCCGACGTGTCGACATACATGTTGGCCGACGCCGCAGCCGGCGCGGTTTCGCGGAAATTGATGAACCGGTCACGACCGTCAGCCAGATGAATGGTCATGAAACCGCCGCCGCCGATGTTTCCGCAGCACGGATTGGTCACGGCCTGCGCGTAGCCGACCGCAACGGCGGCATCCACTGCGTTGCCACCCTCCTTCAAGATCTCGACGCCGATTTCCGACGCAAGGTGCTGCGAAGAAACGACCATGCCATTCCTGGCTTCAACCGCAGGGTCCGAAGCGGCTAGCGCGCACAAATGCATGGCCGACAACAGGGTGAGTACAGCGAGCCGCCTCATGACGGAATCCTCCAAACAAGAACAAGGCAATGCCGGGATGCGCAGCCACCTCGTGGCTTATCGGCCTCACGAATCAATCGTGTAATACCTGATACATACAAGCGAGGCCGCGATCATATCACGCAGGTTTTCTCGCCAAAAACCTAGGGTTAACACTTGATTTTCGACGAAAACATCAAAGACGACTTAGTTGTAATGTTTTAGTCATTACATAGAAGGCGTCCGGTTTGTTTGCGCATCTGATGCGCCCCTCTTTTTTTGACGCCGCAGGGATCGCTGCACGCCAATGGGCTAACATGCGTGCAGTCGCGAGCAGACGGATGTCTGCCATTCGTCATTCAAATGCAAGAGTCGGAGTGCCCGATGGGGACAAGCATCAGGGCGTTGCTGCTATCCCAGATGGATAGCTTCACGCCGTCGGAACAGAAGGTCGCGCAGGCGTTGCTGGATCGATACCCGAGTCTCGGGCTGGGACCGATTGCCAACTTTGCAAAGCACGCGGATGTCAGCGACCCGACGGTCTTTCGCTTCGTCGTCAGGATCGGCTTTCCCAATTACTCGTCGTTCCAGCAAGCGCTGCATAACGAAATCGATGCCGCGATGAATTCCCCGCTCGCCCGGATGGATGCATTCCATTCCGAATCGAGCATGCGCGACAGTCATTCAGCGATTTTCCAGCGGCTTTCTCGATCGCTGGCAACGATGATCGAAGGACTCGACGCGACAGCGTTCGACGAAGCCGTGACGCTGCTCGCCAAGCCCGAGGTCCGCATCTTCTGCGGTGGCGGGCGCTACACGGCGCCACTCGCCGCCTTGTTTTCCTTCACGCTGGCGTACGCTCGGCCACATGTCCAGTACATCGAACCAAACCTGAATCTGGCTTCGATTGCATTGGCCGATATGGGCCCCAATGACGTGCTCGTCCTTTTCGATTTTCGTCGCTATCAGAAGGACAGCATTCGGTTCGCACGATCCGCCCATCAGCTTGGCGCCCGGATCGTACTGATCACGGACGAATGGGTGTCGCCGGTCAGCGAGTTCGCGCAGATCGTGCTCCGCGTCCAGGGGCGCCCTTTCGCGATGCTGCAGACCAATGTCCCCGCGCTTGCACTCGGTGAAGCGCTGGTGATCGGCATCACGAACCGGCACCCCGAATTGGCGAAGCAGAGAATGGAAAAGATCGAATACCTGAACACAGCGGGTATCGAACAGGACGCCAACCAGCGGGAACTGCCGGAGTGATCGGCGGCTGAGCCAGGGGCAACGCGCATCGCTCGACGAACGATCGGCGTTGCACGGCCTGTGCACGAGCCGGACCGCTTGAATGGCGGCGCGGCGGCGTATGCGCACCGATCCGCAAGCGCTCAGTGCCCGTGATAGAGCCTCGTCCTGTCGAGGTCATTCGATGCGAGCCGACGGACGCCCTCGGTTTGCCCGCCCCCGTGACGTATCGCATGTGCCTGATGCGGCAGTTCATGCCCGCCCTGCAATTTGGCGGTGCGGATTGCGCCACCGTGCGTGCGCACGCAGCCGGATTCTGCGCGGTTCGCGCATGAACGCGCGGCATACATGTCCGTCGGCTTGCTCGCAGCGGTTGCGCGTCGCGCGCGAACGGGTTCCGCGCGGTCGACTGCCCGGTCCGCGCTCTGGCTCGTGCTCTGGCTCGTGCTCTGGCTCGTGCTCGTGCTCGTGCTCTGGCTCGTGCTCTGGCTCGCACCCCGGCTCGCGCTCATGCCGCCGTCTCCGGCTTGCGCGAGACGATTTCCATCGGCCGCGCCGAACGCAAAGGCGGGCTGCTCCGGTATCGGCAGCTCGCCTGAAAGCACCGCGAGGTCCACCGCCGGCGGAAAATCGACGATCACCGACTGCACGCCTGATCCTTCCTGCGCCCGGCAGACGGGGTCGGCCTTGCAGAACCTGTCGAGCGTGACGTAGCCGCCGAACACCAATACGAGCGTCACGAGGCTCAATGCGGGCGCGGTCCCCACGCGAGGCTGATGGACTGCCGCATCGTGAAGCAGACGCGCGATGCGTGCGAACCAGCGATTGGACGTACGCACCTCGCCATCGGCGTACGCATCGTGCAAACGCGCGGGATACACTTCGAACGGCCAGCTCCGCGCACCGCAAACCGGACAGTGTTCGAGCGCGCGAAAGGCGACGAAGCCGCACTGTCTGCAGCGGCAGCACGCAGCAGGCCGCGACCGGGCGCGCACGCTCAGAACGCGTTCGACCGTGACGCGCGCGTCGGCTTTCCGGTTGAGCAGGACTCGCATCGTTCGACGACGGACGTGATCGGCTGCGCGCTTGAAATCCGCACGAATCCGTTCACGCCTGACGCTCCATCGCGGCATCGTATTGACCGCGGCATGCCGCACCGTTCAATCGCGCGCGCTCGAGCAACGCATGCTGCGCGTCGCGCACATTGGCCGCCTGCCCCTTCCAGGCGGCGAGCGGCGGCTCCTGCAGCGCGCGTCCATAGGAGAAGCTCAACAGCCACGGCCGCCCGGCGATGCGGTTCATCGCGTCGAGATTGGCCGTTGCTTCCTCGGGCGTTTGCCCGCCGGACAAAAAGAAGATGCCGGGCACTTCGGCCGGCACGACACCGCGCAACAGGCGAACCGTCGCATCGGCGATCTCCGAGGGCGTCGATTGCGTTGCGTGCGCGTTGCCCGGGACGACCATGCTGGGCTTGAGCAACATGTGGGCAAGCACGACGCGATGACGATGCAGCGCATCGAACACCGCATGCAGCACGGCGTCGGACACTTCCGCGCAGCGCTCGATCGAATGCTCGCCGTCCATCAGGACTTCAGGTTCGACGATCGGCACGATGCCCGCCTCCTGGCAGATCGCCGCATAACGTGCGAGCGCTTCGGCGTTCGCGTCGATCGCCAGGCGGCTCGGCAACGTGCCGGACACGTTGTACACCGCGCGCCATTTCGCGAAACGCGCGCCCTGCTGACGGTAGCCGTCGATGCGCTTCGCGAGCCCGTCGAGCCCCTGCGTGATTTCGTCGCCCGGCGCGTGCGCAAGCGGAATCTTGCCGGCGTCGACCTTGATGCCGGGCACGATACGCTGGCGCTGCGCGACTTCAGGCAACGGCGTACCGTTGTCGGCGCATTGTCCCAACGTCTCTTCATACAGAATGACGCCGCTGATGAATTCACCGAGGCCCGGCGTCGTCAGCAGCAGGCTGCGCCACGCGCGTCGGTTCTCCTCAGTCGATTCGACCGCAATCGTCTTGAAGCGCTTCGCGATGGTCGGTCCGCTTTCGTCGGCCGCCAGCAGGCCTTTGCCATCCTGGACGAGTGCCTGAACCGTCGCCTGCAGTTCGTTTCCGTTGTTCATGTCGTCCTCCCTTGCATGCGGCGTTGTCTGCCGCTCGATGCGCGTCGCAGCGCGCCCTTTGTTCCTCATTCTTGGTCGCCACACAGTCGGAATGCAAGGCACGCGTCGAACAACAACCGCGCACTGCATTTGTCGTGCTAGCTTGCATGCCGCTGCCGCGCCGCGAGCGTACCGATGGTCTGCATCGCGTTCTCCACGGCAGACGTCCACGGACGGCCGTAGTTGAGCCGCACGTAACGACGGAATCCGCCGGTCGCGGAAAATATCGGCCCCGGCGCGAGGGTGATGCCGTTCTCCATCGCGGCTCCGAACAGGCGCAGTGCATCCACGCGCGGCGGCAATTCGATCCACAGGAAGTAGCCGCCGTCCGGGGCAAACACTTCCGTTCCCTGCGGAAAATACTCGCGGACAGCCGCCAGCATCTGCGCCTGGTGCGCGGCGAGGTTATGCCGCAGCTTGCGCAGGAATCGGTCGTATCCGCCTTCGCGCAGATAGTTCGAAATGGCCAGTTGCGCAGCCACATCGGCCGCCGGCGCGGCAACGTTTTTCGCCTGTCTGATCTGATGGACGTAACGCCCCGCCGCGACCCAGCCGATTCTGAAACCCGGCGCCAGGCATTTCGAAAACGACCCGCAATGCAGCACGAGCCCGCTATCGTCGTACAGCTTGGCCGGGCGCACCGGTGCGGCCCCGAAGTACAGTTCGCCATAGACGTCGTCTTCGATCAGCGGCACCCGATGCGCGGCGAGCAGATCGATCAGCGCACGCTTTCGCTCGTCGGACAACGTTGCGCCGGTCGGGTTGTGGAACGACGTCATGAACCAGCATGCGCGGATCGGATACCGGTCGAGCGCCTCGGCGAGCGCGTCGAGGTCGAGCCCCGTGAGCGGATCGACCGGAATTTCCACGGCCTTCAGATGAAGGCGTTGCACCGCTTGCAATGCTGCATGGAACGCCGGACGTTCGATCGCGACCATGTCGCCCGGACGCGCAAGCGCCTGCAGGCTGAGCGTCAGCGCTTCCAGCGCGCCTGTCGTGATGACGATCTCGTCCATCGGCAACGCGGCACCCGTGATCAGGTAACGCAGCGCGATCTGCCGGCGCAGCCCTTCATCGCCGGGCGGGAACCCGGACAGCATCCGCGTACGGTTCATGCTGCGTGTCACCGACGTCACGCATCGCCACAGACTGCTCATCGGGAACAGCGAATAGCTGGCGAACGTCGAGCCCAGTGCGACGACATCCTCGCGCTTGATTGCATCCGTCAGCCTGAGCAGCACGTCGTCCACGACACCTGACATATTGGGGGCAGCAGACACGTTGCGAGGTGCAGCGTGACTCGATCGCACGCGCTTGACGCCGACATCGGACACGAAATAGCCGGAACGCGGCCGCGCGACGATCAGGCCCTCGCTCTCGAGCAGGTAATACGCGCGAAAGACAGTCGCCGGACTCACCTGGTAAGCCTGGCTGGCGGCGCGAACGGTCGGAATGCGCGCACCGGGCATCAGATCGCCGCGCCGGATCGCATCGGCTATCGTCTTTGCCAGTGCCGCGTAACGCTTCATGCCTGTCCCTGTCTCCTCCGTGTGGCGTTCAAAAAAAGAGTAGCACGGTGACTCTCCCACAGGACCCCGTCTTCTTGTCTGATCTGCTCGTTTTTAACGGGCTCTGATCCTTTTCATACGCCCGGTTCGCAGGCATCCTCTCGCCTTCTGTTCACCCGACGTCCATTCGATACGGAATTCACGCTGCCCGACGGCTGATCCGTGGTCCTGCGCGTTCGCGCCGGATCTTGTCTGCCGGCGTCCCCATCTCACCCAGGATCACTCAGCGTGAAAACGAAGACCCTCGTCGCGGGCCTCGCGGCTGCGATCGCCCTCAATCTGTTCGGCAGTGCCGCCAATGCAGCCTGCATCTCCAATCCTCCT
>NZ_JBSAXC010000027.1:0-64485 GCF_053427725.1 Burkholderia sp. PU8-34
GTGACGGGCCTCGTGTGACGGCTCGCGGCAGGGCGCTGGTTGTGCCGACTGAAGCTTGATTTGATTTGTTCTCAAACCAAGCTTCACCAGCGGAATTCGAGAACCAGAAAATTCCTCACTTTTTCAAAAATGCAGCAAGATCTCACTTCAGGATGCTCGATTCTGAGTTGAGTCTGCCTCACGGGACAAACCAGCCAAGACCCCTGAATGGGCGAACGCATATTCGGCTCGAGCCACAGTCGTACGGCGCTCGAGTTCAGACGGGTCCCGCTCTAAAAATCTCTTGGAGCTACCGCAGCGACCATCGCGTTATCATTTGGCTCGCTTACGATGTTTTCTATTCATGGGTAACGAGCCAACTGCGAATGATAAGTTCGCCGCGCGTTTGCGCGAGATGCGAACGGAGCAAAGCATGTCCAGGGAGATGCTAGCGGAAAAGGCGTCAATCAGCCGCAACACCTTGTATCTGGTTGAGGAAGGGAAGACCAACGTCCGGCTGTTAACAATTCGCAAGCTCGCTTCTGCGCTGGACGTTCATCCGTCTGCTTTCTTCGATGACGGAGATAGAAGCTTGAATGGTTGCTCGCCCGATGACTTCACTCTGCTTGTGTCCACGAATATCAAGGCGCTACGGCAGAAGCATGGCTGGTCGCAAAATGAACTTAGCAAGCGTTCACAACTTCCGAAAGGATACGTCAGTCAGATAGAGCGCCGACACCCTGACCTCACGCTGCCGGTCATGGAGAACATCGCTGCAAGTCTCGGCGTTTCAATTGGCAGTCTGTTGGTTGCCGGAGACGGAAATGTGGCCTAGTCGCAGAGCATCCAGAACACTCAGCCGATAACTTCCCTTCCCGACCGCGCAACAAACACACAGAGCCCGCGACCAACAGACCCGGGGCCGGGGCTCTGTGTTTCCAGTCAGTCACTGTGTGTTAGCGCCGATGTAAAACTGACCTTCCACCGCCTTCAATCTCCCGCCTCAATTCCCCCTCCCCCGTACACCAGATTCGAGCTTAGCTCAGTCTGCTTGGTGTTCTGTCTCAGTGTTGGATTAAGGGCAGCAGCGGCCGAACACCCGCAAGCGCTGCCGGAGACACGGCTAGTCCGGGTCGGCAGCCGGATAAACGTAGCGAATCGAGTCGGATGGGACAGCGGTCGCACCACGGAAAGCACCGGCAAGCATCCGCTCATGAAGAGACCGTGTTTCGATCGGATCGATGTCCATGCGACCTGCAAAGTGCCCCACGAGACAGTTGAACGTCCGGGTGAATGCTTCAGCCCTGAACTGGTCGACACTCATGCCAAGCATATGATAGATCTGCTGAGGAAGCGTGCGCAAACGGCGCCCAAGCGCTCGCATGTCGTCCCTTGCGCCGTAACGTCTGACCGCAGATTGACTGGCGTGTAGCGACCACACACATGTCGCCCAGCATTCGAGAATATCCGACGGAATGCTGCTGTCCTTGGACTGGATTCGCAAAAACTGGATTACCGGATTTTCGGTGCCGAAAAACAGGCCTAACTGGTTGAGCATCAGTTTAGGCCAACAGTTTTCGCCTGCAGCGGGCAGCACAAGCCGCGACTTAGGATTTATGTCGTGTTCCGATAGCATTTCCTTGAGCGTTCTGCCTGTCGCCGCTGTAGCGATGAGCATGAGGATGGCACGCAGGCGGAGCACATCTGTTGCAGACGCCTCCTTTCGCTGCTTGAGGGTCCAGAGATAATTGACGTGTCGCTCAATCGACTCCAGGCGTTCGGACGTAAAACGTTGTCGGAGTTCCGCCTCCTTGCTAGGGTCGTCAACATCGTCGATATCGTCGCTCTCGGTCCCCGGTTGTGATGTTTCGCCTGCGTTGAGTTTGCGGTCTGGGTTTTCGGTTTCGTCACCGCGATTGAAGAGGCGTCGAACATCTGCCTCGGCCGGTTCCGCACCGGCATCGACGGTCTGATGCGAAGCCATCCCGATTGAGCGGTTCAGAAGCTGCTCAACGTGCCATAGCCCGCTGTCGACAAACTGGCTAGGCGCTTCGACGCCTTTCTGCGGGCGTGCCCTCGCGCCCTCTACGAAATCCCTATAGGACAGTATCCGGTAGGCTTCGGACACTGTCGAGGCTTCGCTCTCTTCCGATGCTCGCTTTCCAGCGCCGACCGAGACGGGGTGTTGACCCGCTTTGTCGTCGCTCTCTGCCAGTGCCAGCGCCTGAATGGCCTCAAGCAGGTAGATATCGACTTCGTTGCTTGCGTTCAGACGATCTACTGCGAGCTCGGCCGACTTTCCCCTGATCTCCCTTGCCAGCGCGTAGATGTCGTAGGCCACTGTCACGCACGCAATGGCCGAGTGTGTGTTATCTGGGTACCGTAAGCGGGCAAACGCAGGCGCATCCCCTGCAATCCTGAAGCGGCGGACGTTTGGGGTGACAGAATCGAGCGGGACCAGTGTTGTCAAGGACGGCGTCTTGTCTAGCTGAAAAAGTTCAACGCTCGTCCCCTCGAGAATCGTCCTGTTGCCAGCATGCCAATACAAAACATCGTCCCTGAGTTCAAAGCTGCCAGGGTTGCCCGCCCGAAGCGTATCGAACTTCAGCTTCTCGATCAGGGACTGAGCGGGGAGCTTGTCGAACGGAACGGGCGTGCTGTCCATAACTACAGTCATTTCGAGCTCCCGGACAATGCTTGCCGGAGGTAGCCGTCTATAAAGGCACGCTTCGTCGTTCAAGCCCCGAAACTTGCTGGTTCCGAGAGCTGCTGTCGTACAGTTCGCGCTTCCGTATAGGACATGATCCGCCTGGTCCGTCTCGGCGATGAACAGTTTGGCGTGGACGAAGTTTGAGCCAGCCGCCGTCCCGATGTCGATAACGCTCACGTTGGTCAGTTGCCCCAAGGCTTGGGTTGGGAAAAGCCTGCGTCGTACATCGACGAGGAGAACCGTCCTTTCCGGCCTGAGCGCCTCAACGAGCGCTTGCAAACCTGAGAGGTCTGAATCCCAGTAAGGGCTGAGCACAATGAGTCTCTTGACCTGCTGCCCCCCGACGTTCCGCGTGAATCTGGCGCCGATACCCTGTTCACTGCCACTACAAAGAAATTGGGCAGCGCTACCGTCGTGCAGGAGAACGAGATCACCGGAATCGACGGTCCTGGCGAGCCAGGCGGCACGCTTGTCCATGCGCCCCAACTGGTCTTCTACTACCTTGCCGTGGTCGCCCAGACGGGAGCGCAGAAAGCGGAGTGCGCCGGCCACAAGCTTCGTTTCCCCCGGCAGATCTGGTGTTGCATCGACAGTTCCTGCTATCTCCAGATTGCCGGCAAGCCCCGGTGAGGTAATGTTCGCAGAAGCGACGATCAGGCGAGCCGAATCCCGCCCGACCAGCAATGTGAGTTTGGGATGGAAAACGCGCGACGCTGAAATTGCATTCGCTGTATAGCTGCGTCCACCCTTGCGCGGGAGCGTCGAGGCGCCGTTCATCGCGTGCGTCATCATTCCAGCATCGGCCAGCAGCAGCACGTTCCGGCATCCGGTCGACTGCAGACGAGGCAAGGCAACATTTTCCCAGGCTTCAAAATCGATTCCAAAAGTGGACGCCAGTGCCGTGTGATAGTTCTTGCCGTTGACGCGCTGGTAAAGCGGGGTTCGCTGTTTCATTCGGCTGTGTTCAGCACCGCGTGACCGCGCGATGTGATTCCTTTATCTGAAAGCAAGTGGATGTCACGGAGGAACGTGATGGCGGGCGACAGTCGCGGATTGGTGAACACTGGACCATCCTTCTTGCGCAATCGAAGGCGCCCGTTGTCAAGGTCGACCAGAAACGTATATGCGTTCTGATACCGTAACTTTTGCACCGCGACCCACAGGTGGCGTCGCAGCACCCGCTCGGTAAGCAATGTGGAGAGCATCTCGGGAAATGGCGCATCCGCATGGACTTTGAGAAACTCCATTTCCGAGAATAAAGTTCGGGAGACCGCCGGATTCAGCTTTCCAAATCGGCGTGCCACAACCTCGCGCTGGGCGCTGCTTCGATGCTGCAACAGCGCCATGAGCTGCAGCGCATCTAAGGCGTATGCGGCGGTCGAATCGTCCTTTGTGCCCTGTCGTCCCCGCAAAAGCGTTCCAGCGAGTGTCCGTTCCCGCACTGGGACAGCGTTGGATACGTCCCCGATCGAGACGGTATGTTCCGCAAACTCCCGCCATGTTCGGATCGTGTTGGGCATGTCATTGAAGATGTCGTCGAGAGCATGCTGCACGAGCGAATCAATGGTGACTCCACCGGCGAACCGCGTCTCGAGCAGCTCCAGCAGGTAACCGAGAAGCGCTTCAAGGATCACATGCATCAGGTCGTTGGCGTGATAGAGCCACCAATCTTCACGGCGCTTCTGAAGTCCGACCTGGTTTGTAGACAGTTGCCTTCCGTCCGGAAGATGCCCGTCGAACATTGCCCAGCGAAACGTGAGCACTTCCGGGAGTGCTGCACACTGGGTCGCGACTTCGAGAATCAGCAGGAGTGTGTCGCGCCGGGCAGCATGGCGCTCCGAATCCCCTACCTCGAAAAGGACGTCCTGATAGCACTGGCGCTCTTGACTCTCGGGACCAATGTGCGAGGGTGCAAGGCAAGCCATCGAGGCGAGCATCCCGACGGTGACGCGGCGACTCTCAATCGCTTCGTAGAAGGCCTCGGCGGCGGAGCCTGCTGCGGCCGCGAACGAATCGGCGAGGCGTTCCCCTAGACCGGGGCTGGGGACGGGAATACGGCCCTTGGTTCGCACGAAAAGGATCTTCAGGTCATAGAGCGGTGACCCGTATGCGTTACCAAACGCACCAAATTCTTGCTGGAGATGTGGAGGTGATGGGCTCGACTCAGTCTCAAGTGAGATAACGCCGTCGACGGGCGCGTCAAGCGCACGCCTAGCCCACTCGGACCCCGCGACGCCTGCTGAGTCCTCCGCTTCAACGGCGACCAGTGCATAAAGCGCTTCGCCTCGCCGCAGAAAGTGACGCCATTCCTCCGGATCCTCACTACCTATCTTGCGCGCGTACATTGAAGCGAGCCAGGCGTACAGCCCGTAGTACCGCATCCGGAGTGTCACGTTGCCAAGCCCGGGCACCAGCGACTGGTAAAGGCCAATGCTTTCGCTTTGCATCCCCAGTGGGTCAAGTCCGCGCCGTTCAGCGGAGCCAGCCCATTGAGGTGATGCAGGCGCGCGCAGATGCATCTCCATTTGTATCCCGTTCCCCGCAGGTATTGGAATACCCGCAATTTCTAGCTCTGGTTCTTCTGTTGGTCCCTGCCCGCTATCTTCATCGCAGCAAACGCTGCGACGGAGCAATCATTCTATCGGTTCCCGGTTGACGCTGGCGGAATCATCGGCGAGAAGTCAAGGACATGCCTTCTTTCATCTTGTGCTTTCAGACGCCGACGCCAAACGTCCGGGATATGATTGTCTGGAATCTTCTGCCAGTACAGCAGGCGTTACCATGCAGCCTGCCCACCTGCGAGTTCCTATCGAAGCAAAGGGTCTGCAAATGTTTGATTACTTGCGCGCGTTTCCTATTCCTGCCGGCCTGCTGCCGGAGCGGCTACGGATGCTTCTTGAACCCGTCGGCCTTGATCCCGCACTGCGGGTCGAGGTGAGCAGCATGATTGAGATTGATCCACACGGTCCGGGGCGTGAGTATACGCACATGCTGATGGCTGTTGTTGACGACGACGGAAGCGACCTGCCTCCAGCTCTCAATGACAGTCATGGCGTTGTAGCGTATTCCGTTCCGGAGTTGGGCGACAAGGGAGCATCAAAGGCGTTTTCACCAGGCATTGATGGTCACGATTACATCGTGGCCTCATGGGGTAGTGGCTCGTTCTACACGTATAACCTTGCCGAAAAAATCTGGATGGCCTTGGGCCTGACGCCCCGCTGCATCGGTAACGAGGAGCAACGACTGGTCTACGATGACCTGAGACTGCCTGAGTTCGGCGTTGCAGAGGGCGAAGTGTCAGGGCAGTACTACTGGCAAGCTTCGCGCAATATAAGCTGGGTAATATCCAACGAATATCTGCGCAAATACCTCTGGATGCGGGGCGCACGCGGCGTCCGGGTCTTCTTCTACGAAGCGCTGCTGCCGGACCTGCCCGAGCTTCGTGACTTAATGCACGGCGAGCGGCATCTGGATATCAACAGCGAGGACGGATGGTTCCTCTTGAGCATACAGGAGCATAACGGCGGTTTGCTGATCCAAGTGTGGGCCACAGTCGAGGCCGTTACCTGTGAACTGTGTCCGGAGCAGACTGCGGAGGGCCTCGCATGGCCCGGAGTTCCGGAGGTCGTGACTCACGCCAATGCTCACGCCATGATAGATGGGACAATCGTGTATCTCGACGACAGGTTCCTGGAGAGATACGAGCAGAACAGGTTCTATAACAGCACTCCGGTCAAGGTCTACGGCCAAACGTGGCATTGCAGCCCCTCCTATCTGGGGCAATGGAGCTTCACCGGTTGCCAGCGAATAGGGAGGAATCTGATTAAAGTCTCCATGCGAGATCTCTACGAGGCGAAACCAGACCGCGAAATCCTTCATGCTCACGCCCACGCAGTTGACCCCGCCACACTTGCGCGGGTTAGTCTCGACGAAGAGCACATCGTGTCAAAGACTGAACGACTGGCGATGCAATTGTTAGACCTAGGTGACAACCTGTCATCCCTTGGTCGAACCATAGCCATTGAGCGGTCGGCGTTCGACCTTGTCAACCTCTCCCGGGAAGAGATTGCGGCAAACGGGTGGATGCACTATCCGCAGCTTTGCCGCCTGGCGCAAGTCGCTCCACTTGATATGAGTCAACAGGCGTTCCTCGCGAGATGCAAATCGATTCATGAGTTGTGGCAATGCATCCCAACCGGTTTCCTGAGAAGGCTCGTCGAAGCTGCGGGCGTTCCCCGGGAAGCAGTTGCCGGTTGGGGAAGCCTGAAACTCGTCCAGTCGCTGCTAAATATCATCGACCGCTTGGACCGAAACGACGAAGAAATCGGTGCTTACAGGGGCGGCGTGGCGCCTGATGGCTGGGATTCACGAAATGCGAATCTAGCCGCGCTCTTTGTCTGCAACGATTTGCGTATCGCAGACGCGCACGACGTAGGACAGAATCTCCAGCGGCTCCAGGACTTGGGTTTCGATACCGCGAGCCTTCATCGCGGATACGGACTGGCACTCGACTTTGTATTCGATGGGGTTATCAAGGCACTCGCGGCAGTCAATCAGCCATTGAGGCGCGTTCTGAATCGGTGACTTCGAAGGGCGCCACCAGTTCTCGGAGGGTACGCCCGCGCGGCATTTGTTTTTCTTCGGAACGCGGTTGCGAGTTTGAGCGCTCGTGCATTCAACCGTGCTTCTTCTGTTTGTCGCAATCGTTGCAGGTTGCGCAGCGCGTGCCCCAATACACATAGCAATCGAATTCCGAACACCGCGTGCAGTTCATCGATGACCCCGTCACAGACATGGCTGCCCCTTCGATAGGGCCAACTGGCTTCTTGCAAAGCTCGTTAGACAAGCTCCTGTTACGCGGCAGGAGCGACCGCCTTTCCCCCCCTTGGTCCCCTTGGTCCGCCGCATTTTTGGCCGGCGACCGGTAGTTCAACGCGGCTCGACGTACTCGATCGAATTGCTCTGTATGAGCAGCCTCTGCCGTCAACATCCTCCGTTGGCCAATGCGGTTTTCGGCTCGACTCGCTCACACGCCCCCAAAAATCTCGGTCCATGCCCGTCCGTCGTCAAGCATAGGGTGCCGCAACTCATCTTCCGGTCGTCCTGCCTCCCGGCGCTCACATTCCAGTTCCGCTAACAGACGTATGCACCCATTCGCGACGTCGCCGGTGCCCTTTGCTCGCAAATAGAGCGCTGCCCGAAGCTCGTTTTGCGCCTTCGGGCTAATCTCACGTTGCCCGTCACCGATGTCTGTGCGTGATACAAACATTTCCTTTAATAGGCGATAGCCGGGGGAGCTCGGAGCAATGGCCCTTCCGGCATCAACAGCCTCAAGTAGGTATGTGCTGAGGTCGTCTTCACACCCAATTTGAGCCAGGACACGGCCAGCAAGCATGTCCGAAAGACTTGACCGAGCCGCATGGCAAGCCCTTGCGAACGCTGGGACCTGCCCCGCCCGTTCAAGAATGCGAGCAAGTCCGGGCGGCGGATGGCGTAATGACCACTCGTTGCCGTACCAGCGAAACAACGTCCCATCCTCGATGAGTGCGAGAAGTTCGGGGAGGGTTTCGATCGTCACCGCAGAAAGAAGAGCGGAGGCGAATTGTTCATCGAGATTTGGGGAACCTTGCGGGTCGAGTCCGATTTGGAGAAGCGCGGGCCAGGCGTTCTCTGGCGGCGTAGCGCTGAGCAAACGAATGTACTGGATGACATGCTCGAACCGGGGCCACTGCTTTGCGTAGTGCTCCAGTGGACGACTCAGCAAAGTTGCCGGCGAAACACAGAAGACGAGCTGGGTGAGTTCCGACATAGCGTGACGTGTCGAGTCGTCGAGCCACTGCGCCTGCCCCTCCCGATCGTAGGTTACTTCGATTGCACGCACAACCGACGCATCCGATATCACCATACCTTGGCGCACCAACGCTCTAATCGAGGCAACCGTTCCAAATACATCCATCAGTCCGCTCGTCAACGCCCCGCTAACTGCCCGAACGACAAGGAGGCTCGGAATATTGGCCAGGGCAACCGCCAACCGTCTCACCCAATGCGCTGCCGGCTTCGTGTTCCATTCGGCATCTTCAGCTTTCGCTCTCATGCAATCGCTAACCAGGTCCTCGAGCATTTTCCCAATCGCCCTGGCTGCTTCGTCAGTCACAGGCTGCTGGGCGTCGTCAGGCTGCATGAGAACCCGGCCCATTGCCCGGCGCCTCTTACCATCCTCGATGTCCGATGTAATATTCCTGAACACCCCGCGCTCGAGCTGCGCTTCCCAAGGAATATTGACGATACGAGAGACGAGCTCAGGAACGAATTCCTTCGCTTCGGGATGCTCCATGAGCTCAAGAAGGTGCTGCAGGTAAGAGAACCCTGTTCTTACCCATGCGGATCCTAGAGAGGTGCCCCAATAAGGGTTCTGCGGGCGCGGCGAAGACGGATTTTTCGACCACTTTTCGACGACTTCCCTAAATGTCAGCCAGGAATCGAGATAGCTGCGGGTCGCGTCCAGGAGAAGTGTCTCCATTTCCGTCGGGACAACAAGACTGGCGATGCAGCACAGAAGCACCTTTAACTCATTCTGCGGAATTTCCGCGTTTTCCTGCTTTTCCCCAAAGGCCTCGAAGAGTTGTCGGATCTGGGGAGCGGCTGGTAACCATGCGCCGTCACGACCAATTCCTGTGTCAGCACCGGTACGTCGATATACGAGCTCGACAAGGCGGCACGCTATCTCATAATCCGCCCCCTCGGCCCGTGCCATCACCACCGCCAGCAGATCATCACCCGCCGCGTTCGCGAGAAGACGCTCCAACGTCCGGCGGTTCTCGCCATCCTGATTTGACAACGGGCGGCTCTTGCCGGAAAGCGACATGAGTTGGGTGACGATTTGCTCAATCTGCGCTTGATTCGCCAGGAAGCCCAATTGCTCGACTGTCCCACTCGACGTATTGTCCTTCTGCCAGTTGAGCCACGCCTTTGCAAACAACCCGGTCCCGACATCGTCGGGCGCAGCCGCGAGGTATTCACGCACCCATTGCGGCAGAAGCCCTGGAGCGAGCGCGAGTTCCTGCACGAGACTTTCAAGCCGCCCCGGATCTTTCTTTCGGGCAACTGCGACACAGGTGGCATAGTTCGCGTGGCGCTCACTTCCGCGCAACTCCTCGAAGACAAGATCAACTCCGCGTGCATCGATCTCCTCCGGAAAAAACAGTGCCAATCTCAACTGCTTGTCCGGGGAATTGGAGTCATTTACCAGACCGCGAATCCGATCTCGGACCTCATCGCCGGCGATCCCCTCTTCGAGGGCGTATCCCACTTCGCTCATCAAGCGGTCGTCTACTTGCACCTCGACTGGCGCGTTCAGCCACGCCGTAAGGGCCGCGTCTGAAGCCGGAAACCGCCAGAACAACGCGCTGATGGCAGCTACTCGAACTTCAAGATCCGGCTCCGCCGTCGCCAGCTGTACCAAAAACTCATAGTTGTCCGCGTCGCTCGCAATTTCGTGAACAAATTCGGCTCTACGTTCTGGCGGCCACGCAGCGACGCGCTCTTTTGCGCCCACACCTAGCTGCGAGAGAGACATGGCAATCCCGCCTAGGCGGTATACATGGAGTCTCGCCTGCATGTCATCGGTTTCAAGTAGCGTCCACAGATTCTCGGAGAACTCAGGAAAACGGGATGCGAGCTGATAGGCGATGCCGAGATATCGAACCTCCTCCAGATTCGAACTGGCAATCTGATTGATCCGTTCGATAAGTGAGTTGCGAAGATGATCATCCGCGTCCGAAAACCGACACACTCCGGCAGCATCGCATGCCAGCCCCAAGTCGATCTCACTGAGAACTTTGACAAGTCTTGCCCGCGCCTCGCTTGGGGTTGGCCGGCTTTTTAGCTCACCAGCCGAAAGCAATAGTGATTCTTCCCACGCCGATAAATTTAAGGTAGGCCGCAGAGTCGATAACAAAGTATCGTCTCCGTCAAAGGCGCGCACTAGGCGTGTCGCAGCAAAGTATTCCTGGAATCGTTGATGTGCAAACCTCACCGTGTCACCGTCGAAGTGAAGTAGATGATGGCTGACCAGGATTGCAAGGACCGCGCTCGGATTAGGCTCGCCACTGATTCCACGCTCCATCAGCCTTTTACCGGCGCTCCGCATACACCGTAACGCTTCCTCCCGTGAGCACGCCGTGAGAACGCGTTGCGTAAGGTCGCAGGCAAGCTCTTCGAGATAAACGCGATGATGCCCATCAACCGGCGACTCCGAAAGCACCAGATTGCGCTGGTCGTCGCCCTCAAACGCACGCACAGCGGCCCCGAGCAAGCCAAAAACGCTCGAGCCTGCAACGAGACCTTCTTTCGCTTGAGCGATGAGGCCACGCAAAATCAGAGGGCTTCGCCCGGCGTGCCGAAGACGTGTATCCCGTACGAGTAGGTCAAGTAGCCCGTCCGCTTGATTTCCATCCAGTTCGCCCCGAATCACGTCGACCTGCCCTCGCCACGTCAATCCCAGCACTTCGAGGTGCTTCGCACGGTCAAGCGATGGGACGTCGCTCGCCGTTCGCGAGACAACCACCACCACTAGCTTCGGGGCTATAGAACCCAGTTGCAGAAGATGTTCACGGCAGGAGAGCTTTGACAGCGCCGAAATCTCATTCCAGCCATTCAACATGATGACCAGATTGCCTGATTTCGCGAGATCTGCCAGCTCATTCGCCGTTACCTGATTGAGCTGCGCGGCGGCCGACCTCGCAACGTATTCCAGAACAGACAAATTGCTGCGCGCCCAGACGGCAGCATCGACGAATAGCGGAATGCGGTCCCCGGTGGTCGAACACCACCCGCACAGTTCGAGTAGTAAGGTCGTCTTGCCGATTCCTCCAGAACCAAACAGAATCAGATTTCTACCATCGCCGATGGCGGAAGCCACCTCAGCAATTGTGACCCGGTGCGACTCGCCGCTTGGGTACGATTCGCGTTCCTCCAGCGTGAGTGGCGCGACGGACCGGGGCATCTTCCAGCTTCGACGCCCAGCTTCCAGCAAACCTGCCGCAACTTGCCTCACTTTCGCTACAACTTCGAAGGTGGACGGCGGCGTCACAAGGCTCTCGATACGTCCCAGTTGGGCGGAATTCCGAAATCCCAGAGCCGCTTGCAATGCATTGCGCCCATCTTCGGTTGCATTTAACTGGCCATGAACGTAGGAGATGGTGAGGTTTACCCAGCCTGCGGCGAGCCTTGAAGTTTCTCCCGTCGCTTCCTGGAATTTCTCGGCAAGCGACTCCTGGGCGTCTACGACATCATCTCCGCCACCGGCTTTCGCAACGAGAACCGAGACAAAAAGCTCGAGATTCGAGGTTGAACGCAACCAGCTTCGAAACGAAGCTGACCGAATCTCCGGTAGAGCGAACGGGTCTGAGGCAAGCCGTTCTAACTCCATCTTGACGAGGTACGGAAGGCTGCCCTCGCTGGCAAAGTTTCCCCCTTCCATCGCCCTGCGGCTCACACAAGCTCGGGCGAACCGGTCGACTCCCCATTGCTTTAACTTTGGCCACGCCCAGCCCAAGCCGGCCTTCAACCACACTGGCAGATCGATTGGCATGCCAATACCTGTTAACGAACCAGCCCGGTAGACCACCGGCCGCCGTAGGCAGTCTGCCTCGCAGCCACCGATGGGCAATATATGTCTTCTTGCGAACGAGCGGATTGGAGCACCAGCCACGGCCCCGGTCAAGGACGGCACGGACCCCTACCCTTCGAAAATCACGAGATTCCGGCTGCGCTGTCTACACCCGCCTTTCATCCCCGGCCTGAAGGCGCCTGAAGGCCGAGGTCTTCAGGCCGTTTATGGATAAAGACACAGCGACCTGGGTGGTCCGTGAAGCAAGTCTTCGCTTTGACAAGGCGACATAGGCTTGTAGTCGCTCACGGTTTGCGCAGCGCTACTTCATATCGCAGATGAGCGATGACGTGAACCTGAAGGTATTTCGCGCCGCACGAGAGCTTGAAAGAATTCTGAAAGATAATCAACTTTGTGCGGACGATTTCTGTCGTTGAGCCATCGCTTCGATTCTCTGTTCCAGCGTCGGCTTCCTTGCAGGAAGGGGCTGCGGGAATAGTAGATACAAGTTCCTCGCGTGCCCCAGGGTTTTCAGTGCCCGAAGGAAGGTCTCCAACGTTCCTTGGCCGTGCGTCTCAAAGCGCTTGTAGGTTCGCAGCGCAATACCGGCCGACGCTGCAAATTCCGCCTGCGAGAGTCCGGCTTACTTCTCTACATGAAGCAGTTTCAGACGCGTTAGATGTAGCGCTGCGCGACGCAACCCTGACTGCGATGACGGTACCATCTGTTGAGCAGTTGCTCGGGACATTGGCGAGTTCGATCTCTGAGCGCAAGCCAGACCTCCCGGCATCAGCGATGCATGGTGCCGGTCGCGTTTGGCCAGCCGGGTCGGAAACGTGAACGCTTCGGCACTCGCGAGGACACGGATGGCGAAGTCCGTGCTCGACGCGGGCTGGAGCCTGTTCCGGACCATGCTGCAATACAAGAGCGATGACGCGGGCGTGTGGTTCGAGGAGGTCGATGAGGCGTATTCAACCCAGACTTGTAGTTGCTGTAAAAGGCGCACGGGCCCGACGGGCCTGGAAGGTCTTGGAATAAGAGAGTGGGCTTGCCCGGAGTGTGGCGCGTATCACCACCGCGACATCAATGCGGCCGACAACATTCTCGCGGCGGGACGTCGCCGCCTTGCAGAAGGAATCCCCGTCCTTCCCGCGCTGTGCGCGGCAGCCGCAGGCTGAGTGCGGGGAGGACGTCAATCACCACGCGAGTATGGTCAAAGAAATGCGCGAGAAAAGTCGTGCCAACTGATTGCTGAAGACTTGCCTGCTTTATCGAGCTAGCCTACTCTGACGCAGTCGAAGTCGGAGCGAACCAATGATATCGTCGCTGCGAATTCATCTTGTACGCGTCTCAGTCGTCACGCGACGCTTGGCTCGCTCCTCCGGGCCGCCGTGGCCGAATCCGCTGGGCACTGCGTGGTCGATTAACTCCGGGCTTACGCCCATCGTCAACCTATGCTCGGGAGGTGCCGGTGATGCTCGTGGTCGTCAAACTCGTAAACGCTTTTCCGCTTCGGTAGAGCGACGAAGCATACTCAAACCACTGAAAAATATCGAGGAGCCATGAAAAAGGGTCTATTGCTGGGAGCCGGGTTCTCGTATGACTTGGGGATGCCGACGGCTAGAGAATTGACTGAAACATTTCTCGATCTGTTTGACAAACGGAAAGCGGCCCTCATTGTAGCGAGCCTAGGATCTCACCAACCCTACTCCAGCGACCGTCCCATAAGTAAAGCGGCAGTTGCCGAGGCGTTTGATCTTCTACTTGATTACAAGTCGAGAAATGGCAGCAATTACGAGGAACTAATTGCGAACATTCAGGCCCGCGCCTCGGAGCCAGCAAGACCTCAATCCGATAAGGATTCGTATCATTTTATTTTCAGCGTATTTTACGAAATCATTCATGTCGCACTGTCGGTTTATCAAACCGCGTCATATGAGATCCTGTACACAAGGAACAGGAAATGGTTCTCATCGCTCCCAAATCTACTATCCGACGAGGAGACTTGGGTCTTTTCGCTAAACCACGACCTGTTTCTTGAATTCCTTTGCATTGATCTCGGCATCCCCGTGACGTATGGCGATAGCGGAAAAATAGATTTTCCAGTAAGCAACAGGGAGATGGCAAATATCATCCCGCTGAGCTACACGGCGAGAAAGGAATACAACATACGAAATCCGAAATTCTTTAATGCTCAACAAGGCATTAATCTCGTTAAGCTCCATGGGAGCTTGAGTGAGTTGGAGTATCAGGACAGCACCTTGATCTGCAACCCAATTTTGACAAGAAGCACCTCGCGGGAATTGATGAGTGATTTTGAGAGGATCGAGCGCATGGGTTATTACGTCCAGAATCGCAAAGTACCATCTGGTAGAGATCGAGCGATAACCAACGCGCAAGGCCAGCTAGACATAATTTGCAAGTCAATGCTTACCGGTGGAAAAAATACAGCACGACGTCTAACGTAAAAGACGGCGAAGAGAAATTGAAGGTCTTAGACGACGCGCTAATCCAACTAGACGAACTGACTATCATTGGCTACGGGTTTGGGGATCGCCACGTGAATTTCAGAATATCGAACGCCATGGTTCGGCACAAAGAGCTGAAAATCAGAATAGTTGACCCGATGCACAAAGCCCCCCCCGACTTTTTGCAACAGTTCGACTATGATTCAAGAATCAGATTGGCTATGTGTGGAGCGGCTCAATGGATGGATTACTGCAAAAGTAACAAATGGGACGCCGAGCAAACCAGGTCACTCAACGAGAATGCCAAGTACCGACTAGAGATAAAGGATTCCGTCCGTCACACTCTTCAAAAAATCTACAACATCTAATTTCGAACGATTGGTGGCCTATGGTTGCGGAGCCGTTCTACCTCCACTAGTCCGGTCTCTCTTTGGAAAGAAGCGCCTCTTCAGCCATCAGGTCGACCATTGCCTTGCGCTGCTTCGCCTTGAAAGCCTCACGTTTTGCGCTCTGTTCCGCGATGAACTGCGAGAGATCCTTTTCGAGGTCGGAATCCTGCTTGCCCGGCATCCAAGGCGCGACGCTATGCTTCGCGCGGGTGATGCGGGACAGGCCGAGCGCCTGCTTCGCGGCCTTCGCGGACTCGAACTCCACCTCCGCACAATACTCGAGCGGGTCGCAATACTCCCACACCGCAGACAGGGATTGCCGAGTGGAGTGAAGCAAAGCTGGAAACTCACGAAGCTGCGAAGTGACTCTGTGCTTCAACGACTTCCAATCTATCGACTCTGGGTACGTGAACTCGGGCAACGTAAGGTTCTTAAGCGGCTCACAGCTTTGCGTACGAGCCGCCTCCTGAGCGGCCCAGTCGGCGCGGTGCATCATCAACCTAGCGTCCCGAGCATAGCCCTCCAGCGCAAGCGCTGCCGTCAGAGCCGCGTGTCGTGCCTCGCGTTTGCGTGCCCTACCGCCCTATAGCTCACTCCATCCCAACGTAACGACCGAACTGACGACGCCAGCTACCCCTCCGACCCTCAGCAGATCCATCCAGCCGCTCTGCTTCAGATACTCGATCCACTGAAGCTCCATGCCCGTCCGTTCCTCCGAGTCGCATTGCGAGAAAGTATAAGGAAACGCGTCCAAGACGCCAGACCCAGTAGCCCCATTCAGGATGTTTGACGTTAGACTAGCGGCGGTCGGCCACCTCGGCGCACTGCAGCCCCCGTCACATAACCGATGACACGATATTTGAACAAATCAGCTTTCCAAAACAGGCCATGAAAAATAACACATGGATCGCCATACTGGGTCGGCGGCACCCATCCTTCTACGCAGTTTTGTATTTTTTTCTTATTCCATTTTTTGCGTTAATTTTTAGTTACGCGCCAGATGTCGCACTGAAGTGCCAAGATAACGATCCCTGCGGTTTCTTTCAGAAACTATATTTCAGCACGGCGACGATTACAACTTTGGGTTATGGAGACATTACGCCCAAAGGAGCAGGCGGTCAATTAGTTGCGGGATTGGAGGCACTTCTTGGGATCGTTACGATTGGCCTATTTCTCAATTCTCTCTCTTATTCAATTGGTAGCGCCGCGCAAGAATTGGAAGCGGCTAGTCAAGAGCGCGCCCGACACCTTGATGAGGTTGCTCGACTCAGAAGCTTCGCAAGTATCGTGTCGATCTATCTATCAAGATATCGATTGTACGCTTATTTGGTAACCACGCCATTGACGCTTCGCCCCGGAGTTCAGGTTGTATCACCTAAAGACGGCGAAACAGTTCAAATAGAGCTGCCAAAATTTGAGGCGGCTGGTCAATTTGAAATACCACAGAAAAAGAATTTTATATTTAATGATTTGAAGGATTTATTTAAGCCCAGCCTACGCCTTTCGGATGACTATTCCCGCTCGACCGCTTTCTATTATTTTAGCGCTCAAGATAATCTACTGTCGGCAGTACGCAATCTCATGCTTGGAGTAGATCTGAGCAAATGGCCGGAATTGGCGCACGTCTGCCGTGAGTTAATTGAGACTTCGATTGAGCTTGACTGGAGGGAGGCAATTCTTAAGCTTGAAAGCGTAGCAACTGGACCTAACTCCATGAAGGGTACAATCGAGAAGATGATTGAAGAATGGCAAGGAGAGCCGAAGTTTTTACCGAGTAACGTGATAAATGCCTATGTCGCGCTTTACATGCTCATCCGCAAGAACCTGGAGACACTTGACCAATATGAGATCTTTTTGAATACCGCACTCAATTCATAGGGAGAGATTGTGCGTGGAATGCCATCTAGATCGGCCATTGCATTCTAAGTGCGATGACCGACGTTCACCTATCGGCGGCGACGACGCCAGCTGCCGGTGCTTTCTGGATATTTGCACTTTGGTAATTCGCCGCGACAGGTGGCAACCTACGCGTTGACAGCGTCCTTGAACGCCTTTCCGGCCGTGAACTTCACCGTCTTCGCGGCCCGTATCTGCATTTCTTCTCCCGTCGCGGGATTGCGACCAGTTCGAGCGGCTCGGGAGCCCGTGGCAAACGAGCCGAATCCAATAAGCTGAACACCTTCTCCATTCGCAACTGCCGTCGTTACCGTACTGATAAACGCGTCAATCATCTCGCCCGTAGCGACCTTGCTGTCACCGGTCGCTGACGCGACTGCGTCAATGAGTTCTTGTTTATTCATGCGGAAATCCTCCTCGTCTCGAATAAAAAAGTGGTAATAGACCGAACTGTACCTTAACAGGTAGAGATGTCGTCAATAGACTGGGTGCATGCATCCATGAGACAGAGACCATGACACGAGGGATTCCTACCTCCACAGACGAGCAGCAGCGGGGTCGGCACCGAGTCGCTCGAGAACCGCCACAGCAACGGGAGGCATTTGCTGACGGGCAATAGGTGTCTTCAGCATAACAAATATGTGTACGGAAAGGCGTGTTTCATGCAACTCTTTGTTAGCTTTTTCTGTTCTCGGTCAGCTCGCTCGCTATCTGAGGCGAGTCGATTCGCTGCGGCGAGGGAGCGCTGTTGGTCGTGGCATGACTCGGACAGGCGAATGCCGGAAGACTTTATGACCCGCCCGGGACCGCCGGCGTGCGGCCCTATCGCGACGCTGTCATGAAGCACCATACCTGAGAGTTCTTCAAAATCTGTGTCCGTGGCAGTTACTAGCGAAACTTCGCACATCGCCGAGCATGCGCGAACTGGCGACTATTTCGCCGTGACAGAACTGTGAAGTCCCGTGACTGGCACTGTCCGCCTCTTGCAGCCGAGCATCGACTGCTCACGTATGCAGGGCGCGGCCGCCCGATTGGCCGCGTAAAAACAGAATTTGAGTTTTATGCGGCCAATCGTTTTAAATCAAAGACTTACATCACTTGAGATGACACGTCCGCTATACATCAGCATGCTTCCATGGAAACGACGTCAGCTACTGGACGACTCAAGCAACGTGGCAGAGGCATCTCCAAGTCAAATACCTTATCGACAGCGACTACCAATACCGGTGGCGGCAATCGCGCCAAGGTTCATGGACGTCGCGAACATGTCCGTGACTCACACAAACGCGAACCCCACGTGACGCTCTCGAATCCAGACGCATGCGAACGGGACTAACGGCCAATTCGTTGGCCCCCTGCAGTGCCAGCGATAGCGGGCATCAGAACCTCGGGAATGGGATGACGTCTGTCCAAGCATCCTGCCAATTGTCCCGACACGCACTCTTCGCTTGTTTCGCTGCGTCAAAATCCGTAGCCTCGTGCTCGGGTTCCACAGCCCGGACGGACCCGTCTTCGGACTCAGCATCACACGCGCTCACCACTATCGCTCTTCGGGCCACGATGGGGAGCTGAAACGCTTCATTCTTGGTGTCCTTCGGCGAATCGGACCCGGAGTCGTGCGGTCGTGGATGATAATTCTGCGCACTCATTTCGTGTGCCCAGATGTCCGTCATCACGCCCTCCGTTGCTGGGATAATGTCGAGAACGGGCCCGTCATCAAACAAGAAAAGCACGAATATCGGTGCGCCCGCACGATTGAATTGCTCGGTCGATACCAAGACCTGCCCTCCACGCAGTTCAAGATACGCTCGCCCTTTCTCCCAGTCGGATGTCCACTCCCGAATGACGCACGCTCTCGGTAACGCAGTTGTCGAGGGGATGCGCGTCGAGGAAATGCCCGGAAGCGGGACGACGACACACGGTTCTTCGCTCATCAGGCCTGGGCGTACAAATATATCGCTCGCCAAGGTCCTGTATGACGAAGCCTCGCCTGATTGCAGACAATCGTCGACGACTGTCTTTGCCAACGTCTCGTAGATGTCATCGTGGTCGAGATGAAACGTAGCCACTTCAGATTGTGAGTTCACGGGATACATAAAAGTCTCCAGGTAATTGTCATCAGTATCTGCATCGGTTTTATCCCATCGCGATGCGCGCGATGGCCCGCAGCCTGCAGGAATAAAACTCGCGGCTTCACGCCCTATCGCAACCTCACGCCGGCATTCATGCCGCAGCCAGACGATAAACATGAATCACAGCAGCCAGCACGAACGAATCCTCCGAACCGCCCTCACCGCTGTCGTCCGAGTAGTCGCAGACATGGACCGTTCTGTACCCACAGCGGACGGCGTTGTGCCGGTTGTCCTAGAGGTTCTGTTCTGGATTTTTGAGCAGACCGCGCCCGAACTGGTTATCGAGATTGAAAACGGCGGCCTGCGGGAGAGCCTGATTCTCCTCATCTGCGAGTACGCCGCTCTTAGAGGGAAGGCGCAGGAATCGAAGCATCTTCCCTACATCGGTCGAGAGCCCAACGACAGCCCCATTGAGTACACGCGCATCGACGTCGACGACCTGCTGAACGCATTGCCGACAGAGCGCAGCTCGCCAGCTTCCACTTTTCTGGAAATTTTTGATTCCATCTATGCGGACATTGAAGAGGCGCTGCAAGCCGTTGACTCAATCCCGTGGGGAGACGAAGACATCGAGGACTGCTGGAAACGATGGCCACATCCGCAGTCCACGGGGTTGCTCTTCGATCACCACTACTATTATGTGGAAGCGAAAAGGTTGCGCGACCCTTTCGCCGATTCGACTGCGCCGCTCGAGCTTGCAAAACGGTGGCTGACGTCGACACTGGAAGATATGGACAACGGTCGTCATTCGCATTTCTGGTCGACCGTAGACCCGTCTGTGCTGGGCGAGTGGTTCTGCACCACTTCACCGTATATCGCGAAAATCGTCGAGGACAGCGGCCTTATGTCTGCTTTCCACGATGCCGCGACCTCGTACGTCGGGAGTATGCGCGACATCGAGCATCGCTGGCACCGCCTCAGCGGTCCACTGCGCGCACTCATATCTGCCCGAACCGCTAGCGCAGACGATGCAATCGCCATCATCGCGTCCGCGATAGATATCCATGCACATCAGAAAGACCAACGGATGTCGATAGCGCGCCAGGTCTACGCTATGTTCTGCCGGCGTCTCAATCCGCAGCGGACGGCGCAGTCCTGTAACCTCTTTAGGTCACCAGCAAGTAACTCACTCATTGAGAGAGTCAGACAGGACTCGGCCTCATGGAAAACATGCTACCTCGTGGACACAGAAGCGCTTCCGAGCCCATTCGAAGAGCGTATTGCAGCGCGTCAGTGCCTTGTGGTCCGGCTGCCCGAGACTTGGCTCCAGCTGACCAACGAGCTGACCGCCGACACTGGACTGGATAGCCTTTTCAGCCGGATGAGCACGGGAGGCCAATCCCTTGCCAGCTTAATTGTGAATCGCTCGTTCTGGGCGCCCTACGAGCAGTTGTGGCCCCTCATGCGCGCATTTCGAAACGAAGTTCCGGTCGTCTACGTATTCGACGCCGTCTCCATTCTTGCACTGTACCAGCTCAACCATTTCGTCGACCTGAAACGAATCGCCAACACGCCCTTCCGTCACTGGCCTTCGATAACGCTGGATACCGGGGACTGGCGGTACGCATCCCAGAGCTACACGTCGGCGCTGCTTGACGAAACGCAGGTCAAACCGTCAATTCTGACGACTGTCGTGAATCTCACGACGCATGCGCGGGCGGCTTCGTAACCGTGCATGGCCAGCGGCTTCGATTCCGTGAAGGACCGAGGCCACGGACAGGGCCAAGTGAAGCACTCGCAGCTGAGCATCAACGCAATGGCCTACTCGGCACTCCCCGCCCCTCGCCCGGATAAAACCAACGGCTACCTGCTGGACCCCTGACGCCTCTACGCCCAGACGTACCGTCGTACGTTCTCATCTGTTCGAAGATAAGGCTGCATAAGAATTTATACGTTCGCTGTCACTTTTAGCAACTTCATGATTTCATTTCTCAACCTCACTTGCAACGCCATATCACAACAACGGCAAGGATCTGTCCCGTATAAATAATTGGATATTTTTCAATACGTATTGAAAACAAACATCGACTTCTTTATTCTCCCCCCAAATCGCGACACGAGACATAGTTTTAAGCAGCACGCAAGAGCGGAGTCGCTATACGGATAGCGCGTCGATTTTCGACGCGTGTAGGACACACTATTTAGAGCCATAGCCATGACGATTGAATTTGATTACGGAACCGCCAATATCTCCTTTGACGACACCGACCTGAATTTGGAACTGCTTGCCGAGATTCGTCAGCAAGCTACTCAGCGTGGTGCCGCTGTGTCGTACCTTGTGCCTGTTGAAGATTTGCTATTTGATGATAGCGACGGTGAGAACTGCGCCGTCGTGGTAGCTGCTTTGCCGGGCGTCGTATCAAGTGCCATCGACTACGCAGACGAACACACCTGGCCATCGGTCGAAACTGAACTCGATGGGTCTCGAATCGCGTGCCTCATGCTAGCGAAGGGGTCCGTTGCCCTCGCCCGGACGGCCGTTCGACTCTCGGGGGCCATGCAGTCGCAGCAGTTGCTTGTGTTGTGGATGTTCGACGACGGTGGAGCTCTGTGCCGGTACCGCCTGGACGAAGACCTCCTCGATGAATTCGACATCGCTGCAAGGTCGGCGGAAGACCACGTACACCTGACGCCGGAGGAAACCGCCGCATGGCAGAAGGTCGCGCGCGAGGCAAGTCACATCGGCGTTTTCGACCTCGTCGACCTGACGGAAGACGCTGTCCTGTAGAGCACGAGGAATCGGATATTAGTCTTGCAGCCATCAACCAAAGGACACGAAAGAAATGTATTGCTGGTCGGAACACGAAACAAAAGCTGAACTGCTCGCTACAATCCAGACGCACTTTGCCTCCAATTCTGTGCGAACAGCTTATGTCGTGCCGCTGTCGGAGTTGTGGGAGCAACCGCAGCTTACGGACGAAAAGTGCATCGTTATCCCGATGCCCGGTACGACCGCCACGGAGATTGATTACGAGGACAAGAGTGTCGCTACGCAAGTCCGCCGTCGCGCCGACGGAACGGGTATCGAATGCTTGCTTCTGGCGAATGGCCGTGTAGCTGTGTCGGGACCTGCTATCGACATTGCTCAGTCAAGCACCTTCGGCCGTATTTGGGTACTGTGGGTCTTCGACGACAAATCGACGCTTTCGGAATATCGATTCGATGCTCGACTATACGAGGACCTCTGGGCCACGTCGATGGTTGCCCAAAGTTATCACCCAGTCGAATGGGACAAGGACGAGCCGGAGGGTCTTGATGTCCTAGAGTACCTTGAGTACATCGTGCCAGCCAAAGTGCCAGCGCAGTAACCTCATCTCCACGTCAACGCAAGGGACAATCAGCTAAGCGTAGACTGGAAAGCGCAACTTCCGGCGCATATGCAGTAGCAATTCACGGCGGACCATCGGTCCGCCTTTCTTATTCCAAGACTGCGAGTACCTAGCGACAGAGTACTGCTCGTGCTACCGAACCTTCGGTGTAAGCGTTGCCCCAGCACCGTTTGTTCATGAAAGGCCATAGGCGGCAATCTGGTTCTCACCAGAATGCGTTCGCACCGGTCAGAATGACCGCGAGCGGGACGTCTTGCGCATCGACGATGAAGTGGTGCTTGCTGCGAGGTAGCGCCGGTCAGTCGGGTTAGGGCCGTTTTTTTCCACAAGCATCGCGCGAACGGATGAGCTGTCGACGATGGCGCGTGTCAGGTCTAGTTAGCCGCGACGACGTAGCTCGGCCAGCAGCGCCTCGTGGATGCGTTACCAGACGCCAGCTTCCCGCCATGCAACCAGCCGTCGCCAGCAGGCGGTACCCGAGCCGCAGCCCATTTCCGGCTGCAGCATCTCCCAGCCCTCCTCCCTGTTAGGATATAAGGGGACAGAATCCCCCATTAAGCTGTGCCAAACCGCTTCTCAAAGTTGAAAAGCCATCTTGCTGTCGTACATGCCCTCCTCGCAAAGCCGCGTTGCTACTGACAACTGGATACACATACGCTATCGATTCAGCGTAGGCAATTGATTCCGCGTAGGCAATTGAGAGGCTAGGCTGCAAGCAGAAGCGACGGGAAGGATTCTCGACAACTTGTCGGCCCCCTCCACCCGGGATGCAGGCCACATGTGCTGATATGAAACGATGTCGCCAAGCCACACCACAAGATATAGGCGGTTGATGGCATCATAGACACCAGATATAGTTACGGAAAGCTTCGCTGCAGTCCAGTTGCCCCGTTCCCGCTTACGGAACGCCGGCCGCACCACTAACCAGGGAGAAGCCCTCTTGACCTTCGGTGCATATCAACTCCCGCCGCCAGCCGACTGGCAGGCATTTGAGCGCTTCGCCCGTGATTTGTTTGCATCGCACTGGACGGACCCCACGGCAGAAATGAACGGACGCTCGGGTCAACCCCAGGCTGGCGTCGACGTTTATGGCACAAACGCTACGACTGGGAAGATGGAGGGCGTTCAATGCAAGGGTAAGGACGGGCGCTACGGACATTCGGTGACTAAGGATGAGCTTCGCGACGAAGTCGCCAAGGCATTGAAGTTCAAGCCGGCCCTTAGCCGCTACTTCCTGGTCACAAGTGGAGTTGCCGATGTCGCAGTGCAGGCGGAGGCGCGGCTCATCTCTGAGGAGCATGCGAAGGTCGGCAAGTTCCCGGTCCAAGTCTTCGGCTGGGACCAGCTATTGGCCATCCTGAAGAATCACAAGAAGGTGGCCCGTGAGCATTTTCGTGCACTGCATTTAGCGCTTTCAGAAGTGAACGCGCCAGCGGAACTCATCGCAATCTGCCACCAGTCCTTCCAGCACGCTGGGCTCTTCGATAGTGTGGACCCTGTCGCTGCGGCCGAAGGGTTCCATCCAGTGCTCATGGATGCGTCCCCGCACTTCGAGCACGGCGTGCTGGATGCCCGCAGCGCCCTTGCACTTCAGCGCAATTTGTATCGCGACGTCTCCTCACAGTTGCGCACCCACCCTAAGGCAACTGTTGCCTATTTCGGAATTGCACACATCCCGCTGGCAATGCACGCTGGCTCTGCGGTGTCAACCAGGCAACCAGTCCGGCTATATGAGCTCGACGGGGCATCCGCTACCGGCATTTGGAATCCGCTGCTGGATGGCGACGGTCTCGACTTGGGCGTGGAGTTGGTCGATTTGGGCGGACCAGTTGGCGGCCCAGATGCCGTCATCCAGGTAGATGTCAGCGCCCAGGTAGCCAAGTCCGACATCGACCAGACCATCGACAGGCCTTACCGGCATTTTGTGGTGCGCATCGCTGAGCCCAGGCGAGGCGTCATCACACACCACGACCAGGCTCGGGCCATCGCAAATGCATTTCGGCAAGCACTGGACCGTATTCACAACGAGAGCCCATCGACAACCCACCATGTCTTTGCTGCGACGCCAATGTCGGTTTCTTTCCGCCTCGGCCAGATGGTGAGCCACACAATGCATCGCTCGGTGCTTGCCTACAACTATTCGCAGCGAAGTGCTCCACCCTACTTTTGGGCCGTTGATTTGGTTGCCGCAGACGGCGATTCCGGGCAACTTTGGATTTCGGGAGACAAAAGTCGTGTTTGATGCATCGAAAGAACTAAACACTTTCTACGAGAACCATGTTCGGCTCGGGACGAAGCTGCGCAATGACTTGGGCGGTTATCGCGATCTGAATTTGCAACGGCTAACCGACGGCTTGAAGGCACTTGGCGATAACAAGGGAGTTGTCTACAAGACGTATGCTGACAGTAAGAACCAGGGGAGCTACGCCATGCACACCCTGAATCAGTGCGAGCACGTCGACTACGACATCGACGTGGCAGTGATTTTTGAGAAGGACGACCTTCCGGAAAACGCCGCAGACGCTCGAATCCGAGTGCGAGACGCACTCCTCGAGAAGTGCAGTAATTTCACCAAGGAACCGGAGGCAAGGAAAAATGCTGTGACGGTCTGGTACGTCGACGGCTATCACATCGATTTCGCTATCTACCGGCGCCGGACGGACTGGTGGGGGAATACGATAATCGAACATGCCGGTGGAGACGAATGGTCACCACGCGACCCAATGGCCTACACCGACTGGTTCACTAAGCAGGTGAGCACCAAGAGTCCACCGACACTCGTGCATACATTGTTGAATACGTCTGTATCCGTTCCGCAGGGGCAGTTGCGACGTATAGTGCGCTTCGTGAAAGCATTTGCCAGGTCTAGGTCCGCCTGGGCACTGCCAGGCGGGATTGTCATTACAAGCCTCGTATGCGAAGTGTACAAACCGCATCCGTCGCGTGATGACGTCGCGCTGGTCGATACGCTCAAGGCCCTTCTTGCCCGACTGATGGCTAACGTCGAAGTGGAAAACCCGGTGCAATCGGGCGTTCGCTTCACGTCGTCTGACCGTCGGCGCCGGGAAGTCGAGCGGCTTCGGGATGCTTTGAAAGAAAAGCTGCCGAGCCTTGATATCCTGCACCATGCTGCCTGCACGCGAAAGCAAGCAATGGGTGCGTGGGATGCCGTTTTCTGGCACGGCTATTGGTCCGATGCCAAGAAGGAGATCGTGGAATCCGCAGCCAGCTCCGGTCTGACTATCGAGTGTTGGCTGGCCAAGAAAAAACAGGGGCCCGTCTATAAGCAGCACCGCAGCAATTCTTCAGCGTTGCCGAAGGGCCTCCACCTTCGCTTCACCGCGAAGCCGGACGGAATTGCATTACCCTATAATGTACGCTGGTCAGTTCGCAACGAGGGACATGAAGCGACCGAAGAAGGGCAACTATCACACGACCATATAAATGGCGCCAGCGAACCGTTTTGGACATCGACGGCCTTCAAGGGGCGCCACAGAATGGTTTGTGAGATCGTAAAAGATGGGGTCACCGTGCGCCGCACTGAGCACATCGTCCGAATCGCCCCTGGTCCCCGCGTCCTGCTGTAGTTGCACGCAAGGACGCTCTCACTAACAGAGCGTCCGCCATACGTGATAGAGGCCACTCGCCTGGACGAACTCTTGCCTTAGAACCGGGATCGGACGGCAGCATAATCGTGAGACGCGTTTGTCGGGTGACAATGCAGCATTGGGCTCGTGCAGGCGACGGAAGTGCCGAGCTCTATCGTTCTCGCGAGGGTAGCAAAATCAGTAATCGCCCCTCGCGACACTCGAGCATGCAACCAATTTTATGGCAGTGCTTCCGCGTCAACTGAACCCGGGGCACCTTCCGAATGCTCTGGCCGTTAGCGTGCAGCCTCTCGCATTGCATCCTCGTGAATCATGGCCTGTGCGTTAGTGCACGCAACGTACTTACTATCTGGTCGATATACTGCGTCGCCCCTATTAATCGGGCGCCCCGTGATTGCGCAATGACCGACTCGCCTAGCACCTCCTCGCCGCCACTTCTGTTCCCCATAATGGCAGCGTCCCGGTTGCACCCAGCGCACGACGACCGATTGGTCCTCGGACTCGAGAATCCAGAGATGTGCGTTGTACTCAGCGGAAAACAGGTCGGCTGTCGTGAGCGGATGCCCTACCTTTCCAAGATCGTGTTGCATGATATTTCCCACGCAGCCGATCTTACAATTTCAATCGCCCGGCTACTAGCGTTCTAGCATCGTTGGAGTCATCCATGACACTAAGTAGTTCTTACAATTAACCATAGCATCTACGAAGCGATGCCTTCACAAATACGCTCGATATGCATGTCAGCAACTACATCGTGGAGCGTGTACTTCCAGCTGCGCAAGGATTGCGCCGAATCTTCATGAACGACGCTTAACTTTCCGCTATCTATTTGACATTTTTGATTCTAGGTGATGTTAGGCCGCCCATGATGATACTGTCAACGACTCAAGGTGCGTCACACCTCAACGTGCCCGGTCCTTTCACGCGGTCGCGTCACCATCGATTTGTCTGACATAAAGCCAAAGCCTTATGCCTGCGTGTTCTGTGAGAGTCGACGAGGAACATCAGTCTTTTAATGTTTCAGAGAGGCAACGCAGTTATGCATCGCTGCAACAGTCGCGATTCGCACATCACCTATGCGTTGAAGCGGCCGATGTCCATTCGCGGATGTGTGCGCTCGACGATATTCTCGTGAACGCCCTACGTATTGGCCCAAGCACGGCCTGTCTCGGAAAAATCTGACCAACCACGGCCTTTCAAATTGGCGTCGACAGGGCGAAAGCGCACAGCCGAAGTAATTGACCTAGTCTGCTAAACAGACCGATTTGCTCCCCCGTGTACAGAAGGTACGGGGCGAAACACGCGCATTGCCCAGTCGACCAGACAAAAGGCGTCACATTGATGGTGTCGGGGCTGTTCTCGAAGATTTGCCTTTATGATGGTACAAACAGGCAATATTCAGCATGGCTTCGCCCGTTGAGTCAGGAACAATTTCGACATATTGCAAGCGGGCTGGCCCTACAGTCCAGGACCAGACAACTTTCCCGCTGCCGGCATGGTCATCGTAGAACACCGCCTGTGTTGTAGCCCATGTACGCTGATCGCAATCAAACACCAATTATTTTTTCGACGACACATATCTCGTTGCCGGAAACATACCTGGCACGTCTAGCGAGTACATGTTGTCTTCCAGAAACCATGCCTTGGTGCGCATAGGCCTTTGTGTCTCAGTCGGTCTCGGCGCGAACCAGCAGTTTCCAGCGAATTGGCGGCTTATCGGAGCTGTGCTGATGATGATTTTGCGGTGGGAATGGATCGCCTTTATTCGCAGCAACCTCCTTATCACATCCAGTGCAGCGGTAGATACCCGACATCTCCACTTCATTGCCCGGCTTGTGCTCCAAGTCCCAGTGCTCTTTATGGGCAGCCTTTCTTACTCGGTCCGCATCGCGATACCACGCCATATCTCCCCCTCATGTTGCCAGTGTTGACTGTCCCGACCAATAGTAGCTCAACGACCCACTTTAATCATCGCAATCTGCAACTCACAAGCCCTACTCGCCGCTGATCACGAGTCCCGCGACCGACGGAAGTTGGCGCCGGCACTGCCATCGGATTGCTGACCCACGTGGCCCAGAACGCCTTCGTTTTCCCGGCCCACTTGTTGCCCCGGCCGACATTGGCATTGCTCAGCCTGTCCAGCACTCAGACTCACCTAATCATCGCAAGTATGCGCTCAGACTCGCTCATAAGGTGGCCCCAAAGCCCCCTTGCTCTGATCATCCATAGAAACCTTGCGGAATTCCATCGCGCCGCCCTATGCTCACAAAACGGAGTAGCCCAGCGCCCATACAATGCAGAGCAGCCACCTCGGTCACTCACGGCCGTTAAGATTTTAGAATTTTTGCCGATAGGTCGATATATGATCGCAGGTGACCACGAACACACATGGTTTGCCAAATTCAGCCAACAATCGGTAAAAATCAGACATGCAACAGATGTTCCACGACGTGCCAATGCCGCACAGTCCAGATGCATTCGAGCAACTGTGCGCCAATGTGTACAGCGCTCGGTTCGATGATCTACTACCATCGGTAAATGGACGCTCGGGCCAGAGCCAATATGGATTGGACGTTCTCATAACCCGACCGGACGCCACCCGAATCGGCATTCAATGCAAACGATTTATGCTGACTAAGCTGACGGTCGACATTCTCGACGAGGATATTAAGAAGGCAGATCGCGGCGAGTGGGGTATAAGCGCGCTCATCTTTGCCACGACCGCACTTCGCGATACGAATCTGATACGATGGGCCGTGCAGGTCTCCAAACAGCGTTTAAGTGAAGGAAAATTCGCCATTCATATTGAATTTTGGCAAGATATCTGCAACCACGTATTCGCGTATCCTGCGCTCCAACATCAATACGTACCTCAAGCTCCCGGAGGTATCCTATACGAGGTCAGGGACGCCCAGTCTGCCAGCGATGACCGCGCTATGAGAATCGAGAAGCTTATTGCATCGCTGCTGGAGAAGCAATCCGAGAAGGTTTCACCACACACAACGGTGGACGAACATGGCAGGAAGCTCATTAACGCCTGGCGCCAGTATGTCGTTCGTCGCCCCATCGGTAATGCACGCAAGGCACGCGTCTATTTTATCGCCATTTCTGCTACGGGCCTCCTCTTCTGGGTCGGCTTGCAATTTGAGATGTTCTCTTCACACTTTTCATTGACGGGATCATGGTTTCTTTTGTGCATGCTCCCAACAATGCTTGCCATGATGTTCGCCCTCATCTGCACACATCTGCTTCGCAGACTCCCGATTATGGCCACTCCAGTGCACCGGAGCCTACTACTCGAGAGCGGCAACAGCGGCGACGTTTATATAACTCGCATCTTCGCTCGCTGCCCGCAGTGTGATGAAGTGATGCGATACACCTTTCTTGGTCCGCTCAAGGGACCAATGTATCCACGACTCGTTTGCCCGCGCAACGGGCGAGCCCACAACCTCGAATTCGACTATACAACGATGCCCGATGCTGGAACCGACGTCCCTACCGATTCCATCTGAACACCCTCACCGCTCGGTATGAGCGAGTCACAAGGACCTAGACGACAAAGGTGATCGGCACCCAGAAGCCCTCAAAGAAATTCCTCCCGATAAACAGAACTTCCTGCTTCACATGGCTAAGCGATCCGGACTTGGCTCTGCTTTGCCAAAAGAGAAATTTTTCATACTGGCTCGGTGCTTACAGCGGCCGAACTCCTGCTCGATTCAAGGTCGCGCGCGGCTCAACCGATCATCCAGCTCACGATTCTTCACGTACAGCACGCCCATACGCCCCAACCAGCTCACCGCCCATCATACGGGCTGCGGATCGCCAGGTATCCGGGCTATCAACCGTACGCACCCTCCAATAGAGCCGCGCTTGCTTGCAAGGCGGAAGCAGCTTATGGCCGCTTCCGAAATCCGACTTCGCTGCAAAGTAGAGGTCCGACGCACCCAACAGGGTAGCCGTCAGGCTATACGGGACCTCGCAAGCTGCTTGTTTAAGCACGCGCAGCGCTGCTTCAACAAAATCGCAAAAAAACTCGACATGAAAATCAGCGACACACGACACATTCTCCGTGCCATTGTTTGAGAGTTCAGGAAATTTCCAAAGGCCTGCGATGAGGTGCCCGTCCCGGTGGAGTTCGTATGACCAATCCGGGTCGCCTCGCTGACTCACAGCGGCCACACCGCGAAACGTCGGATCGGGCACGTAATTCGAATGGAAACTACTCCACCACCCGTTCTGCCCCCCGTTTCCACGCTGCAGCGCGTTCCGTACCGCGTCGTCCATCACGTCGATTTCGAAATCTTGATCGATCGGACGAGCCTGGACGACGAGCGCGGGCCGGTTAAGCAGCGAATAGGTCTCCGAGAATTCACATAGCCGCAAGATCATATTCGGATGATCTGCGTACGCAATTTTCAGCTTCGCATCTTCTGTCAGCACTTTTTCCTCGCTTGTTTTACTACCCACGGCTCGATAGCGGACAACCCGTAGTGAGGTCCGCGCGCACCCGAATACTGTCCGTCGGACGCAAACGGGGCGTCCCGATCTGACGACCACCGCTCAGCTAGAGCCGCGATACCCCCACTATCGAGAAGGTCGGCGCTATCGCTCGCCGACAGATGCCGCCTATTCCGTTACTGGCTCGGAGAGTTCTGGACCTCTGGCGTCGCAATTGCGTCAACCTTCGCGGCAGTTTTCCGGCCTGCCGAAGACTTACGACTCGCTACCTTTTTCATCGCAACTTTCCTTGATGCCTTAGCCGCCCCGCGAGTTGTCGTTTTCGCAGCCGTTGATGCTCGCTTCGTTGCGGCCTTCTTGGCTGGCGCACTAGATTTCGTGGTCTTCGTCGCCACTTTCTTTGCAGTACCACGCTTTGCAGACTGCGTCTTGATACCGCCTTCGGCGGTCGCGGCATCCGCAGCGGCAGCCCCGCCAATCACGAATTTGGAGCGGTCTTTGACGTCTTTAATCCACGCCGGAGCACGCCCTCGACCACTCCACGTGGCACCGCTCTTCGGATCTTGATACTTGGCCTGCACGGGACGTTTCGCTTTTTGCCCTACCACACCCGCCGCCCCGCCCGACTTCCGACCACGCTTGCGGCTGACGAACCCTTCAATGTCAGCAACGGTCAGTCCGTGCTTTTCCATCAACTCCCGGATCTTCGTGAGGCCAGTCACCGATTGCGTCTGGACCATTGCCTCAGCTTGTTTTTGCAGCTTTGCGATCTTCGTCTGAATTGCTTCCAATGTTGCCATTGAGACCTCCTGGATATTCTTCTGGTGACGCAGCTGAAAAAAGCTACGACAAGTTCTCGCGCGTCCGACCAATCCGGACCCTAGCGAATACACAAATTATGCGCCTAAATTCGTTTAACGGGTAACGTAATGCAGAAAAGAGACGCCGCATCAGCACAAGAGGTTGTCTTTTCGAATGCCCCCCCTGAATGCATGCCGGGCGTCTCCATACGATCCTCCTGGTTGCGTTGGTGCGCCGACTGAAGTCCGTTACAACCGTAATCCATAACGATTTCCTCCTCTCCCACGAAAGGAAGGCTGGCAGCAGCAGATCATGTCACTAGTAGTGCGAAATTATCCTTTCTCAATTTTCCTCCGCTCGAACCCGGGCCGGCCCTTCGAATGGAGAATTCGCCCGTTTCGCCACACGGGCAGCATGAAATCTCGACGATAGGAGCCACTCGCTCACAGCCTTCTTGACGATGGCGCAACAAGGCAGTACGCGGCTCAAGGTATTGGAACCTAGGTTAAAATCACACCTTCTATCGAAACAGTCCGTAACAAAACGATCTGCCACCACACGAAGGGCACATGGCGTCGCGCTGCATGCGAGGTAGCCACCACAATCGGGATAGTAAAAAATATGGGCGTCATCACAACTGAAGCCGCAAGAGTCGGGGGGCCGGGTCTTCACGCACTGGTCATTGGCGTCGGCGAATACACGCACACCAAAGACTTCAATTCGCTTACATCGCCCGTTGAGTCCGCGAAAGCGATGTCAACCTGGTTGCTCAATAACCACCGCTCTTCAGTTACCCACCTGCATTCGCTAGAGGTCTTGATCTCTGGTGACCCGTTCATCCATAACGACGACGTCTCGCGCGTTCCCACGCTCGAAAACATCACGGATGCCGTCAGAAGATGGCGTGATCGCGGTGACAGCCACGAGGGCAATCAACTGATTCTCTATTTTTGCGGGCACGGCTTTGCGGAGGGCGACAAAGCTAAGCTCCTCGCGTCAGACTACGGCAGTGATGAGGAAACGCCAGAAGTGGACCTCGTCGATTTCGAAGGTATCGTTCGAGGTCTCGAGAGCTGTAAGGCGCAATCCCAACTTTTTCTTATCGATACATGCCGCACGCCACAGGATGAAACCTTACGCGGTCACCTCGACAAGGGGCGGCCAATTCTCAAGCTAAAGCCAACCGACAACACTCCTGAACAGGCACAACTTTTTGCTACGCGTCTCGGCCAACAGGCCGGCGGCGATCCAGGGCAACCGAGCCTGTTCATGCAGTGTTTTCTCACGGCAGTTAAGGGACTGGCATGTCACTACGACAATGGCAAATGGCACGTTGGGGCAATTTCCCTGCTGAATGGCATCGCTCGCGCCATGAGGCTGATGGCGCCGGACGAGGACCAACGCCCAGCAGGCCAAAAAATGGCAGAAAACTTCTCGATTCATGAACCGGAAACGCCAGAGGTTCATGTCCACGTGCGCTGCCGGCCGGCCGAGAAGGCGGACAATTCGATCCTGAGAGTGTGGCAAAGCCCACAACTCAAGGGGCCACGAGGCCATTTGAAGGCGACAGAAACGTTCAATGGGCGGGACTTGGCTATAGTGCTGCCAATTGGTGGCTATACGTTTAAGGTTTCGCCTGCGATGGACCTACGACGGAGCAAAGGTACAAACTGGGCGAATGTTCAACCACCGCACACCGAGGTGAACGTAGAATGCCAGTAAACGTCTCATTCAAATATAAATCACCCTTTGGATTTCGCACGGGGTCCCGAAAGCGCCAAGTAATTGCCGACGTCCGAGGCGTCGACGTCGACGGTAAGCCAATTTCCGGGCAAAACTTGGTCATCAACCTGTCTCCTGATGGCTCGGTGCCGTCTCGACTTAGCCTGACTCCCGGGCAGTACGAAGTAGTAATGCGTTTGGGGTACGGTTTGTATGGGCGGGCGCAAGTTCGCGTCGATGAAAAGCGCGGCGTTGCGTCCCCCATTCTTTCCAATGTGAAGGTCGAAGCAAGGCTGCCCAAAGTCCAGATTCACTCGCTTGAGAAGCAAAAGGTACCGACAAAAAGCGTCAACACTGAAGTGGGTGAATTTCTCCATTTTCGGCCGTTTGTCAGTGAACCGGCATCAGAACTCTTGTCGCCCGTTGCCACGGCAGGACGCGCGATTAACATTGCGCTCGCAAGCGACTGCAATCTGCTGGCAAGCTTGTCGCGCACCGACATGACAGTTCACGAACTGGCGACCGCATACTGTGGAACTGTTGCAGGGATTAGCATTGGCCCTTATAAATCCCGGCCACACGCCGCTGTTGCTCTCACAAGTGGAGAGCTGCCTGCAACGTTTGTGGCATCGAATATCCGACGAAGCTACCTGCTTCTAGTGGAGGGCGACAAGCTCTCGAGATTGAGCTATCGGGTGGACAGGGATGTCAAAAGCCCTGAGAAGGTTCATCTATATGGTATATCCAAAAAGGGGAATCTCGCACGACCATTGCTGTCCCCAGAGGATGAGGCCTTAGACGCCCTGCTGCGTTACCAATGCTCGGGGGACATTCGTGCAGCCAAGCAGATTGCGTCAAACAGCCGCAAGCGTTTGAACAATCTGGCGAGAGCACCATTGTTTTCGCTCGCCTGCGCTTACCTGATGCCACGCTGGAACGAAACCGACGAGCGATTTCTCGGTGCGTTGGATTGGCTAGACGAACTTCAGAATGCGTTACCAGACTTGCCAGACCCGTCCATCATCAAAGCGGCAATTTTGGTTCGTCGCGCATGGACTGGACTGGATGCCAATGCACCCCTCCGCGACCGAGTGAAGCGGGAAGAACAGGCGCTAGAAATCGTGTCCGGCAGTCTGCACAAAGGCTGGCCCGCCATGCGTTTCGGTCTCCCACTGTTGTCCGAGGTGTTCGCGCGGCTAGTCGCGTCAATAGACGACGACGTAGTGCACAAGGATGAGAAAACATATCAACAGTTGACTCAAGCAGAAAAGCTCTTCTCATGGTTGAGCGGCCGCGTTGATATCACTCAAGCTTTTACATCGATAGAATTGTGGTGACTACACATGCGCTGCTGCTCGTCAACGACATATGCGACGGTTCAACGTCGCTACATTCGACGTGTCGCCGCACTGCACTGGCAAGGACGTACCTGGTTGCATGCATACGTCCTTGCCCAACGTTGCGATTGAGCGCATCGTCGACGTACAAATTGAATTGCAGCTAGCGTGCATGCACTGTGCGAGCTAGATGCTACCCAAGGTTCAACACCGCTCACATTTCGAGGCAACATGTTTAGTGTTACCGCGCTACCGGCGCTCTACGGCGACTCCCTTTGGATCGAGTGGGGTGACGAATCTTCCCCGTCAGTCGCGGTCGTTGATACTGGCCCCCCAGGTTCAACGGACGCTCTTTGCAGAAGACTCGACCTGCTGCGAGAAGCTGGCCGAAAGGTCAAACTCCTCGTTATTTCTCACATTGACCTTGACCATATCGGCGGGTTACATGAACTCGTCGAATCGGAGCGTGTTTCGCTCGACCTCTTTGAAGAAATTTGGTTCAACGGACGCGATCAGCTTGCGAAACCGCCGACTGAGAAGTTTGGCTTCAAGGAAGGAATAGCCCTACAAGAGCGATTGGCAACGCATCCTGGCTGGAACAAGTCATTTGCCGGCGAAGTCGTTTCGGTTGATGACACCGGCGCACTGCCATCGGTCACGATTGATGGCTTGACTGTGACCATACTATCTCCCAACCCGAAAAAATGTGAAGTCTTGTGTCGTGAGTGGGACGCTGCAGTCGAAGCAGAACGTGAGAAGGAAAGGAGTGCCGCAGAGGAAGCATCTAAGCCCAGGCGCGAAGTCTTTGGTCGGCGGCCCTCCCCCGCTTCGACTACGCAATACGACCGCTCACCGACAAACGGTAGCTCTATCGCACTGCATCTTCAGTTCGGCACGAATACCGTGGTCCTTTGCGCTGATGCCCATCCTGGCGTACTCGTGAGTAGCCTGAAGCGCATCGCCGCGCCAGCATCCGGCGTCTTCGACCTAGTTCAGCTCCCACACCACGGAAGTTCTTCAAATGTAAGCAAGCGGTTCCTAGAGTCTGCGCCAGCAAACAACTACCTGGCGTCATCCAACGGTACCAAGCACGACCATCCGCACGTTAGCAGCCTCGATAGAATGCTCGACTGCGAAACCTCCAGGGCGAGCAAGATTTGGTTTAATTACCCTAACATCGAGCATATTAACGACTGGTTCAAGAATCATACGTCGGCGTCACTTGTACGCTGCGACGGTGATGCTGAGCATGGTGCTGTGATAAAACTGGAATAGCCCTCGACGCAGCGCCACCCTCACCATCCAGTTTCGCGAGTGCCGCTGAACATCTGGATTGGGGGGCTGTCGCTTCTAGAAAGGCACCAGATTCTGACCGAGCGTTCGGGGCTGAACTGCTCTATCACTAGCCCGCTCCGCCCCAGGGGCCTACGGCTCATTTGATTCAACCACGATGGACGCTCACGACCAGCACTCCTGACTGCCTCCAAGTCGGGCGGAGGCAAGCCTCGGCTTATTGAGAATTCGGTAAATAACTGACATGTTAGAGATCCGGTTCAGCCTGCTGCCAGAAAGCTCGAATTAGTTTCATGCGATGCTGTATCGACCTCAGCCGTCGGCGCGCGAGCTCGCTTACCTCGGCCAGATGCGTGGGGCACCGGTTGGCAGTCTCATGCTTCTTCAGGCAGCCCCAGATGGCTTCGACCGAATTCAGTTCCGGCGCATAGGGAGGCAGAAATGCGATGGCGACCCGACCTTCCTGCACGTCGAGCCAGGAACGCACGAGCCTGCTCTTATGGATACCCGCGCCATCCCAGTGATCAGCAGCGGCTGGCCCATCTGTTGTCTGAGCACACTGACAGGAATCCAATGTTCTGTTCGCTCCTGACGGCGCCGGTGAAGAAGCGGAAATAGAAGTACCACCAAGACAATCCGTAAGCGTCCGACCGATGCCGTGGTTGACATCGCTATACTGGCCGCTCACATATGGGGCAAGCCATGGATTTTGATGTCGAACTCGAAGTATCCGAAGAGAACAAGCCGGCAGCGCAGGCGCTGGCTGGCGATTCCGACATCTGCTTCCACGTAAAGCTTTGCTGGGTCACCGGCGTCTGTCCTCTGTGCTCGCTGGTGCGGGTAACTGGGCATTTCTCGGACAGCCCGGTTTCGTCGATCAAGACGATCAGACATCCTTCGCAGCGAGCTTATTTTTGAGTGCAGGCCAGCTCTCTCGCTTCCATGTCACGATGGCCTGCTCGTCGCGTTGCAGCGCGCATTTCTCCAGCTTTTGCGGCGTGAAGCCGAGCTTGTGCAATAACTCCCAGCCACCGCTATTGCTGTACGTGACGCCGAATTCCCGCTCGATCAGGACGCGCACGCGTTTGACAGTCCAGAGCTCCGTGGGAAAGCCCGCCGCCAGTGCACCCTTGGCGAGCATCGCGCAAAGCACTCGGGACTGTGCGGCATCCAGCCACTTCGGCCGACCCAGCGGTTTGGCCTTGAGCTTACCGACCGCTCCATCGAGTTCGGCCAATTGCTTTGCCCATATGTTGACCGATTGCCTCGACACACCCAAGCGCCGCGCCACCTCGGCCTGTGGCACACCGCGCTTGAGCAGCCGTGCGCCCTCGATGCGTCGCCTTTCCAAAGCCTGCAGATCCCGCTTCGTTCCCATGCGGTTCCCCTCGACATGATGCCTGTCGATATAACGCACAAGGTGGCAATCGGTTGCCACACATTTACCGGATTCTCAATTGGGGGCTTTCTGACCGAACATCACCGACAAAGAATACAAATTTAGTCGCCGGATTCTACGATGAGCTCCGGATTCAACAATCGGATCCGCTGATCGACGAAGTACCCGCCACCTTCCTGATAGCGGAGATACATCCGGCCACATAGGCGACATCTGCTCACGACGCACCGGTTATACGGAAAATAGCGAGCTGCAATCGGCGCGTCGACTGACCAGTAACGCGTACCGGCCGGATGATATTCGCTGAAGGTGGGTTCATGTTCGCCTGGCGCTACAAGAGTCGCAAGATCCTCCAATTGAGTCAATGGAAGTGATAGCGGCAGACTCATCCAGCCCTCAAGCGACGTCTTCGTGCAGGTACACGACTGTGATGCAGTCGGCGACAGGACCGTCAATTCCAATAGCGCGGCGTGATCGAGATACGGAAGATCGCTCATAATCATGGCTTGCGGCGAGAAGAATACGCCCGAATTGTAGCCGCACCTGGTGCTCGATGCGTATCCAAATAGGTAAGCACGATCGCGCAGCGACGTTGGGCGACCAACATATCATCGCATGGTGGCTTTCATCGCTTTCGCGCTCTCTATCCCGCGCTGACCGGAAGGCCAAGGACCTCAGGCCGCGCGGAATAGACAGTGCCATCGGGCTAGCGCAGTTTTCGAGCCTCGTCGCTGAATGATCCGACAACCGGATTATTCAGGATGAGATGGCTAAAGCAGATGGCGACAGTGATGAGGGTGGCGACACGGCCTTCGACAAGGAATCGACACTACCCTTGCGACACCAGTCGCCACCCCAATTGGGACAACTTCGACGACGCAACATTCTCAAGCGGTGAATCCGCCGTCAATAGTCAAACTCGCGCCCGTTACGAACGCGGCCTCAGGGCTGGCCACATAGGCGACCATACCTGCAATCTCATCGGCCGTCGCGTGGCGCTGCACAGCCATGAGGTTGTGCAGGGCGTCCGCGAACTCGCCCGTTTCCGGATTCATGTCAGTGTTGACCGGGCCGGGCTGAACATTGTTCACAGTGATGCCCTTGGGCCCCAAGTCACGGGCGAGGCCTTGAACCAGGCCCTGCAGAGCCGACTTGCTCATTGCATATGCGCTACCGCCCGGAAATGGCATACGTTCGGCGTTACAACTGCCTATGTTGATGATTCGGCCGCCCTGCCCCATGTAAGGCAATACCGCTTTTGCGCCAACAAAGACTGAGCGGACATTCACCGCCAGAGTCTTGTCAAAATCTTCCAGCGAAAAGCTATCGACGGTACCCATCAGTAGCACACCTGCGTTGTTGATCAGGATATCGATCTTGCCCAGAACGCGCGCTGCTTCACTGATTGCAGCAGTAAGCGCAGACGCATCAGCAACATCCGCTTGCAGTGCAAGCGCCCGGCCACCGCTTTTCTCAATGCTATCCGCTAGTTCCCTTGCCTCCACACCCGAGCTCTGATAGGTGAAGGCCACGGCGGCACCCTCACTGGCCAGACGGCGGACAACAGCGGATCCGATACCGCGTGCGCCACCAGTGATGAACGCAATCTTTCCCGAAAGACGTGATTCCATGATGAACTCCCGTGATAAAGATGGCTACAAAGTACGGTAGTGACGAACGAACAGCACCACTCTTGGTGCCACGCCACACCCCGGCCCCTACGGCGCCACAAGTCGCGACGTGCAGACCAAATCTGTCATTCACGTCGACCCGATGCTGAAAACTAGCGATGGCACCACGCACCACGCACCACGCACCACGCAAGCGTTACATAAAATTTCTGAATGACTGTGTCCCGCCAACTACGTTTATTTATCTTCGCTGGTGCGATTGTCCTCACCGCTATATCTAGCCACCTGCACCCATCGAGTTTCAAATTTCGGATTCCTGACGATACGTTCGTCCGGCCCGCTCGTATTCTGCGTTCGAAACACAAAATTAGTAACAAGCTCGCCTGAAATCACTCGCCTTGCAATCGGCACGCTTTGTTCACCCAGAAGTATCCCGAGCAATCCAATTAACGCGACCACCGGTGGTGCCGGCGAACGTACGCCGAAAAGGCCATATATCACGCCAACGAGTACGCCCGTTGCCACTGAAAGAAGATACATTTTCATAGTATCGAAGCTCGATCGACCTACTTAGCCCTACGCTCGAAACCTCGAATCGGCTCGAGCCATTCGAACTTGCGGTCAGCCTTCAACAGGCTATTGAGCTTGCCCTCATAGTCGACGCGGTAGGATCTTGTCAGATGATAGTCCATGAAGTACTGCGCACTGCATTCCCACGTTTCGTAAAGGACCAGCGTGTCGGGATCGTCGGCAGACCGATGAAGATACGTGTTCACGAAATCCGGTTCCTTCGACATTTCGTCAAGCACCTTCACGAGGCTTGAGTAAAGCTCCTCACGCGCCTCAGGCTTACCCGGGAGGTGAACAATGAAGGAAATGGTATCGCTCATGGCGTGGCTCCTGTGTTTGGACATGCGCACGTTACGCCGTGGTCAGGATAGCGTCCGACAATCGAGATGCTCGGAGCAAGTTGCGAGGCAACTTCGGCGATACGGCCCCGAGAAATTTTGCGGTTCGCTGGCCGGCGCTCAGCGGCGTTATGCTGGCGCCTTCGTCCGTGTTCGATTCGACGGTAGCGCCACAGTAAGGATCATGCCGGCAACTCTCAAGAAATTTCGACATAATCTACTCCGCGTTGACGTTACGGTCTGGGACGATGAATAGTATTATGCCCCCCTCCGATGCCAATGCTGTTCGACGCAGCAAAGCAAAATGTTCGATTTCATCGAACAACATTGCGCTGACTCGCCGCAAAGTCTGAAAATCGAAGCGACATATGCCAGTCGTGAGCGTGCTAAGGCACGTGATCTGCAACTCATTTCCGACCAACTTACAACGCCTTCAATTGAAAAAAATCCCACGCTACAGGGCGATAAGCGTGGGCAAAGGCCTGAATGGCCTAACAATCAGACCATTCAATTTTGTCATGGCCATCTGCATTATAAATTCACGGCCCCCTCATATAATATGATCACCCATCATCCCAATTCATCACACACACAAAAAAACGAAAAAGCAATCTCACACATCACCATCCAAAATTCAACAATCACAGCACCAATCATACCGCCCCCGATCAAATTACCACAAATCGTACTTAAATAGCCATTGGAGCGCATTCGCCTGGATACACAAAATCTGCATCGTAGCATTTGCATTCGACCAGCACCCACCTCCACGTCAAAGCAACACCTTGATTTTCACTCCAAGCAATTCATCTTAAGGTCATCAGAAACTCGTTCGTTGTTTACTCTTTATCAAGAGAAAATTTTCCCGGCCCGATTACTACAAGCAACATCATTCCACCGGAGATGCTCAAATTTTTATAAAAATTAACCATAGCCATATACCGAGCCATCCCAGTAAGTGACCAGTAACGGTGCCCAATCAATGCAGCCAAGAGGACATAAACTGCAAAGATGAACGCTACCGGACGCGTATAGAATCCCAGAACAATGAGGACGCCGCCAAAAAGTTCACCGAGCACAGCGACAACCGCAAAAAGCGGCGGGAGCGGGACACCTGTCGACGCCATGTACTGCACTGTCTCTGGAAGACCCACCGCTTTTTGCCAACCAAACAGTACAAACAGGATCATCAGCAAAAAACGCACGACGAGTAAAATTCCATCTTTATACTGCTCTATATTCATACACTTTATTATCGGCATCGTCAAATGGCAGTAGAATTGCAATTTCAGCTTCGCCCCATCCTTTTTGTCTATGGCTCTCAGCGAAGATTTCTTGTTACCTTCATCAATCACTGTGTCAAATGATTACAGTCTACCCATCTTCTGCGAAGCGCCAATATTTACAATCATTATTTAATGTCTCACTGCGGTTGACAATGCCAACCAACCGCCCGATTTTATTCGAGTACGTTTCTATCCCCAAGCTCTATAACATGACCTGAGGCCATCATCCGTAAGCTCTCATGGTGCCGGCAAGGCTCTCCGATCCTTTCCACGCGAGTCATGCCAATGCGCGCAACTTCTGCTTGTGGCATCAATCGTTTTCAGCACTGCGCCAAGACATGTCGGCGCCCTCTATACCAGTAGCATCGATGCACAACCGTGCCGATCGCACAAGTCACGTTTGCAGCGAGCGCTCGAGACGTGGTCTAACGCGGTACCGCATCAATCTGCCAATGTAGTTATGTCACCCTGACCATTCCGCCACACAAGGTCGACGAAGCGCGAAACGACCGTGTCCCGTGAACTCCTTTTGTCTATGGCGATAGAGATGTCAATAGAACTTTGAGGCTGCAAAGGTCGATATACAACGCGATCGCATGCCCTATCGACAAACGAACGCGGTACGATGCAAAGTCCCAGCCCCGCCCGAGCGAACTCGATTCTCAAGTACGAGTCACTCACGTGAATAGCGGAATCTGTGCGATGCCGACTCAGCAGCTCCGAAACCTTTAGATCAATTTCGCCTGCGCCGCCCATAGCTGCGCCGAGGAGTCGCTCGTTGGCGATGTCCTCAACAGTCACCGCTGCTTGGTTCGCGAGCTTATGGTGATGCGACATGGCTACATGCAGCGTCTCACTGCATATAACTCGCGTGTCCAGGTCCACATCCTCGACGGCACCGATCAAGAGCCCAACATCAATCCGACCCGTCTTAAGCCCGTCAATCTGTTTGCTGGTTGGAAGTTCTATAAGGTCGATATCCATTTCCGGGTATAGACGTTGAAACTGGCCTGCGGCGTCGGGGAAGAACGCCAACGCTGATGCTCCATCGAAACCAACATTTATCGAACCAATTCTTCCTTCCGCTGCACGTTGGACAATGCGCACACTTGCTTCTGTCCTCACTAAGATTGCTTTCGCTTCCTCGACGAATGCGCGTCCGGCGCGAGTTAGCTCGACATTTCGGGTATCGCGAACAAACAATAGCGCACAAATTTCCGCTTCCAGCGCTTGGATTGCACGTGAAACGGTCGCCTGCGCGACTCCGAGACGACTTCCTGCTCGTGCAAAATGGAGCTCATCAGCGACGGTAACAAAACATTTGAGTTGCCAAAGTTCCATCTTTTAGGGGGTGCTTCGCATTATCTTGGGGACATACATGGATTGGAATACATGCCAAATCCACGACCACTTTCCGACTTGCGCACTTAGCCCATATTGAGGCACTCAACATTAGCTAGCTTAATCTGGAGCGCCTCGCATTCCGCAAAAAAACAGTATATTTTTATTACGAATACCATCCACCGAAGATTACGATTTAGTCAAGTGGATTGGCACCGTGACATCCTGAATAAGCCTGTCTGCGATGAAATTGATGAATGTGCGCAATGTTACAAATGCCTCACGATGCCTAGGAAATATTGCACTGAGGCCTATCGGCGGTGGAGCAAATGTTTCAAGAACGGGAACAAGTAACCCGCTTTCAATTGCCGGCATCACAACAAAATCTGGTAGCAACGCTACGCCAAGACCGGCAACTGCTGCATCTCGCACGACCTCACCATGATTCGCCACGAGCGGACCATGTACAACTATTGTTTGACACACGCCATCGATCTCAAACTTCCAATTACCACGCCACTCCTGACCGTCGAGCAAACATACGTGATCGTGCAGATCTAATGGCGTTGATGGGGTCCCTCTCTCACGTATATATGTTGGACTGCAACATGCAATCATGCGCGAATGCCCAAGGTTACGCGCCACTAGCGTTGAGTCCTCCAGCGCCCCTAGGCGTAACATAAGATCGAATCCCTCACCAATCGGGTCTACGCGTCTGTCGCTGAAATCAATCTGAATCCGAACGCCGGGATGTATCGAGAGAAATGCCGAAACTAACGGTGAGAGATATGTGATGCCGACCGAAAGTGGCACACTTATCCTCAACGACCCATGAAGCTCTGTCCGACGAATGGACATAGCCAGTTCAGCGTCTTCGACCTCCGTAAGAATGCGCTGTGCACGCGAGTAGAACTCACGGCCCGATTCCGTCACGGCAAGCTTGCGGGTGTTACGATGGAGTAGGCGCACGCCAAGTGCAGCCTCAAGCGCCACCGTTCTTCGACTGACATATTGCTTCGACATCTTGAGTTGATCTGCAGCTAAAGTGAAGCTGCCTGCATCCACTATCGCAACAAAGACTCGGATGTCGTCGAATTCCATAGCGTGTTATTTGACTATTGTGTTACTTTCGTTTTTCGGAAAAAAATTTGTAGATCAACAATGCAATGCCAATCAGATGAGACTCACCCATCAGCTCCGCTCCCAAGAAATCCCACGGAAAAATCATCATTTGGTGTACCGGCCCCTACAATGGATATGATTCAGAATATGATAGCAATCGACATATCGCCACTTCAACCTCAACCCATTTGAAATCTTAAATCAAACGACTACGAATCTAAAATTAATCTTTAATCCGCATCGAGCCGCAACGAAATACATCGCGACTCGAATTTATGCACCTCTATTATGTGATGCAGTTAAAAGTTATGCCTAATTCCGACCATGAAACCACTCTGCCCCTCACCCGGCGCCGGATCCGCTCCTATCGGGCTACTACCGCTCACAGGCACCTTCGCCAATCCATGATTCCAGACGTGACCGCCCATAAGATAAACCGACGTGAGTTTCGAAATAGAGTAACTAATACGTGCCGCAACCACTTCCGAAGTGTCGTCGCTGCTTTTGTATGAAAGCTTTCCGCCTTGTACTACGAAACGCACAGCGGGCGTTATCAAATAACTTGCTCCGATGTACAGCAAGTCACTTTGACGATTAACAGGATTACCGTCATTGATTCGACGGACGGCGCCGCCACCGATTGTAAGATTCCCAATCGATCCATATGCGTTCAAAGTTGCACGGGAATCGTGCAAATGGCTTGAAGACAGACCGGCGGTCGCGGTAGGGCCGCCAAAAATTCGCTCGTACGAGGTAGAGACGCCCCAGGTATCCGTGTCGTAGCGCAGCATAAACGAGTAGTCTCGGCAAGCGTTACTATCAGTGGGAGCACGACCACCGCAATTGGCCCCGCCAGGCGGCGCCACACTGTCCCGCCCGAAGCTGTATGTGGCACCGAAATCAAATCCGCTAAATTTCACACGATAAGCAACTGCGTTATCCACTCGCGCGTTTGCAAGATAGGGATCAAACACGCCAACCGTGTACGCGCTAGGCCCCATGACATCGGCGCCTGCGAACACCCAATATGACATCGTGTACTGGCGACCAAGAGTCAGCGTACCCCAACGGTTAGACGATAGACCGACGAACGCCTGTCTGCCAAATAGTCTCCCGCCCTGGTTCAATGACCCTTGAGAAGGTGCGAAGCCACTTTCGAGGGTAAACACCACTTTGTTTCCACCGCCGATGTCTTCTGCACCCAAAAGACCCCAGCGTGATGGGAAACTGCCGGTTAGGGTTGGCATTCGCCAAACCTTCTGGCCAGTAGCGCCAACGTGGTTAATGAACTCGATTCCCGTATCGACGACACCGTACAGGGTGACACTTGACTGTGCAAACGACATATTGGCGATTCCGAGCAGAAGAGCTGCAGCCCCAACCTTTACAGGGTGAGCAAACGTGCCTCCTACAGTTCTCCTAACCAACATCATTATTACATTGCTCCTACGAGATGATTGTTATATTTACTTCCGGTCCACTTACTCCTTCAGACACCTAGGGTGTGACGATGGCCTTCAAGACCTCTCCACGCTCCGAGGCGATGACAGCCTCGTTAATCTGGTCCAGTGAATATTTGGTGATGAGTTGGTCGAACGGGAACCTTCCTTGACGCCAGAGCTCAATCAATTGAGGAATAAAAACGTCCGGCACACTGTCGCCTTCGATAATTCCTCTGACCGACCGCCCAAAGAGAATGCTATTGATGTCAAGCGAGACTTCAGTACCTAGCGGCGCGACGCCAACGACACCGCACACGCCTGTAAGACGTAGGCAGTCGACCGCTTGACGAAGAACCTTTGGAATTCCCGTGCATTCGAGAGAATACTGGACTCCCTCGCCCTGAGTAATCGCAGTTATCTGCGAAACGGTGTCGCCTTGTGCGCCATCGATCAGATGCGTAGCGCCAAACTTTTCTGCCAAAGCGAGCCGGTCCGGATTAAGATCGACCGCGATAATAGTTGTACATCCGACCACGCGAGCGGCCATTACGGCTGCGAGGCCGACGGATCCGGCTCCAAAAATTACGATGCTGCTTCCCGCCCCAGGTTTCAATGCGTTGATCACTGCGCCGGCGCCGGTCTGGATACCACATCCCAGCGGACCCATGATCTCAATCGGCACATCGTTTCGAACCTTGACAACGTTGTGCTCGGTGGCGAGCGCGTACTCGGCGAAGGAAGATTGCGCAAAGAAAAACCCGCTCAGTTTGCCACCGTGCGCGAGGCAGCAGGGCGAAGATCCGTCTGGTCTAGTGCCTGAGAAGTTCCGCGCATACAGTTCGGAACAGTATCCATACATCCCCTTCCGGCAATTGGTGCAAGTACCGCAACTGGCGTATGTCAATACAACATGATCACCTGGTGCGACCTTTGTGACGCTCTTGCCTACCTTTTCGACAATGCCTGCCCCCTCATGACCGAGCACTGCCGGAAGGGGCGTCGGAAAGTACTGGTCACGCACAACGATGTCTGTGTGGCACACACCCGCGCCCAAGATCTTTACTAAGACCTCGTTTTCTCGCGGGTCGTCCAATTCGATGTTTTCGACGCGAAACGGTGCCGACTTTTCCCTCACCACTGCTGCCTTGATTGTCCGCATGTCCTTCTCCAAAGTAACAAGTTACGATTCGTGTTGGCCATCGGCCTAGCGCACTGTCGTATTCAAGAGGCTTCAAAAGCCGCTCGTAACATCCTTCGCATTACCTTCCCGGTGCTGGTCTTTGGAAGATCGTCGACAATCTGGAATGCCCTTGGGACCTTGTATGCAGCCAAGTTCTCACGGCAGTGTTTTTCAATATCGCTCAGATCAAGGGCTACGCCTTGCTTTGGCACGATATAGGCTTTCGCAAGTTCACCTTTTTCCACATCCGGCACGCTGCCTACCGCCACCATCGCCACGCCTTCATAAGCAGCAATCACGCGTTCCAGTTCGGCTGGGTAGATATTGAAGCCTGCAGTAATAATCATGTCCTTCAGACGATCAACAACGAAAATGAAGCCGTCGTCATCAATGTATGCTACGTCACCAGTCCGCAACCACCCCCCTTCAAGGATCGTCTGAGTGGTTGCTTCTGGCTTTCCGAGATATTCCTTCATCACGATCGGGCCGCGAATCTGTAGTTCGCCCACTTCGCCTGATGAAAGCATGATCTCTGGGTCCGTCTGCGATGCGATACGCACAAGAACATGCGGAAGCGGGATCCCGATTGAACCGATTCGACGCGGCCCGTACACGGTATGCGTAGCTCCGAGACCACCAATTTCTGTCATTCCCCATAGCTCGATAAGAGGACAACCGAATCGCCGCTCGACTTCTTGAAGCTTTACCGCCGGCATTGTCTGGCCACCCACCGTACAACGCGTTAGCGACGACACGTCAAACTTGTCCAGGTCCGGATAATTCAGCAAATACATGTACATCGTCGGCACACCCTCGAAGAGGGTGGCCCGATAACGCTGAATGCTTTCCAGTATTGCTGTTGCGTCGAATGTCTTGTGGAGCACCAACGTCATTCCGCAAGCAACGGCCGAATTCAACACGATGTTTCCATAGACATGCGAACACGGCAGCGCGCTCACGACGGTATCGAGTGCGGACCGCATGTGCATTGTGGCCGTCATACCTGTATTGGCAACTACCGATTCGTGCGTGAGTACCGCACCTTTCGGATGACCGGTAGTCCCCGATGTATAGCAGATGGCCCAGCTATCGCTTGCATCAACATATGCGGGACGATAATTTCTATCGACGTCCTCAAGAAGGATCGAATCAAAATCTTGTGCCCAGAATGGGATGTCTTCCCCGAATGCGATGGCAAGTTCCACCTTGCTGTCTTCGGGAAGGGCCGCATAGAGGCCCGCAATACGGTCGCCGGTGCCAATGACGAAGCGTGCACCGCAGTCCTCCACCGCAAACGCCGCCTCAGCCGGTGTAAGCATAAGGTTCAGAGGATTAACAACTCCGCCAACCTTCGCTATTGCGTAGTACGAAATCACCCATTCCGCACAATTTGGGGCATAGATTGAGACTCGATCACCCTTGCATAACCCGAATCGCTCAAGACGACTAGCCAGCACTGTCGAAAGGGCATCCAGCCGTTCGAACGAATAGCTCTGATCCTCAAAGATCAGTGCCGTTTTCTCTCCGTACTTCTTTGCGGATTCCGAAATAAACTCTGCTACCGTCAAAACCACGGCACTTCTCCCTCAACGGACAATGACCTTACACTTTCGAAGAAACTCGTCGAATGGTTTGCATGTTCGTGTATTCCGCGAGACCATGAAGCGAATTCTCAATTCCAAGTCCGGATTGCTTATGTCCGCCAAAGGGAATATGCGGGGAGAAAACGTGGGATTGATTGATCCAGACGGTGCCAGCCTCGAGACGGTCCGCAATTGTTTGCGCCGTATGCAGATCACGCCCCCACACCGATGCTGCAAGACCGTAGCTCGTGCGGTTCGCGCGCTCGACAACATCATCGGCATCGCGCCACTTCATCATCGGCAGAATCGGTCCGAATGCTTCTTCCGATACACAACGGGCGTCCTCAGGCGGGTTGTCGATAATCGTGACAGGGATGAAATAGCCAGGGGTACGTTCGACGGCCCCGCCAAGCAAGAATGAATGCCCTTGAGACGCTGAATCTTCCAAAAGATTGCGAACCTTGTCGTATTGCATCTTATTTTGCAGCGGTCCGAGTTTCACCCCCTCTTCAGACGCATCGCCGACCTTGACAGTCTTCGCATAAGCCACCAGTTCGGCGGCCACGGAATCATAAATTTCTTCATGCACGTAGAGCCGTTTGCACGCAACACAGAATTGCGCACTGTTGGCAAAGCAGGTCCAAAAGAGATCCTTCGCGATTTGCTTCGGGTCGACGTCAGGAAGCACGATTGCTGGATCGTTACCGCCGAGTTCGAGCGTCAAGCGTTTGAGGTTACTCGCCGCGCTGCGCATTACCTGCTTTCCCGTCGCCGTCGACCCAGTAAACGAGATCTTTCCAATGTCCGGATGCTCAGTCATCCATTGCCCAAGATCGTTGTCTCCCGAGAGCACATTCAATACGCCACGGGGAAGCACGTCGCGGGCAAGTTCGCCGAACCAGAGCGTACAGAGCGGCGTGTAGGGAGAAGGCTTGAGAACCATCGTGTTTCCAGCAACCAGAGCCGGCGCCACCTTCCAGATCGCGAGCAGAAGCGGAAAATTCCATGGAGTGATTGCACCCACGACGCCGATCGGCGTATGACGCGTCAGAATCTGCTCGCCGTTTTCGGATTCACGAATCTCTTCATCGAGCCGCTGTTTCGCGATCTCGTGGCACCAGTAGACGCACCCGTTGATTTCCCATTCAGCCGCGTCGCGGCTCTTCCCTTGTTCAGTGCAAAGCAGCGTAACGAAATCGTCGAAGTTTTCCTGAATTTTCTTTCCGAGTTCGTTTACAAGTGCAGCGCGAACATCAACGGAGGTCGCGGACCAATCGGGGAAGGCATGTTTGGCCGCCGCTACAGCTTCCTCCAGATGCAGGCGCGAGGCAATCGGCACGCGGCAGATTTCGCCCTCAGTGGCGGGATTGATCACACCCTTCGAATCAACAGCTGTGACCGCCGCGCCGTCGATCGTCATCGTTAATGCCTTCATCTTGCCGTCTCCTGTTCTCGCAAATATTGAATTCCGATACGTCGTCAAGCGAGACGCGCGAGTCGCATCGAAACGATAGTGAAATTCTCAGAGGGGGATTATTTGCTCGCGACTCGAATCAGCCGCTCGTTCACAATGGCAACAGGGCGATCGATTCAACGCTCATATTCGAGCCAGCCGCTCTGTGGCATGTCACCACCATCCCATCGCCGTTGACCGAGATGCTGCGACCCATCGGAGGCCTCGCCGGCGCCAACCTCTCCCGCTCCCGGATCCAGCGTCGGCGACGCCGTAGAGACGTCCATGCGACGTGCCTCGAGTAATAGCAAAGCCAGCGCACAGCAAGTCATCCCCCCTCCTGTATCAACGCACCTGTCCAGTCCGCACTTTTGCCTCTAAGATTCGTGGCCTTTGTCGCATCCTAACGAGCACGCGCCGGCGGTCCGTCAACACGTCCAGACAGGGATGCGTTCTGAATGCGCATCGAATTCAACGCTGCGCATCCACCAACCCTTGCACCACGAAATCATGTAATTAAACACGTTCACTTAGCGTAGGGGTAGCGAGTTTTGGTGTCAAGGAACGCGGCATGAGGGTATTCCCCGGGCGGCCTTTTGGTCCACATCGAGGAGCGACGTAGCGTCCGATGAGGCGGTATACTTCGATCCCCCGCGACGACATATCACGACCTTGAGCAAACGCACTTCTCCCGGTGACCTGAGCAGAGCAAAAACGCCTGAGGGCAAGGCTCTGGTACGACAGGCGTTCATCGACGCCGGGCGGCGGCTCTTTGCCAACGAACAACCCTCAAAGGTTTCGTTAAGGCGCATTGCGCAGGAGGCCGGATATTCGCCCGCGTCGATTTATCAGTACTTCCCTGACTACCAGGCGCTCATGCTTGCCATTCGTGAGCTCGATCTCAACGAGTTCGCCGAGAAGCTTGAGCAAGTAGCTAGCCGCACTAGAGACCCAGAAGAGCGTGTACGCAAGCTTGCAAAGTGGTCGGTCAAGCACTGGCTCGCACATTTAGATGAATTCGATGTGCTGTTTTCGCGGATGAGCAAGCTTGGTAACGCGTCGGACGAAGAGCCGTACGGACAGTCACCAACGGTGAATCGCGCGCTGAACGTCTATTACAATGCCGTGGACGCACTATTCGAAGCGGGCGCGCATCCGCCGATTGCAAGCCGCCTCGCTGCTGACACGTTGATTGCCACGACTTACGGCATTGTGTCCTTTCCGCGCGGCACTCCTACCATGGCTTGGTCGGAGCCGTACCAGATGGCTGAGAATGCCATCGACGCACTCGTGGACAGTTGGCTTGGCGCGCAGTAGTCAATCGTCAATTCGCTGGCTTGCCAACATCCCTATCTAGCAAGAATGTGAATTGCGCCCAACAACGGCATGATTCTCACGGTACCTCTCCGGAGGCCACCCTGCCCAAGTGGCGCAGACGAGCATCCGATGCGCCCCCCTCCCCCAAATCCCCACTGCTCCACATGTGAACTGCGCGGCGTTCGACACAGCTTTGCGTGAGCGACGGGACGCCGCAGCCCGAATGAGCAAGCGCGATCGTTCACGCTCCGAATCGACTGAGGCGAGACGCTCCTGGTTCCCACAGAACGACACGTGGGTCGTCGTCAGATAAGCAATCGCAACTCTTGACAAGGCAACCACGGTCGTCGCGGATACCGCATCGATCTCCACATCCATCGCATGCAGCCCCGGGGCTACGCGGCAAGCATCATCGGTTGCCGATCAGGGCCCGTTTCTTCCCCGAGCGCCGTGCATAGGGGGCGCAGAGCCCCCGGCGGTCGCTGTCACTAGGGTGGCCGACGTTCCATTCCCCCCACATCGGCAGCGCCCGCAAGCGCAAACGCCGTCGGCGCCTCACAGCACTTGACGCGACGTGACCCGGCAATCTATAGTAAATAAACGCGTTTACTTAAAGAATCTCACGATTGGCGCGCCCCCGTCAAGTCGAGGGTGCGATCGCACACAAGGAATCCGGAGACAATGCAAGCAAAAAATAGCGCACGTGGCAGAGCGGCGGGCAATGGAGCGGCGGTGACAGAAGCGCCCATCCTCGACGATATTCAAGCCGGGCATCTCCGCCACATGCTGAATCTGGCCGCCCGCTTACCTGACGATTGGTCCGGCATGATGGGCCGTACAACGCTTCAGGAAGACTTCGGCTCATTGCGCTTCCAACTCGCATACATGGCGTACGCGCTTGCGTTGACCCACGTGCATCGTTTACCGGCTGCACCGGTGGTTTTCCGTGCACCATACGAAGCTTTAATGCAAAAAATGTTGTCGCCGGATGTTTGGGTGTATTGGCACTACGTTAGTACCGGCAATGGCCCCTTCAATCGCTCGCTGGGCGAGCGGCCGGCACTATGGGATCCGGTCGAGACAGACAATATTATGTATAGTGGCTACGTTCAATCGATGGCCCTGCTTTACCACTATCTCTTCCGCGACTCGAGATACGCACAGCCTGATGCGTTGACATTCTCCATCAATCCGCTTTTCTGGAGCTTGGGCGGAAAACACTTTAAATATAATGAGAAATCTCTGAACCAGCATATCTACTGGAGCATGGTCGAACGCGGCTATCTAGGTATTGCATGTGAGCCAAATTGCGTATTTCAGATTTGCAACCAAATTCCGATTCTCGGGTTTCGATTTCACGACTTGGTTTACGGTGGCGATTTGGCCGATGAAGTTACGAAAGGCTATCTTACCGCGTGGTCTGACTTTGGCGTGCTCAATGAATTTGGGCATTACAACATGATGGTTCAAGAGCACGAGCGGCGCGTGATCACGCCCGACGGCGCACCGTGGACCGATTTTTGGGTGGCCGCCCTTATGCACGCGTGGAACTCCGACTTCGTTAAGCAACATTACCCGAAGCACCTCGCTCGTTGGGCTGTAGACGGACCGGGCGGTACGCTCGCGATTCGACCCGCAAAGGCGCTTTCAGGCGACGCACTCGCCCCCGCATCCGCGCGTGACCTTGGTTGGGCGGCAGTATGTGCCTCCGAGATTGGCGACACGTCAACGCTCGAGCGATTGCTTGCGTATGCCGATCGCTTCCTAGACCCCCACTGGGACAAGGGGGGGCGTTACTATCCGAGACGTGACGATGCATTCGATTCCGATGGCAATCCAGTTGCGATGGATCCTCATACCGGCAACGTTCTCATAGGTTACGCTCGACTTAACGTACCGAACGGCCTGAAAACACTCTACGAATCACCTCTCGACGACGAGCACTTCAGCTCGCCGGCTCTTGTTGGCATGACAGCAGAAATTGATGTCCGGCAGGCCTGGTTCGATCGAGAGCGCCAACGGCTTACCTTGACGATTGGCCCCATTCGAGGGAAGTCAGTGACGCCCCAATTGGCGGTCGGAAACTGCTGGGGGCGTGGCGATTGGACATTGAAGGTCGACGGACATCCGCTCGCAGCTGGAACAGACGACGCAGTTTCCAGCTATGGCGGGCACGATGTGAAGCTCTATCGGGCGGATCACTCCCTGATGATCGAGATGCCGGTGAATAGGCTTATGACGCTAACCGTCGACTGGTTATCAAAAAAATAGGACGCAACCACCTTAATTGCGCTTCCACTTTTTGGCGGCTCCACACCCACGACTTCTTTGTATCGCCTCACATGAATTCTCAAGCACTCTCGAATCAGCCAGTTGGTGGAAATTTCGACTTAATCGACCACAACGGTCAATGTGTCTCTCAATCCACGTACATAGGGAAATTCACCTTATTCTTCTTCGGCTTTACAAATTGTCGCGTGGTCTGCCCACGCGCACTCACCCGGATCTCGTCTGCTTTGGATTCACTGGGCGATCTCGCGAACAGCATTCAACCGTTGTACGTTAGCGTCGATCCCGAGCGAGATACACCAGAAGTTATGAAAGCGTTCCTCGCCGACCGATTCCCTCGCTTTACCGGCTTAACGGGGGACATCGAGCAAGTAAATGCCATAAAAAAAGCTTTTCGGGTCTACGCGCAGAAGGCGAAGGCTCCGGACGAACCGGATGGCTACACGGTTCCTCACACGGCCCTTACCTATCTACTAGACGTCAACGGCGACTACCTTGCACACTTTCCCGAAGCAATCGAAGCATCGGAACTCGCTGACCGCATCCGCAAGGTGACTCTCGCCACGTGATGCGTCGCCGCCTGCATGTCAGCAGGCGGCAGATTCTGTCTGGTGCAGACGGATTCAGATTAATGTATCAGCCAGCGACTGCAACACCTCGTAGCACGGCAGGACTTGGCCCACGCTGGCATTGGGCTCGCGTCCCTCTCGAATTGCCGAAAAGAACTCGCGATCCTGCAGTTCGATCCCATTCATCGAAACGTCTACGTCGCTCAAGTCAATTACTTCCCCATTTCCCGTGACAAGATCGTCATACCGTGCGATGTATGTACCCGTGTCGCCGATGTAGCGGAAGAACGTGCCTAAGGGGCCGTCGTTGTTGAAGCTGAGAGACAGCGTGCAGATTGCGCCCGTGCTGCTCTTGAGTTGGACACTCATATCCATCGCGATTCCAAGGTCCGGGTGAATGGGGCCCTGGACAGCGTTGGCCTTTACGATTGAACCGCCTGTCTGGTACGAAAACAGATCGACTGTATGGGCTGCGTGATGCCAGAGCAAATGATCAGTCCAACTACGGGGTTCGCCCAATGCGTTGATATTCTTCCGCCTAAAAAAGTATGTCTGCACGTCCATCTGCTGGATCACGAGTTCGCCCGTGCTGATTCGGTGGCGAACCCATTGGTGACTCGGATTGAACCGACGTGTGTGGCCACACATTGCCACAAGACCGGTCTTCTTTTGTAAGTCCACGACTTTCCGCGCATCGGAAAGACTGTCGGCCAAAGGTATCTCCACTTGCACATGCTTCCCCGCGCTCAGGCATGCAATTGCTTGCTTCGCATGCATCTGCGTGGGCGTACAAAGAATCACTGCGTCCACATCCCTGCGACTCAGAACTTCATCCAGATCCGTCGTAACGTGATTGATTTCGTATCGCTGAGCAACTTTCTTCGTCTTTTCCAGATCCCGACCGACCAGAGATACCACGTCGACGTCATCGATCTCACGGATGGCATCGAGATGCTTTACGCCAAAGGCACCGGCTCCAACCAGAGCGGTTTTAATACTCATATTTCCTCCTAGAATCTGATTCGCATTGTTTGACGGACGCGCACGATCTCTTCCAAGTCATATATGATCACGATGGCACTCATAATGCCGTGGCGCCTCCATCGTAGCCACGTCGCATAGCATAGTAGCCACCGACCATAGGGACGCGGCAACCTGCTCCACCTTTCGTTATGCAGAATTACCCACAGAATCGCGTTAAGCATTTCACGCGCACTGTAATGGCGTCGACCAAACCATCGAAGCGAGTGATTTTCGAACAGATGGGAGACACGATGCCAATCGTAGTCTGACAATGGTAGTTTAAGGTCCAATTTCGATGATCTCGCCAATAAAATTGCTTCGCATCAAAACTTTCGAGAGATACACAAACAATACAGTCTGCGCATCTCCCATTTCCAACGACCCGTCAATAACCGAACTCCAAATTCCTCGATCGTCAAGCCTCGTCCGGCCAATATAGGCGCATCGGATTCTCAACAAGCAGCTTGCGCTGCAGCTCACCGGTCGTAGCTATATGCGGAATAAAGTCGACAAGAAGGCCGTCGTCTGGCATATGGCTCTTAAGGTTTGGATGGGGCCAGTCTGTTCCCCAAAGAACACGGTCGGGAAACGTCTCTACCAACTTCTTGGCGAACGGCACCACATCTCGATAGGCCGCTGCCTCACCATCAAGCGCAGCTGGCCCGCTGTCGGAGAGGCGTTCCGGGCAACTTACTTTGGACCAGATGTTCTGATGCTCTGCCATCAGCTGTATGAAGCGTTGGAACTCGTCGCCATCAATGGACTTCGTCACGTCAGGGCGCCCCATGTGATCGACTACAACGATCGTCGGCAATTCAGTAAAGAAATCCCACAACTCTGGAAGGTCCGCTGCCTCGAAATAGACGACGATGTGCCAGCCAAGCGGCGCGATACGTCTCGCAATTTCCATTAATTCGTCTTTAGGAGTGAAGTCCACCAGACGCTTTACGAAATTAAACCGAACGCCACGGATACCGGCGCGGTGCATTTCTGCCAGTTGTTCATCCGTCACATCGCGTCGTACAGTTGCTACACCTCTTGCTTTCCCGTCGGAATGCAACAACGCGTCGACCAGCGCACTATTATCGGAACCATGGCACGTGGCCTGCACAATCACATTGCGGGAAAATCCGAGATGTTCACGAAGTGCAAACAACTGATCCTTTGATGCGTCGCAGGGCGTGTACTTCCGTTGCGGTGCATACGGAAACTGATCGCCAGGTCCAAAGACGTGGCAATGAGCGTCAACGCTGCCAAGGGGCAGCTTAAACTTCGGCACCGAAGGATTTTCATACCAATCCAGCCAGCCTGGGGTTTTTTCGAATTTCACTTTACGAGTCCCTCAAATCTTTGAGAATCTTGTCAGCATCAGCACGCCAGTTTTGTCGGAAAGTAAGCTCGGCTTCGCTCGAATAGCTGAACGTTTCCTTATCCGCGAGTTGGGCGACCCACGACTGACGCTCCGCCGTCGCACTAGCCGCCCATGGAGTCAGGCCGGTGTTTCGTACCGTTTCGGCCGCCTCAAGCATCTCCTCGGCTCGTCGGCGGCCGTGTTCGATAACTCGCTGAAAGAAATACGTTGCATGCTTTTCCCAATCGATTTCGGGAAATGTTTCGGTGAGTGACTTTATGACGTCATCCTCTACTCCGTATGCGCGTGCCGCAGTGAAGCTTTCGATCACCAGCGCCTCAAGACCTTTGATCATTACGCTCCGGCACATTTTTGTGGCCGACGCCACACCGAGAGTTGTCGATGCAACCGTTACATCGAATCCCAACGTTGTGAGATGTGGCTCAAGCTGCGATGCGGCCCCGCCCCCCAAACGAATCGGTACTCGAATCCGGTAGGGTGGAACAGACGTCATTACGGCGCCTTCTACATATTGGCCGCCTGCGGAAGTGATTGCACTCGCAGCCCGAATTTTCGCCTCCGGCGACGCAGAATTGAAATCCAGGTACCAAGCCGCTGGTCGAACGGCTGAAGCACACGCTTCGGCTGACGAAATTGTCTGGCTCGCCGTGACGGCGGAAATGATGAGGTCAGCGCTCGCGGCGAGATTCTCGTGAGAGTCGACTACATGAACACCATACTGCTCCGCGTGTTCGCGTAGTCTTGCATCGTCCTTACCTACCTTCACGTCATACGTACTGATGCGCGCAACGCCGCGTGCTGCCAAATCCTCAGCAAGGATCCGTCCGACTTCGCCATAACCGATCAGGCCAACGTGCCATCGCAGGGGGTCATCTGACTTGTCCAATTCGGTCCCCCTCAATCGACGTACCTAAGCCCCGCCTTTTCTAGCGTTTCTCGCATGTTGTACAAATCCAGTCCCAACACGCCGGCACCGAGCTTTGTCCGTTTCATTTCTTCATTGCTCTCGCGCGCCTCGGCGGCGTCGGCCGCTTTTTGTGCTAGCCATGCCGGCACCACCACCACACCGTCCGCATCTGCGATCACAACGTCGCCGGCATTCACCACCGCTCCCGCGCACACAATGGGAACATTCACCGACCCCAGAGTCGCCTTGATTGTGCCCTTAGCGCTGATTGCTCGCGAGAATACAGGGAACTCCATTGCAGTTAGGTCCACCACGTCGCGCACGCCGCCATCTATAACAAGGCCAACTGCTCCTCGCGCTCTAAACGAAGTCGCGAGCAAGTCCCCAAAAAATCCGTCTTCGCAGTCGGCACTGCATGCAGCGACAACAACATCGCCTGGACGCACTTGCTCTGCCGCCACATGCATCATCCAATTATCTCCGGGATGCAGCAGCACCGTCACTGCTGTGCCACAGAGCCGTGCGCCCGGGTAGATTGGACGCATGTATGGCTTCATCAAGCCAACTCTACCCATCGCCTCGTGGATGGTCGCTACACCAAAGCGAGACAATTTTTCGACCGCCGCCGGATCTGCACGATTGATGTTCCGCTTGACGATTCCCAACTCGTTCATACTCATATTCAAAGTCCTTTCGCTTTCAAGGCTGCGTCAAGGCGCGGATAAACGCGACGTGCGTTGCCTTCATAGATTTTGTGGCGGTCTTCGTCAGAAAGAATCGTTGACGATTCGATGTATCGCTTCGTATCGTCGTAATTGAAGCCAGTTTCTGGATCAATTCCACGAACGGCTCCAATCATCTCGGACGCGAACAAAACGTTCTCCACCGGAATGACCTTGGTTAGCAAGTCAATGCCTGGCTGATGATAGACACACGTATCGAAAAAGATGTTCTGCAGAAGATGCTCTTCCAGTAGCGGCTTCTTCAACTCCTGCGCGAGCCCACGGAATCTCCCCCAGTGGTAAGGCACCGCGCCGCCGCCGTGCGGAATCACAAACCTCAGCGTTGGAAAATCCTTGAATAGATCGGAAGCAAGGCATTGCATGAACGCCGTCGTATCCGCATTGAGATAGTGGGCACCGGTCGTATGAAAGCATGCGTTGCAACTAGTGCTGACATGGATCATCGCGGGGATGTCGTACTCGACCATCTTTTCATAGATCGGATACCAATGTCGGTCGGACAGCGGCGGCTCCTTCCAATGACCACCCGAGGGATCCGGATTCAAGTTGATTCCGACAAAACCGTATTCCCGAACGCATCGCTCGATTTCGGGGATGCAAGTGCGAGGATCAACACCGGGCGACTGTGGCAACATCGCTGCCCCGATGAAATTGTCGGGAAACAGTTGACTCACGCGGTAGCAAAGCTCATTACAAATCTCGGCCCACACCTGTGAAGTCGCAAGGTCGCCAATATGGTGAGCCATGAAGCTTGCGCGGGGGCTGAAAATCGTCAGATCGGAACCACGCTCTTTCATCAGGCGAAGCTGATTCAGCTCAATCGACTCTCTGAGCTCATCATCGCTGATCTTGAGATCTTGCACTTTCGGCGCCCGCTCAGGCGCCTGAAGGCTAGCGATCTGCAAAGTGCGCCATGTCTCAAGGGCTTTCGGCGCAGTCGTATAGTGGCCGTGGCAATCGATAATCATTTCGTGTGTCCTCTCCAAACCGAGGCGGGAACCATGACTTCTCCGCGCATCAAGAGTCGCGCCGTTCGCAGAAGCGCCGCCTTTGTTACATTTTGTGGATTGATAGAATCGACTTGAAGGTCCACGCTGAATTCGCCGGACGGATGCTCAACAGAAACTTTCTTGGTCTCACCAGCCGGCAGTTTCACAACACCATTTGCAATCGATCCCTCGATAACGCATGCGGTACCAACTGTCACTGCTGCAAGTACGCCGATTGCGTCGTGACATACGTGAGGAATGAAGCTCCGCGTGCTGATGCTTCCTCCGGCAAGTGGCGGGGCCACCAGCGTCATCTTCGGGTAGTTCTTTTCCGCGACATCACCGAGGCCCATGGCGTGGCCACACGCGATCCGAAGCCGTTCAATACGTTGCTTCAGATCGTCGTTCGAATTTAGTTCGACCACCGGCTCGTATCCGGTGCACCCGAGGTCGTCTGCACGGACAACAACCAACGGCATACCGTTGTCGATGCATGTCACCTCAACGCCGTCAATCACGTCTCGCACATTTCCTGTCGGCAAGAGACTCGAGCAAACCGAGCCCGCTGTATCAAGGAAATTGATATGGATCGGCGCACTGGTACCCGGCACACCGTCAATGCGAACGAAACCCTCGTATTCCACTTGGCCGTTGTGCGCATGTACCGTGATGTCACATTGCATACCAGTGTTGAGAGTAAGCACGCGCACCGTGGTAGTGGCCTTCCCACTGTTCGGCTCGACCATACCCGTCTCGATCGCGAATGGCACCACTGCGGCAAGCATATTTCCGCAATTCGGCGACGTGTCGACAGTATCCTTATCGGGCTGGAGCTGTGCGAAGAGAAATTCAAGATCGACCCCCTCACGACTGCTACGGCTAACTATCCCTACCTTACTGGTAAGAGGATGTGCGCCGCCCAGGCCATCGATCTGCCGTTTGTCGGGGGAGCCCATTACCGAAAGCAGAATGCGATCACGAGTCGCAATATCTTCGGGTAGGTCTGCAGCATTGAAGAATGGCCCGCGCGACGTTCCGCCGCGCATAAACAAACACGGGATAGGAGTTTGCATAGCGCGATCTCACTTGTCCTCGAGAACCAACAGCCCGTAAGCCGTATTTGAGGCCGGCACGTGATAAAAGCGATGCACCACGCTTACGCTCTCGCTGAGGGCCCCACGCATCACGAGCCACATTACACACTCAATACCCTCCGATCCCGTTTCTCGAAGAAGTTCAACATGACCAATCTTTGCGACTTCGCTCGGCTCGTCGACGAATCGGTCCAACCATTTGTTATCGTATTCAGCATTGATCACACCAGCTCGCTCGCCCTGCAATTGGTGCGACAATCCACCAGTGCCAAATATCGCGACCTTAATGTCCTTATCGTAGGATTCAACGGCACGTCGTATCGCTTGCCCAAGCTTGTAACAACGCTGGCCACTCGGCGGAGGATACTGAATTACGTTCACGCACAGCGGGATCACCTTGCACGGCCATGCCTCAGGCTGCCCGAACATCACAGACATCGGAACGGTCAAGCCGTGATCGACCGTCATCTCGCCGGCGATCGTCATATCGAATTCGTCTTGAATCAGCGATTCTGCGAGATGCCAGCCGAAGTCCGGATCGCCCTCGACCACGGGAACGGGTCGAGGACCGTATCCTTCGTCGTGCGGTTCAAACCGTTCGCCAACACCAATCGCAAAAGTTGGAATGAGATCAAGCGCGAAGCGCGATGCGTGATCGTTGTAGACGATGATGCATACATCCGGCTTGACGTCTGCGATCCATTGGCGAGCGGCGTCCATTCCATCAAAGACCGGCTTCCAGTAAGGATCCTGCGTGAGACCTTTATCAACTGCGGCACCAATCGCGGGAATGTGCGACGTACCGACACCTCCGATAAGCTTAGCCATTGCCGCGCTCCTGTTTGCTTCGATTTCCGGCAATTGGCCGCCCACCATCAATCATCATTTGACGAAATTGGTCGACGGTCATGACAGGATCCGACATCGCCGCGCCCACATGCTGCATTGAGAGACCGTCGAAAATCGCAAGCTTGAACGTGTAGTAGATGTTTCCACCGAGCCGCAACATGGCCAGCCAATCACGGCTGAGCACTGCGTGGCGTTGCTCGCGGCTCATCGTTTTTCCGGGAAGACGATCGAGGTAACCTTCCGGATCTGCACGAAAGGCGTCACGATTTTCCGCTACGTCAAGCGATTTACAAAACATGTTGATGGCATATCCACTGCGATGATGGAGCCCGTCAAACACGTAGGTTCCCGGTATATCGCTATACTCCCGGGATTCAGTCTTTGGGCGAACGCTTTGCAAGGATGTGATCACACCGCCTCCTCGAAGGGCAACCCCGCATACTGCTCGGCAAGTGCCGCTTGTGCGTGGAATGACGATTTCAGGTAGTGGAGTTCATACTCCTGCGCGCGTTGCTCGAATTCGTTCGTACCGGGGAATCGGTGCAGCAGGTTGGTCAAATACCATGATGTGCGCACGGAACTCCACACACGGCGGAGTGCCATTTCGCTATAGCTGTCGATCAGCGTGCTCGAGTTCTGCTGGTAGAACGCCGTGAATGCGCGCGACAGATAGAACACGTCAGATACTGCGAGGTTGAGCCCCTTCGCGCCGGTCGGCGGCACGATGTGCGCAGCGTCTCCCGCAAGGAAAAGGCGTCCATGCCGCATCGGTTCGGCCACAAAGCTGCGCAACGGCGCAATCGATTTCTCAATCGACGGACCGGTCACGATGCTATCCGCAACGTCTTTCGGAAAACGCGCCTTTAACTCGTCCCAGAACCGCTCGTCCGACCAGTCTTCAATCTGGGTGTCGAGCGGAACCTGGATGTAGTAGCGGCTGAGCATCGGGTTACGCATCGAAGCGAGTGCGAATCCACGCTCATGATTTGCATAAATAATGTCGTTCAGCGGCGGAGTTTCAGAAAGCACACCGAGCCACCCGAACGGGTACACCTTTTCGAATTCCCGCAAGATGCTCGGCGGAATCGCGCGACGGGAGACCCCGTGAAAGCCATCACAGCCGGCGATGAAATCGCAGTCGATGCGCATCCTTGTGCCGTGGTGATCAAAAGTGACGTACGGCCGCTCGGAATCCACATCCAGCAGCGCAACGTCCTGTGCTTCCGCAAAGATCGTCGCGTTCCGTCGATCTGCGGCGGCGAAAAGGTCTTCCTGAATATTGGTTTGGCCGTAGGCCATGAACTGCTTGCCGAGATGTTTGTTAACGTCGATGAAGAAACTCTCCTCGCCACCCCAAACAATCCGCATCCCGTCGTGTATGTGACCATCGCTGTCCATGCGCTCGCCCAGGCCGTTGGCTCTCAACACTTCTACGGTGCCGTGCTCGAGCACACCTGCACGAATGCGCGAGAGCACATAATCGCGACTGCGCTGTTCGATTACGACACTGTCAATGCCAGCGCGATGCAGCATTTCCGACAGGAGCATCCCTGCCGGCCCGCCACCGATGATGGCAACCTGCGTTTTCATTGCTTTACCCCTCTGAAAAATCCGATGAATTCGGGAGCGACGTCTCCGCCACGTTTGTGAGGCTCATCTTAGAGACCGAGGGTGATCGACGGAAGTCAGCTTTTTGCGATCGTGATAGACTGAATCGATCACCTTGAGGACAGATTGACCAATGACTCTCCAGCAGCTACGTGCATTCATTGCGATTGTTGAATCGGGCAGCTTGCGGCGCGCCTCGCGTGAGCTCGGTGTGTCACAGGCGGGGCTGACGAGTAGCCTCCAAGCACTCGAGGCGACACTCGGGGTGGTACTTCTTCAGCGGTCCTCCCATGGCGTTGTTATGACAGCTGACGGCAAGCGATTTCTCGCCCGGGCGCACCTTATCGACCGCGAAGCACGCCGTGCGGTCGAAGAGGCGCAGCAGGGCAGAAATGGATACGACGTGACGCTTCACGTGGGGTTTGGCCCAACGCCAACCGCCGTCTTGTTGCCGCTCGTTGTCCCGGACTTTCACACACGGTTTCCGGGCGTAAAGCTGAAATTGATGAGCGGGTTCCACGAGCAAATGCTGCCCGCATTACAGCAAGGACTGATCGAGGTCGTAGTCACGGCGTTGCCAGATGAACTCACGGCGCCCGGGCTGAAGACAAAGTCGCTCTTCAAGAGTGAACTGGTTGTAGTAGGAAGAAGTGGCCACCCAAAAGCGAATGCACGCGCCCTCACTGACTTGGTTGACTGCGAGTGGATATTGCTCGGCTCGCCCGGTGGTCCGGGCGGCACAGTGACTCGCTTCTACGCGGAACAGGGATTGCCGGTGCCGCGCATTGCGGCGACGTGTGAGTCGTTTACGCAAGTCGCTGCGCTGATCGCCGGGACCGACTGGCTCGCTCTCCTGCCGGCCGTTATGGTCAAGCGCGGGCTGCTTGGCTCTCAAGTCGTTGCACTTCATCTGCAGGAAGCGTCGCCAAAATTTGACAACTGCCTCGTTTATCGAGCGGACCCGCCTCTAACCCCAGCAGCATCGGCATTCGCAGCAATGTGCGAATCGTGTGCACGCATCATTACAGGCGGCCAACGTACGGCCGTCAGCTGAGGTGCTGAACAGCAACCAATGGGACGCAACGTGATTCGAGCGCAGGAGTCGGTCGACACATCCGTCGACCGCAAAAAATTTTCACTATAAAAATTGGGGCGCGAACCACTTTGCGACTGTGCCGCCTCTTAGCTGTCGAGAGGCCATCTCTCGGCTCCTAAAAGGAATGCACTACCATGCTCTACGTAAAGAATGTCCCGACTTTGGAACGTATCGTCCGTATTGTCCTCGGTGTTGTCGCTACCGCACTTTCCCTTACATTTCTGAAAGGCATCCTCTCGATTGCGTTTGCGCTAAGTGCAATCGGCATCGTTATCTCAGGGCTGATCGGCTTCTGCCCGGCCTGCGCGATGGTGGGGCGGCGCCTGGACAAACAGATCAAGCCCTAAAATGTCCACCGACGAAGAGCGCTTGGCCGTAGTGGAAGCGGCTCGCGCGGGCGACCCGGCCGCCCTGGAGCAGTTACTGCGGATGTACCAGCCCGACGTGCGCCGCTATGCCCAGCGCAACTGCTTCATCTCGGATGTGGACGACGCCGTCCAGGAGGTGCTGCTGATCGTATCGCGGAAATTCACATCCGTGCGCGCGGTCGCAGCATTCTCCGCCTGGCTGTTTAGCATCGTTCGCCGCGAATGCCGGCGTCTCGGTCGCCGAGCGTTAAACTACGACCCCTACAACGAGGAAGAGGTCGAACGTTGGCTGGGTGAACGCGATAATGATGCGCTTAGGCGCGAACTTGTCGATGCACTTGAGTCATTGCCGGCGGACTACCGCGACATCTTGCTCCTACGCGACTTCGAAGGGCTCACCATCGGAGAAATTGCAGCGCGCATTGGACTGTCAACTTCGGCGACCAAAAGCCGCCTCCACCGTGCCCGCACACTAGCGCGCGAGTATCTGCTCGCCTAGTCGAGCGGAAATGTCACGCGTCAACTCCGCTACGGCAGCACACTCCCACTACGACGAGTAACTTGGTGGCGCCCAATCGACCGTAATTGGGCACACTTCAAAGCCGCCGATACACCCGCGCGCACGCCACACGGTCGGCCGGTTCGCACTTGGCCTTGACTCACCTCGAAACGCAGTTTGCCCTCCCCTGAAGCCCGTCACACCATCGAGCGTCAAAGGCTGCTCACGCTCGAATTGGCCAACCGTCTCCCTTGACTCTCGAACAAAGGAGCCTCGAACTGCTTGTCGGCGACCCTGCCACAGGCGACCTTGATCCATATTTTTTGGACATGTCGTCCAATTTAATGCACAGCGAGCATGAGTGCCGCCTGCCCCAAAGACGTCGCGCCTGATGTTTTCCCGTAAATACACACAGTTTACGCGTTAACACGGGTGCTCAACGTAGCGACGCCTGTTACTCTGCACCTTCTTTTCGGACACTATGTCCGTTATTTTAAAAAGGAGATGCCATGCAAATGTCAATTCGCCCCGTAGGCGCCCGCCTTGGCGCCGAGGTCTCCGGAATCAATCTGGCGCAGCCATTGAACGATGATCAGCGCAACGAAATTGTTGCGGCGATTGACGAGCATGCCGTGCTCGTGTTTCGGCAACAGCCATTGACGGAAGATCAACAGATTGAGCTCAC
>NZ_JBSAXC010000028.1:0-60943 GCF_053427725.1 Burkholderia sp. PU8-34
CCGCGCTGACAAGTTGAGGCCCTTCCTCGAGCGTTGAGCCGAGGCGGAGGTGCGCCCGCCCTTTCGACGCCCTGCTCCAGACGCGCAGCGATCACGCATCGGCGTGATCGCTGTGCTGACACGCCGCGGTCGCGGCGCGAAAAACTTACAGCGGCTTGATGTTCGCTGCCTGCTTCCCTTTGGGGCCCTGCTTGACGTCAAAACTGACCTTCTGGCCCTCCTGAAGGGATTTGAAGCCGCTTCCCTGAACCTCGGAGAAGTGCGCGAACAGGTCATCGCCGCCGTCGTCCGGCGTGATGAACCCAAAACCCTTCGTATCGTTAAACCACTTGACGGTACCTGTTGACATGTTCTGAATATTCCACGGAAGGCTGGTTGTAGATGACATCGGCGGCCTGCGCCAGACGTGCGGCTATCTTGTATCACAGGTGCGCCGGCGCCGACAATCCAGGTTTTTCGAACGACCGCTTCAACAAGCCGCGGACAGTCATGCTCGGTGCAAGTTGGCTGGTTGTCGGAGCACTTGCCGCTCGGCGCGAATGCATGTGACCACGGATCCAGTAAACCGCCGTTGAGGCGGCGCAGATTCCACCTGCGGTCGTGGATCGATCGTCACCTGTCGTGCCTGTCGCTGCTGAGCCTGCAGGGCTCCGCCCGGCCGGATTGGAAAGTGGCGATCCATCGGATTGATCGATCGCCATGTCCACCACGGAACAATCGACAACTTGGAACTATACTGGGCAACTAGGAGGTTTCAATGACCGATCACGATAGGCCGCATCCACTACGTCCGTTCCTGAAAAATTGGGTTTGGGAGCATGGCCGAATCGGGACTCGCTATCTGGACTGCGTTGATGGCGAAATCAAGTTTGATGAAGGCAAGAAGTCGCATTTCGCAGCTGAGAAATATATCTACGTGCCTCTTGGCAAGGGCACTGAAGACGATGCATCTGCGGATGGTCCTGCGATCCAGGAGGCCGGACTTGCCCGATTTTTGCGGGCTGCGCAGTTGGGTACGCCAGAGGAAGCCGGTTCTGTAGCGGATGTTCAGCGCGCAGTGCAGGACTGCGTGGAGATTGGCCTGTTCAGCGCATATCAATGGGAGGCTCGACAGGCATTCTCCCGATACGCCCAGGAACCCATGTTCGACAACGAGATCCGCGCGGCGCTTGTCGACGACATCCGGCGTATTTACGCCGGCATGCGGGAGCAACTGGCGCTGTACGATTTCAGTGTGCTCCACGGCTTGCCCATGCCGCTGCTTATTGGCGACACGCCCTTCATTGACTGGCGCATGCGCGCCAGTTCGGCACTTCCGTTTGTATCGCTTCCGCTGGGACCTTACTGCCTGCTGGTAGGCGCGCCGTCGGGCAGGAAAAGCCGAATCGGCCCAGTGGTCTGGAAGGCCGCTGCCGCGATGGGCCCGTTGAAGGACCACAACCGCCAGATCGAGGAGCAGGCACGTCGGTGGCTGGTAGCGACCTCGGATGACCAACTCGTCGCTGCACAAAACCGCATTGTTGCGGCCATGGGCTCCAGGCAAGGGGACGCAAAGCCCTAACCGAAGTCGACGGAAAGCAGACCGTCGGCGGCGGCTGAACGATTTCATCCGTTCGTTGCATCGACCGGTTGAATCCGCAAGGCAAAAAGGCCGCGTCGAGCCTCAGCCTCACCAGACCGGCATATGACTCGACGAAGGAAAGCATGCAATGGACCGGTGGCACCGGTTCAGCGTCCGTCGTCCCGACAATGGGAGTCAAGCGGTGTAACGAATACGAAGGCCATATGTCATATCGGCGGAAGTTCGGTGTCACACATAGAATCATTTGACTTTCTTCGGTATGGGAATATGCTTTGAACGCCAAGAATCACGATACCCGCTTCGCCGTGGAGTCAATGACTGACACAAGGAGCATCGCATGGCCATCACAAGGCAGGTCATCACCTCGCTACAACGCGACGGCACCGATATGCTGGGGACCAGGGTCTTGGCAATCAAGATTGCCGACGAGAGCATCGTTTCAGGCTCGCTGTTGACCGTGGAAAGCAATCACTTCTGCGTTCTGAAATCGCGCGGGGCTGTGCTCAACATCTATGAGACGGGTCAATACGCACTGACTACACCCGATAAGCCGCTTCTGGGCTCGATTGCTCAAGGCTTTTTCGGCGGCTCCTCGCCTTGGGTTTTTGAAGTGATTTACGTCAATCGGTCGAAGCTCCTGATTCGGAACCAGGGGGTTGCCACGAGTGCAGAAATGGCCGAGATGGCTTACCAAGTCGACTATTATGTTCACATCGATACCAAGGAAGCGGCGCTCGACCTGATTGCACACCTGCCGTTCAACGGCAATTTCATCAATACCGAAGAAGTCGCCGAGTATGCGGGCCCCGCGATCGAACAGGCCATCAACCAGATCGTGCAGGTAACGAAAATGGAAAGCATCAATGAGCACATCACCGAAATCAGGGATTCGGTGAAGATGCACCTTTCCGACTTCCTGAAAACCTTCGGCATCTTACTGAACGACGTCAAGGTGTTGATCGTGCCGAAAGACGAGCGGATGCGCGAACTGATTTCGCTGCAGGCAATTGGACTCACGCCGATTGAGGCCGTTCGTTATTATCTTGCTCTGCGGATGGCCGAAAAAGGTCTCGTTTCCGCCCCCAACGCTGCGGCTGGCTTGCCGTTCCAGATCGGTGGTCCGGCTGCTGGAGTTTATCCGTTGGGGCCCGATACAGGGCTTTCCACAAATACCTAGCCATGGATTCGGGATTCTATGACGAAGGCGTACTCCGGCAAACTGCGATTAACTTGTTTTATGGCTGGGGGTACAACTTCTACAAGATCGAGAACCAGCTGCGCGCTGACGATCAACTCGTGCGCAGCAAGGCGGCATGGCTGCTCGGTATGGCGCGCTCGAGTGTGGAACGTGCTGATTCCGAGTACCGACGGGCGCGTTGTGGCACGCCGTCTCGCGAAAAGCCATTTCCAGATCCTGTGGTCACGTCGGCGTCCCAGCAGCTCGAACGGCTAGCTGCCGATATCGGCATGGTGGGTGGCCGGCTGCAATCGCAGCCGGTGCCGGAGAACGACCGCATGACACAACGCTACCGTCGCGAGGCAGATACGATCAAGGCTCTGATCAGTTGCGATGAGCGGCTCGTGGGGCAGTGCAATTTGCTGCACGCAATGCTGGATACGCGAAGTGGTGAATGGATGTTGGAACATCTGGGTGAACTTGGCCAAGGGCTGATGGCGATCCAGGAAACCCTGCGGCGCCGCGAAGCGGTATTGCTCGACCGCATGGAATAGGCGTCGTACAGCCATGCCGTGCCGCATCCGCAAGAACGCGAATCGCCCGGCAGCCTGGATGCGTGCATTGACGAACGGCGGTTCGCAGATCCAAGGGCATGCGTGTCACGTGCCCGACGGGCCGTTGTGAGTCGACAGCACGCATTGGCTGCATTCGTGACTGTGAGAGGTGGCTGCGCGAATTCGGACAGTCCGATTAGTGCAGCGGCCGGGGCCTGAGTCAGCAAGAATCCCGGCCAAAGAACCCGGAAGATCAAATATGCTAAAGCCTCCGCGCGCGGCGGTGCCCGGAAGACTTGTGGCACGCCGACTCACACGAACCCTCCGTCGCACCGGCCTACTCAGGGCATCACATCTTCACATTGCGGCTTGCCTGCTGTCAGCGAACGCAGTAATGCCGGAACCTTCGCCTTACTGGTCGTCTGCACTCGTGTCATGAGAGCATGACCGACACGATCCAGGCCGTACGTCTTCGTAATGTCGTCTTGCAACCGGCACCAAAGATGAGTCGTCATCTCGGCATCGACCATTGCCCGGTGGGCACGACCCGGCTTCGGCAATTGCAGCATCTCTACCAGACTTGAAAGACGGTGACTCGGGGCGTGCGGATAAACACGTCTCGCTACGAGCATCGTACAAGCAAAGGCATGCTCTGCCGACATCCCAAGGCATGCAAGCTCTGCCTGCCAAAACCGTTTATCGAAGCCGGCGTTGTGGGCAACGACCGGATGCTTACCGACGAACTTTGCCGCTTCACTCATGACCTTCGAGACCGAGGGGGCCGATGCGATCATGTCGTTCGAGATGCCGGTTAGCGCCACGACATCGGACGGTATGCGTCTTCCGGCGTTCATCAAGCTCTGGTAGCGGTCGACGATTTGCCCATCACGCAGGAGAATGACCGCAATTTCGGTAGCTCGGTCGCCCTGAGCGGGTGAGAGCCCGGTTGTTTCGAAGTCTAGAACCGCAACAGTTTGCATATTTCGTCGCTTAAACAGCAGTTTTCAATTGGGACAACCAGCGATCTCGTTCGAGCCGACGACAGATTTTCTCAGTTGGACACACGATCCCATCTTGTCATCTGCGATGCGCTGGAGCTGCGCGAACGTCGTCATCCTGCATGGACATCACCACCTCACTCTCATCCACGCCGCCTGCCGTGTTCAGCTTGTAGACGAACTCCGGATTGCGCTGCCCCAGCCGGCGTGCGCGATCGGTGGTCTGGTTTTCCACGGCTGGATTCCACCATGGCTCGTCGTGCAAAACGGTGTCGGCCGCAGTCAGGTTCAGACCCACGCTCCCGGCATTCAGGACGATGAGGAAAAGCTGGGAGAAGTGCAGGATGCGACGGCCATCCTCGATGCACTCTGGCAGCATCCCGAGCAGCATCTGATGTTCGGTCAAAACCGAAAACTGAACGAGCAAACCCTTGGCAACGCCTCCTGAGCAGCCGAGCAGTCGTCGCGGGTTTCATGTGTGACTGTCGTGCGAATCAAAGCCGGGGCGCTCAAGTTCAAGAAGCGTTGGTCGAGCATGCGCTGAGCGTCGAGATGAGTCGCCATCTCGGCTATCTCCACTCAACGTGATTCCGGCTACCTCTTCATCTGGCGAGAGAAAACTCCGCCGGTATAAACCCTGCCGGCGCAAAGTTTGGACCAGTGATGTTGATTAGTATGTGCCGAACAAACGGTCAAGCGCAGCAGTGACCCGGTCTCGTTCGGCCTTGAGGGTGCCAATCGCGGGGCCGAGTTCACTCGTCCTGATCGCGCCGAGGAACGGTGTCTCCAACACGAACTTCTCCCCGTCGATAGCGATGAGCGGAGCCAGATCCTGCGCGACCTTGCTGGGTGTGTAATTGCCGGTTACTCGTGTCAACGGAATGACAACACGCGACATCAGATTCCCGAGATGATCGCTCTGCACATCGAGTAGGTATGGCGACTTCGCGTTGGATTTTGAAGAAGGATTGCTGTAAAGATCAAAACGAGCCATCAAAACATCCGGTGTTCTTCGAGGGGCAAGCCGTCGCGTTCGATACGCGTGTTCATCTCAGCGATAAAGTCGGCGTGCGCTTCCGCCCATGCCCGGGCCTCGGCCTCTTGAACTTCTTCGCGCAAGCCGCGTTCGCTCGCTCGCGAGATATTGACATGCAGCTCTTTCGCGCGCTCCAACAGTTCCGAGGGCAACGACACGTTGGTTGGCTTGCGCGTAGCTTTGGCAATCTTCCGAGACTGTTCCCCCGCAGCAACGTCAGCTTGCACGACGTATGCATGGATCATATGCATCTCCTATGCGCATGAACTATGTCGTAGTATCGCACACGTCGCGGGTGAAGAAGTAACGTTTCGGCGCTCCTGCCGGGCGTCGCTGATGGTGAAACTGGAACGAGCTCCGCCTGTTTTATTGAGTAATGGGGCCGGAGTTGGCGCGCAGGATAAGGCGACGCTGGCTTGTCGGAAATGGCCATTTTGTCGCGTTTTAGCGAAGAAAGCTCAACGCTGCTCTTGAATTCGTCGCGAAGCAGCGAAAGATGCATTAATCAGACATTTGGCGGCGCGTTCACAGTTGGGGTTGCCGGCGTCCTATACGCGTTTCTGGATCAAGCGGTGCATCAGTCCGCGGCACCGTCGAGCGCGAACCGCGCCCGGTAACCGGCAAGCAGCAACGGGTGCGCGTCGACCTGCGCGGCTGCACGCGCGTTTGCCGTTCGGGCGCGAACCATTCGTGTGCCCATCCACATAATCGAGACGAGTGCGGGCCATTATCAAATGTGAGGGTCCGTCCACGGCTGGCGACCGCGTGAAACGGTATGAAATGGGGATCGCCTGCCGGGTTTCAGGCGAGCGTCAGTTGGCCCGCGCCTTCCGACGCGCCGACCTGGTAGCCCATGGCCCGGTAACCCCGCTGGCGCTTGTCCTACATACGCAGCAGCGCCGGATGGCCGCTATCGACGAAATCGAGGACCCGCACGCCCGTCTTGGCTGCATGCTCACGATGCAGCCGCCCGGCGTACTGCTGCAGCGTGCCCTTCCATGAGATCGGCATGGCCAGTACCAGGGTGTCCGGTGCCGGGTGATCAAACCCCTCGCCCACCAATTTGCCGGTCGCCAGTACGACGCGCGGCGCGTCGTCGGCCTGCGCGTTGCGCGCGGCCCGTTGCGCGACGCGCGCCTTCCTTATGAGGCGCCCATGCAGCACGAACAGTGGCTCGATCGCATCGCCCAGCACCTGCTGCAAGCGTTCGAGATGATGCGTGCGCTCGGTCAGCACCAGCACCTTGCGCCCTTGCCGGTACTGCTCGCAAATGGTGTCGGCGATCAGGCGCGTGCGCCTCTCGTCCTGCGCGAGATGCGCAAACACCGTTTGTATTGGTGCGTCGACCGCGATCCCCACCGCGGCGGTGAGCTTTTGCGGGAGCACCTCAAGGCGTTGTGGCAGCGTGGCCGGCGGTCGCGCCACGTGACGGACCGGCCCGCACAACATGAACATCACCGGGTGTTGGCTATCGCGCCGCACCGAAGTCGCGGTCAGGCCCAGCACGTAGCGCGCATTGACAGCCTTGAGGACCGCCTCGAAGGAATGCGCGGAGACGTGGTGGCATTCGTCGACAAGAAAATCTGACGTAGAAGCGCGAAAGTTGAGCGAGACACAATCGTGTGTGCAAGAAGCGAAATTCGCCTCCTTCGCCTTTCCGACCAACAATCGCTCCAGATTGCAACATAGATTTACGTCCGGGCACTCCGATGTACCTACTCTCAGGCTCGTTCATTAGGACTACGTCCATTATTTTCCATAAGTGATTATGGCCGTTTTGGGGTCGGATAAACTTTACCCTCGCATCGTGTTTGCGACCAAACATGTGGCCGGTGTGGCCGACACCGCCGTTTCGGTCGCCAACTTCACATACGCCTCGTCCTGAGCGTGGCCGACGGCGATTCCCCGAACGCGCGCTTGTATTCGATCGCAAAGCGTCCGAGGTGTGCGAATCCCCATTTCAGCGCTATATCCGTCACCGATGCGAGCCCTGGCGTCTCGTCGCTGAGCAGTTCCTCGCGCACATGCTGCAACCGAAGTTGCCGAACGTAAGCCATCGGCGTGGTGCCGTGGCGGTTGCGGAACCCGGCAAACAACGTGCTTGCGCTGACGCCCGCGAGTTCGGCGAGTCGTTCGATCGTCAGCGATTCGTGGAGGTGTGCGCGGATGTATTCCTCGACCCGCCGCACATAAAACGGTGCGAGTGCGGACGGCACGTGTCGCGTACCGGGGCGCGTGCTGTTCGGGTGGCCGTAGAGCAGGATGTTGAGCAGCGTCGATTCGAGCTGCTCGAATGCCAGCGGATGACGCAACGGATGCGCGTCCGTTGCGATCACGTCGGCGAGCATCGGCAGCAGTTGCGTCAGGCACGCCCCCTGCGACGAGGACAGCGGGAACTCGGGATCGAATTCGATCGGCGCCCGCCAGTCGTCGCCGAAATGTCGCGCCGCATGCCTCTCCAGCACGTCGCGCTCGATGCGCAGGATGGCCTGCGGACAGGCATCGCCCCAGCGCATTTTCAGCGACAGCGTCGGCGACAGCAGCGACGCGGCAGTCGGCGACGAAACGAACTGCTTCGAACCGCATTCGATTTCGGCGTGGCCGCGCAGCGGGATCTGCAACAGAAAGAAATGCTCGAGTCGTCCCGGCTCGATGCTGACCTCGCCGCCGTAATCGAGCAGATTCAGCGACAGGTTGCCCCAGCGCGCGTGATGCAGGCAACTGTGCAACTCGCGCGAATGGCCGGTCAGCGTGAGCCGGTGCGGCTTGAAGACGGCCCCGACGCGCGCGCGCACCTCGTCGATATCGTTCGACCGCAGCAGCAGATTGCCCTGGTTGAAACAGGCGGCCTCGGCAAGCCAGCCCGTTCCGCAAAAATGCGCCATCGAAGTTCTCCCGTCATGCCCGGTTGCACCCGCACAGTGCGTGCGTTCCCGATCCGGCTAATCCTCTCGCACGATCCGGATAAGGTCCGGAGTATTCGGACAGTCCGGCCCGATGGAACGCGAGTCCAGCGTCGATAGCGCAAGAAGCGGACCACTCGCGCATCGTAGAAAACGGCGCGGGCTTCCGCATCCGCACATACCCGCAGTCCGAGGCGCTGTGCGGCAGGCCGGGCCGCCGGATCGTCAGGTTTCCGGAATTCCCGGACACCGGCCGAAGAAAGCGGATAGAAGCGCCCGTTTCGTCCGCCAATACTAGACCCGTCACAAACATGATGGAGGCGCACATGAAAGGACAGCACATCGACATTCCATCGCCGGACGGCGGGACGTTTCGCGCGTACCTGAGCACGCCGGAGGCCGGAAAGGGGCCGGGTATCGTGCTGTGTCACGAGATCTTCGGCGCAAATGCGACGATGCGCGAAGCGGCCGACTACTACGCCGAGGAGGGCTATACGGTGCTCGTGCCCGACCTGTACTGGCGTCAGTCCGCCGGCATCGAACTCGGCAGCTCCACAGCCGGGTTCGAGCGCGCGATGGCACTTTATCGGCAGTATGACGAGAACAAGGGGGTCGAGGACATCGGCGCGGCGCTGAACGTGCTGACGCAACGGCCCGAATGCACCGGCGAGGCCGGCGTGCTCGGCTACTGCCTCGGCGGCAAGCTCGCCTACCTCGCTGCGTGCCGGCTGCCGGGCGTGGCCTGTGCGGTCAGCTATTACGGCGTAGGCATCGAACATGCGCTGGACGAGGCGGCTCATCTGCGCGGACGTCTCGTGCTGCAGATCGCCGGAGAGGATCGCTTCTGCCCGCCCGAGTCGCAGCAGCGCATCGCGGAGACGTTGTCCGGCCGCGAGGACGTCGAAGTGTACGTCTATCCCGGCGTCGATCATGCGTTCGCGCGCGTCGGCGGCGACCACTGGGACAAGGCGGCCGCGGTCATGGCGCACCAGCGCTCGATCGCCGCGTTTCGCCGGACGCTCGGCCCGCACTACGACCTGTCCGCGCTCTGGGAGGTCCATCTCAAGCACGAATTCGATACGCGCAACGTCGACGCAACCATGGCCACGATGGTCGCCGAGCCCTACGTGAACCACATACCGACGCTCACGGGCGGCGTCGGCTACGACGAGCTCAAGCGCTTCTACACGCACCACTTCGTGCATGCGAATCCGCCCGACACCACGATCACGCCGATCTCGCGCACGATCGGCGCGAGCCAGATCGTCGACGAACTGCTGTTCTGCTTCACGCACACCACCGAGATCGACTGGATGCTGCCCGGCATCGCGCCAACCGGCAGGCGTGTCGAGATACCGCTCGTCGCGATCGTCAAGTTCCGCGGCAACAAGCTCTATCACGAGCATATCTACTGGGACCAGGCCAGCGTGCTCGTGCAGATCGGCCTGCTCGATCCGGCCGGCCTGCCGGTCGCGGGCGTGGAAACGGCCCGCAAGCTGCTCGACGAAACCGTTCCGTCGAACGGACTGATGCGCCGCTGGCAGGACAGCGCGTCGTCGTCGGATACCCATTGACCATGCCCTGCCCTCACCCACCGTTTCCAGGAGACACACCATGACCGTCCTTGCTGGCAAAGTCGCGATCGTCACCGGCGGCGCCACGCTGATCGGCGCAGCCGTCGCGCAGGATCTGAGCCGCGCCGGCGCGCGCGTCGCGGTGCTCGATCTCGATGCGCAAAATGGCACGCGCGTCGCGGAATCCCTCGGCGCACAGGGGATGTTCATCGCCGCCGACATCACCGACGACCGCGCGATCGACCATGCGGTGTCGGCCATCGTCGAGCGGTTCGGCGCCATCGACCTGCTCGTCAATCTGGCGTGCAGCTACGTCGACAACGGCATCCACGCGAATCGCAACGACTGGCTCGCCGCGATGGACGTCAACGTGGTCTCGGCCGCGATGCTGGCCAAGGCCGTTCATCCGCACATGGTCCGGCGCGGCGGCGGTGCGATCGTGAACTTCAGTTCGATCTCCGCTCAATGCGCGCAGACCGGCCGCTGGCTTTATCCGACATCCAGGCGGCGATCCGCCAGCTCACGCGCAGCATGGCGATGGACCTCGCGCCGGATCGCATTCGCGTCAACTCGGTGTCGCCGGGCTGGACCTGGTCGCGCGTGATGGACGAGCTGACCCGCGGCGACCGCGCGAAGACCGATCGCGTCGCCGCGCCATTCCATCTGCTCGGGCGCGTCGGCGACCCGTCGGAAGTCGCGCAGGTGGTCACGTTCCTGTGCAGCGACGCGGCGAGCTTCGTGACGGGCGCCGACTACGCGGTGGACGGCGGCTATTCCGCAATGGGACCCGAGCAGGCGGCGCCGGCCATCCCGCGGCTGGCCGAATGACCAGCGCCCGCGGACGGCCATCGATTCCATTCCCACCGGAACTCCAGCAAACAAGGATTGACTCATGAGACGCATCGCCATCGTCGGCGCCGGCCAGTCCGGCCTGCAACTCGCTTTCGCCCTGCTCGACCAGGGCTTCCAGGTCACGCTCGCGACCAATCGCGACGCGGAGCAGATCCGCACCGGCAAGGTCATGTCGAGCCAGTGCATGTTCCATACCGCACTGCAGATCGAGCGCGATCTCGGCCTGAACACGTGGGAGGAAGCCTGCCCTTCCGTCGAAGGCATCGGCGTCGCGGTGCCGCATCCGGACGGCAAGGGCCTGAAGGCAATCGACTGGTCGTCGCGGCTGACGCGCTATGCGCAGTCCGTGGACCAGCGCATCAAGATGGCCGACTGGCTGGACGGTGTCCGGCGCCGCGGCGCGGACGTGCGCATCTGCGACGTCGGCGTGCCCGAGCTCGAGGAACTGTCGCGAAGCCACGATCTCGTGCTGCTGGCAGCCGGCAAGGGCGAAATCGTCAACCTGTTTGGCCGCGACGACGCGCGCAGCGCATTCGATCGCCCGCAGCGCGCGCTCGCCCTCACCTACGTGAAAGGCATGACGCCGAGCCAGCCGTATTCGCGCGTGCGTTTCAACCTGCTGCCGGGCATCGGCGAGTATTTCGTGTTCCCCGCGCTGACCGTGAGCGGCCCATGCGAAATCATGGTGTTCGAAGGCATTCCGGGCGGCCCGCTCGACTGCTGGGCCGACGTGAAGACGCCCGAGCAGCATCTCGACAAGAGCCTGTCGTTCCTGCAGCAATACGTGCCGTGGGAATTCGAGCGATCGCGCCACGTCGAACTCACCGATCCGAACGGCACGCTGTCCGGCCGCTTCACGCCGATGGTGCGCAAGCCGTTCTTCCGCCTGCCGTCGGGCCGCACGGTGTTCGGCATGGCCGATGCCGTGGTGGTCAACGACCCGATCACCGGCCAGGGATCGAACAACGCCGCGAAATGCGCGAACGTGTATTTCGACGCGATCCTGTCGCGCGAATCCGCGCCATTCGGCGAAGACTGGATGCAGGAAACCTTCGAACGCTATTGGGCCTATGCGCAGCATGTCGTGCGCTGGACCAACTCGCTGCTCTTGCCGCCGCCGCCGCACATTCTCGAACTGCTCGGCGCGGCCGGCCGCGTGCCGTCGCTCGCCGCCGCGATCGTCAACGGTTTCGACGACCCGCGCCAGTTTTCGCCGTGGTGGTTCAACCCGGCGGCCTGCGCGGCGCTGATCCGCGCACACAGTGCGCGTTCGGAGTGAGCGACATGGAAACCACCATCATGCGCGATCCGGCCGATTCCGACGCATTCGCCCTGCCGTCCATCGATCCGGCGCGATTGCGCGCCGCATTCGGGCAGTTTCCGACGGGCGTCACCGTGATCACCACGCGCGCCGCCGACGGACGCAAGGTCGGCCTCACGGCAAACTCGTTCTCGTCGCTGTCGCTGGATCCGCCCCTCGTGCTCTGGAGCCTGCGCAAAGCCGCGCCGAGCTGCCCGGATTTCGTCTCGGCCACCCATTTTGCGATCAACATTCTCGCGCACGATCAGATCGACCTGTCGCGCCGCTTCGCGACACCTCACGCCGACAAGTTCGACGGGGTGCTTCACGTAGCGTCCGGCACCGGCGGCGTGCCCTGCCTCGACGGCGCGAGCGCCCGCTTCGTCTGCCGCAATGTCAGCCAGTACGAAGGCGGCGATCACCTGATCTTCATCGGCCAGATCGAGCAGTTCGACACGTTCGGCAAGGCGCCGCTCGTGTTCCATGCGGGGCAGTACCATGCGATCGCAGCTCACCCGGCTCTTTCTTGCCCTGTTTGATTAGTCATGCAAATGAATATGCGGGAGGTGGTTCAAATGAAATGCTGCTTTCGTCTGCTTGCCATTGCAGGCCTCGTGCTGACTTGCGTCACCGGAACAGCGCCGGCCGGTGCCGCCGACCTGCCGAGCGTCAACCTGGGCATGACCAGCTTCCTCGACGGCATGCCGCCCGCCGGCTCCGGCTGGTACGGCACCCAGTACTTCGAGTACTACACGGCCGGCCGCATCAACGACAACGCGGGCAACAAGGTCGGCCTGCCGAAGCAGGATGTCGACCTGTTCGCCGGACTGAGCCAGCTCGTCTACCAGTCGCCGCTGACTTTTGCGGGACTGCATCCGGGCCTCGACGTGATCCTGCCATGGGTCGCGTCCGTGCATACCGACGACGGGATCGGCAACGTGGCGCTGAATTCGCGCGCCGGTTTCGGCGATCTGCTGGTGGGCCCGTTCATCCAGTTCGACCCGGTCATGGGCGAGCACGGTCCACGCTTTGCCCAACGCGTGGAATTCCAGTTCATCGCGCCGACGGGCGCATACGATCCTTCGCGGGCCATCAATCCGGGCAGCCACTTCTGGTCGTTCGACCCGTACTGGGCGGCCACGCTCTGGCTGACGCCGAAGTGGACGGTGTCCTGGCGCCTGCACTATCTGTGGAATGCGACCAATCACCGTCCGTCGACCTCGCTCGGCCCGGACGTGACCTCGACCCAGGCGGGGCAGGCGATCCACGCGAACTTCGCGACCGAATACGAAGTGCGGCCCGGTCTGCGTCTGGGGGTCAACGGTTACTGGCTGCGGCAGACCACCGACCTGAAGGAAAACGGCCAGGATGTGCCCGGCACGCGAGAAGCCGTGTGGGCGATCGGCCCCGGCGCGATGTACAGTTTCTCGCCGAAGGATCATCTGATGTTCAACGCATACTTCGAGGTCTATGCCCGCAACCGGCCGCAAGGTACGCGCATGGTGCTGCGCTACGTGCACCACTTTGAATGACGTGCGAAGCGGATTTGTCCCATTTCGGCTTGTTGCGGACGTATGCCGACGTGGCGATCGAGCGGGACCGAAAGGCCATGTTCTCGAGCTGTCGAACGACCGGTTTCCGTGAACCGCAGGATTCGGCTGCGATTATGCGGGCCCGCTGGTTCAAGCGGGTCATTCGCCCGCTGGGCGCGCCCTGAAAGGTCGCCAACGACTATCGCCAGTGGTTCGGCAAGCAATGTGGATTGCTGCCGATCGACCTGCCAAGCGAAGCGCAGCGGGAGTATCCGGCACGATCGCGCAAAGGTTTTGCAGCCGCGACTTCGGGCACAGGATGCACGCGTGCCGTCGCGCGACGACAGCAGACACGCACGCGATCCGCAAAAACCGTGCATTATTGACGTTTACCGTCGTGCCGACAGCCCGCAGCACGTTCCACGCTCACCCTTTCAGACCGCGAACGATCCATGGCGAATCAATCTACCCGGACCGCAACCGACCAACCCGTCGACATGATCATCTTCGGCGGCGGCGGCGACCTGGCCGCCCGCAAGCTGCTGCCTGCGCTGTACATGGCGCACCTGCACTGCAACCTCCCGCCCGAAACGCGCATCATCGCCGTCGGACGCCGCGACTGGGGCATCGACGGCTACCGGAAGTTCATGGAAGAGCAGTCGCGTCCGTTTATCGACGAGAAGGCCTTCGACGCCGAAGCATGGCGCTGCTTCCTCGACCTGTTCCAGTACGTGCTGATCGACGTCGGTGCGCCCGGCGACTACGTGCGGCTTGCCGAAGCGTCGCGCGACGGCGCGATCCGCGTGTTCTACCTGTCGACGTCGCCGGAGCTGTTCACGACGATCTGCGACAACCTGTCGGCCGCGCATCTCGTCGACGCGCACGCGCGCGTCGTGCTCGAAAAACCGCTCGGACACGATCTGGCGTCCGCGAAAGCGATCAACGATTCGGTCGGCAAGCATTTCGAGGAATCGCAGATCTACCGGATCGACCACTATCTGGGCAAGGAAACCGTGCAGAACCTGATGGTGCTGCGTTTCGGCAATCCGATCTTCGGGCCGCTGTGGCAAGCGCCCAGCATCCGCAGCGTGCAGATCACGGTCGCGGAGACGGTCGGCGTCGGCAGCCGCGCGGGCTTCTACGACCATACGGGCGCGCTGCGCGACATGGTGCAGAACCACCTGCTGCAGCTGCTGTGCATCGTGGCGATGGAGCCGCCCGTGTCGCTCGACCCGGACGCAGTGCGCGACGAGAAGCTGAAGGTGCTGCGCTCGCTGCGGCCGATGTCGGTGTCGGACGTCGCACGCGACACGGTGCGCGGCCAGTATGCGGCGGGCGCGGTCGACGGCAAGCCGGTCAAGGGCTACCTCGAAGAGGACAACGTGCCGCCCGACAGCCGCGCGGAAACCTTCGTCGCGCTGCGCGCGCACCTCAACAACTGGCGCTGGGCGAACGTGCCGTTCTTCCTGCGCACCGGCAAGCGGATGCAACGACGCCAGTCGGAAATCGTGATCGAGTTCGCGGACATGCCGTTCTCGATCATCCCGAGCGGCCCGCGTCATTACGGCAACCGTCTCGTCATCCAGCTTCAGCCGGAGGAATCGATCCAGCTGCAGATGCTCGCGAAGGAGCCGGGCAGCGGCATGAACATGGTGCCCGTGAACCTGAACCTCGATCTGCAGCAAGCCATTCCGGAGCGCCGCGCGGAAGCCTACGAGCGGCTGCTGATCGACGTGATTCGCGGACGCCTCACGCACTTCATGCGCCGCGACGAACTCGAAGCGGCATGGGCGTGGGTCGAGCCGATTCTCGACGGCTGGAAGCAGCTGGGCGATCGGCCGCGGCCCTATACGGCCGGCACATTCGGTCCGGCCGCGTCGTCCGCGCTCCTCGCGCGCGACAACATGTCGTGGGCCGAGGAAGCGTGACCTGAGCAGGCATCGGCCCGTTCGGCCGATGCCTGGCTTGATTCCAGCGTCAGAACTTGTGCCGCGACCCGAGGCTGACGATCTCCTGCGTGTTCGTCCCCGGCACGCCGTACGAACCCACCGAAGCCTGTGCACCGGTCAGCGACCCGTTCTCCGCGCGCGTCGTGCCGCTCGCATGCTGCCACGCGCCGACGAGATAGACGTCGGTGCGCTTCGACAGTTGGTAGCGGCCCGCGCCGGACGCGGAACGCACCGCGCCCGGCATACGCGCGTTCAGCGCGCGAAGCGAATGTCGAGCGCACGCAGATACGTCTGCAGGCCCGCATCCTGGATCGGGATCACGTAACCGTTTTCGCCCGACTCGTTATAGTGCGCGTGCCAGTAGCCCGGCGGCGTGACGAACGCCATGCCCGGCTCCCAGTCGACGCGCACCGGGTCGACGATGTTGCCCTGCAAGTCGAGCTCCATGCCGACCAGCGTGTAGCAGCCCGGCTTGCAGTCGGAAATGAAGTCGAGCGCGATCGATTGATGGCGATGCGGCTTTTGCATCGTGTTCGGGCCGACGACGCCGAACATCGCCCACAGCGTATGCGTGACCGTGCGCGTTTGCGGGAAGTTCGCATTGCCGAGCAGGATGCTGATGCGGTTGCGCTGCTCCCGGCGCTTCGGCGACTCTCATCAATTCCGCCTGTGCGCGGGAGGACGGATACAGGGTCGGCGTGAAGCGCCGCGTCGTCGACGTCACGCCGAGATAGGCGAGCAGCGGCGCGTCGGTGACGTAGTAGAGCCGTGCGGTGGTATCCGCCGACAGCGTTGCCGCTTGGCCGCCCGGCAGCGTGAAGAAGTCGCCCTTCGTGAACGCGAACGCTGCGCCGCCCTGCTCGACCGTGCCGGAACCGTCGATCGCGTAGAACACCTGCGATGTTGCGTTCGGATTCACCGACACCGACTCGCCTGCGACCACGCGGACGAACTGGGCAAGCAGCCCCGGCCCGGTGGCTGGCGACGCGCAGCGCAGCTCGGCGGACAGATCGAGCGGGACGATGCGCGTGGGGCCGCTGTCGTAGAGCGACGCGCCGAACGAATGATAAGGAACGCGGGAAATCAGCCGGGCGCCGATCGGGTTCGCGGACGACGTGTATTCGAAATATTCCGCGTCGCGGGTCTCGGCATCGGTCGCGCGCAGCGTGGCATCAAGGGTTTCGTCGAGCATGGGAGCCTCCGGAAGAAAGGGTTGCGGGAATCGCCTGCCGCATGTCGGTACATGTCGGTGCACATCGGTATTGCGGCGGCGTCGAAGCGACTGTAGGCGCCCTGCCCGCCGGGCGGAACCGCGCATGCCGGAAATCAGCTTTGCCGAAAAGGGATAGCCGGCGCCGTTGAGGCGGCGCGAGGACGGCGGCGTAGAATCCAGCCATCCGACTTCGCAGTTGATGGCGCGCCAGCTCGCCGTCCATCGCCGGGTCGTGACCGCGAGCCCCGCATACGTCGAACAGCACGGCGCACCGGCCGCGCCCGACGATCTCGCGCAGCATGCGGCGTTGCGCTTTACCCTCGCATCGGACGACAAGTGGTATTTCGTTCGGCGCAATACGAACGGCAAGCCCGACCAGCACGGCGCACCGATCGAATCGGCAGTCAGGCTGCACGGCCGCGTGCGGATCGACGACACCGATGCGCTGCTCGATCTCGCGATCGCCGGGCAAGGCATCGCGCTGTTGCCGACATGGGCCGTCGCGGACGCGATACGCGACGGCCGGCTTCTGCATCTGCTGCCGGACTGGGCCGTGCAGCCGTCGCGCGCGGCGCCGGCGATCTGGGCCGTCTATCCGCCGAAGAAGACCGTGTCGTCGAAGGTGCGCGCGTTCATCGATTTCTATGCGGCCGTCTTTGCCGACGAGCGGGACTGGCTGGACTGACGGTCGTCCCGTTGGTAAGACGGAAATCCTCGTTAGTGGACCGGCGCGAGCCGGAGACCTGTTCCGTACGCCGTTCGTCCCGTGTCGTCAACCTGCCGACGAGGATCCGTCATGACCTGCGTCTGACACGGGCGAACGTACCCGCCGCGATCGCTCACCACGTCATGCTCACAACTGCGACTCGATCGGCAACAGCCCGAGAAACCAGATTTCCATCCGGCGCGCCGCCGATACTTCCGGCTCCGCAACGAGTTCGGTCGTCGACCCGTCTTCGTCGGTCTGAATCCACTTGAGCCGCCCTTTCCCGGCCGGATCGGTCCTCGGTTCCACGCGCCATGCGATCCGGTCGAGCCGCGATGCCAGGTCCGCCGCGACATCGGACGCGATTGCCGGACTCTCGCAATACACGCCGATTTCCGTGTTGAGCTTCAGCGAGCGCGGATCGAGGTTCATCGAACCGATGAAGATGCTTGTGCGGTCGAACACGTACGTCTTCGCATGCAGCGACGCGCGCGACGACCCGAACACGACCTGCTTCGAAATGCTCTTGTCCCCGGACGGCCGCCGCTCGTACAGCCGCACGCCCGCGTCGACGAGATCGCGCCGGTAGCGCCGGTAGCCGGCATGCACGGCCGCCACGTCGGTCGATGCGAGCGAATTGGTGAGCACCGTCACGCGCACGCCGCGCGCGGCGAGCGCGCGAAGCCGCTCGACGCCGTCCTTGCCCGGCACGAAATACGGCGACACGATCAGCAGTTCGTGTTCGGGCTGCAGCGCGAGCGCGCGCAGCTTCGGCATCAGGTGCCCTTCGTTGTCGTTCGGCGCGTGCGCGATCTTCGACGGATCGTCGTACAGCACGGTCGCCTGCCCCCACGACAGTTCGGTGCCCTGGCCATGAATGATCTGGTCGAGCCGCTGCTTCGCCTGCAGCACGTATGGATTGTCCTCCATGGCCCGCAGGTAGTCGCGCAACCGTTCGCGCTCCTCCTCCAGCCCGCCCGGCGCCGCGTCGTGACCGACGAGCGTGTCGATCGGGTACGCGTACGGGGAATTCCAGAACGTGTCGAATTCGGTCGAGATGTCGGTCACGACGGGGCCGTGCACGACGACGTCGAGATCCCCGAATTCGAGCATCGACGATGCGCCGAAATACTCGTCGCCGATGTTGCGGCCGCCGACGATCGCGGCCTGGTTGTCCGCGATCATCGCCTTGTTGTGCATGCGCCGATTGACGCGCGCGAATTCGAGCGCCGCGCCGATCTTCTTGAACGTGCGGGCGGCGACCGGGTTGAAGAGCCGGATCTCGATGTTCGGATGCGCGCTGATCTCGAGCAGCTTGCGGTCGTCCGCGTTCGTGCCGAGATCGTCGAGCAGCACGCGTACCCGCACGCCGCGATCCGCCGCACGCATGACCGCATCGGCGAGCTCGTGCCCGGTCAGGTCGTCGTGCCAGATGTAGTACTGGAGATCGAGCGAACGGTCCGCACGGTCGGCCAGCAGCACGCGCGCGTCCAGCGCGTCGACCGGATCCCGCAGCAGGTGAAACGCATCCTGGCCCGGGTGGGCGTCGGCTCGCGGACGAAATGCGATGCCGAGGCGCGTGTTGGCGGTGTCGGTGATCGCGTGCGTCGGTGCGCGGTCGGTCAGCGGCGGAAGGCTGGCGCATGCGACCAGCGCCAGCAGCGAAAGCATCGCACTCAACGAACGCAGCGTGACCATGAGCCGTTCTCTCTCCCCGGCGAAGCATATCTATTACGGCGGCCGGATGTCCCGGACGACGCACAGCATACTTGCCGGTGCCCGCGCTGGCGAAAATCCCCGAATGCTCATCGTGTGACCCGAGCGCGCCGGTTGGACCCGGACATCGCGTGCAAGCACGCCACCTGCCGCTGATTTCCTCACTCGATCACGGCAGGCACGCCCCGTGCACGGCCTTCAACCGGCCCGTCAACGCCCGATCGGAAGCCCGGTCGGTTCGATCCAGCCAAGCCAGTATGCGAGAAGGAGCGCCAGAAACAGCGTGATCGACAACCCGACGCGCGCCGCGAGCGACCATGCCATGCGCTTGGTCGTCCCCCGGTCGCGATTCATGAAGTACAGCGCGGAAATCAGGCTGCCGATAATCAGAACGAATGCGACAGCAACCAGTAGAGCTTTCATTTTTAATGCCTTGCGAGATCGGAATCAGCTTGAATCACTGCAGCGAGTTTACTCCGCTCGGCCGCGACATCACCAACGCCCGTCGCCGGCCAGTCCAGTGCGACGCCGTTGGAGAGCGAATCGCGCACGAGCGTCTGGTAGTCCCAATCGCTGATCCGGCCATGCTCCATCGCGTTCGCGATTTCGTGTCGGAATGCAGAAGGAAAGCTCGTGTACGCATGGGATAGCGCCGCATACTGCCTTGCATCGATTTCCTTCGAGGACGGCATCGCGGCCCAGATGACGACAGCCACGATGGCAGTAAGCGGGATGGCGGTATAGCGGAGAATGAATTTGATCGGGGTCATGAAGCGGTAACTTGTGTCATTGATGAGCAGCATCCTGTTCAAGCGCGGCGACGCGCGTCGTCGCTCATGTGTGGAAAGCGTTCTTCACCGGATTCGGCGTCAGACTCGGCGCGACCGGCAGGCAGTGAGGATGCCACGCAGCAAATCGACCGGCGGCGGCGGACACCCGGGAATCGTCACGTCGACCGGCAAGATCGACGAGACCGGGCCGCACACCGCGTAACTGTCGACGAAGATGCCACCCGTGCACGCGCATTCGCCTGCGGCGACAACGAGTTTCGGGCTGGGCGTCGCGTCGTAAGCGGCGAGCATGGCGGCACGCATGTTCAGCGTCACGGGCCCGGTGACGAGCAGCAGGTCGGCATGCCGGGGACTCGCCACGAACTTGATGCCGAGCCCTTCGATGTTGTAGTACGGGTTGTTCAGTGCATGGATCTCCAGCTCGCACCCATTGCACGAGCCCGCGTCGATCTGCCGGATGCACAGCGCGCGCCCGAGCAGATCGAGAATGTCCTGGCGAATCTGCCGCTCCTCGTGACGCCACGCATCTTCTGCCATCGGCGCCGGTTCGGCGGGAAAATCGGTGCGCCAGAATTGTCGGATGAGCTGCCACATCAGAGATCGTGCCCCGCGTAGTTCAGGTTGAGCGACTTGTTGATCAGCGGGAAATCGGCCACGATGTTGCCGATGATCGCATGCTCGAGCGCCGGCCAATTCTGCCACGACGGGTCGTGGCAATGGCATCGGGCGATGACGTCGCCCGGGGCGATATCGAGTGAGACGAACACGTCCCCTCGCCAGCCCTCCACCCAGCCCACTCCTTCGGATGGCGCCGTAGCAGGCGACATGTCGACGGCGACGGGGCCATCCGGAAGATCGGCCAGCAGCGCGCGGATCAGGCGCAGGGATTCGCCGATTTCGGCGAAGCGCACGGCAACCCGTGCGGCGACGTCGCCGCGCGCGTCATTGGCTACCTCGACCGCGATGTCGTCATACGGAGCCGGTCGCACGTTCGCGCGCACGTCGAACGTCTGACCGCTGGCGCGGGCGGCCAGGCCGCGCACGCCGAAATGCTCGGCCACCGCAGCGGTCAATTGACCCGTGCCGAGGAATCGGTCCTGCAGCCCGGACTGATCTTCGTAGATTTTCCGCATGACGCGGACTTCGCGTTCGATGTGTTCGCATTGCACCGCCAGTGCGGCCGCGTCCTCGGAGCGAACATCGACCGCCACGCCTCCCGGCACGATCCGGTCCATCAGGTATCGATGCCCGAACAGGCGCGCATTCATCCGTATCCAGTCTTCCTTGAGCCGCGAGAACTGCGCGAGTCCGAACCCGAACCCGGCATCGTTGCCGAGCGCGCCGAGATCGCCGAGGTGGTTCGCAATGCGCTCGCGTTCCAGCAGAATCGCGCGCAAATGCAGCGCGCGCCTCGACAGTGCCGCGCCACAGGCCTGCTCGAGCGCCATGCAATAGGCCCACGAGAACGCGACGGTCGAATCGCCCGCAATCCTGGCTGCGACCCGATGACCGCACGACGCCGGGGTTCGCTCGAACAGTCGCTCGACGCCACGGTGAAGGTAGCCGAAACGCTGTTCAAGGCGCAGCACCTTCTCGCCGACGACCGAGAACCGGAAATGCCCCGGCTCGATGATGCCGGCGTGGATCGGCCCGACGGCGATCTCGTGCACGCCATCGCCCGCGACCTGGACGAACGGGTAGTCGGCCTCGTTCGACTCGAAGGCTTCGACGCCCGTCGCCTGTTTTTGCAGCGGGAAATAATCGTCGGGCCAGTTGCCGTGGTTGAGCCACGGCCGGGTATCCTCGGCGCCCCGGGCCCGCAGGCCGGTCAGATCGAAGATCGCCCGTTGCATGCGGGTCGCGTACGGGAAAACGGGCGCGAGATCGGGATAATCCCCGCTGCCATCCCGCCTGCAAGCGGTCGCGAGGCGCGCCCACAGTATGCCGTCGGCGCATTCATATGCCGCATTCACCGAAAACACGCGCTCGACCGTTTCACTGCCCCACATCGCAACGAGCCGGTGCCGCTCGGATTGCGCCGTCCGCGCAATCTCGAGCCACGTCGATTCGTCGGCGTCAACGACTCCCGCGGAAATCTGGCCCACGCCGCGCATGACGCGGGTGGCGGCAATCTGCATCGATTCGAGTCGCATTCGTCACCCCGCCAGCATCGCCGCGGCCTGGCGATACCACGTCGCCAGGTACGGCGGGACATACAGCCCAAGCATCAGCCCCGCCCCCAGATGCATGAATACCGGCAGCAGCGCGGGGCGATGCTCGAGCGGTTTCGCCGTCGTCGTTCCACCGAACACCATGCGCTGCACGCGCGCGAAGATCGCCGCAAATGCGACGGCGAGACCGAGCAGCAGCAAGGGCGCCGTCCACGGCATCGTGTTCATCGCAGTCGTCAGGATCAGGAATTCGCTCGCAAACACGCCGAACGGCGGCAGGCCGAGAATCGCGATCGTGCCGAGCATCATGCCCCAGCCGACCGTCGGGCTGACCTGCAGCAGCCCGCGAATGCCGTCGATCGCTTGCGTGCCGGCCTTCTGTACCGCGTGGCCGACCGCGAAGAAAATCGCCGACTTGACGAGGGAATGCACGGTCATGTGCAGCAGGCCGGCAAACGTCGCGACCGGGCCGCCGAGCCCGAATGCGAACGTCATCAGCCCCATGTGCTCGATCGACGAATACGAGAACAGCCGCTTGACGTCCTTCTGCCGGAACAGCGAGAACGCGGCAATCAGCACCGACACGAGCCCGAACCCGACCAGCAACCGGCCCGGCAGGCCGTTGCCGAGTGCGCCGTCGGCGAGCACCTTGCAGCGCAGCACCGCATACAAGGCGACGTTCAGCAGCAGCCCGGACAGCACTGCCGATATCGGCGTCGGGCCTTCGGCGTGCGCATCCGGCAGCCAGCTGTGCATCGGCACGAGCCCGACTTTCGTACCATAACCGACGAGCAGGAACACGAAGGCGATCGACACGATGGTCGGATCGAGGTGCGTCCTGACCGCGGCGAGGCTCGTCCAGAGCAGCGCATCGCCGTCGGTCAACTGGCGGCTCGCGGCGAGGTACAGCAGGATCGTGCCGAACAAGGCCTGCGCGATACCGACGCCGCACAGGATGAAGTACTTCCAGGCGGCCTCGAGGCTGGCGGCGGTCCGATAGACGCTGACGAGCAGCACGGTCGCGAGCGTGGCGGCCTCCATCGCGACCCACAGCACGCCGAGGTTGTCGGTCAGCAGCGCGAGGAGCATCGCGAACATGAAGAACTGGTACATGCTGTGATAGAGCCGCATCCGCGCGGCCGTCATCCGGCCGCGGGCCTCTTCGACCTGCATGTACGGTTGCGAAAAAAGCGACGTCGTCCAGCCGACGAACGCGGTCAGCGAGACCAGGTAGACGTTCAGGGGATCGACGAAAAATGCGCGTCCGAACGCGAACGACGGCCCGTGCTCGACGGTGCGTGCGGCGAGTACGAGCGTCGCTGCGAACGTCATGAAGCTGAAGCCGACGTTCAGGTTGCGCGCGACGTGACTGGGGCGCACGCCCGCCAGACAGGCGGCGGCCACGAGCGGAATGCCGAGCACCGCGAGCACGACGTAGGCGTCATTCATCTTTGAGTGTCTCGAGGTGATGGATGTCGAGGCTGTCGAACTGCTCGCGGATCTGGAACATGAACACGCCGAGAATCAGGATCCCCACCAGCACGTCGAGCCCGATGCCGAGCTCGACGATCATCGGCATGCCGTTGGTGGCGGCCGTTGCCGCGAAGAACAGCCCGTTCTCCATCGACAGGAAGCCGATCACCTGGGGTATCGCCTTCGCGCGGGTAATCATCGCCATGAACGACAGCAGCACGCACGCGAGCGCGATCCCGAGCGCGCCGCGCGCGACCGACGTCGCGAGCTGGCTGATCGGCGCCGCCACGTTGAATGCGATGATCACGAGCACGATGCCGATCAGCAGCGTCGTCGGAACGTTGATCAGCGACTCGACGTCGGCCTGGACGTCGAGCCTGCGCACGAGCCGATACAGGATCCACGGAATCACGCCGACCTTCAGCACGAGCGTCATCGCGGCGGACACGTACAGGTGAGCATCCCCCGTCACGAAACCGAGGATCAGGTTCGCCGACACGAGCGCGACGCCCTGCAGCGTATAGAGGTGGATCAACGACAGGATCCGGCGCTGGCTCAGCATCGCGAACGACAGCATCAGCAGCACCGCCGCGAGGAAATTGATCAGTTGCGTCGCGTAGCCGTGCATTCATGCCCCCAACAGCAAATGGACGAGCATGCCGATCACCGCAAGCAGGAAGGCCGTCGCAAGAAACTCGGGGACACGGAAAATCCGCAGCTTCGCGTTGGCGGTCTCGACCACGGCGAGCGCGGCGCCGCCCGCCATCAGCTTGACGAAGAGCGCCGGCACCGCGAGCAGCAGCGCGAGCGGATTACCCGCCTCGGCGATTCCCCACGGCATGAAGAGCGCAAGGCCGATGCACGAGTACGCAAACAGCTTGAGGCTGGCCGCCCATTCCATCAGCGCGAGGTGACGCCCCGAATATTCGAGGATCAGCGCCTCGTGGATCATCGTCAGTTCGAGATGGGTGGCCGGGTTGTCGACCGGCAGCCGGCCGTTCTCGGCGAGCGATACGAGGGTGAATGCGATGCCCGCGAAAGCGAGGCTCGGATAGATCGTGAGCTGACCGCGGCCGAGCGTCGCGACGATGCTCGTCAGCAGTGTCGACTGCGTGATCAGCGACGCCGACAGCAGCACCATCAGCAGTGCCGGCTCCGCGAGGAAACCGATCAGCATTTCGCGGCGGGCGCCGAGCGTGCCGAATGCCGTGCCGACGTCCATCGCGGCGAGCGACAGCGCAACGCGCGCGAGCGCGAACAGGCCGACGAGCGCGATCGCGTCCGCGGCAGGCGACATCGGCAACTCGGTCGACAGCGTCGGCACGATCGCACAGGCAAGCGTCATCGCCGCCCAGACGACATAGGGCGCGCCCCGGAACACCGGGCTGGCGCCGTAGGCAACGACCGACTCCTTGTTGAACAGCTTGTGGAGCATCCGGTACGGCTGCCAGATGCTGGGCGCGCGCCGGTTCTGCAGCCACGCGCGGCACTGGTTGACCCAGCCGGTGAGCAGCGGCGCGGCAGCCAGCGCCACTACGATCTCGAGGGTTTGCGATAACACGCCGGATACGGTCACCATCGTCTCACCAGCATCAGGAGCAGGATCAGCACGGCGAAGCTGTAGGTCAGGTACACGGCAATCTTGCCCGTCTGCAGGCGGCCCGCCCATTCCGCCATGCGTTGCGTCAGCGCCGCGACGCGGTCGTACAGCGCGGACCACGTGCGATCGGTGACCGAGACCCGGTACACCGGCTGCGCATCGAACGGCGATGGCAATTGCCGCTCGATGCGCAGCAGCGGAGCGAAGATCTCCCGGATCGGCTGCCCGAACCCTTCCGCCGTGTCCTGCATGCGCGCGGTCGTAAACGGGAACCCGCAGCCCCATGGCGCGGCCCGACGCAACCGGCCGTGGTAGAAGCGCCGCACCAGCACCCACGCGAATCCGCAGCAGGCGACGAAAAACAGCATGAACACGGCGGGCATGTAGCTTGCCCGCGCGGTCGACACGGGCACGAACAGCAGCCAGCCGTGGTTGTCCGCGCCGATACCGGCCCCGACCAGCGCGTGCGTGACCCGATCCAGCACCTTGACGAACTGCGCGGGCATCAATCCGAGCAGCACACCCGCCGCCGCGAACCAGCAGAACGCGAGCCGTTCCCAGGTATTCGCATCGCGTGCGCGCGCCAGTTTCGCTTCCCTCGGTTGCCCGAGGAACACGATGCCGAAGAACTTGACCATCGTATAGCCGGCGAGCGCGGCCGACATCGCGATCAGCGCGGCCGTGATCGGCACGGTCATCGCGAGCACCGAATTCGGCAAACCCGGCGTGAACAGGAAACTCTGCAGCAGGAGCCACTCGGCAACGAAACCGCTCAGCGGCGGCAAGCCTGCGCTGGCGCCGACGCCGGCGAGCACGGCCCACGCGGTCCACGGCATGAAGCGGATCAGGCCGCCAAGCTTGCCGAGGTTGCGCTCGCCGGTCGCGTGCAGCACTGCCCCCGTGCCGAGGAACAGCAGGCTCTTGAACGCCGCATGCGCGACGATCTGGTAGAGCATCGCAGTCAGCGCGAGCGCCGACAGGCTCGTCATCCCGTATGCACGGAACAGCACCGCGACGCCGAGCGCGACGATCATCAGGCCGATGTTGTCGATCGACGAATACGCGAGCAGGCGCTTCATGTCGACCTGGATCGTGCTGAATACGACGCCGAGCAGCGCGGTGCCGACGCCGAGCACGAGCAGCAGCACGCCCCACCAGGCGATCTGCACGTGCAGCAGGTCGAACACGGTGCGCAGCAGGCCGTACAGGCCGACTTTCAGCACGAATCCGCTGAGCAGCGCCGATACGGGCGACGGCGCCGCGGGGTGGGCGTCCGGCAACCACACGTGCAGCGGGAACACGCCGGCCTTGGCGCCGAACCCGACCAGCGCGAACAGGAAAGCGAGCGACGCCCAGAACGCGTCGGGCGATTGCGCGCGCATGTTGGCGAACGTGTAGTCGCCGGTGCGCGCCTGCAGAATGCCGAAGCAGAGCAGCAGCGCCAGCGCGCCGACGTGCGAGATCAGGAAATACACATAGCCTGCGCGGCGGATCTCTCCGATCCGATGGTTGGTCATCACGAGGAATGTCGCGGACAACGTCAGCGTTTCCCAGGCGACCATGAACACGTAGGCATCGTCCGCGACGAGCACGAGCGCGATGCTCGCGATGCAGACGTGGTACTCAAAGCAGATGAGCCCTGGCGCGGCCCCCTCGCCCTTGCGGAAATAGCCGGCGGAAAAGGCGCCGATTCCCGCGCTGACGATGCCGAGCACGAACAGGAAATAGCCGGATAGCCCGTCGACGCGCAGATGGAATGGCAGCCCGGGCAGCCCGATCGGCAACACCGCGGTGGTTGGATCGGCGAAGACGCCGGCGAGCCCCGCCGCTCCCAGCAGCAGCCCGCCCAGCGCACCGAGCGGAAACAGCCCGTGCGCAACGAACCGCGTGCGATGCAGCACCCCGAGACCCAGCGCGCCGATCGCGAGCCACGCGGCTGCGACCAGCAGGACGAAGTGAACGACCGGCACGGGTGCCATCCGGGATGTCTCCAGTACGCTCGGATTGGACGAGGGCATGAAACGAGCCCGGAATCCCGGGCTCGTTCCGTCCGTATTATGACATCGAAAGGCCAATCCGGATAACAGAACATGATAATCACGTTATCATGTGAGCAACATGTTCGACGAAATTGGGCCACCCTGCGTACAGCTCGCCGGCGTGCGCTGCCCGAAGGCCTCATCCGCCGCGTCTTTGCCGCTGTTCCGAGCGATTGAGTGAGGATCCTATGCCTGCGCAGTACTTTCGAAGCCTGACGGGAAAACACCGCACCGCGACCGCAAACCGTCAGCTCGGGTTTTCGCTCGCCTTCGTCGCCGGCGCAACCAATGCCGGCGGGTTCCTTGCGGTCAAGCAATACACGTCGCACATGAGCGGCATCGTGTCGGCGATCGCGGATCAGGCAGCGCTCGGCGACATCCGGCTCGTGCTCGCCGGCATCGGTTCACTGGCGTCGTTTCTCGTCGGAGCGGGGTGCTCGGCGGTGCTCGTCAACTGGGGCCGGCGGCGCAGCCTGCAAAGCCAGTATGTGCTGCCGCTACTGGTCGAGGCCGCGCTGCTCCTGCTGTTCGGCCTGCTCGGCAGCCACCTCGCGCTATGGGAAGCGTTTTTCGTCCCCGTAACCGTCATCCTGCTGTGCTTTATCATGGGGCTGCAGAATGCGATGATCACGAAGCTGTCGGGCGCGGAAATCCGCACGACGCACATGACCGGCATCGTGACCGACTTCGGTATCGAGCTCGGCAAGCTCTTTTACTGGAACAGGTCGGCAATCGCCGCAGACGCGCACGCGGTCATCGCAAACCGCGCGAAGCTGAGGATCCACGGCACGATGCTCGCGTCGTTCTTCGTCGGCGGCCTGGCCGGCGCAATCGGCTTCAAGCATGTCGGCTATGTGTCGACCGTGCCGCTCGCCGGCGCACTTGTCGCACTCGCTATCGTGCCCGTAGCCGATGACGCGCTGACCTACCTGTATCGGCTCGACCGCGGGCGTCGATCCGGCGCGAGGCGGGACGAGTCCTGACCCGGAATGCCGGCGAATTCAGGCAGCTCGAGCATTCGCGGGCGTGCCGCGGAAGGCAAATGCATTATAATTCGATTAACATATTTGCCGACCTGCGCTCGCAATGGAAACGAAAACCGCACGCCTGACCGTCCTGATCGACCCCGCCAAGAAAGAAGCATTCGAGATGCTCTGCTCGGCGCAAGATCTGACGCCGTCGCAAGTCGTACGGCAACTGATCCGCGAGTATCTCGACCGTCACGGCGTGACTTACAAGACGAAGAGCCCGCTTGCCAAGCGCGTGAAGTAAAGCGCCGGTTGAACCCGGGCGCCGGTCAAGCGCCAATTTCCCAGTGTGCGTGTCCTTGCGCGCGCCACGTCAGCCGCTTCGGATCGAGGCACTCCCCTTCTTTCAGGCGCCTGGCCGTAGAAGTCAGCGCGAGCTCGCCGGCAAACGCAAATGAGCGGGCGCGATCGAGCAAGACCTGCGTCGATGGCAACCGGTCGTCACTTTTCCACGCGAACGCAACAAAATTGCTGTCGTCGCCGCACCGGACGATTGCGCAGGATGAGCCGAACACCGCTTGCAGCCGCTCGACGTGCATCGGCAGCGCCGGATCATCGTCCGTGAAGTTGATCGCGAGGACCCCCGCATCGGACAAACGCTCGCGACAGGCGGCGAAGAATGCAATGTCCGCGCACCGGCCCGGCATGCCGTCCGCAACAAAAGCGTCGAGCAGGATCACATCCGTGCGGACGTCCTCCTTCGTCACGTAGTCCGCGCCATCGGCGCAAACCACGGTGAACCGCGCGTCGTCCGCCGGAATCCTGAACACATCACGCAGCGCGATCACCTCGGGACTGATCTCGACGGCGTCGATCGCAACCTCGGGCAGATGCCGATAGCAGTACTTCGCCAGCGATCCCCCGCCGAGCCCGATCATGCAGACGTGCGCGGGAGCCGGCTGAAGCAGCAGAAATCCCATCATCACGCGCGTGTAGCCCAGCGCGAGCTTGTCAGGATTACTTACGGACATGAAGCTCTGAGTGGCGAAGTGATCGAAGTGCAGCGACACGGCGTGCCGCGTCTCCAGCACGACGGGCTGCCCATCACGCATGGGTGTCGCCAGGAACTTGACGAACGCGTCGTAGGATGTTCGATCCTCATCCATTCTCGGTATGCCCGGCTAATCAAACAGTCGATTGGATCATCCGCGACGAAGCGCGCGGGACAGCGATGCCGCCCATGGCGGGCAGCCGGTCAGACCTTCTTCAGAAAGCACGCCTTGAGCATGAAGCTGCCGGCATCCGTCTTGCAGTCGATTTCGTGATCGCCGCCGACGATCCGGATGCTTTTCACCTTGGTGCCCATCTTCAACGTGATCGACGAGCCCTTCACGCGCAAGTCCTTGATCAGCACGACCGAATCCCCATCCGACAGCACGTTGCCGTTCGCATCCTTGACGACATCACCCGCAGGTTCGTCGCCCGCGTCGGCGCCAGCGCTCGCCGACCATTCGTGACCGCAGTCCGCGCACACGTAAAGCGTGCCGTCCTGGTACGTGTTTTCCATCGCGCATTGCGGGCATGAGGGGACGGCGTTCATTGCGGCTTCCATCAGGGCAGTTTCGATCAGTCAGTAAAAAAAAGGGCGAGCAACCTGGCTCGCCAGAGTCGGCCACCATGCCTGTCGACTTGTCGACGGGCACATGGCGACACACGAAACATTATAATGCAATTCACATAATCTTACCGCTCGATTATAATTCATCGCTTACCGCCTTTCAGTGGACTTGCGGGCGGTTTCGCTGAGGATGTCGACATGTTCGAGCTGGATGATGTGCTGCTGTTGCCCGATCGGCGTGCCGTAACGTTGCGGGAAACGACAGGAAGCCGAGGGCTCGTCGTCGTGGGCGTCGGGCGCGGCGGCGAACGCGGCTTCCAGATGGTTCACCGCTTCCACGACGCGGGCGAGCAGCTCGCGGCGGCAGGGATCCATCTGGCCTTCGTCTATCCGAGGGAGTCGGCCCGGCATGTGATGGATCCGATCTCGGTCGCCAGTGCGCGGTTCAGGCGCCATCCGTGCCTGCTGCTGGACGTCGACGACCGTTGTTTCAAACAGGGCGTGCCACCTCGATCGCTGCGCGCGGTGTTCCTGAGCGGCGAAATGAAACGGCTCGCCAGCATCGACTTCGATTTGCAGAGCGCGACGTGGGAGATCGGGTTTCGCGCGTTTCTGACGCGCTGCCAGATCGACACGGCGCACTGCCCCCAATGACCTGTCCAGAGGCTTTCGCAAAGAACGTGGCAACCGTCGTGTACTTTCAAATCGGTTCAAGCTGGAACCGGAATCGCGCGGACGCTGCCCAGCACGCGCTGGTCGACATGGCACGCCGCTTCGAAAGCGACATCCTGCTGATCGCAAACGGGCGCCGCGGCAATGCGAAGGACGGCATGGCGGTCGCATCGTTGCAGGTGCGTGGCGGCACGTCGGCTCAAGTGCTGGCCGCCGGCCCGGATGAAGAGGCGGCGCTTCAGGCGCTATTGCCGTTGTTGCAGGAAGGCTGATCCGCATGCCGCCCGTCGACCTGCCATTCCCGAGCACTCGCGCGTTGCACGCGAACGCTGCCGCGGACATACCGGTTGTCCTGGAATCCGAGTACCTCGTCACGCTGTGCTTCGATGGCCGCGGCATGCAAAGCACGATGATGCGCGCCGCCCCCGATGCGCTTGCAATGGGCTACACGCGCACGATGATGGGATTCCTGCTGCTGCAACCTGCGCCCAGACGCATCTGCATGATCGGGCTCGGTGGCGGCTCGCTGGTGAAGTATTGCTATCGGCAACTGCCGGCTGCGCACATCACCGCAATCGAAATCAATCCGGAAGTGATCGCGCTGCGCGACCGATTCTGCATCCCGCCCGACGATGCGCGTCTGTCGGTGGTCTGCGCGGACGCGGCGCACTACATGTCGACGACCTCGCAAACCTTCGACGTGCTGTTGCTGGACGGCTTCAATGCGGACGGCGCGCCCGCCGAGCTCGTCAGCGCGGCTTTCTACCAGGCCTGTTACGCGCAGCTGAATGACGATGGCGTGCTGGTGACCAACCTGTTGAGAGACGACCCGCGTCTTGGCGACTGTCTTGCGCGGCTTCGCGATACGTTCGGCCCATCGGTCGCACTTGCCCCGGCCGAAGGCAGTGCCGCAAATCTGATTGCTTTCGCGTGGAAGAACGATGCGCCGTTACCGTCGCTCGAGGCACTGATCGCGCGTGCGAGTCAGCACGCCGGACCGCACCGCATCGATCTCGTCGAAGCGGCCGTACGCATCGAGGCCGGCGCCAGCTACGACTGGGCGCACCTGGGCACGTGCGTTGCCACCTGATCCCGCAACACCCGGCGCACCCGGTCATGATCAATACTTGGAGAAGCGATGAGCGACAACGATACGTCAAACGCCCGAGCCATTTCGGCATCCGCAATCTGGGCACTGGAACGCCTTGCCGAGGTCCGCTATGGGCGAGAGGCGCCCGCACTGGGTTGGTCGGTCACGCGGGAGCTCATCAGCGCGGGATTTGTCGACTATCCGATGAACCGCCGCCCGAGCATTTCAATTACTACGGCCGGCCGGACCTTCCTGAAGAACCGGAAATAGCGCCCGCTGATTGCGCCCCGGACGATCATTCGAGGCGCATCCGGTCCGACCCACCGCCGGCGGTCAAGGGCACGCCCGACTGGTGCGCGACGAGCCGCGCGTACGCACCTTGCCTCGCCAGCAGAATGGCATGCGGCCCCGCCTCGATCACCCTGCCGTGCTCGAAGACGAGGATCGCGTCCGCGCTCCGGAACGTCGAAAGCCGGTGCGCGATGACGAGCGATGTGTACCGGCCCATCATGTCGGTCAGCGCATTGCGAGCAATTCTGGCAAGAAACGCTTATGGTGCGAGAATCGGTTGAGCCTCACAATCGAGGTTGTTCAGGCCTGACCCCGGAGAGCCTCATGACCGCACTCCAGCTGGAATCCGTGTTGACCTGTCCGCACTGCGGGTTCAGCCGGCAGGAAACCATGCCGGTCGATACGTGCCAGTTCTTCTACGAATGCCACGGATGCAACGCGCTGCTGAGGCCCAAGCCGGGCGATTGCTGCGTGTTCTGTTCGTATGGCTCGGTCCCGTGCCCGTCGAAGCAGCAATCCGGAAACGGCGGGCCTGGCTGCGACGCCTGCGCTTGAATCACGGCTCGCTTTTGCCGGGGGCGGAGGCAGCAGCACCGGACGCATGCACGGTCGCGCCGCCCCCGGGCGCACGCTGTTCGACGGGCGTCACGCGCGCACCGCGGGGCTACGCGGCTCGGGTTCCGGTGGTCAGGTCGTTGCGTGGAAAGTTCGCGTTCCCGCCGATCAGTTCGTCATCGACAATTCGCCCATCATCGTCCACACGTGACAGATCGCGTCGCGTGTCGCCGCCCAGATCGCATGGGCCAACGGCAAGTGCAAGTGCAACTGCAAGTGCGTGTTCATGATGTATCCCCCTTCGGGCGCCGCATGCGGTCGACTGCATGCGGCGTCGGTGTCGCCCGTGTTGCCGTCGATGCCTAGAGCTTCTCGAGCGTGGCCACCGACACATGGGGCCAGCTCAACCCGTTGAAGTCGAGGATCACCTTCTGCGTGTATTGAAGCTGGAGCTTCGTCGCGCCGTTGGGCAGCCGGATCGTCTCGATCCAGAAGATCGCCTCGACCCGGGCCGCGTCGGCATTCGGCCCGTTCGCGGCACCCTGCAGGAACGAGATATTGGTCGTACCGCCGCCCGTAACCGGCGGATTGGCCGAGTTCGTCGAAATCAGCAGTGTGGTCGTCGCGATGACCTGCTTGCCGGCAATCCCGCTGTTCAGGACGATGTTCGGATTGTCGAGCCACGCCTGCGTGACGTGCGGAATGTCCTGGCTCGGCGTGCGGAACGCGCTCGGCGCAGCCAGGTTCATCTCCGGAAAATCGCTCGGCGGCAGCGGGTGGGACGGATTGCCGATCGGAAACGGCGCGATGTTCTCTGGCGCGAACGACGGCGGCCCGCTCAGCTGGAACGCACTGCCCTGCATCACGATCGACGTACCGTGCGGAATGGTCGCGAGGCGGGCAACCGTCGCGCCGTTCGGCGGATTCTCGGTCGGCGGGACGTTGAGCCAGAGCCCCGGCTCGATATGGATGCCGGCAAGGTGCCCGTCGACCTTGACGTTGGCATCCGACACCTCCTGCGTATAGGTCATCCCGTGCAGGTTGATATCGTCCTGCAGCAGGCCGCGATTCGGGATCGCGCCGTCAATCGCCTTGAATTCGATCGTCTCGATCGTTTCGTTCAGCTCCAGGAACCGATCCTGCTGACCGGCCGGGTGGCCGCCCCGCTGAATCGGGAATGGCCGCCAGATCTGGTTGAACCCCGTTCCTTTCCACATCCCGATCAGATCCTGCAAAGGCCCGAACCTGTTCGTGCCACGCAGGTCGGGAATCGTACCGGATACCGATGTCAATACGAACGCTGCCATGTCAGGCTCCTCGATTGTTGATTTGATTTGCGACCCTAACTATTTCACCGACTTTCCTCCTGCACTCCACACCACAACCGTCGTTACGCGCGAGCTTCGGCGGCATCGCCCGCCGCCTCGTGATTGCCGTGCCCGCGCCGCGCCCAGAACGCATGTTGCGACCACCTCGATTCGGTGCCGTATCGCTCGACACGCTCCGCGAGATAGCGTTTGAACACGGCATTGGCACGCGCGGCATATGCGATCGCGCCATCCGGCCGTCCCGCCAGCATGTCGACGACGGCCGGCGCGGCGGCCAACCCGTCGCTGAGCGCACCGGCGATCCCCGACGACGTCAGCGGGTCCAGCCCCATCAGCGCATCGCCCACGGCGATCCACCCGCCGCCCGAACTCCGTTCGATGCAGCCGCTATGCGCGGCGAACACGTGCACGTCGACAGGCTCCCGCGGCGGCTGCACATGCGTGGCGAGCAGGCGCGTGTCCTGCCACGCACGCCGGTAGACGTCGGGATCGCGAAAGCGGCGGGCCGTGGCGATGTCCCGGTCGGTCATCAACGTGACGAGCGCGCGCCCGTCCGGCAAGCCGACCGCGTACCACCAGCCGTCCTCGAACGATTCGACGAGCGAGAGCCCCGCGAGCTCCCGTGCATGCGGCGCATGTGCGGCGAGCGCCACCATCTCGTCGAAGCATCGCCGGCGCACGCCGAACCACGCGGCCAGCGGCGAACGGCGTCCGCCGGCGTCGACCAGCACGCGCGCGCGCAGTTCGTTGCGAAGTTCGCCGCGCGGTTCGTCGCGCGGTTCACCGATTTCGCGCACCCGTATCGCCCACCCGTCGCGCGTCGGCGCGATCGTCTCCACGCCGGCGCAGGAACGCACGGGGATGCCGCGCGCCCGTGCCGCGTCGCGCAATTGCGTGTCGAACGCCGCCCGATCGAGATGCCAGCCGTGCCCGGTCCCGCGAAACAGGAAATGGTCGACGCGCGGCCGGTCGTCTCCCCACAGCGACAGATTGCCGTGGTAGAAGCCGTGTCCGGCGCGCTCCAGCCGGTCGTCGACGCCCAGCCGGCGCAGCAGGCCGGCCACGTCGGGCGTCGCCGATTCGCCGACCCGGAACGACTGCGCGGACGGGCGATCCAGCACGGCGACGCGGCATCCCGCCGCGTCGAGCGCCAGCGCCGCCGCGCAGCCGGCCGGGCCGGCGCCGACGATCAGCACGTCATCGTGGTCAGCTGTCATTCGACGCACGCGTCGATGGATAGAATGGACGCGCCAGGGTCCGCTCGACCTCGACGAAGCGCTGCGTGCCGCCGATGTCTTTCTCCATCACGAAACCCAGGCGCGACCAGTAACGGACCATGTCGACGTTGTCGGGGAACGTCACGTAATCGCCCGCCATCTGGTCGTAGTCGGTGCCGATCCAGGGCACCTGCCTGCCGGTCTTTTCGGTCGACTCCTCGGGTGGCTGCGGGACATTCGCTGCCGCGCGCAACAGCGTGGGCTTCGGTTCCAGATACACGAACTCCGGCCGCTGCGCCGGCCACCACCACAGCGTGCGGTCACCGATCGACTGCGACGCGCACTCGTTGAAGTCGGCTTGCCACGGCAATGCCATGTAGCGCGTGAGGTCGCCCGCCTCCATGCCCCGTTGCGGGTGGTAGCCGAGACTCAGCGGCCCCTCCAGCGTGAAGCGGCTGCGAATGCGGAACGGCTCGGCGTAGATCTCGGGCACCCGGGAGATCCAGGTCATTTCGATGCCCGGAGAAAACGCGCCGCCCACGCAGTTGTCGAGCACGCCCCGCGTCAGCGCGTCGGTCGGCGGCTCCGTCGGCGGTTCATTGACGAAGTGCCCGTCCACCCATTGCTGCAGGAAGAAGTACTGCGTGTCGGTCAGCCGCAGATAGCGGCTCGTGGCCGTGCCCGACTTCAGGCAGTTGTCGCCGGCCAGGAACGGCATCATCGTGGCGCCGCGCGAATTGACGAGGTCGTTTTCCTGATAGGGCGGCCGCAGGACGTCCATGATGTAGCGCCGCAGCCCCTTGAACGCTTCGTCGCCCTCCCCCTGCGAGCCGAGCGCCCCGAGTTTGTCGAAGTCGAACGTGTGCGGCTTCGACGGAATCGCCGCGACCCATGGATAGAGCATCGCGCGCTCGAGCAACGGCTTGACCTCGGTCCGGAAATTGGGCCGGTAGCCGCCTTGGCCCGCTTGCCAGATGCCGCCGGCGAGGATCTTCGGATAATGGCCGGCACGCACCATCGCATCGAATATCGTGTCGTACAGCGTCACCAGATTCGGAATTTCCGGCGCGTACTTCGGCGGTGCGACGAGCACATGCGCGCTGGCGGCCTGGACGCTCGGCCCGTTGAAGAACTCGATCGTCACGCCGACCGGGCCATCGGACGTGTCGTCCCACCAGCCGTCGTTGTTCGCGTAGTGCTCGAGCGTCGGGTTCGGCTCGGTGGAGCCCGCAATGCCGTGACCGCCCAGCACCAGCAACCGCCCCTGTTCGTCGGTGCGCAGCTCGCCGAGCGTCTCGATCGCACGCATCATCGGATAGAGCCGGCCCGGCGGGAAATGTGCGCCCGTATACCCTTTCGGAACCTGTTCGAGATTGAAATGCACATTGCTCGCTCGCGGTCCGTGAATCTTGCGCGGCCCCGCATCGATCAGCAGCTGGTGGCGATCGGGTACGTCCGGGTTGCGCAACGGGTGCGTCGGCGCATAGCCGCCCTCGCCTTCCGCGGGACTGAACGCATACCAGCTGGGCTTCTTGTTTGCCAGATGAACAGACCAGACGATCGACTTCACATTCGGCGTGTCCAGCGTCACTTCTTCCGCGACGCCGTTCTCGATCCGGTACAGGTGAAAGCGTGCGGCCTGCCGGCACAGGCGCCCCTGTTCGTCGCGAAAATCCTGCTGCCGGAACGGCTTCCCATCGGGCCTGATCGGCAGCCCGCGATAACTTTCGGCCCCGATATAGAACGCGTCGGGTGCGTCTCCGACACGGGCAACGCCAATCGGCGGATAGATCTTGTATTCGACCATGATGTCCCCCGTCGCTCTAGCTTGCGAGCCGCTGTCCGGCGGCTTCGCTCAGCTCGACAATGTCGTTTCGCACGTCGTCCAGCACGGCCGCCAGGTCGGCGCGCTCGGCGCGATCCGTGACACCGGATGCGGCCTGTTGTGCATTGGCCCGTTCGCGCTCCAGCATCTCCATCGTGCAGCCCGGCCGATATAGCCAGGTCGGCGCCGCGTTCGGGCCGACCGCACCGTCGCCGGTCGCATGCATCGGCGTTTTCATCAGGCTCAGCGCGAGCTTCGGCATCACGTGGTGCATTAGCGGAAGGACCTTCGCGAAGAACGGATCCGGTTTGCCCGGCGTTTCGATGAAGGTCTTTTCCAGCTCGTCGAGCATGATGCTGTACGCAATGTCGAACGCGTCGGCGAGCTTGAGCGCGGTCTCGTTCGAGTAGTCCTGCCGTCTCGGATTGGACGTGATCGGACGCGTCGCGGGAAAGTTGGCCACGTCGAGCGCCACGCCGCGAAACTTCCTGAAGTGCGACATTTCATAAGGCGTGCCGAGAATGGGGCCGTACGTTCCGTCGGTGCGCTGGCCGTAGTGGTTGTAGGTTCCCCACGGGCTGTCGGGAACCAGCGGCTTATCCTCGGGAACACTGCCCTCGCCTTGCTGCATGATCTGGGTGATGCCTTCCAGCGCGGTGCCGATGTCATGCACCCGCACTGCCTTGCCGCCGAACTTGCCCAGATAGATATCGATGCGCTGGCGCGTGCCGGCGGCCTGCCGAAAGAGTGGCGGGCCGTCGGGGTGGCGCTCCGGGTAACGCTCCAGGCTCTCTCGCAGCGCCTCATACAGTTGCGCGATCGTGTCGTACTGGTTGCCCTGCGGCGCAGCGTGCGGCGGCGCGGGCGTCTCGATCGCGGCAAAGGTCTTCTCGAATACGTCGGGCGATGCCCTGCACAGTGCGATGAGCGGCAAGCGCTTCGGGTTCGAGTGAGGCAGAAAGCACGGGTACACCGGCACCGCCGTGCCCGTGAACTTCGGCTTTCCGCCGATCGCGACGAGCAGATTGGCCGCCTGGTTGAGGTGGAACATCTCTTCCACCACGACCGAGCGCAATGCCTGATAGGCATCGCTGGCCGGATCGGCGATCGAGTAGAGCGCCGTCAGGTAAGCCGGGATCGTCGTGAACTCGACCTGGATCGCCAATTGCGCGGCCTTCTGCAGGCTGTCGCGGGGATCCGGCAGTGCGCGGTGCCCGACGGGCTCTCCATGCGCTGCGGTTGCCACCCTGCCCATATCGGGCTTGCCGCTGAGCTCGCTGAACAGGTTGCCGAATGGCTTTTCTGAATCAGATAGGTTTGACATATTTCCCCCGTGGTCCGTCCGGATGAGGACGATTCGTATCGTCTGACGGCGCCGGACCCGGCCGCTTCGCAGGGCCAGTCCGGATTGGCGCGAGAACCGGAACCGTTCGTTCCGCCGCCGATAAAATCGTTTTTCTTTACAGATCGAGCGACTTTTTATTTTTCAGGGAAACGTCGACCGATGGCCCCGCCGCCCGAATGACAGGCGCGTTGGCGCCTGTATTTCCCGATGATCAGCGCTTGCCGAATTTTCATTCACTCGCCCGCCTCCGGAAACAATTCGATTCCCGGGTCGTATGCCGATTCGCATTAGCTATCAAATTAGACTACCGGGCATCCGAAGTCACCCTGATTTTTCATACAGTTCTCGCACCGCGAACGGTCGCCTGCCGGAGACTTTCTGCAATGCTTCCCGAAAGCGCAGCGCAAGTTTTTCGCAACGGAAGCCCATTTACCAATAAATAATTTCATTCACCAAAAAACCAATTCAGACCTAATATTTCGCTTCACATGTTTTTGCTATTTCACTTCAATTTCATTGCAATTTTATCGACTGCGGGCGGTCGCAAATAAAATCTCTCATAACCGCCAATTGAAGTGCAGCCACATTTGGCTTTACCGCCTTTCGATGGATAAATCGTGTCGGTGCAAAGAGAATCGGGAAAGAAATTTGCCCCGCCGAAACGCGCGGGAAATGTTTCCCGGTTCGTGTTTGGCGACTGACATGCACGGGGCTCGATCCGGGGCCGCACCTCGCCGCACACGGCCCCGCCGTTCGTGACGGCATTTCATTCAGCCAGAGGGAAGTCCTTGCGAACTGCGGCGAGGTTTCATTCGGGTCATGCACCGCAGCAGCGACCCTTCAAAAATACTGTGCGATCAAACGGTTTATCGGCAGATTGACCGCTCAATTTCGAGTAAACTGTGCAATCGAACGGTTTCTGACCAAGATTGAGCGTTTCACGTCGAAACTTGCCGATCGCACAGTTTCCGCTTGATTTTCGCGCCCCAGGTGGAATACTGTTTGATCGTACAGTTTCCCATCTTGCCGCCGCGGCGTGCAAAACGGCAGCGCCCGGTCCATCCGGCCTGTCGCCAACGCCCCCCGCCGCCGGAGTTTCTCGACATGCGATACCCGATAGAGCAAGCGTCTGACATCGGCGGCGTGATCCGCGCCGCCCGCAAGATCCAGAACCTGCGCCAGGACGATGCGGCCGGCAGCGTCGGCGTCAGCGAATCGTTCATGGTCAAGGCCGAGCGCGGCGCGGACACCGTCCAGTGGGGCAAGCTGTTCCAGATCCTGCAGGGGCTCGGCGTACGCGTCGTGTTCGACATCCCCGACGCGAGCGACGAACTGCTCGCGCGCCAGTCGGCCAGGGCGAACCATCGCGCGAGCGTCCGCGAACGGCGGGCCGCCGAACGGCTGCTGCTGCGCGTCGACGCAGCGCGAGCGGCAGACCACGCGCTCACCACGCCGCTCGTCGACGCGCGCGTGCTGAAGGCCGCCCGGCTGCTGGTCGCCGACGCCGATACGCCCGGATCCGCCGCACACGCCCGGCGCGCAGGCGACGACCGCCCGCCACATCGGCCGGACGCGCCCGCCGCGGCCCGCGCGCTGAATCTCGCGCGCCGCATCCTGACCGACGCGGAAGCCGCGCACTCGCCGAGCACGGAGACGCCGCATGACTGAGCGCGCCCTTGTCGCATCCATCGACGGCCAGCGCATCGGCACGCTGCACGAAGACCGGAACCTGTGGGCGTTCGAATACGCGCCGTCGTGGCTGGATGCCCCGTTCCGCTTCGCGCTGAGCCCGCACCTGCCGCTTCAGGCGGAGATCCTGCGCGACGGGGCGACCACGCGTCCGGTCCAGTGGTATTTCGACAACCTGCTGCCCGAGGAAACGGTGCGCGCGCTGCTCGCGAACGACGCGGGGCTGCCCGACATCAGCGACGCATTCGCGCTGCTCGCGCATTACGGCCGCGAATCGGCGGGCTCGGTCACGCTGCGCGCGCCGGACGATCATGCGGACGACGACACGCGGCTGCGCCCGCTCGACGACGCCGGGCTCGACGCGCGCATCCGTGCGCTGCCGACGGTCCCGCTCACGCACGACGCGCCGAAGAAGATGTCGCTCGCGGGCGCGCAGCACAAGCTGCCGGTCGTGCTGCGCGACGGGCGGCTGTTCGAGCCGAGCGGCCAGGCGATCTCGACGCATATCCTGAAGCCGAATCATCCGCACGCGCACGACTATCCGCATTCTGTCGTCAACGAGTGGTTCGTGATGACGCTCGCGCGCCGCGTCGGCCTCGATGTGCCGGACGTCGAGCGCCGCTACGTGCCGGCGCCTGTCTACGTGATCCGCCGTTTCGATCGCGAGATCACGGCCGACGGTGTCGAGCGGCGGCATGCGATCGACGGCTGCCAGGTGCTCAACCTCGCCGCGACGATGAAATACACGGGCTGGTCGCTCGACGCGCTCGCGGCGCTCGCGAACGCGTGCCGTGCGCCCGCGCCGGCGCGGCTGCGGATCTTCCGGTGGCTCGTGTTCTGCGTCGTGGTCGGCAACGGCGATTCGCACCTGAAGAACTTGAGCTTTGTCGTCGGCGACAGCGGGATGGCGCTGGCGCCGCACTACGACCTGCTGTGCGACGGCGTGTACGAAACCGCGACTTACAGCGCGAAGAGCCGCTGGCCCGATCTCACGGAATTCACGCGGCCGGTCGCCGGCGTACAGCGTTACGCGGCCTTTACGCGCGAGGTGCTTGCGGCGGCCGGCGCGGCGCTCGGGCTTGCGCGCGCCACCGCACTGCGCCACGTCGACACGCTGCTGCAGCGCATTCCCGCGGAAGCGGACACGCTGCTGCGCGACATCGCGCGCGACAACGACGCGATGATGGCGAGCCGTCCCGAACTGACGGCAACGCTCGGCGGAGAAATGCATCTGCTGAGGGCGATCCGCCATATCGTGATTCACGAGATGGTCGCGCGTCTGCGAAGCAGCTGAGGGGCCCGTACAAGGTGCCCATATAAGCGGCATCAAAAAACCCGTCGACGTAGCGCTCGTTGCAGCGGCCACCCGGCCGCGGACGGCGCCGTGGTTACCATACGGCGAGGTGCTGCTGCAGCGGATCGTCGATGGCGTGGAGATGCTGTTGAAGTGAATGAGCGGGGGGCTTGCTTCAGTTCAGCCGTACACCGGGCAGCGTCGCGCAAGGCCAAGGAAACTCCGCACCCGCCGTGCGCCGTCCGGCGCACGGCAGCTGGACGGCAGCGTCACTGCGCCTGGCTGCGCAGTGTCTTCGCCGCGGCGACCATCTGCGTCAGCGCCGGAATCACTTCCGCCCACTGGCGCGTCTTCAGGCCGCAGTCCGGGTTCACCCACAGGCGTTCGGCCGGAATCCGCTCGGCCGCCTTCTTCATCAGGCCAACGATGTGATCCTGCGACGGGATGTTCGGCGAGTGGATGTCGTACACGCCCGGCCCGATTTCGTTCGGATACTTGAAGGTGTCGAATGCATCGAGCAGTTCCATATCCGAGCGCGACGTTTCGATCGTGATCACGTCCGCGTCCATGTCGGCGATCGACGCGATGATGTCGTTGAACTCCGAATAGCACATGTGCGTGTGGATCTGCGTTTCGTCCTGCACGCCGTTCGCGGTGATGCGGAACGATTCGACCGCCCAGTTCAGGTACTCGCCCCACTGCGCGCGGCGCAACGGCAGCCCTTCACGCAGCGCGGCCTCGTCGATCTGGATCACGCGCACGCCGGCCTTCTCGAGATCGAGCACTTCCTCGCGAATCGCGAGCGCGAGCTGGTAGCACGACACCGAGCGCGGCTGGTCGTCACGGACGAACGACCAGTTCAGGATCGTCACCGGGCCGGTCAGCATGCCCTTCATCGGCTTGTCGGTCAGCGATTGCGCGTAGGTGATCCATTCGACCGTCATCGCCTTCGGGCGGCTGATGTCGCCGAACAGGATCGGCGGCTTCACGCAGCGCGAACCATACGACTGCACCCAGCCGAACTGGCTGAACGCGTAGCCGTCGAGCTGTTCGCCGAAGTATTCGACCATGTCGTTGCGCTCGGCTTCGCCGTGCACGAGCACGTCGAGTTCCAGCGCCTCCTGTTCGCGGACGCTGCGCGTGATCTCGGCCTGCATCGCGGCCTTGTAACCGGCCTCGTCGAGCGCGCCGGCCTTGAACTGGCTGCGTGCATGGCGGATCTCGGCGGTCTGCGGGAACGAGCCGATCGTCGTCGTCGGGAACGCCGGAAGGTTCAGCCGCGCCGACTGCTTCGGCGCGCGCTGCGGGTACGGGCTCGCGCGGTTGCCGAGCTGTGCGTCGATACGGGCGATCGCGGCCTTGACCGCCGGATTGTTCACGCGCGGCGATTCGCGACGCGTCCTGATTGCCGCGCCGTTCGCCGCCAGCGCGCCGGCGACGGCCGCGCGACCGCTGTTCAGCGCAGTCGCGAGCACCTTCAGTTCGTCGAGCTTCTGCAGCGCGAATGCCAGCCACGAACGGATCTCGGCGTCGAGCTTCTCTTCGCTCGCGAGATCGACAGGCACATGCAGCAGCGAGCACGACGGCGCGATCCACAGGCGGTTGCCGAGTTGCTTCGCGAGCGGTTCGAGCCAGTCGAGCGTCGCGTTCAGGTCGGTCTTCCAGATATTCCGCCCGTTGACTACGCCGGCCGACAGCACGCGCTCTGCCGGCAGTTCGGCGACGAGCGTGGCAACTTCGTCACGCGCATTGATCGCGTCGATGTGCAGGCCGTCAACCGGCAGCGCGCACGCGAGTGCGAGATTCTCCCGCAACTGGCCGAAATACGTCGCGAGCAGCAGCTTGATTCGGCGCGTTTCGAGCACCTCATATGCGGTTCTGAACGCCTGTTGCCATTCGACGCCGAGTTCGGTGACGAGAATCGGTTCGTCGATCTGCACCCATTCGACGCCTTGCGCAGTCAGCGTGTCCAGCAGCGCGCCATAGACGGGCAACAGCTTCGGCAGCAGCGCAAGGCGGTCGGAATCGTCCTTCGCCTTGCCGAGCCACAGGTACGTGACCGGGCCGATGATCACGGGCTTCGCCGTCACCCCCTGCGCCCGCGCTTCCGCGAGTTGCTGGAGCAGGCGCGACGGGTCGAGCGAGAAGTTCGTGTCCGCGTGGAATTCCGGCACGATGTAGTGATAGTTCGTGTCGAACCACTTCGTCATTTCACCGGCCGCGACACCAGCGCAGCAGGCCGCGTGCTCTTCCGCCGACTGCGCCGAACGGCCGCGCGCGACGCGAAAGTAATTGTCCAGCACATCGCCATGGAAGCCCTGGACACGCTTCGGCAGGTTGCCGAGCGTGAAGCTCATGTCGAGCACCTGGTCGTAGAACGCGAAATCGCCGACGGGAACCAGATCGAGACCTCGCTGGTTCTCCCAGTGACGCTCACGCAACTGCGCTCCGAGCGCCTTGAGCTCGTCGCGCGACGACTGGCCCTTCCAGTAGCTTTCCAGCGCGAATTTCAGTTCGCGTTTGGCGCCGATGCGCGGGAAACCGAGATTGTGTGTAGTAACCATGTCGACCTGCAGAAGATGGGGGAAAAAAGACAGGCACCGATGATAGGATTTTCGACTCATGAAATAAAATGGCATTATTTCATTCATCGATTAGCTTTATTCATGGGTCGGGCATCATGCTGGAACGCATTCATCTGGTCATCATTCGCGAGGTCGACAGACAGGGTTCGCTCACGGCGGCCGCAGGCGCGCTGAACCTGACGCAGTCGGCGCTGAGCCACACGGTCAAGAAAGTCGAGGAGCAGCTGGGCACGCCGATCTGGGATCGCAAGGGGCGCGGCCTGCGGCTCACCCAGGCCGGGCAATATCTGCTCAGGCTTGCCGAGCGGCTGCTGCCCCAGTTCGAGCACGCCGAAGAACGCATGAAGCAGTACGCGCAAGGGCAGCGCGGCACGCTGCGCATCGGGATGGAGTGCCACCCGTGCTACCAGTGGCTGCTGAAGGTCGTGTCGCCCTATCTGTCGCGCTGGCCCGACGTCGACGTGGACGTCAAGCAGCGCTTTCAGTTCGGCGGCATCGGCGCGCTGTTCGGCTATGACGTCGACGTGCTCGTGACGCCCGATCCGCTGAACCGGCCCGGCCTGCGCTTCGATCCGGTGTTCGACTACGAGCAGGTGCTGGTCGTCGGCGAGCAGCATCGCCTCGCGGGCGCGCCTTACATCGAGCCGGAGCAGCTCGCGGACGAGATCCTCATCATCTATCCCGTCGAAACCGACCGGCTGGACATCTACAACCAGTTCCTCACGCCCGCGGGCGTCGTGCCGAAGCGGCAGAAGGTGATCGAAACGACCGACATCATGCTGCAGATGGTGGCGAGCGGACGCGGCGTGGCCGCGCTGCCGCGCTGGCTCGCCGACGAGTACGCCGACCGGATACCGGTGACGCCCGTCAAGCTCGGCAAGCAGGGCATCGCCAAGCAGATTTTTCTGGGGATGCGCGAAGCGGATGACTCGATCGACTATCTGACGGCGTTCGTCGAGCTCGCGCGCCAGTCGGCGTCGAAAGCGCCGAAGATGCGCCGATAGCGGGATCGGGAAGATCGACCGCGGCGCGCCGTTCGAGCGGCAAATGCGCGGTTGATGCACGCTCCGTGTCGAACCTGAAACATTTCTTACGTTTTGCAGACGTCACACTGACATCCCGTCGACAAATAGGCCAACAAATCAATGATTTGACAGGGATGGCATGCATGTAGCTTACATCCGCCGTACAGGCCGGAGAACTTGTCGCATAAGCGTCATCGCATCGTAAGCGTCGACCGCCGTTTCGCCATCGCGGCGCTACATCCCGGCCTGGGAAGAAGACCATCCGTCATTGCGCCGGGAGATGTCCGGCGAGCATCGGCGTGCTGACGCACCAGCCACGCCGCCGACGGCATGGTCAATTTTGCAACGTATCCGACACGCGACACCGCGTTACGAGGAAACCATGACACGCCGCCGAACCCACCCGCCCCCGCTCGCGTGGCGCACGCTGCTGTGCTGCGCTTGCGCGGGATTGCTCGCCGCCGCCGCCGCACTCGATGCGCTCGATGCGCTCGATGCGCACGCCGCGCCAGCCGCGTCGGCCGCCGGCAAGGGCCGCCCCACCGGTCATCACCTGCCGTCGCCCGAGGCGCGGGTTCCGGCCAGGCCGCCTGCAATGCCGACCGGCCCGCATCCGGGCGAGTCGATGCGCAAGCAGACCTTCACGCCGAAAAAACCATAAACGCCGCATCGCTGCATTGCCCCGGGGGAACCGCTCCGTCATCCGACACCCGATGCGTGAGGTCCGTCATGAGTAAATTACGACCATTAATTCGTTTTCCGAATCTGTTTGCGCGCGGCATCGTCGCCGTGACACTCTGCGCGCTGACCCATCCCGGCCACGCGGTGCCGGTCGACGCACAGATCGATCTCAAGATACTGATTCTCGCGAGCCAGCAAGCCGGCGACGGTCCGGAACTGCAGATGGCGCAAACGGCACTCGACCGCATCGGCATCCCGTACACCGTCTACCGCTACGACACCGGCAATCCGACGCTGCCACCGCTCGAAACCGGCAATCACGCGCTGTACCAGGGCATCATCGTGCCCGTCAGCGACTACCGCTACATGAACCCGTTCGCCGGCGGCGCGCTCGCGCAGACGCTCGCGCGCTACCAGTTCAAGTACAACGTGCGGCTCGCGAGCCTGTACACGTGGCCGAGCGACTCGGCCTGCCTGCAGTATGTCGGCTACCGCGACACGACCGCTGCGCCGCTGCCGTCGACGCTGACAGCGTCGGGCGCGGCGCTGTTCCCTTACCTGAATGCCGGCACGAGCGCCCGCAACCCGCTGACGGTGCAGAGCGCATGGACCTACTTCGCGTCGCCGGCGAGCCCGCTGCCGGCCGGCACGACCGTCACGCCGGTGTTGCAGGCAACAGGCACGAACAACGTCGCGTATCCGGTCGCCGCAACGTGCGTGTTCGCGAACACGACGCCGCTCGCGGGCGACAGCGTGTCGCGCGAGATCATGGCGCTGACGTTCGACAACAGCCCGTACCTGACGCATTCGATCACGCTGTCGTACGGGATCGTGAACTGGCTCACGCGTGGGCTGTTCCTCGGCAACCGGCACGTGTACCTCGATCCGCAGGTGGACGACGTCGGCATTCCGGACGAGATCTTTCCGTACGCGCAATCCGACCTCACGAGCCTCTGGTACGACGTGCGGACCGGTGCGGCGACCGGCACGAATCCGCCGGGTCGGTGCCCGCTCGGCAATCCGCCGGGATCGGTCGCGTCGTATACCGGCACCACCGCGTGCGAGTACCGCATCACGGGCGCCGATCTCGACAACGTCGTCAAGTGGCAGTCGAACGTCAACGGCAAGACCGCGAACGCGGCGGCACTGAAGCTCACGTTCGCGTACAACGGCGCCGGGTATGGCACCGCTTACGGCGGCCAGGGCGACTATCCGAGCGTCGGCAACGATACGCTGACGACCCAGGTCCGCTCGAACCAGAGCCGCTTCAAGTGGATCAACCATACCTACGACCACCTGCTGCTCGATCCGCCGTTCACGACGACGGCCGCGCAGGTTGCAACCGAAATGCAGAGCAACCACAACGTCGCGCGACGCTTCGGGTTCTCGACGTATTCGACGCAGGCGCTCGTCACGCCGGAGATTTCCGGGCTCTACAACGCGACGACGCTGGGCGCGCTGGCCGCGTTCGGCACGCGGGTGCTCGTGTCGGATTCGTCGAAGCCCACGCCGCCGGCCGGCACGGCAGGCTGTCCGGCGAACAGCAACGGCACGCCGTGGCCGCTGCCCGCGTTCAATGCGGGCAAATCCAACTGCGTGAACCCGGCGATCTTCGAGGTACCGCGTTATGCGACCGCGCTGTTCTACAACGTGTCGCAGCCGCAGGAATGGGTCGACGAGTACAACTACTTCTACGGCGCGAACGGCATCGACCCGACAAAGTGGGGCTACGACCTGACCTACGCGCAGGTGCTCGACAAGGTGTCGGACACGCTGGTCACGTACCTGCTCACGTACGACCTGCGGCCGCTGATGTTTCACCAGTCGAACCTGCGCAGCTACAGCGGGTCGAGCTCGCTGCTCGGCGACCTGCTGAGCGCGACGCTCGCGAAATACAACACGTATTACAAGGGGCTGCCGATCGTCAGTCCGTACCTGACCGATCTCGGCACGCTCGCGCTGCAGCGCAGCGTCTACAACACGTCGAACGTTGCGGCGACGCTCACGCCCGGCAAATCGATCTCGGTGAGCGGCTCGCGCAGCGACGGGCAAGCCGTCGTCGTGCCGGTCACCGGCATCAAGTCGGGCACGTCAACCGAAACCTATGGCGGCCAGCCGGTTTCCTACTTCACGCTGTTGCCGGCGACGGCCTACACGACGCAGATCACGCCGGCGCCTGCGTGGAAATAACCACTCCGGCGACAATGAGGAGAGACTCGCCCGCAGAAATGCGGGCGTTTTTTTGCAATTGCATGGACGGTCGACGGCGTTCATGCCTGCCTGTCCCGCCTCGACGCGGAATCGCGCTACCGCTGGACCTGCTGGCGCTGGTATTCGTTGCGCTTCATCTGCAGGTAGTCCTGCCGTTCCACTTCGTGCAGTTGCTGCGGATATTGCTCGGTGGCGTCGAACCAGCGGGCGAAGCGTTGATCGGGGGATTTGTCGAGCGTGGCGAGGTACGCGTCGATCGCGAGGTAGTAGCGCATCGTGTTGCGCTCCAGCAGGCCGCGCACCCCGCCGATATATTTCGGCGGGGTCGACGGCTGTGTTGCGTCGACGGTAAACCCGACCTTGTCGCGGCCGATCGTGGCCAGGTAGGTCTTCATCGCCATCCGCCCGACCGTGCCGAAACCGTACCCGTACGTCAGGTGCAGGAACGTGCGGTTGCCGCCGACCGGCACCGCTTCCAGCGCGATGCGGTAGTCCTTCGTGCTCATCGGCCCGCTGTCGGCCGTGAGATTCACCTGGAAATAGTCCGGGGTCGCGGCCGCCACGCGGTAGCGGAACTGCACGCGATACGTGTCGTCCAGCTTTTGCTCGATCTTTCTGCCGACGTTGACGTCGAGGACCGCACCGTTGTCGCCCGTCGACGCATGGCAATACTTGGTGTTCAGGTGCAGGATCAACACCTCGCACCAGTTGGCCGGCCCCTGGCCAGGGTCGTCGAGCTTGCCGCTGACCGTCGCGAACGGATAGTCGACGACCGCATAGATGTCGCCCTTGAGCACCGAGTTCGCCTCCGACGACTCGAGATACAACGGACGATGGAACGGGTTCTGCTTCAGTTGCTCCGTCAGCCCGTGGTAACGGTCGAGCAGGGTTGCGGCGGCATCCGCGCCGAACGCCAGCGCGCTCCAGCACAGGCAGCATGCAGCGACGACGGCCTGCCACCCTGGCCGGTTGAGTCCGGCCTTGTGCGGGCGTTCATTTGTGGTCATTCAGTGCTCCGGGTGTCCGCATCGAATTCACGCTCATGCTGCGTAGCATACGCCGCGGGATCGATTCCGTACCCGACATCCGTCACGCACCGGTCTCGAAGCTACCGGGCACGCTTCTTCGGCACCGGCACCGGCAACTGCGCGGCCGTGATCCGGATCAGTTGCGACAGCCACTCGCGCTCGTCCCACCGCTCGCCTGAAATGACGATGCACGGTTTCGCGCCAGGATACGGCTGGCCTTCCTCGTATTCCCCCAGAAAAGCCTTGCCGCCGGGTGTCGGCTTGACGAACAGCTTGTCGTCGCAGACGAGCGCAACGACCTTCCCGTCGCAGTAGATGCCGTATTCGCCGAACATCTTCCGCGCCGACACGGCGCCGGCCGCCGACATCTGTTCGACGATGTAGTCCGCCGTGCTCTGACTGGATGCCATGGTTCTCTCTCGATTTAATTGTTGGAAACGCGCATTGTGAACCATCCGTGACGACACTGATCGTTCATCGTGCCGGGCGATCGTCCCCGGACGGCGTTCGAGCACGACAGCGATCCGCACGCCACCCAAGCACATCGGCGTAAAGGTCGAGAGACCGCCGGAGCGCCTCAGCGGCCAGCCGCGCAATGCCCGAGTAGTCGCCGCCCACGCATGCCTGGTCCAGCGCGTCGCAGTACGCATGGCGATCTTCCATCCGCATGACGGCAGGCGGATAGCCGGACTTCATCAGCTCGACGTTCAGCAGCAGCCGGCCCGTCCTGCCGTTTCCGTCCACGTACGGATGGATCTTCACGAATCGCGTGTGAAGCTCGGCCGCGCGCACGACCGGATGCATGCCCGCTGCGCTCGCATACCAGTCGACGAGCGCGGCCAGTTCGGCAGGCAGATCGAGGAAGTCCGGCGGTGTCGTGCCGGCGCCCGAAATCGACACGTTCCGATCGCGATAACGGCACGCCTCCCGACCGGCCTCCACTTTCAGCACGAGATTGTGGAGGTTCCGGATCTGCCATACCGACAGCGCCTCGCGCGCTGCGACGATCTCCTCGACATAGCGTATCGCTTCGCAGTGGTTCGTCGCCTCGCAGTGCTCGCGCAGGGATTTGCCGCCCAGCGGCATGCTTTCGAGCACGACCCGGGTCTCGTGCAACGCCGGCGTGTTGTCTGCAAATGCGTTCGGACGGGACGTCCACTCGCTAACCAGTCTGTCGCGCAACGCAGCCAGCGCCGGTGGCGAAAGCGGACGCGCAGCGTCGAGCTTCCGCTTGTCGGCGTCGATTGCTTCGAGCAACGTTTGTAATGACGGGGCCATCGTATCCAGCGGCAACGACATCCTTATCCGCACATGGCCGAGCGCCGACGCGCGGGATCACATCGCGACGCGGATCGGGATCCGCCGCCGGCCGAACGGCAAACCGAATTTTTCGAACCGCCCCGCCACCGGCATGCGGCACGCGGGACACGCGCCGTCGGCCGTCAACCGATAATCGTCGATCCGGTGCCAGTCGCGCACGATGAGCGCCGTGCCGCATCGGGGGCAGAACGTGGTGTCGCCCTCGACATCGTGAACGTTTCCCGTATAGACATACCGCAACCCTTCCGACCGCGCGATCGCGCGCGCGCGGCTGAGCGTTGCAGGCGGCGTGGGCGCGATGTCGGTCATCCGGTAGTCGGGGTGGAAGGCCGTAAAGTGCAGCGGTACGTCTTCACCGAGTTCCCTCACGATCCACTGCGCTTCGGCGCGAATTTCGTCGTCGCCGTCGTTCTTGCCCGGGATCAGCAACGTCGTGATTTCCAGCCAGACACGGGTGTCGTGCCGCAGATACTGGAGCGTTTCCAGCACGGGTGCGAGATGGCCGCCCGTGACCCTGACATAGAAATCCTCGGTGAATGCCTTCAGGTCGACATTGGCTGCATCCATCGTCGTGTAGAAATCCCGCCGCGCCTGCGCGCCCATGTAGCCGGCGGTCACGGCCACGGTCTTGATGCCGCGCGCGTGGCAGCTGTCCGCGACATCCATCGCATATTCGGCAAAGATCACGGGATCGTTGTAGGTGAAAGCCACGCTCTTGCAGCCGCATCGCTCTGCCGCCGCGGCGATGGCGTCCGGCGTGGCGGCGTCGGCGAGCGTATCCATGTCGCGCGACTTGCTGATGTCCCAGTTCTGGCAGAACTTGCAGGCCAGATTGCACCCCGCGGTTCCGAAGGAAAGCACGCTCGTGCCGGGATAGAAATGATTGAGCGGCTTCTTTTCGATCGGATCGACGCAGAACCCCGACGAACGGCCATAGGTGGTCAGGATCATGCGGTCGTCGATCCGCTGGCGCACGAAACAGGCGCCGCGCTGCCCTTCGTGCAGGCGGCAATTGCGCGGGCACAGGTCGCACTCGATGCGCCCGTCGTCCAGAAGGTGCCAGTAACGGCCGGGGTAACACGAATCTTTCATACCAATCGAGCAATCGATGGGCGACGGCTCGAACTCCATTATCGACCCGCGACGGGCTGGCGGCATCGCCAATTTGATGGTGGTGCTTATGGCAGACACGGACCGAGGCGCCCGTCAGCGCGGTCGACGCGTGTCAGAATCATCGCCGGTGCGCGGCGCAACCATCGACATTCCCGCAGGCTGCCGACGAACGACGATGGCTCTCCCGTATTCCTCGCTGCGGGCGAACTTCGCAGCGGGTGCGTCTTTCAGGTCGCAGCGCTAGAATTCACGTTGCTGCGCGCATTCTTGTGGCGACGGACGCGCAGCGCACCTATCGAACTCCTTCGCACCGGAGGATGAGCATGCCGACCTATCAGTATCGTTGCCAGGAATGCGGCGAAACGTTCGAACATGCGGAGCATGTCGCGGAGCATGCGACCGTCCAGCTGAAATGTCCGAAGTGCGGGAGCGACAAGGTGGAACACAAGCCTGCGCCATTCGTCGCCAAAACGTCCCGAAAGAGTTGAACCGCCGCTTCTGTGTCGCTGAAGGGGCCGGATTTCGGGTGATTCTGCTACGGCAACGGAAGAAGTTGCGCCGTTCGACGACGAGGTCGAAACACGCGCGTCAAACGCCGAGCGCCGCGCCACGCGCTTCCCCGGCCGCTTACTTGTTTCCGAACGCGCCAGCAATCTGCCGCGCCCGCTTCACGTCGTCGCCGTGCAGATAGATCGACGTCGTCGAGATCGACGCGTGACGCAGATTGTCGCGCACGGTGGTCAGCTCGGCGCCGCGCGCGAGCGCGTGGGTCGCGTGCGTGTGGCGCATCCAGTGCGGGCTCGCCAGCCGAAGTTTCGCCGCGAGCGCCGGATTGTCCGACTCGACAATGCCGGCCGTCTGCGTGAAGAAGCGCTGCATGACCTTCCAGAGCCGCACGCTGGTGATCGCGGCGGCACCGTCCTCGGCAAGGCTCGGGATCAGCGGCGTCTCCGGGCGCCAGCGGCTCGGCGTGACCGGCAACCGGCGCGCAACCAGATGGCGGTCGAGCGCCGACCGGGCCAGCGGCGGCAGCGCGACGCGGGCCGCCTTGCGCCCCTTCCCGATCACCTTGATCCATGCATCGCCATGCACGTCGGTTTCGATGTCACCGAGCGTCGCGCCGACCAGTTCGCTCGCGCGCAGGCCCGTCGCATAGCCGAAATCCAGGATGAAGCGCAGGCGCTGCGCGGCGCCCGGCTCCCAGCCATACGATAGTTCGAGCCCGTCGGCGATGGTCCGGACGAGCAGCCACTCCCCTTCGGTAAACGCATGCGATGTATCGAGCACGTTCGCGCGGCGCGTGTCGCGCACCTTGACGCCCGCGAACGGATTCGCGAGCAGATAGCGCTGCTCGATCAGCCAGCGGTACAACGCGCCGAGCACGGTCAGCGTATAGGCGGCCGACCGCGCGGACAGGCCGCCCGAGAACGGACGCCAGTCGGGCGCATGGCGCGGACGGACGGGCCCGACCCAGCGCTCGTGCGGCGTCGGGCGGCGCAGGAACGCGCGGTATGCGACCGCATCCTCGGTGGTCAGCGACGACAGCGCGCGGCCACGCTCGACGATCGCCCACAGGATCAGCCGCTCGGCTTCCTTCCGGTAAGCGCGCTGCGTGGCGGCCGACTCGTGCAGCGACAGCCAGGCCTGGACGGCCTCGTAGTCGTTGTCCGCATCGAGCGTGCTGGTCGCGCGCGGCGCGCGGAACGTGCCGGCCGAGCCGTCGACCTCGTGCGGCAGCCGCAGTTGCTCCCACGGCACGATGCCGCTGCGCTGCGACACGGCGACCAGCGCCCGCGCCCGCTCCGTCAGTTCGGGATGTGCGGCGAAGAACGCCTCGATGCGCCGCGCGCTGGCCGGGCCGAGGCCGGGGATCGCCTTCCACCATTGGCGCCGGCGCGGAATCCGCACGGTGAGATCGGCGAGCGTCGCAATCCCGTGTGCGCGCAGCGTGGCGACGGCGCGCGTGCTCAGCCAGTCGCCGATATCGTCGCTGATCTGTGGTGTCGGCACGCGGGCATGACGCAGCGCTTCGATCGCTTCGCCGACTGCTTTCGCTTCCCGCAAACGCTCACCGTCGGGATGCGTCAGGATGTCCGCGAGATCAGGCCGGCCGACCTGCCGGGCAATCTGAACGAGGCGGCGGCGAATCGCGCCGATGACGCCGCGGGCCGATCGTCCGTCGCCGAGGCGATCGGGCAGATAGCGCGCCACCGCCTGACGGATGCGCACGCCGGCGTACCACGTACGCAGTGCGGCCAGTTCGTCGGCGCCGGGGAAGCCGGCAGCAGTGGATTCAATTTGAGGGAGCGGCTTCGGGGATACATGCATGGCCGCCAGTTTGACACAGGCCTGCACATATACGAACCGGCTTGATAGCGTCGCCGTTCTGGCTCTTCCTCGGTTATCCGTCTTCGATAGCCAATGAATCGACGACCTGATTGCCGATGAAACGAGCGCGCAACGAACGATCGGCAATCAGGCCGGAGATGGGGAATCAGAAGAGCTTGGTCGGCAAAGGGGTCAGTGGAAGAACAGCTCCCGCATGCCGAACGTGTGATGCGCTTCGGCCGCCATCAGCACCATCAGCACCAGCAGGCACAGCGGCGGTATCAGGATCGCGTACACCAGCGCCAGCCGCTCCCACATCATGTGCATGAAGATCGACACGATCAGCCCGGCCTTGGCGATCATGAGCACGACGATCAGCACCCAGCGCATCAGGCCCTGCACGCGGAAGTAATCCACCATGTACGACATCGTGCTCAGTACGAACAGCAGGCCCCAGATCTTCAGGTAGAGGCCGATCGGATGCTGCTGGCCGTGCGCGGCGTCGGGTTGATGGGCGGGATCGGTGTGATCCATGGTCGGCCTCACCACAAATAGAACAGCGCGAAGATGAACACCCACACCAGGTCGACGAAGTGCCAGTACAAGCCGGCAATCTCGACGATCTGGAAGTTGCCGTGCTCGGTGAACCCTGGCTGCAGGATCTTGCGTGCGATCAGCAGCAGGTAGATCACGCCGCAGGTCACGTGAAAGCCGTGGAACCCGGTGATCATGAAGAAGCACGCGCCAAACTGCGCCGCGCCGATCGGGTTGCCCCACGGGCGGATACCTTCATGGACGATCAGCTTGGTCCATTCGAAGGCCTGCATCGACACGAAGGTCGCGCCCAGCAGCGCGGTCGCCAGCAACAGTGCGGCGGCACGCGTTGCATTGCGCCGGTAGCCGAAGTTGACAGCCATCGCCATGGTGCCGCTGCTGGTGATCAGCGTGAACGTCATGATGGCGATCAGCAGCAACGGCACATCCACGCCGCCCACAGTGAGCCCGAACACCTTGGAAGGGTCAGGCCACGGCGCCGTGGTCGATATGCGCACCGTCATGTAGCCGATCAGGAAGCTGCTGAAGATGAACGTGTCCGACAGCAGGAAGATCCACATCATCGCCTTGCCCCACGGCACCTTGAAGGCCTGGCGGTCGGCCGACCAGTCCGTGACGATGCCGCGCCAGCCGTCCGGCCCGGCGTCGGTGGGCGGGGTGGCCGCGGATTCGGTGGGCAGCGTGGGCGTGGTCATGGCGCGGCTCCATACAGCGGCCCGCAGATGGCGGCGACGATTGCAGGGGTGATCCACCACATCGCCGCGAGCAGCACGAGCCAGACAGCCAGCAGGAAATGCCAGTAGATCGCGCACAGCGCGATGGCGCGCTGGGCCCGGAAGGGGTCCGCGCGCCGGAGCAGCGCGATCGTCACGGCCCAGGCCACCAGCCCGCCCAGCACATGCAGCCCGTGCAGGCCGGTGAGCAGGTAGAGGAAGCTGTTGGAAGGATTGACGGCGACGGTCTGCCCGGCCGCCGACAGCATGCGCCAGGCGGCCAGTTGTCCGAGCACGAACACGGCCGCCAGCACACCGCCGGACACCAGCCACGCAGCGCGGCGCAAGGTCATCTGCCGCGCACGCTGCATGGCCATGCTTGCCAGCACCAGCGCGCCGGTATTCCACCACAGCAGAACCGGATGCGGGATCGGCTGCCAGTCCGGCTCGCGCATGCGCATGGCATAGGCGAGCAGCAGCAATGAAAACAAGGTCGTTGCCACCGCCATGAACACGATCAGCCCGATGCGGCTCGCATTCGGCAACACAGGCGGCGCGCCAGGAACGAACGGGCGTGGCAGTGTGGTCATTCGCGTGCCTCGCCGGGTTGCAGCGTCGGGTGGGCCGCTTCGGGCACCGTCTCGGGCGGCTGGTTTTGCGGGATGAAGTCTTCCTCGTGCCCCGGCGGGCTGTATTCGTACGCCCAGCGGTAGACGACGGGCGGCGCGGCGCCCCAGTTGCCGTGCACGGGCGGCGTTTGCGGCGTCTGCCATTCGAGCGTGGTGGCCCGCCACGGGTTGCTGTCGGCACGCTTGCCGCGCACGAGGCTCCACGCCAGGTTGTACAGGAACAGCAACTGCGCCACCCCAACGATCAGCGCAACGACGGTAATGAACGTGTTGAGCGTCTGCGCCGAATGGGGAATGAAGCTGTAGCCCTCATACGCGTAATACCGCCGCGGCATGCCAAGGATGCCGAGATAGTGCATCGGGAAGTAGATCGCATAGGTGCCGACGAAGGTGATCCAGAAGTGCGCGCGCCCGAGCGTGTCGTTGAGCATGCGGCCCGTCACCTTCGGATACCAGTGGTAGATGCCGCCAAACACCACCAGGATCGGCGACACGGCCATCACCATATGGAAGTGCGCGACCACGAAGTACGTGTTCGACAGCGGAATGTCCACGCTTACGTTGCCGAGGTAGAGCCCCGTCAGACCGCCCAGCACGAAGGTGCTGATGAAGCCGATGGCAAACAGCATCGGCACGGTCAGGTGGATATCGCCGCGCCACAGCGTCAGCACCCAGTTGTAGACCTTGAGGGCGGTCGGGACGGCGATGATGAGCGTGGTGGTGGCAAAGAAGAAGCCGAAGTACGGATTCATGCCGGCGATGAACATGTGGTGCGCCCAGACCACGAAGCTCAGCACACCGATGATGATGATGGCCCACACCATCATCTTGTAGCCGAAGATGTTCTTGCGCGCGTGCGTGCTGATGAGGTCCGACACGATGCCGAAGGCCGGCAGCGCGACGATGTAGACCTCGGGATGCCCGAAGAACCAGAACAGGTGCTGGAACAGCAGCGGGCTGCCGCCGGCATGCTTGAGCGTCTGCCCCATCGACACCACGGCCGGCATGAAGAAGCTGGTGCCGAGTGTCCGGTCGAGCAGCATCATCACCGCCGACACGAACAGCGCCGGAAACGCCAGCAGCGCCAGGATGGTCGCCATGAAGATGCCCCACACCGTGAGCGGCATGCGCATGAGCGTCATGCCGCGGGTGCGCGCCTGCAGCGTGGTGGTGACGTAATTCAGGCCGCCCATCGTTGCCGCGACGATGAAGATCGCCAGCGACACCAGCATCAGCACGATGCCCCATTCCACGCCCGGCGTGCCCGGCAGGATGGCCTGCGGCGGATACAGCGTCCAGCCCGCGCCGGTCGGCCCGCCCGGCACGAAGAAGCTCGCTGTCAGCACCAGCACGGCCAGCAGGTAGACCCAGTAGCTCAGCATGTTGAGGAACGGGAACACCATGTCGCGCGCGCCCAGCATCAACGGGATCAGGTAGTTGCCGAAGCCGCCCAGGAACAGCGCCGTCAACAGGTAGATCACCATGATCATCCCGTGCATCGTGACGAACTGGTAGTAGTGGTTGGCGTCGATGAAACTGAACTTGCCCGGAAAGCCGAGCTGCAGCCGCATCAGGTCCGACAGCACCATGCCGACCAGGCCGATGGCGATGGCCGTCAGCGAATACTGCACGGCGATGACCTTGTGGTCCTGGCTCCACACATAGCGGGTCCAGAAGCTTTGCGGGGCGTGGTCGGTGTGCGCGTAGGACATTGTGTCTGCTCCGCTAGTTGGCAGCGCTGGCGGCCGGGCCGCCCAGCGATTCGATGTAGGTCACCAGCGCGGTCAGTTCCTGGTCGCTCAGGTCGAAGGTCGGCATGATGGGTGAGAAGCCCTTCACGACGCGGGCCTTCGGGTCGCGGATGAACGCGCGCAGATAGGCTTCGTCCACCTTCACGGTACTGCCGTCGGCCATCGTTTCGGTCTTGCCGTACAGGCCCTTCCAGGTGGGGCCCACGCGCGGACTGCCGTCCACGGTATGGCAGGCAACGCAGCCCTTGGCCGCTGCGAGCGTCTTGCCCTGGTCGGCAAGCGCCTGGGCGCTGCCGCCTGCCGCGGCGGATGCGGCCTGCACCTTCGCCTGCTGCCGCTGCGCGAACGTGGTCTGCTGCGCCAGCCAGCGCGAGAACGATGCTTCATCTTCGACCACCACGACGCCGCGCATGTTGGAGTGCCCGATACCGCAAAGCTGCGCGCACAGGATGTCGTAACGCCCTGCCTTGGTCGGCGTGAACCAGAAGGTGGTCACCATCCCGGGCACCATGTTCATGCGCGCACGGAACGGCGGGACGTAGAAGTCGTGGAGCACGTCGCGCGACCGTGTCAGCACCTGGATCGGCCGGTTGAGCGGCAGGTGCACCTCGGGCGTCTCGATCAGGTAGTTGTCACGGCCGTTCGGGTCGCCGGGGTTCATGCCGAAGGGGTTGTCGTTGCTGATGTAGCGCACGTCCGTCGTGCCCAGCTTGCCGCCGGGGCCGGCAAAGCGGAAGCGCCATTGCCATTGCTGGCCGAGCACTTCCATCTGCAGCACGTTGCGCGGCGGCCGTACGTAGTCCGCATAGACGAAGAGCCCCGGTGCCAGCAACGCTGCCACGCCGATCGCGGTCAGGCCGATCAGCCACCATTCCAGCCGCTTGTTGTGCGGCTCGTAAGCAGCGCGATGACCCGCGCGGTGGCGGTAGCGCAGCAGCGCGATCACGATGAACAGGTTGATCCCGATGAAGAACACGCCGGTAATGACGAGCGTGATCGTCAGCATGTCGTCCATGCTCACCCAGTTCGACGCGATCGGCGTGGTCCACCAGGGGCTGGCAAAGTGAAACCCCACCGCCAATGCGATGATCAGGATCAGGGCAATCGCAAGCGCCATAGCCCACCTCGCTGCGCGTCACTCGCTGGAGCCGCTGACAGGACGCGCCTGGCTGGACGTGCCGCCTTGCAGTACTTCGGCACTGTCTGCGCCAGCACGCCCGGGCAGGACCGCTTCGCTGCTTGTTGTAAGCGGCTCTAGAGAAAAGGTAGTCCTCTCCTCTGCATCGTGCAAGGCAGCGCAACGGGGAATCGCGCCCCATATACGGATCGCGCGAATGAGGCGCCAGTTTGCTGCGAAGCAATGCAAAACGGCCGCCTCCGGCATGGGTTGCCAAGGCGGCCGTCTCCCGAGGGCGCCGGGTGTTCAGGGTCGGTTCACGTGTACGACGTCGGCACGTGAACAGGCCCTATCGGCGCGGCGGGAAAAAACGGCGCGTCAATCCATCGCGACCCGCTTGCGCCGTTCCAGCATGACGTAGACGGTGGCCGCGACCGCACCGAACAACAGGTTTGCCAACAAGGGGCCGGAACCCCGCTCCGAGACGAACCATGGGAACACGGTCGTCATCACATAGAAGTTCCACACATACGCGACGATCCCGAAGGCCAACCCGATGATCGCCGCCATGCCCAAGCTCGAATCGAAGTGGAAAGGCGCAATGATCGCTCCGAGAATCATCCCCATGATGGCGCCGAGGACGTAGTGCAGCAACAGCGCCATCGCCACGATGCTGAAGCTGAATTCCGACAACTGATCGAGCGCACTGCGGCCCATCACCATCGCCGCGATCTTGTGGGTCGGTCGCCACGGGCTTTCATTGAGCACCAGGGTCGACCAGAAGAATTCCAGCACGATCACCAAGGCACCGCCCGCAAGACCGGCCACGGCAGCGGTGAGCCAGTCAGGCGTCCGCCGCTCCCAATGGTGTGATTGAATGTGCAGTTCCATATGACCTCCTTGCTGACAATTTGCTTTCGTCATTCAGGTGCCGAAAACGCCGCTCGCTCAGCTTTAGCGCCACTCCGTCAGAAGTGCGCTCCTTATCCGCTTCAGAATGGCAGATATGGGGGCCAACGCAAGGTACAAAAACCCTGCTTTAAGCATGGCGCTGCGGCGTTCTGCTCAAAGTTCGGCATCAGCGTGCCGGCGATGGCGGGGGCGTCGACGAAGAGAAACAGGCTGGATGCGGGCGTCCATGAAGCGCTCCAGGAAGAACGTATGCGCCTCCGAACTTGCACGGAAACCACGCTGTATCGATAACTTTTCTTATCTCGATGGAATCATTTTTCGATCAAATTCACCGGATGGAAAATGCGCTCCAGCGAGATGAACGTGTTTCATGACCAGACGACTGCCATGTCTCAAACCAGATGCCTGGACGATGAGGATTGCACGCGCTGCGCGGCCGGTACGTTCAGTGTCCTGCTTTCCCACCCCTGCAACGAGCAATCAGCATTCATGCGAGCGCAGCACACGTTCCGAGATACGGCCTGCAAGTGCGGACATGGATCGTTCGATACGATTCAGAAGTACCCGGTGAAGCGATAGCGGCTGCCGGGGTGCCACAGATTCACCACCGAGGCGACCCCACCCTGGGACCAGGTGCGCCGATGTAATACCAGGCACGGTTCGACGTCGCCCATCCGAAGCTGCCTGCGGTGCTCGGGCGCGGGCGACGCCGCTTCGATCCGGTACTCGACGCGCTGCAACGGAGCCACGCGCATCAGGTACCGGTGCGGCGCCGTGTTCGTGAAATCCTGCTCGGCGTATTCCGGCACAACTGCGGGATTCACCCAACGCTCTTCGAACTGCACCGGCTGGTCGTTCTCGTAGTGCAGCATCTGCGAACGCCACAGCTTCGCCCGCGCCGCGACCTGCATCTCGTCCGCGAGCGCCTCGTCGGCCCTCACGATCTCGAGGCCGAGCACGCGGGCGTGATACGCCTGCCCACGGACCGCGATTTCCTCGGAAATGCTGCGGATCGCCACCAAAGTCGACTCGTACTTCGGCCGTGCGACGAAGGAGCCCCCGCCTCGCACGCGCGTGATCACCTGCTCGGCCTTCAACTCGCGCAGCGCCCGGTTGGCGGTCATGCGACCGACCTTGAACACGCCGGCCAATTCGTTTTCGGTCGGCACCTGATCGCCCTCTGCCCATTCACCCGAGTGAATGCACGCGAGGATGAAATCCTTGATCACCTGATAGGCTGGTGCACTCACTGGATTACCGCTCAAACATAGGCAAGATCGCTGCGGGCAGCGCGAGCACCGAATCCGGCCCCGCGCCGGCGACGGGCGCCGGCGCCGTATTCCGACCGCCCGCCGACGTCACGCCGGCTTGAAGCAATAGGCCGCGAGCTTGTTGCCGTCCAGATCGCGAACGTAGGCCGCGTACGCGTTCGGCGCCCAGTCGCGCGGCCCGGCCGCGCCCTCGTCGGTTGCGCCGGCGGCAAGCGCCGTACGGTGGAACGCATCGATCGCCGCGCGGCTCGGCGCTTCAAACGACACGGTCACGCCGTTGCCGACGGTCGCCGGTTCGCCGTTTGCCGGCCGGAGCACGAAGAACGACGGCGCGTTTTCGCCCCAGATGGAGCCCCGGTCGCCCAGATCGGCCTTGCGGGTCAGGCCGATCTCGCCAAGGACCTGGTCGTAGAACGTGCGGGCGCGGTCGAGGTTGTTCGTGCCCAGCGTTACATGCGTGAATACCGTCATCGTGTCGTCTCCTTAAGGAACGTGAAATCGGCGCGGCGACCGAGCCCGTCGTTGCGACGGAACCGGCGCCGCACAGGGTGCTCAGTACAGTACGACCGAGCGGATCGACTCGCCCTTCTTCATCAGGTCGAAGCCGTCGTTGATCTTCTCGAGCGGCAGCGTGTGCGTGATCAGG
>NZ_JBSAXC010000029.1:0-53643 GCF_053427725.1 Burkholderia sp. PU8-34
CCAGCAAGCTTTCGTCGATCGAGATCATCGACATCACGGGTACGGGCAACAACACGCTGAAGTTGTCGATGAGCGACGTACTGGAGCTGGGCCACGAAAACCTGTTCCGTGCCGACGGCCATACCCAGTTGATGGTGAATGGCAACTCGGGAGATCGCGTCGAGCTGTCGGGCATGGCCGGTTTCGATGCAGGCCATTGGAGCAATCAGGGAATGGTCGCCGTTAACGGCATGACCTACGTCGTCTATGAGAACGCGGCCCTGAACGTGGAACTGCTGGTGCAGTCGGCCGTTACGACGCAGCTCGTCTGACCCGTCGTCACGATTGCTGTCCCGCAAGACGCGCATTGCGTCGTGCGGGACATCGCGGCATGCCGTGCTGATTCGGCCGCCAAGCCGCCACCGATCTCAGGCGATCTGCTTGCATCGTCGACGCGGCACGCGCGTCGACGCTCAACGTCCGGCACGCATCCCTATGCAGCCGACTTCCATGGATTCGTTCTTGTCCGATGCGGGTCGGACGCGATTCCGTACTTTTCAGATATCTCATTGCGTATCCAGTCCGTAAAGTCAATGTCTTTCGACGACCGGACAAATACTCCGCACTGAATGGTCGGCAGTGTGAAGAATCGTAAAGAAAACGATTCGTCACTGCGGGACCGAGATCGACACGGCTGAAACATCGCCACGGCTTGAACGGCAGCCTCGATCGCGCGCTGTGAGTATTTCCGGCGCCCATGCCAACGCCTGCGGCATTCACTGCGAAGCGTCAGGCGAGCACTTGACGATCTACGACATGAACACCAGAACCCTCAATGACACGATCCGGCAGGACGGCGAAACAGCCTTGCCGGAAACGCTCGGCCGCGACAGCCTGCTGGACGCTGCTTCGTGGCTCTGCGATCACTATGGACAAGGCCGCACGCGCGAAGCGCTCACCGCCGGCCTCGCGATGTCCGCGTTGCTGACGCCGTCGCTCGCGCTCGAACTGCTCGCGCAGGCGGGCTTTTCGGCAAGGCTGGTCGAGCGGAAACTGTCGCTTCTGTCCGACCACCTGATGCCCGTGCTGCTGCTGCGTCGTAACGGCAGCGCATGCGTGTTGCTCGGCAGGCGCATCGAGCAATCCGGCGAGAGCGACACGCGCGTCGTGTACCGGACCGTAATGCCCGAAATGAGGAACGGTCCCGTCGAATGCGGCGAAGACGAGATCGATGACTCGTACTCGGGCTACGTGATCCTCGTCAAGCCGCGCGCGAAAGCCGACGCCCGCGACGGCGAGCCGCTGCCCGAACCGGCCGGCCACTGGCTGCTGCGCACGCTGTGGCGCTACCGCAGCTATTACGCGAGCGCGGCGCTCGGCGCATTCCTGATCAACGTGCTCGGTCTCGCGAGCGTGTTCTTCACGATGAACGTCTACGATCGCGTGGTGCCGAACGAGGCGTACGTCACGCTGTGGTCGCTCGCGATCGGCGTCGCGCTGGCGATGCTGCTGGAAGCCGTATCGCGGCACGTGCGCGCGCACGTGCTCGATACGGCCGGCAAGAAGGCCGATCTCGTGCTCGGCAGCCTGCTGTTCCGTCAGGCGCTGTCGATCCGGATGGAGCAGCGCCCGGCGTCCGCCGGCTCGTTCGCGCACCGGTTGCGCGAGTTCGAATCGGTGCGCGATTTCGCGACGTCGGCGACGCTTTCCGCCGTGTCGGATCTGCCGTTCGTCCTGCTGTTCGTCGCGGTGATCTTCGCGGTGGCGGGCCCGCTCGGCTGGATTCCGTTGATGATGATCCCGCTGATCGTCGGCATCGGCGTGATCGTCCAGTGGCCGCTCGCGCGCGCGATGCGCGAGAACCTGCGCGAAGCGTCGCTGAAGCAGGGCGTGCTGATCGAGTCGATCGAAGGGCTCGAAACGCTGAAATCCGTCGGCGGAGAAGGCGCGATGCGGCATCGCTGGGACACGTTCAGCGCGAAGGCTGCTGCGTCGTCGATGCATTCGCGCCAGCTGTCGAGCGTCGCGACGTGCATCGTGTCGTGGCTGCAGCAGATGCAGACCGTCGCGATCGTAGTTTCGGGCGTTTACCTGATCGGCGCGGGCACGCTCACGCAAGGCGCGCTGATCGGCGCGGTGATGCTCGCCGGCCGCGCGACTGCGCCGCTCGGCCAGGTCATGGGTCTCGCGCTGCGTTTCCAGCAGGCGAAGGCCGCGCTGCGTTCGCTCAACGAGCTGATGGCGATGCCGGTCGATCACGACGCCAAGCGGGAATATCTCGCCCGCCCGACGCTGACGGGCCACGTGAAGCTCGACGACGTGTCGTTTTCCTATCCGGCGACGTCGCTGCAACAATCTCCGCCGGTCGTGCAGGGCATTTCGATCGAAATCCGGCCGGGCGAGCGCATCGCGATACTGGGCCGGGTCGGCAGCGGCAAGTCGACGCTGCTGCGGTTGATCGCGCGCCTCTACCGGCCGACCGCGGGCAAGGTGCTCGCCGACGGCCTCGATGCGGAGCAAATCGCGCCGGCGGACTGGCGGAAGACGTTCGGCCACGTCGGCCAGGACAGCCGCCTGTTCTACGGCTCGTTGCGGGACAACGTAATGCTTGCCCGCCCCGACGCGACGACGGACGAGCTGTTGCGCGTGCTGAAGCTGACAGGGCTCGACGAGCTTGCTGCCCGTCATCCGCTCGGCGTCGGCCTGCCGGTCGGGGAAAACGGCAGCGAGCTGTCGGGCGGCCAGCGGCAGCTCGTCGCGCTCGCGCGCAGTCTGCTCGCCACGCCGCGCGCGTTGCTGCTGGATGAGCCGACCAGCGCGATGGATACGCAGACCGAAACGCTGTTCATCGAGCACTTGCGTCATGCGATGGCCGGTCAGACGCTCGTCGTCGTCACGCATCGCACGTCGCTGCTGTCGCTCGTCGATCGCATCGTGGTCGTCGATCAAGGCAAGATCGCGATGGACGGACCGAAGGCGCAGGTGCTAGCGGCACTGACGGGGCAACCGGCAACTGGCGCGGCGGCTGCCGCGCACGGCGGGCAGGGCGCGTCGATGCGCCCCATTCGGATGACCGAGCGCTCCGCTGCGGTGGCAGCCGAGGAGGTCGGACAATGAGCATCCGATCGAAACTCCGTTGGCGCACCCGCGAACCCAAATTGTCGGCTCAGGACGCGGCGTTCATGGACGATGTGCACGAAGCGCTGCTGGTGCGCTCGTCTGCCGGCGCACAAACCGTGCTGTACGTGGTCGCGGCGGTGCTGGTCGCAGGCATCACATGGGCGCATTTCGCGCGCGTCGAGGAAATCACGCGCGGCGAGGCGACGGTCGTGTCGCAAAGCCGCGAGCAGGCCGTCCAGAGTCTCGAAGGCGGGATTGTCCGGCAAATCGCGGTGCGCGAAGGCGAACTCGTCGAGCAGGCGCAACTGCTGGCCAAGATCGATCCGACCCGTGCGGAATCGAGTTACCGCGAACTGCGATCGAAGGCGCTGGGCCTGGAGGCGACGATCGCGCGCTTGCGTGCGGAGGCGTACGGCGTGCCGCTCGCGTTTCCGGGCGACGTGAAGCGCGATCAGGTGCTCGTTCGTCAGGAGACGAAGGCCTACGAGGCGCGCCGGCGCGTGCTGGACGAAGGGATTGCCGCGCTGTCGCGCAGCCGGGCGCTCGTGTCGCGCGAGCTCGCGATGTCGGAACCGCTGGCGGCGAAGGGCCTGATTTCGGAAGTCGAGATCCTGCGCATGCGGCGGCAGGCCGCCGACCTCGACGCGCAGATCGTCGAGCGGCGGAATCGGTATCGCGCCGATGCTGCCGCGGAACTGACGCGGCTGGAGCCGGAGCTTGCGCAGACGAACGAGTCGCTCGTCGGCCGTGCCGACGTGCTCGCACGCACCGACGTTGTCGCGCCGATGCGCGGCATCGTGAAGAACGTGCGGATCCATACGTCCGGCGCGGTCGTGCAGCCCGGCGAACACATCATGGAGATCGCGCCCGTCGACGACACATTGCTGGTCGAAGCGCGCATCAAGCCGTCGGACGTCGCGTTCCTGCGGCCGGGGCTGCCGGCGCTCGTGAAGATAAGCGCGTACGACTATGCGATCTACGGCGGCCTGCACGGGCGTGTCGTCAGCATCGGGCCCGACACGGTGAAGGACGAGCAGCGCGCGGCGGCGGGGCGGCCCGATGCGACGTATTACCGGCTGATGGTCGAGACGGATTCGAACGCGCTCGACGTCGCGGGCCAGCGCTTGCCGATTCAGCAGGGGATGCAGGCGACGATCGACGTCCGCACCGGCGAGAAGACGGTGCTCGACTATCTGCTGAAGCCGATCTTCAAGGCCCGCGAGGCCTTCCGGGAGCGTTGACATGAGCCGTCTTCGATATTTTGCACATGGCATCGCACGACCGAGACTGCTTGCGCCGCTGGCGGCCGCGATCGCGGCTGCGATGCCGATCGTCGCGTTCGCGGGGCAAGCGGTTGTGGACGGCAATGGCGCCAACGGCATGCCGAAGGTCGTGCATGCGGTGTCGGCTCGCGAACCGGCGCGCATCGCTCCCGATGCGCGGCGAGTACCGGACGTACCGGGTATGCAGGGCGTGCGTGTCGAACGGACTGCACAGCCGCTCGCTACCGAGGCCGACGTGCGGAATTTCCTGTACGTCGCCGCGGAGGCGGCCGTCGACGTCAGCCCGCAGGTGCGAAGGATGTACGCCGAATACCAGGCCGCGCAGTCGGATGTCGATCAGGTCAAGGGGGCACGCTGGCCGCAACTGCAACTGAGCGGCCGCACGCGTTCCGCGCAGTTCGGCCCGAATGCGGGCATCGGCTACGATCCCGGCAACTCGGTCAGCGCGGACCTCACGACGACGCTGTTCGACTGGGGGCGCACCGAGAAGCTGATCGGCAGCCGCCGCGAGCTCGCGAGCGCGAACCAGGAGCGCTATGTCGCGCAAATGGAAGATTCCGCGTACCAGGTGTCGAGCACGCTCGTCGAGCTCGCGAAGCAACGCAACGTCGCGGCGCTGAGCCAGCAGTTCGTCGATCGAATGACGCGTCTCGTGGGCATGCTCGACGAGATCGTCGACGTCGATCGCGGCCGCGGCAGCGAGCTCACGCAGGCGAAGGCGCGGCTGCTGCAGGCGCAGGCGAGCCGCGACGCGGCACTCGCGAAGTACCGCGACGCGGAGCTGAATCTGCGCAAGCTGGTGGGCGAGCTGCCGATGCCGGTTCCGCTGGCGGCGAGCTGGCCGCTGCGACCCGGCAACCTCGAGCGCCTGATGTCGGCACTCGATGAGAGTCCGCGTCTCCAGCAGGCGCGCGCGGAGGCGAGCGCCGCCGATCTCAATCGCGACGCGGTGCGCGCGTCGTCGAAACCGCGTCTCGACTGGGTCGTCAGCACGAACACGGGCCGCGACGCGATCGGACGCAGGATGCCGTGGCAGACGATGCTCACGCTGAGATGGGATGCGTTCACGGGCGGCGCCGCGACGGCGGCGACCGACGCGGCCACGTACCGCGCGCTGGCCGGCTGGCGCCAGGTCGAGCAGGCACGCCTCGATCTCGAATATCAGGTGCGCGGCGCCGACCAGGACGCCCGCGCTTTCGGCGCACGCGCAGACCAGTACCGCGATCTGTCCGCGGAGTCGGACCGCGTGCGCAGCGCGTTTTTCGATCAGTGGTATCACCTCGGGCGACGCTCGCTGCTCGACGTGCTGATCGCCGAGAACGACTACTACAACAATCGCGTCAGCGAAGTCGCGTATCGGTTCGACGGATACGCGGCGACGCTGCGCGGCTACGCGTCGGCGGGCATGCTCGTCCGCTGGCTGCGCGAAGGGTGACGCGCCGTGCTTCGCGCTGGCCGGCTGGCGTGCATCGCCCGGCGACGGCTGCACAGTGGAGAAAGTCATGGATGTTGAATCGATCGTGATCTGGTACGGGCCGCCGGTACGCCTGCCAGCCTCCTATCTGCCGCCTCCGTATGGTTTCCGGCACGGCGGTGTCGACGTGTTCGCGCGGCTGTCGAAGCGCGCCTCGCATCTGGCGGACGGGCCTGTCGCGTGGAGGGCGGTCGAGCCGTGCGGCGCGAAACGAAGGAGGATGCGCGCGGCCGATTTCGGGCACGACAATCTGGCGTGGGCCCGCCCGCGCGTGCGCCGCAGCCGGATCGCATGGGCTGCGGCGGGCGGCGTGGTATTCGGCGCGGCTCTGGTGCTGTGTCTCGGTGTGACGCTGGCTGGAACGGGGGCGTTCTCGGGCCGGACCGCTGGCGTGCGTGCGACGGTTGCACCAGTCGAGCAACGAGGCCGGACTGGGCACCGTGACCCGATTGTATTGCCGGACGCTGCCGCGCAGAACGCGCCCGTCGAACCAGCCGTGCCGCCGCCACCAGCCGCGCACCAGCACGCGCACGAAGCGCACGAAGCGCACGAAGCGCACGACGCGCACGAAGCGCACGACGCGCACGACGCGCACGACGCGCACGACGCGCACGACGCGCGAGCGGACGAACGTCGCGCGGTCCGGACGCGGCCCGTGCGAGCAGTGCCTGCGAGCCCGAAAAAGCGTGCCGAACGCGTTCCGAAGCTGACTGCCGCGCCGGTACGGCCGCAAGCATGCGGCGATGATTGGCCATGTGGCGAGACGCTGCGAGCGATGCGGAGCGAGCTGGCGAACTGGGAAGCCGAACAGGCGAAGCGGTCGCGGCCTGCGCCCCCGCAAGGCGATCAGATCAGTGTGCCCTTGCTTCTCAAAGAACACGTACGGATTACGGAGTGATGGACAGAGAGGCGGCAAGCGCCTGCTGCAGTCAACACTCCGGCACGACATCGCGGCTCGATGAGCAAACAGCCTGCTCATCCGACGTGTTCCGCAGTGCCCATCGTTCGGGACGGTTACGCCATGCGCGCGAACTGCTCGCCGCATGGCCGTGACGCAACGGTAATGAATGATGGGACTGGTCTGAACGGCGGGCCGATTCTTTACCGTCAGTCCCATATCTTTGTCGATGCATGACCATCAAAACGTTCACTTGCTCGTCATGCGTCGCGCAAGTGCTACGACTCATTCTGATCAGGATCGTTATGGAGTTGATGCGGTGGATCATCTATTCGCCGACGGAGCGGACGCAATTCCCTATGACATGTCGGCCCATTTTTGGACGAACGGCGATATTCCGGGGATGGATACTTCAGCATAATCAGCGCCTTTCGGAACATCACGATTTTTCCGGTCCGCAGCGGTCGGATGACCGCGCATTGACGCAGATGATTTTCAAACGCTTCCTCCTGCTGATGGCTGTTCTCGCGTCATTCTGCGCTGCATGGCCCGCGCAGGCCGCAGACCTGCTCGACGCCGTCGACGCCGCTTCGCGTTTCGACGCGGGTATCGCGGCCGCGCGCAACGCCCGGCTTGCAGGGCGGGAAAAGCGCTGGCAGGGTCTTGCGGGGCTGCTGCCGCGCGCGCAGATCGACGGCAACTACACGAAGCAGGACCAGCCGACCGCGTCGTATGCGGCCGCAGTCCGCCGCCACAGTGTATCGGCCAGCATCACGCAACCGATCTTCGACATGTCGAGAATCGCCGACTTCAAGCGTGGCGGGTCGCTCGCCGATCAGGCCGACGTCGAATTCGACAAGGCGCGTCAGACGCTGATCGAAGACGTTTCGGATGCCTATTTCGACGTGCTGTACGGCAACGAGGTGCTGCAGGCCGCCGAATCCGCGCGGCAGGCATTCCAGCGGCAACTGGACCAGGCGCAAGCCGCGCTGCGGATCGGCGATGGCACGCGCACCGACGTCGACGAAGCACGCGCGAACCTCGACGACGCGCTTGCACGCAAGGTCGGCGCGCAGAACGATCTCGAAGTCGCTCGCGGCAAGCTGCATCGGCTCACGGGCCTGTCCGCCGACGATATCGCACCGATCGCCTGGCAGTGCACGCCGCAGGCACCGCCCGTCAATCTCGCGGCTGCGATGGACGAAGCCGCGCGCGAGAACGTCGACGTGCGGATCGCCGAAAAGCAGACCGAGCAGGCGCAGGCCGACGTTGTCGCGGCGACTGGCGCGAACCTGCCGGTCGTCAACCTGCAGGCGAGCTACGGCACGAACTGGAGCCGCGGCGCCAACGAGAACGGGCTGGACGAATTGTTCGGCACGACGTCGAAAACACGCTCGTCGGTGATCGGCGTGACGGTCACGATCCCGCTGTTCGCGGGCGGCGGTCAATTATCGGCGGGGCGCGAAGCATACCGCCGCCGCGCACAGGCACGCGACGCGCTCGAGGATGCGCGCCGCAAGGCGCGCGAGCACGCGCGCACCGCCTATCTCGGTATCACGAACGGCGTTGCGCTGATGCGCGCGCGCGAGCGCGCGCTCGAGTCGGCCGACAGCAAGGTGCGTTCGACGCGCGTCGGCCGCGAGGTCGGGTTGCGCACGCAGATCGACGAACTGAACGCGCAGCAGCGCTATTTCGAGGCGATCCGCGATCTGGCGGAAGCGCGCTATCGCTATCTGCGTTCGCGGCTGCAATTGTCCGCCGCGCTTGGCACGCTCGGCGAAGCCGACGTCGCCGCGATTGCATGCCGCACGGCTGGCTGACCATGCGCCATTTCTCTTTCTCGCATTCGTTTTTCCCGGTGACGGCTCATGACTGATTCGTTGTTCCGTCAGGAGGCGCTCGACGCAACCAAGCACAAGCTGATGGGCACCGTCAGTCTGTACTCGCCGCCGTGGCGCTGGCTGATGATCGCTATCGCGGTGGCTGCGACGCTCGCAATGATCGTGTTCTTCGTGTTCGGCACCTACACGAAGCGCGAGCGCGTCGCCGGCCAGCTTCTGCCTGCAACGGGGTTGATGACCGTGGCACCGCCGCTGACGGGCACCGTGATCGACATGCGTGTGCGCGAAGGGCAGGCCGTCGCCGCTGGCGCCGAGCTGATGGCGATTTCTGCCGAAGTCGCCACCGAGCTTGGTGGGACGCGCGAGATGGTCGCGCAACAACTGAAGCTGCAGCGTGCCCGCCTCGAGACCGATCTCACGAGCCAGCTCCAGTTGAGCGGCGAGGCGAAGCGCGGGCTGCAGGCGCGCGCTTCGGCGCTGAACGATCAGCTTGCGGAAATCGCGTTGCAGAAGACCCAGCGCACGCGCCAGATCGAGCTTGCGCACCGGCAGCTCGACAAACTGCAGGCCATGCGCGAACAAGGCTACGCGTCGAACAGCCAGGTCGAACAGCAGGAAGCCGCGCTGCTCGACGCGCAGGCGCGGCTGCAGGATCTCGCGCGCCAGCGGCTCGACGTCGAGCAGCAGCTCGATCAGATCCGCCAGCAGTTGCGCGAGTTGCCGCTTAGCACGCGCACCCAGCAGAACGACATCGAACGCAAGCTCGCCGATGTCGGCCAGTCGCTCGCCGAGAACGAGGCGCGCCGCGCGGTGATCCTGCGCGCGCCGCAGGCCAGTGTCGTCGCCGCGTTGCTCGCGAAGCCCGGCCAGGTCGTCAACGCTGGCCAGTCGGTCGTGTCGCTGCTGCCGCAAGGCGCGCAGCTCGAGGCGCAACTGATGGTGCCGAGCCGCGCAATCGGCTTCGTGCGGGTCGGCGCGCGCGTCGCGCTGCGCTACGAGGCTTATCCATTCCAGAAATTCGGCCAGCAGTTCGGCCATGTGACCGAGGTGTCGCGCACGGCGCTGTCGCCGCAGGAAGTCGCGAACCTCACGGGGCGCGCCAACGTGCCCGAGCAACTTTATCGGGTGGTCGTCGCGCTCGATCGCCAGGACATCGATGCGTACGGCAAGCGCGAAGCGCTGCGCCCCGGCATGGCGCTCGAGGCCGACGTACTGATCGACAAGCGACGGTTGATCGAGTGGGTGCTCGAACCGCTGTACGCACTTGGCCGCCGGGTGTCGGCATGAGCATGCACCTGCACCTGCACCTGCACCTGCACAAACTGCGCATCGATGACGGAGCCCGCTGAACGATGAAATGGATGGATGCCCTGCAATTCGGCTGGCGCCGCCGCTTGCCTGTGATGCTGCAGACACAGGCAGCCGAGTGCGGGCTTGCGTGCGTCGGCATGGTCGCAAGCTTTTACGGCCACGACCTCGACCTCGTCAGCCTGCGCCGGCGCTTCAGCCCGTCGCTGAAGGGCGCGACGCTGAACGACGTGATGCTGATCGCGTACCGGCTCGGCCTCGCGTCGCGCGCGCTGCGCCTGGAGCTCGACGAGCTCGGCAAGCTGCGCCGCCCGTGCATCCTGCACTGGGACATGAACCACTTCGTCGTGCTGAAGTCGGTGTCGCGCGGCAAGATCACGATTCACGATCCCGCGCGCGGCGTGCGCGACGTGCCGCTCGCCGAGGTGTCCGACCACTTCACGGGCGTCGCACTGGAGCTGATGCCGTCGCCGTCGTTCACGCGTGCGCAAGGCCGCGAATCGATCTCGATGGCGAAGCTCGTCGGCAGCGTCTCGGGCATCCGCGCGGCGTTCGCGCAGGTGATTCTGTTGTCGATCGTGCTCGAGGTGTTCGGCATCGTCACGCCGTTCTACATGCAGTGGGTGATGGATCAGGTGCTCGTGTCGGCCGACGCCGACCTGCTCACCGTGCTCGGCATAGGCTTCCTGCTCGTCGTGCTGTTCCAGAACGCGGTGACGGCATTGCGCTCATGGGTCGTCACGTGGTTCTCGAGCCTGCTCGGCGTGCAATGGACCGCAAACGTCTGCGCGCACCTGTTCCGGCTGCCGATGACGTATTTCGAGCAACGCCACATCGGCGACGTCGTGTCGCGGTTCGGTGCGATCAACACGATCCAGAGCACGCTCACCACGCAGTTCGTCGGCGCGCTGCTGGACGGCGCGATGGCGATCGTCACGCTCGCGATGCTGTTCGTCTACAGCCCGACGCTGACGTGGCTCGTGCTCGGGCTGTTCGCCGCGTACGGTGTCATCCGCTGGATTGCGTATCTGCCGTTCCGGCAGGCGAACGAGGAGCAAATCGTCTATGCGGCGCGCGCGCAGTCGAACCTGCTCGAATCGATTCGCGGCGTGCAGGCGATCAAGCTCGCGAACAAGCAGGAGGCGCGTGTCGCCACCTACGCGAATGCCGTTGTCGAGACCACCAACAAGCACGTCGCGATCGAACGGCTGTCGATCGGCTTCTCGACGCTGCAGGGCACGATCTCCGGCGCGGGCCGCGTCGTGCTCGTGTGGCTGGCCGCGAAGCAGGTGCTCGACGGGCAGTTCTCGGCAGGGATGCTGGTTGCATTCATCAGTTTCGCGGACCAGTTCATGGCGCGCGGTGCCGGGCTGATCGGCACGCTGATCGATTTCCGGATGCTGCGCCTGCACGGCGAGCGTCTCGCCGATATCGTGCTGACCGACGCCGAACCCGACATGGAAGCGAAAGCCGCGTCGCCGGCTGTGGACGGAGAGAACCCGAAGGCGCCCGCGATCGACGTGCGCGGCGTGCGATTCCGCTACGCGGAGACCGAACCGTGGGTGCTCGACGGCTGCTCATTCTCGATCGCGCCCGGTGAATCGGTCGCGCTGGTCGGCCCGTCCGGACAGGGCAAGACCACGATGGCGAAGCTCCTGCTTGGGTTGTTGACACCGGAAGAAGGCAGCGTGCTCGTCGACGGCGTCGACATCCGCAAGCTCGGGTTGCATCGGCATCGCGAGCTGATCGGTTGCGTGATGCAGGACGACATCCTGTTCGCCGGTTCGATCGCGGACAACATCTGCTTCTTCGACCCGCAACCGGACCACGCGCGCATCGAGGAAGCCGCGCGGCTCGCGCAGATCCACGACGACATCGTCGCGATGCCGATGGGCTACCAGAGCCTCGTCGGCGACATGGGCTCGTCGCTGTCGGGCGGCCAGTGCCAGCGCGTGCTGCTCGCGCGCGCGTTCTATCGGAAGCCGTCGATTCTGGTCCTCGACGAGGCGACGAGCCATCTGGACGTCGAGCGCGAGCGGCTGATCAACGATGCCGTTCGGGCGATGAACATCACGCGGATCATCGTCGCGCACCGGCCGGAAACCATTCGAAGCGCGGATCGGGTCATTCGGCTCGCGCAGGGTGGCGCGAGTGAAATGGAGACCGGCGTATTGCCCGACGCACTTCCTGCATAGCCTCACGAGAGGATTCCCCGCCGCGTGGCGGGATGGCCGATGCCGATCCGGCCCAGGACGATCGGCGACACGCAACTCAAGGAGAGCATAGATGCGTGAATTGACCATGATGGAAATCAACGAGGTAAGCGGCGGCAGCTTGGCAAGCCGGTTGGGTGCGGGTTTTCTCGGCGGGATCGCCGGCATCATCTCGGCCACGGCCAAGGGCGCCGTGGTGGGTGGCGCCCAGGGGGGCATAGTTGGGGTCGGCCTCATCAGCGGTGCAGCCGGCATGGTCGTCGGTGCTGTGTACGGCCTCGTCGGCGGTGTCACCTACGGGCTGATCAACGACGCGCCGCAGACGCTCAAGGTCTTCAACACGCTGATGGAAAGCATCTTCGACTGGCTGTCGCCGACGCCGAAGTGATCGAACGTGGTTCGGAGTTGCTAATCCCGGAGTCGATCGGCAACCACAGTGCTGCGCCACGCGCAGTCGGTGGTGCCCGATATGTTTCAACTCGATCAAATGGTGAATCATGCGTGATTTGAACAGTATGGAATGCAGGGCCGTGTCGGGCGGCCTGTCGACCAGTGCCGTGATGGACTGGATCAACAACCTCATCCGACCGAGCAAGCCTTCCGAACCCTGGGTCAATCCGTTCCCGGCCGGCAATGGGCAGACGGGCGCGGTGGAAGCCATCGGAAAATTCGTGACCGTAGTCGGTATTGCGATAGCGGTCGCCGCCATTTCGACTATCTCGACTATCGGATCGCTGGCGTCACGCTCGTTGGGCCGATGAGCTAGGCGCCGCTTCACATCTCATTGCGTCGGAATTTCTGAAAAATGGTGTTCCATGTATTTAGAAATACTGATCGATGAAGTGTTATGCAGGGCAAGGTGGTAGTTGTCAAGAAGCATCTGAGAGATTTAATTTTTCAATCAATAATATTGGAGCAACACAATGATCAAGCATATGACGATTGCCTCGGTGATGGCGTTTGGGGCTGCGGTTTCACCGGTAACGGCGCTGGCATATGACGGCACGGTCACCATCACTGGTTCGCTGAGCGGTGCGACGTGCGACATCAAGGTGAACAACGGCAACAAGGACGGTACGGTCCAGTTGCCGAGCGTGAGCGCCGGCATGCTTTCTTCGAAGGGGGCAGTGGCGGGCACGACGGCCTTCTCGGTCGCGCTCAGCAATTGCGCGAACGCCGGCACGGGGGTTCGCATGTTCTTCGAGGCGGGTCCGAACGTGAACGGTGTCGACGGCACGCTGTTCAACCGCGCGCCGAATAACGCTGCCTCCAACGTTGCGGTGCAACTGCTCGACATGGATCGTCAACCTCTGAAGGCGGGTGACGTCAGCCAGCGGAACGGGCGTCCGGCGCTGATCGCGAACAACGCGGCCACGATGACGTACCACGCGCAGTACTACGCGCAGGACAAGACGACCGCAGGTGCCGTGAGCACTTCGGTGACCTACTCGATCGACTACCTCTAATCACCAGGAGGCCGGGCAGTCGCGATTCGTTCACCGTTCGCGCTGCCCGGCAAACCGATATCGGCCGGCGGGAATGTCATTCCCGTCGTTGCCGTGTCGCAGGAAATGCCGTTCGCGGCATTTCCTCCAGAGCGCCAAACGAACGATGTTTTCAATTCTGCCTCCTTCTCTCCGTCAGGCGATGTGCGCCTTCTTCGCACTCGCGTGTCTGTCGCAGTCGGCTGCGGCGAGCGTCGTCATTGCCGGTACGCGCGTGATCTACCCGGGCGACAAGCGTGAAATTTCCGTCAAGATGGACAACAACGGCGCACGCCCCGTTCTCGTCCAGGCATGGCTTGACGACGGCGACCTGCAGTCGCGGCCGGGTGCGGCCAAAGTGCCATTCGTGCTGATGCCTCCCGTTTTCCGCATGGATCCCGGAAAGGGGCAGACCGTACGGATCGTTTATACGCACGACCCGCTTCCGGAAGATCGCGAATCGGTGTTCTGGCTGAACGTGCTCGAGATTCCACCGAAGGTCGAGGAAACCGAGTCGACTACCGCGTTGCAGCTCGCGTTCCGTTCGAGGATCAAGCTGTTTTTCCGGCCGGCAGGTCTCGAAGCGGACGGCGCGGTTGCTGCGGCGAAGGGGCTGAAATGGTCGCTGGCTGCAACGCCGGATGGCAAAGGCCGTGCGTTGCGCGTGACGAATCCGTCCGCATTCAATGTCACGGTGCTGTCGGCGCGCGCGGCGCACGGCGGCCGTATCCATTCGACGACGGAGAGCGCCATGATCGCTCCCGGACAATCGCATTCGTTTGCGCTCGATTCGCCGGCGCCGGACATCCCGCCCGGTACACGGCTCGACTATTCGACGATCAATGACTTCGGCACGGACGTGAAATGGGATGCAGTGCTCGAAGCCGCGCCGTAATCCCGATGCGTTTCAGGTGCGACGCGACGCGCAACGTGCGGCGATCCCGCATCTTTCTCGCCCGGGCTCGACCCTGAAGGCATCGCAGTCAATTCGAGTCATTGGAGCGAATTCCATGGAATGCGTCCGTCGTGCAATGCCGGCATTGGCAGGCCAACCTGCGCCTGCTCTGCGCCGATCCTATGCGTTCGTGCTGCTTGCCTGTTCGACGATGCCGTTCGCGGCGGCGGCAAGCGAACCGGCATCCACCAGCGAACCGAAGCCGCGCGTCGATGAACAGGGCCCGGCTGTCGAACCGCTAGCGGGTCCCGTCAAGTTCAATCCGGATCTCGTCCAGTCCGGGCAGGGCAACGAAATCGACCTGTCCCGCTACGAAAACGGCAATCCGGTATGGCCGGGCCAGTACCGTGCCGACCTCTACCTGAACGGGACGCTTCTCGGTCGCGACGACGTGACGGTGCGCGAAGTGCGTCGCGACGTCATGCAGGTCTGCATCGGCCGGCGCTTGCTGGAAAAGTTCGGCGCCGATACCGGACGGATACCGCCCGGCATACTCGCGACACTCGACGATCCGGCCGCGTGCGCATCGCTGGAAGACCTGCTGCCGGGCGCATCGATGTCGTTCGATGCGTCCGCCGCGCGGCTCGAGGTCCAGATCCCGCAGGCGCTGCTGCGCCGCACGGCGCGCGGCTACGTCGATCCATCCGCCTGGGACGCCGGCGTGACGGCCGGCTTCGTCAGCTACAACGCAAACCTGTACCGGACCGTCTCGCACGGGCTGGGCACCAGCGCCGCGTATGTCGGCCTGAATTCGGGCGTCAACGTCGGCGGCTGGTATGTCCGTCACGACGGCGCGTTGAACTGGCAGCAGCGCGAAGGCCGGCACTACACCGTCACCAACACCTACGTACAGCGCGACCTGACCTCGCTGACCGCGCAGATCCGGATTGGCGATGCATATACGTCAGGGGCGATGTTCGACACGTTCGCGTTTCGCGGCGTGCAGCTCGCGACCGACGACAGGATGTGGCCCGACTCGCAGCGCGGCTACGCGCCCGTCGTGCGCGGCATCGCGAATACGAACGCCCGCGTGACGGTGCGTCAGAGCGGTGCGGTGATCTACGACACGTCGGTGCCGCCCGGCGCGTTCGTGATCGACGATCTTTATCCGACCGGCTATGGCGGCGATCTCGACGTGACCGTCGTCGAGGCGGACGGCAGCGAGCGCAGGTTCAAGGTGCCCTATGCGTCGGTCGCGGAGTCGCTGCGTCCGGGCAGGAGCCGCTTCAGCGTGATCGCGGGCACCGTGCGAAACATGGATCTGTCGTACACGCCTCGCGTCGTGCAGGCAACCTATGCGCGCGGCGTGAACAATCTGCTGACGCTGTACGGCGGCATCCTGGCGAACGAGCATTATCAGAACCTGCTCGCGGGCGGCGCGTTCAATACGCCGATCGGCGCGATGGCCGTCGACGTGTCCGGCGCGTTCACGTCGTCGAACGGGCAGCGGATGCACGGGACGAGCATGCGCGTCACGCTCAGCAAGACGATCGAGGCAACGAACAGCAACCTGTCGGTGGCCGCCTATCGTTTCTCGTCGTCGGGCTATCTGGATTTCAATAATGCGCTGCACTTCGTCGACAACACGAAGCGCAACCTGACCGGCGCGGCCGCGCTGCCGTCGTGGCGCACCCGCAACCGCGTGTCGGTCACGGCGTCTCAGCGATTCGGCGAACGAGGTGGCCAGGTGTACTTGAGCGGCTACACGCAGAACTACTGGTCGCGTGGCGGCACCGACACGCAGTTCCAGATCGGATACAGCAACCGCTATCGCGCGTTCGACTACAGCCTTTCGGCGAATCGCTCCCGCACGGTCGGGGGTGACCTCGACACGCAGTACATGCTGACCGTGTCGATGCCGCTCGGGCCAAAAGTGCAGGCGCCGCGCCTGACGATCAACGCGACGCGCAGCAGCCAGAACGGCTTCACGTCGATGGCGACTGCGACCGGTGTCGTCGGCGCGCGCAACGAAGGCAGCTATTCGGTGTCTGCTGCTCGCGAAGCGGCTGCGACGTATTCGGGCAACGTGTCCGGCCAGTACCGGACGCCGTACGCGACGGTCCAGGGCGCACTCGGCAAGGGCAGCGGCTACGGATCGGGGTCGCTCGGTCTCGGCGGCGCGATCGTCGCGCATCCGGACGGCGTGACGGCGACGCCTTATGCGGCCGACACCATGGCCGTCGTCGCTGCGCCCGCGGCTGGCGGCGCGGCGGTGACCGGCTATGGCGGCGTCCAGCTGGATCCGCGCGGCTATGCAGTCGTGCCGTATCTGAATCCGTACCGGATCAATCAGATCGAGATCGATCCGCAGGGGCTGCCGACCGACGTGGAACTGCAGATGACGAGCCAGCAGGTCGCGCCGCGTCAGGGCGCTGTCGTGATGCTGCGCTACCCGACCGTGAAGGGGCGCGCGCTGCTGATTCACGCACCCGTGTCGGACGGCTCGGCGCTGCCGTTCGGCGCGCCGGTTTTCGATGCGGAAGGCAACGGCGTCGGGATGGTGTCGCAGGGCGGACAGATCTACGCACGCCTGACTCAAGCGAGCGACACGCTGACAGTGAAGTGGGGCCGCGCCGATGAGTGGAAATGCTCGATCAAAGTGGCGTTGCCGCCGCTCGACGAGCGGGCGAAGCTCACCGGCATCGAGCGGATCGACGCACCGTGCGAATTGGAGAAGTCGCCCGGAAGCGCCGCCGCGCCGGGCACATCGGGCGCGTATAAATGATTGAAGGAAAAGGCATGATGGAATGGCAACAGATGAAATCAAAAGCCCGTGCTCGAACGCAAGGCCGGTTTGCAGCCGTACTGGCGAGAGCGATCGCCGGCGTGTTGCTGGCCGCGATAAGCGGAGGCGTCGCGCACGCAGCACTGGCGACGTGCATCCCCTCATCTTCGGGCGGGCTCGCACGGCTCCCGGAGTCGTTGAAGATATCGTCGGACGCGCCCATCAACTCGGTGCTCTGGCGCCAGACCGGGATCCAGATTTCCGCGACGTGCAAGAAAGTTCTGCCGGTGCCTGGCACGGCTGCGGTCGCGGCGACACTGTATCGATGGATGGACGACCCTAAACTGATTGCCAACGGCCTCGCATTGTTCGTCACCTATAACGGAAATCGAGGGCACGGTCTCGCGTCGTTTCCGATGGCGCAGTCGATCGCGCCGTGGGGCGAGACGACCGTGAAGGCAACAGTGGATCTGGAACTTGTCAAGATCGGGCCGACTCCGTCCGTGCCGACCGATTTTCCGGTTCTGTCCGTATTGAGCGTGCTCATCGGCGGGTCGGACATGGCGTACTCGGACTCGGCGCGTTTCATTACGCTCGGTTTCGACAAAATCTCGTTTCAGCCAACCACATGCACGACGACGACGCCTTCTGTCTACGTCGATCTGGGTGCCAACAAGCTCAGCACGTCGTCGGGCTTGGGTTCTGGAATGGGGTCGACGTCGGCTGCCAAGGGATTTTCTATCGGTTTGCGTTGCGACACCGGCGTTGCGGGCAACTTCGGGGTCAGCCTGATGCTGGACGGCAATTCGGTCGATGCGTCCAACGGCGTGTTGTCGCTCTCCTCGTCAAGCACGGCGAAGGGTGTGGGTATTCAACTGCTCAGAAGCGACAATCTGCCGGTACCGATTGGCACACCCTGGAAAGTGGGTGACCTTGCATCGTCGTCAAGCCTGTCGGTGCCGTTGGCGGCCCGTTACATGCAGACCGGCGCCTCGGCCAGGCCCGGAACCGCCAATGGTTCGGCGACGTTCACCATCATTTACAAGTGAAGCGTCGCCGCATGGTCAAATCAGCCCGCTCTCGTACGCGTATCGAATGAGATCGACGTTGCTCGTCACCTGAAGCTTTTGCATTGCTGACGATTTTTGGGAAGAAACCGTGCTGACCGAGCGGCCCAGTTGGACCGAAATGCTGATCAATGAGCGCCCCAATACATATAGGCGAACGACATCCAGTTCCTTCTGCGTCAGTTTTCCTCCGGCCCCGTATGGGACCATCTGTTCCCGGCCGAGAATTTCCCGGACTGTCGGCGAAAGGTAGTGCGTGCCGCCCGCGGCAAGATGTCGGCACGCACGAAGGACTTCTGCAAAGTCGTCCTCCTTGCTGATCATGCCGGCAACGCCAAGGCGGGATGCCGTGACGAAAACGGCCCGATTCGTTTGTGCCGTGAACAACAGGCACTTCGAATTCGACGCTACACGGCGAAGCTTGCTTAGCAAGGCAATGCCGTCGAGGGACCGGGTACCTTGCCTCATCGTGAAGTCGGTAATCACGAGATCAGTGGGCTTCTCCGTCAACGCATCGATCAATGCAACCCCGTCCTTGCAGACATGCGCGATGCGAAAGGCCGCATCGTAATGAGGAAGACTCATCAATATCTTGAGCACCACGGGATGATCGTCTGCAAGCGCGATGGCAATTTCTGTCATGTGGCCTCGGATGAATGACGAGCTTGCCTATACGGATAGGCAACAACGAATAGAGACGGTGCTTGGCGGGAGATATGCGCCCACATTCCGCAGTAGTCAGGGTCGTCACGACACCAGCTATATCCAATGAGAAATTTGTGCGTAGCGATTCCCCTGCCTGTTTCGCGCTGCCGTGCGGCGTGCGCACGGTCGATGCATGAAATGCGCTAAACAGACTCTGGCGATTGACGAAATATCAGCCGGGCGAGATTGATGCGAGGCCACCGCGGCGCGCACTGCCACGCGATGAGCGCCGCGTGCCGCTCGCAACCTCGAGATTGTTCTGCGTACTGGGCTCGCGCGTGAGTGGATGAGCGTGTCGTCGAGATTCGAGTGATCCGCGTCGAAATGCGGTACAGCGCTGAGCGCGTCTCGAAGGGCGGCGGGGCGCTCGGGCCGCGTTCCACTCAGTATCAAGGCAGCGGCCAACAACGGAGGAACTCGCATCGAGCTCGTCGCATCTATTGCAAGGATGGGAAAACATTTGGCACGAAAGACACGGGCGTTCATTCTTTGCATTTCCAACATATCAATGCAATGTGAGATACCTGTTCGCAACTATGCCTTGATTCGGTCGACAACGGTTATCGAATATACAAATTCCGAACGTGTCAGATATGTATTCTCAACGGTTTAGCACTTGTCCTATTCGGACTTTTTGCCAATGGCTTCCCTCCGCGGAGATTGCCGTGTGTGCGCACCAAAGACACGCGATTTTGGCGGGAACACCCTGGTCCACATTTTCTTCCTGAGATTCGCCTTGGCGGGAAGTGCAGCATTGCCATGCTTTTCGAACGCCCCGCCCCTGAAATAACGATGGTCACTCCGGGTCGCGTGATAAAAAAGCAGCACTGAAACACAAAAGTTACGGACGTGTCAGATATGGAATACATGATGATTCGTACTTGTCCTATTTTTCATCGCGCGTCGTGCACTTAGCATGTGTGCATCTTTCAGATCCCGATATCGTCCGGACGCTTATCCACCGTTTGCCGGAGGTTTTGTTTTGTTAAATATTAAAGTGCTTCGATGTATGGCCGCGACAAGGGTCATATCGTCGGTGGTTTTTCATATGAGATGGCTGTTGTGCGCACGAAAGAGCGGAGTGCGCATTATCGAGACATCTCGATTTGTAATATTGATAAGGTTCGCATTGTTCGCGAGTGCGTTATTGCCGGGTATTTCAAATGCGGAACCTAAGCTGACGGCATTTGGCGGCAGTAGAATTTCCGTTCCGTCAAGCACCGCAGTCGGTACAGTAATTGCGCGTCATTATTTTACTCCCCAAGAGCTTTGTGGCAAGGCGACGTGCGAAGTAACATCGAGTTACTTATACAATAAAGGATCATTTCTCGGCTCGCGATCTGGTCCGGATCTTGAGACAACGGTTGACGGCTTGTCGACGCGTGTACTGTTAGATGGCGTGCCGCTAACGAATACGCTGAAAAAAACAGTTTATAATTCGATCGAGGTTCAACTGTTCCGGGATAGTCGCACTCCAAAAAACGGATCGTTGAATCCTGGGTCATTAAATCGTTACTTCAGCATATCGTATAAAACGAGTATTATTACAACCGATTTTACTTTTATCTCATTTGCGGTAGACGTCAGCTTCATCGACGGAACGTGCTCCGTCCCCAATCAGACCATCAAATTACCGGATGTGTCTCGCACGAGTTTTCGAGGTGTGGGGTCGACAACGGGGGCGACGCCATTTTCAATACCTCTCGTCAATTGCCCGTCCGGATATAATAGGGTCGGATATCTGATTTCACCGATAAATGGCGAAATAAGTGGCATCCCGGGAGCATTGGCGTTGCGGCCTGAGGCCACTGCGCGTGGCGTAGGTGTCAAGTTGACTGATGCAAATTCCCGTGCCCCGATCCCCTTCAACAGATCGATTCAATCGCCGTATAAAGAGGGGGCGCCTCGCATCGACATTCCATTGCTTGCCGAGTATGTTCAAACAGAGGCCAATGTTGAAGGCGGATCGGTATCTGCGGGCGCGTTGATATTGCTTGATTATCAATAATATCCTCTCGCGTTATATCAATTCGTGCAGCTTGAGCGAGGTTCTACGTTTTCCGCATCGAGTTCCGATCGACACGAGTCGATCAGAACTCGATCGGTACCCGGGTATGCAGGACGAATCGCCGGTACTCGGGGCAACCCGCCGCGACGGCTCTCTTCTGCAGGCTCTTTTCGATCGATTTCCTTCAGGTCAACGACGAGCCGCATTCCTTCAGCTAGCGAGCGCCTGGGCCGCTCACCCTTCGATTCCAACTCTCCCTGCCGACGTCCATCGGCCGCATATATCCCGCCGAACTTGCCGCGTTAGCGATAGAACGTTCGTTTCGCTCTTGCCATAACGCGATGTCAAATGGATTCCACCACGATCAACCCGGAGTGGAAGCGATTTTTAAATCATTTAACATTCTTGGCTGTTTCGCTGCCATGCTTCAAAAGCCGCGTGAGCATGATGCGAGTTTCGTACTTGTACGAGGCGATTGTGGCTTCGATTCGTTCGTGTCATATGCCGAAGAGCGCGAAGAAAGGAAATAATAATAACCGAACTGCTCGCACCTCTTCCGGATTGTCAGTGTCGATCGGAGTGGTGTCATTTTTTTAAATCACCCTTTGGAGATTTCCACATGCAAAAACAATTCAGCATCGCACGTATGGTTCAAGCCGCAGCAGCCGTGGCCGCAGTCGCGACGATGGCGCCGGCCATGGCCGCCGACGGAGAAATCGCGTTCACCGGCAAGGTGCTGTCGACTACCTGCACGATCAGCGCAGGCGGCGGCGCGACGGGCAGCAAGAACATGACCGTGAAGCTGCCGTCGGTCTCGGCGAGCGCGCTCGGGGCCGCAGGCGATTCCGCCGGCCGTACGCCGTTCTCGATCGTGCTGAGCGGGTGCTCGGGCGATTCGACGAAAGTGTCGACCGTGTTCGAACCGGGCGACACGGTCGATTCGGGCACCGGCCGCCTGAAGCTCGTATCGGCCGGCACGGGCGACACCGTCGCGGCGAACGTCCAGATCGGCCTGCTGAACGACAAGCAGCAGCCGATCATGGCGGGCTCCCCGGGCGCGAACCAGAACTCGCAGGCCGTCACGATGACGGACGGTGGCGCAACGCTGCAGTACTTCGCCGAGTACCACGCGACCGGCAAGGCAAGCGCCGGCTCCGCGAATACGCGCGTCCAGTACTCGCTGGACTATCAGTAATGCCGGCACTGCCGCCAGGCGTTCGCCGGGCGGTACCCTTTTCCTGGTCAACCTCGTGTCAGGCGGCTTTATCCCGAATGCCCACCTGCACGGCTCACCAAACAGGATGAACATATGAACTGGAGGCTACCGAAGCGAGCGGCCGCGCTTGCGTTGTGCGCGACTATGTGGGCCAGCGCCGCGCATGCCAGCGTGGTGATTACCGGCACACGCGTCATTTTCCCTGGCGACAGCAGCGAAGTCACCGTGCGCCTGACGAACGACGGCAACGCACCCGCGCTCGTGCAGACATGGATCGATACCGGCAACGAAAAGGAAGCGCCCGACCAGATCACGGTGCCGTTCGTGCTGACGCCATCGATGTTCCGTCTCGATCCGGGCAAGGGGCAGTCGCTGCGGCTGATCAAGGCGGAGGAATCGTTGCCGGCCGATCGCGAATCGCTGTACTGGCTCAACGTGCTGGAAGTGCCGCCGAAGGCGACCGACGGCGAAGCCGCGAACAAGATCCAGCTCGCGTTCAGGTCGCGTATCAAAGTGATGTACCGTCCGAACGGGCTGCCCGGCAGCGCCGAGGCCGCGTCGGAACAGCTGAAATGGCAGATCGCGCCGCAGCGCGACGGCCACGGCTATGTGTTGAAGGCGTCCAATCCGACGCCGTATGTCGTGAATCTCGGTGCCGTCAACGTCGACGTCGGCGGCCGAAAGCAGGAACTGAAACCGAATTTCGTGCGGCCCGGCGACGTGACCGAATTTCCGCTGCAGGGCGTCTCGACCGCACCCGCAAGCGCAGTCGTCGAATATGCCCATATCGATGACTGGGGCACGATGAAATCGATGAAGCGCGCGACCGTCGGAGGCGAAGCGAAGCACTGACGTGACGCCAGCCCCGCGAAGCCGGCCGAAGCCGCAACGCGCGATGCCGACCGACAGTCCAGCCGGACCGGAAGCCGCCTCGGGGTAGCAGGCGATACCCACGCGACACCCGCCCGCGCGGACTGTGACATGCATTTCGCATAACGAACCAATAAAAGGCCCGCATGAGCTTTCTTCTCCAGTCCGGCGACAAAATGCGCCGCATGCCGAAGCTGAACCTACTCCATTCGATGGTGCTGTCGGCCGTCGCGGGTTGGTCTGCGCATGCGAACGCCGCGTCGGCCGTGGCGGGGACGGACGTCGGCGCGACGCAAGTGGCGAGCGTCGAGTTCGACAGCGGCTTTCTGCCCGGCAATCGCGGCGGGCACGTCGACCTGTCGCGGTTCGGGAAGGGCAATGCGGTGCTGCCCGGTATGTACAAGGTCGACGTCTACGTGAACGAGAACCTGACGTCCACGATGCAGGTCACATTCCGTGCGTCGGCACACGCGATCGACGCGCAGCCGTGCTTCAACGAAGCGCAGCTGCAGGAGATCGGCGTCGACGTCGATCGGCTCGCGCCCGATGTGTTGTCGCGGCTGCGCGATGAACGTACATGCATGGAATTGGCTGATGCGATTCCCGATGCGCGCGCGTCGTTCGAATTCGGCGAGCAGCAACTGCGCGTCAGCATTCCGCAGACGGCGCTGCGCCGCAATCCGCGCGGCTACGTCGGGCCCGAGCGTTGGGACGGCGGCGTGACGGCCGGCATGCTGAACTACAACGCGAACCTCTACAGCCGGCGCGGCGACGGCGGCCCGACGATGACGCAGGGCTACGTCGGGCTGACGGGCGGCGTCAACATCGGCGCGTGGCATTTCCGTCATGAAGGCTCGTACAGCTGGTCGACGGGCGGCGGCGCGCGCTATCAGGACATCGCGACCTATGTGCGGCGCGATCTCACCGCGCTGAAGTCGCAGCTCACCATCGGCGAATCGTATACGTCGGGCGAACTGTTCGACTCGACGCAGTTCCGCGGCGTGCAGATCGCGTCCGACGACCGGATGCTGCCCGATTCGGTGCGCGGCTTCGCACCCGTCGTGCGCGGCGTCGCGAACAGCAATGCGAAGGTGACGATTCGGCAGAACGGCCTGACGATCTACGAGACGACGGTCGCGCCGGGCGCGTTCGAGATCGACGACCTCTATCCGACCGGCTATGGCGGCGACCTGATCGTGCAGGTGAGCGAAGCCGATGGCGCCGTCCACCAGTTCAGCGTACCGTACGCGGCGGTGCCGATGTCGCTGCGGCCGGGCGTTCACCGCTACAGCTTCGTCGCGGGCACGGTGCACGACACGCAGAGCGACCGCAATCCGCTGTTCATGCAGGGCACGTGGCAGCAGGGCCTGACGAACATGGTGACCGCGTACGGCGGGGCGACCGTCGCGCAAGGCTACCTGTCCGGCATGGTCGGCGCGGCGCTCAACACGGGGTTCGGCGCGTTCGGCTTCGACGTTACGCATGCGAGCACGTCGGTGCCGGGCGTCAAGCGCTTCAACGGCACCAGCGCGCGCTTGAGTTATGCGAAATCGATCGTGCAGACGCAGACCGACGTGTCGCTCGCCACGTACCGTTATTCGACGAGCGGCTTCTTCGGGCTGAACGACGCGATGCTCGTGCGCGAGCGCGTCGCGAACGGCGGAGCCGTCGACTCGGTCTCGCGGCAACGCAGCCGCACGTCGCTGTCCGTGAACCAGGTGCTCGGCGAGCGCGCTGGGCGGCTCGGGCTCAACGTATCCGCGACGAATTACTGGAACCGCGGCGGCACCGATCTCACTTATTCGGCGACGTATTCGAACACGTTCCGGAACATCACCTACGGCGTATCGGTGCTGCGGCAGCAGAACAGCATGGGCCGGAGCGAAACGCAGTACTACGTGAGCGCGACGATCCCGTTCGGCCGCACGTCTCCCGTGACGGCGACGACGAGCTTCTCGCACAGCACGAACGGCCAGAACCAGGCGCTCGCGACGATCTCGGGTTCGGCGGGGCGCGATGACAACATGTCGTACAGCGTCACGGCGAATCGGGCGTCCGGCAACGGCAGTGCGAACAACGACGGCAGCGGCAGCGTCGTCTATCGCGGCGCGTTCGGCGAACTGTCGGCGACGGCTGGCGCGGGCACGGGCTATCAGCAGGGCTCGGTCGGCATTCGCGGCGGGATGGTGGCTCACCGCGGCGGGCTTACGCTGTCGCAACCGCTGTCGGAGACATTCGCGATCGTCAAGGCGGACGACGCGGCCGGCGCGCGCGTGATGAACTCGCCGGGCGCGCGCATTGACGGGCGTGGCTATGCGGTCGTGCCGTACCTGACGCCGTATTCGATGAATTCGATCGAGCTCGATCCGGAAGGGCTGTCCACCGACGTCGAGATGAAGATGACGACGCAGCAGGTCGCGCCGCGAGCAGGCGCTGTGTCGCTGATCGAATTTGCGACGACGTCGGGCAAGTCGGCCGTGATCGACGCGCGGCGCGACGACGGCAGCGCGCTGCCGTTCGGCGCGGGTGTCGTCGATGCGGGGGGCAAGGAAGTCGGCGTGGTCGGGCAGGGCAGCCGGATCTTCGCGCGCGGGCTGGAGGACAACGGCACGCTGACGATACGTTGGAACGACACGTCGTGCTCGATCAAGTACGCGCTGCCCGTCGCGAAAGGCAACGCGGCCACGCGCGGCCTGCGCCGGTTGAATTCGGTTTGCGTCGCGGGCCAGTGAGGGAAGTCAGGCAATAAGGATAGAGCGGCCGGCGACACACATGACGCGCACGGCAAACCTGGCCACTGATAGCGGATCGTGCGGAAACGCGGCGTCACGGTCGGTCGGAGAGGGAGGCGCGGTCACGTCGTGACCGGCTGCCGCTTGAGACACCCTCGAACCGTATTCGGTAATCGGTTGAGACATTGGACAGTGCTTTTTCACCAGGGCAATCGCATGAAATCGAGCAGTTCCGGGATGGCCGTGATTTCGTTGCTCTTGTCGGCGGTCCGGACTTGCCCCAGCGACATGCCTACCTGACTTGACCATGCCGAGACCAGGTGGATGCCGCGCTGGTTCGCGCTGCGCGAGAGCAAACGGAAGCGCCATTTAACGATTGACACAGTTTGTACGATTGCCCTGCAAGTCAAGTGGCGATTAGAAATTCGGTCTTGTCCTATGTATCGCTGATTCAGATTGGAACTTGTCCTGTTTGCCGCTGATCTGGCAATTTTTATAATTGAAGTCACGAGATAGATGTTGCTTTATGTCGTCATCCTGAAGCCAGGTCGGGCATTGTCAGCAAGTTCGACGACGGCGGTCATATTATCACCGCGATTCATTCGGGCTACGGTGGTGGCAATTATCTGTCTTCGACGATCAAGCGCACGCGCGACGAGGTTAGCTAAGGCGAGGGCCGGCGCGAGTCGAAGCTATCGCCGCGCGAGATCGGGGTCATCCGGCGTTACCTGTCTGACCTGTCGAGCAACGAGATCGCGAGTTGGCTAAAAAAGGGAAAGCAGGCGATTAGTTCGCAGAAGCTGAGCGCGATGAAAAAGCTTGGCGTGAAGAACGAAGTCGAGCTGATCAAGTGCGCGACCTGTCTCGATCTGGTCGACGATCCCGCCATGGGCGGTGTCGAGGGCCGGTAACCGAGTATTCGTGACGGTTCGAGCCCCGTCCGGAGTGTCGGGGGAGATTTCAATTTTCTCTATTGCGGGGTGGTCAAGGACACTTAAATCGAAGGTAGTTTAGTTGTGCAGAAAGTAATGTGGCGTGCGTTCGGACCGAACGATGTCGCCGGTAATTCTCCATTAATGATTGAGTGAACTCGAAATGAAAAAGATTGCAATGATGATGTCGGCTGCCGGTCTCGCATTCGCGGCGATGAACGCTGCTCATGCCGCGGATGGCACGATCAACTTCACGGGCGAGATCGTGGCAGCGTCGTGCAACATCACGGGCGGCAACGGCACGTCCGTGACCGGCAACAAGGGTGAGCAGTCGATCGACGTCAAGCTGGGCAAGGTCAGCGTGGACGCGCTGGGCGGCACCGCGGGCAGCGGCATCGCGGCCGCCACCGCGATCAACCTCAACCTCGATTGCGGTTCGACCGGCAAGGGCCTGAACACGGTCAAGGTGCGCTTCGACCCGGCCGGCGGTTCGGGCGTGGACGGCACCAACAACAAGCTGCTGAAGACCACCGGCACGGCCAAGGGCGTGGGCATCGGCATCTACAACACGGCGGGCACGCTGCTGAATCTGAACGCCAACGAGACGTTCGACGCACCGCTGGTCCAGGGCGGCACCGCCGAAGCGCCGACCTACACGGCCAACCTGGCGCTGCGCGCCGGCTACGTGAAGGCGGGCAACGACGTCGAGGCCGGTACCGCCGACGGCACGCTGCCGTTCACGCTGACCTACGAGTAATCCACCCCCGGGCGGGGAGACATTCCCGCCCGATCAACGACTTCCCATTCGACATGAAACGATTCCACTTTGCAGGGCTGGCCCTGGCCGGCTCGCTGTTGTTGTCTTCGGGCGCTGCGCTCGCCGGCGTCACGCTCGACGGAACCCGCGTCGTGCTGGCCGCGCCGAGTAAGGAGGCGTCGATTCTGGTCCGCAACCGAGCGCCCGCCGACGTGATGATCCAGTCGTGGATGGACGCGAGCGACGGGACGGCGGACGTGCCGTTCGCGATCACGCCGGCGCTCGGCCGCCTCGGCGCGGAGAAGCAGCAGACGCTGCGCGTCCTCTACTACGGTCAGGGCCTGCCCGCCGATCGCGAGTCGGTGTTCTGGCTCAACGTGCAGGAAATCCCGCAGAAAGCCAAGTACGACAACTCGCTGCAGATTGCCGTGCGTCAGCGCATCAAGTTCTTCTACCGGCCCGCCGGCCTGCCCGGCAAGGTCGAGGAAGCACCCGCGCAGCTTCGCTGGAAGCTCGTTCAACGCGACAGCCAGACGCAGCTCGAAGTCAGCAATCCGTCGGCTTACTTCGTCTCGCTGGCGTCGGTCAATGTACAAAGCGGTGGCCGGAACTATACCGCAGCGGCCGAGATGGTGCCGCCGTCCGCCACCCGCCATTTTGCCGTCAAGGATCTGCCGGCTGGCGCCGCCGCAGCGGGCGTAAAGGTCCACTTCGAATCGATCAACGATTACGGCGCCGTCGAACCGCACGACGGCACCACCGCCGGTTGACGCAGCCGGTTCAGCCCGTCGTATCCCTCTTCATCTTCGTTATCCCAACGCCTGTGCCGCGGGGAAGGGAGTGTTCGCGGTTGCGATTCCGCTCGGGAGGTGAATCAACTTAGAGAAAAGGTATGGAGAACGTCAGGAAGGAAGGGGATATCTGGACGGCCGCGCAGATCGGCGCGCCGTGCCTTGCGCTGCTCGGCCTGATGCTGCCGGCGCAGGGCCACGCGGTGGAATTCAACGAATCCTTTCTGCGCAAGGGCGAAGGGCCGGTCGAGCTGAGCTATTTCGAGAAGGGCAGCGCGGTGCCGCCGGGCAGCTATGACGTCGACGTCTATCTGAATCACGCACTGGTAAAGCGTCAGGACGTCGTGTTCCGCGCAGACGCCGACGGCGCCGTCAAGCCGACGGTGACGCTCGGGCTGTTGCGCACCGCCGGCGTCAACGTCGCGCGGCTGGAGAAGGACGGGCGCATTGCCGCGGGCGCGGACGACGCGACGATCGTGGATCTGCCCGCCGTGGCGGACGGCGCTTCGGTGGAGTTCGAATCCAATACGCTGTCGCTGAACATCAGCTTTCCGCAATTGTATGTGTCGCGCACCTCGCGCGGCTACGTGGACCAGTCGCTGTGGGACGACGGCATGCCTGCGCTGTACAGCGACTATCAGGTCAGCTACAGCCGCAACGATAGCCACGGCAACAACAACGAGTATTACTTCGTCGGTTTGCGCAACGGCTTCAATGCCGGCGGCTGGCGTTTCCGTAACGAATCGACGTTCACCGGCACCACGGGTGCGGGCAGCCGCTTCACCAGCAACCGCAGCTACGTCGAGCGCGACATCCGGCGCCTGCGCAGCAAGGTAGCGGCCGGCGAGCTGTATACGTCCGGGGACATCTTCGACAGCGTGCGTTTCGTCGGCGCGCAGATCGGCACCGATCTCGGCATGCTGCCCGACAGCGAAGTCGGTTTCGCGCCGGTTGTGCGCGGCATTGCCGAGAGCAATGCCATCGTGGAAGTGCGGCAGAACGGCTACGTGATCTACTCGACGCCGGTGCCGCCGGGCGCGTTCGAGATCACCGACATCTATCCGAGCGGCTCGAACGGCGACCTCGAGATCAGGATCACCGAGTCGGACGGGCGCGTGCGCCGGTTCACTCAACCGTACTCGTACCTGCCGGTCATGGTTCGGCGCGGCAGCCTGCGGTATTCGTTCGCCGCCGGTCAATATCGCGTCCGGGGCCAGTCGAGCCCGAAGTTCACGCAGGGCACGCTGGTGTACGGCGTGTCCGACAATTTCACCGGCTACGGCGGCATTATCGCCGCGGACGACTACGTGGCGGCGGCCCTCGGCATCGGCGTGAACACGCGCATCGGCGGCATGTCGCTGGACGTCACGACGAGCCGGTCGCGCACGTCGGCGGGCACCCGGCAAGGGCAGAGCTTGCGTTTTCTGTATTCGAAGACGCTGTTTCCGACCAACACGACGTTCACGATGGTCGGCTACCGCTATTCGACGGACGGCTACCGCACGTTGAGCCAGCACGTGGAGGATACGGACCGTTCGTTCGGGCCGCGCGTCGCGCGCCAGAAAAGCCGCCTCGACGTGAACGTCAATCAGCCGCTCGGAAGCGGCTCGATGTTTGCCGGCGTCGGCGACACGACCTACTGGAACGGCGAAGCACGCAGCCGGCGCTTTCAGGTCGGCTACAGCAACAGCTACAAGAACATCAGCTACAGCGTGTCGGCATCGCATACCCAGGAATCGGGGCCGTTCGCGCGTCCGGACACGCAGTTCAGCGTGTCCGTGAGCATTCCGCTGGGCAAGGCGTCAAGTTCGCATCGTCTGTACGCGAACGCGGTGTCGTCGACGCGCGGCGACTACAACGTGCAGACCGGCGTGTCGGGTTACCTGAACGACAGCAACACCGTCAATTACGGCGTGCAGGCGGGCTACAGCCGCGATGGCGGTGGCTCGGGCGGCGTCAGCGCGGGCTGGGATACGCCGAACGCGAAGCTGACCGGCAACTTCACGCAGGACCGTTCGGGCCGGCATTTCGACGCGGGCGCGTCGGGCTCCGTCGTCGTGCATGGCGGCGGCGTCACGCTCGGCCAGCCGCTCGGCGAGACGTTTGCCGTGGTTCAGGTGCCGAAGGTGCGCGACGTGACGTTCGGCGGATCGCCGACGGTGCGCACTGACCGGCGCGGCTACGCGATCGTGCCGTATCTGCAGCCGTACCGTCAGAACTGGCTGAACATCGATCCGTCGAGCATCGGCACGCAAACCGAGATTACCGACAACGCGAAGATGGTCGTGCCGACGCGTGGAGCGATCGTCAAGACCCGCTTCGAGGCGGAGTCAGGCCGGCGCGTGCAGTTCGAGCTGAGCCAGGACGAAGGCGGCAAGGTGCCGTTTGGCGCGCAGGCGTACGACGCGAAGGGCAAGCTGCTCGGCATGGTGGACAACCAGTCACGCGTGCTGGTGTTCGGCATCGAGGACAAGGGCAGCATCGACGTGCGCTGGGGCGACAGGCAATGCACGATCGGCTATGCGCTGAAACCGCAGAACAAGGAGCTGGCCTACGAGCGGCAGGTGGTGAGGTGCACGCACGCCGGCCCGATTGCCGGCGCGCGCTGAACGGCGTCCGGACGGCACTTCCCAATCCACAGATACGAGGAATCACGATGCATCTTCATACTCATCCCGGATATCGTTCCGTCGCACCGAGGCGGACCGCCTCTGCATTGCATGCGGCCATGCTGTCGCTCATGCTCTTTCTCGCCGGTTGGGGCGGGCAAGCCCAAGCCGCTGGGTGTAAGTGGGATACCCCGCCGCCGCCTTCGGAGTTGAAAGCGTCAGCGTTGCCCGCCACAGTGACGTTGAGGGCAGCTGCCATCGGCGGTGTGATGGCCACCGCGATGGTTAATCTCCCGCCTTACCCTACCCTAACGCGGTTCACCTGTGCATCCGATTACTATGGCATGGAAGTCGTGACCAACACGCTTCCGCTACAAGACGCGAGCAAGCAAATCTACGAATCCGGGATTCCCGGGGTCGGTATTCGTATTTCCTTCTCAGGCACCGGTTGGGGTACACTCGCCGCGCCATTCAACCGCCAAACGACGGCGAACATCGTCTATAGCGTGCCCGGCCGGGTTGTGGTGGAGTTTATCCGTACTGGAATGGATGTCGGCAGAGGCAGCATTACGCCGTTCGATTTCAGCTCAGTCTTTCACCTGAACACGGTCCCGCAGTCCCGTATCCCGGTCACGGGCACCCAGTTGGCGACCACGCTGGTGAACAACATTTATTTCACCAGTTGCTACAACCCGGCGTCGGCCCCCACGGTCAATCTGGGGCGGCCTACCATCGGCGAGCTCACGCAAGGCAACACGATTCGGAAGGACTTCTCGCTGGACATCCGTTGCGACGGCATGAACCAGACCACCAAGCCGCCCGTGTCGATCTACTTCGAGGGCAATGCGCCGCGCGACGGCTTGCTGCTCACGGACGGGCAGGGCCAGGCCGGCATGGCGCAGGGCGTCGGCGTGTCGCTGACCAACGACAAGGGCGTAGCCCTGCCGTTCGCCAAGGCGAAAGCAATGCCGATGACCTGGACAAGCAGCGGCACCGACAGCGAGTTGTATCGCTTCGCGGGCAAGGCGCGTTACATCGCCAGCGGCGGCGAAATCAAGGCGGGGAAGGCGGACGCGACGCTGACGTACGTGCTCCAGTACAACTGAGCCGAACCGGCAACGCGGGGAGGGGACGCGATCGATGTGCGTCGCCGCGTGCCCGCCCGAAGCGGCACGGGGATTTGTCTGCCGGTTGGCGCACCGAGAGACGACTTTATTGAGATGAAATGGGGGGCCAGTACGGCATCCACATAAAGCGGTTCGCGGTGCCGCATTGCGCCGCCCGCCACAGGCTCTCAATGGACGAATTCTCGGTGCGCGTGATCGTCGCGGACGACCATCCGGTGACGGGCCACGGCATTGCACAAACGCTGAACGACATGCCGACGATCGAGGTCGTCGCGGTCGTGCCGAGCACCGCCGCGTTGATCGAGAAGCTCGATGCCGCGCCGTGCGACGTGCTCGTGCTCGACTACGTGATGCCGGCGGGCGAGCACGGCGACGGCCAGGCGCTGATCGGCTACCTGCACCGTCGTTATCCCGACCTGCGCTTCGTGATCGTCACGATGCTCAATTCACCCGCCGTGTTTCGCGCGCTGCAGACGCTCGGCGTGCGATGCTCGGCCGCGAGATCACGATCGCGCACGCCGACGGCGATCGAGCGGGAGGCGCGCACGTGCTCGTCAACCTCGTGCGCGTCAGATATCGCGGCACGGATGCGCGCACGGTTGTCGGCACGCGCTGAGCCGCGTTCGGATGACCTTTCCCCATTCAGAGATACGAGGAACCACGATGCATCTTCAAACTCATTCCAAATCCCGTTCCGTCGTGCCGCGGCGGATCACCGCTCCGCTTCGCACGGCCGTGCTGTCGTTGATGCTGATCTTCGGCGGGTGGGTCGGGCAGGCTCAGGCCGTGTGTAAGTGGAACGGCGGAGTGAGCACGCCTTCCCAATTAACGGCTGCGCCGTTGCCGGCCAGCCTCACGCTGCGGGCTGCAGCCATTGGAGGCGTGCTTACCTACTATGACGTTTCCCTGTCAAACTATTTGACTTTTTACCTCTGCGACGGAGCTGAGCCCTGGGGCATGGAGCAAATGACGGTCACGCTTCCACTGCAGGATGCGAGCAAGAAAATTTACGAATCCGGGATCCCCGGCATCGGCATTCGTATCGCCTTCATGTCGACCTCCGGCAATTGGTCCACCCCCTTTACCCCGCCATTCGAAAACAAGGGCCGCGGGCCGACCGTCCCTCTGCCGACCCCCGACAGGATGCGCGTGGAGTTCATCCGCACCGGGATGGCGGTCGGAAGCGGCAGCATCACGCCGTTCGATGTCAATACTCTCTATTACATGTCCACGGTTCCGCAGACTCGGATACCCGTCAAGGGTACCCAGTTGAAGACCACGCTGGTGAACAACATCTACTTCACCAGCTGCTACAGCCCGGCGTCCGCGCCCACCGTCAATCTGGGGCGGCCCGCCATCGGCGAGCTCAGGCAGGGCAACACGCTTCAGAAGGATTTCTCGCTGGACATTCGCTGCGACGGCATGAACCCGACCGCCAAGCCGCCCGTGTCGATCTACTTCGATGGCAATTCGCCGCGCGACGGCTTGCTGCTCACGGATGGGCAGGGCCAGGCCGGCATGGCGCAGGGTGTCGGCGTGGCGTTGACCAACGACAAGGGGGTAGACCTGCCGTTCTCCAAGGCGAAAGCGATGCCGATGACCTGGACGAGCAGCGGCACCAACAGCGAGTTCTACCGCTTCCAGGGCAAGGCGCGCTACATCGCCAGCGGCGGCGAAATCAAGGCGGGGAAGGCGGATGCGACACTGACGTATGTGCTCCAGTACAACTGACCCGGATCGGCCAGGCGGGATGCGACGCGATTGATGCGCGCCGCTGCGTACCCGCCGGGGCAGCGGGGCGTCGTGTCGACCGGCCCATCTACCGGAAGCCGACTATATCGAGAAAATTGGAGGGCCAGTACGGCATTCCCAGAAAACTCTTCGCGGCGCCGCATGACGCCGACTCAACAGGCACTCAATGGACGAATTCTCGGTGCGCGTGATCGTCGCGACGACCATCCGGTGAGCGGCCACGGCATGCGCAGACGCTGAACGACATGCCGACGATCGAGATCGTCGTGGTCGTGCCGAGCGCCGCCGCGTTGATCGAGAAGCTCGACGCGGTGTCGTGCGACGTGCTCGTGCTCGATTACGTGATGCCGTCCGGCGAGCACGGCACGCACCTGTTCCATGGTGCGGATTCTTGTTTCATTCAAATCGATGATCATCCATAGATCATCAACCATCCCGACTAGCCTGCAGTCCATCGGCAGTCAATCCCTTGCCGGGTTCGCTTCAGCCCAGGCTCATCATCCCGTGGAAATGCGGCGGAAATGCCCCGTCCAGGCTCATCTGCCGTTGGACAGCGCTTGTCACATATTCATGAGAAAAATCGGACTCGTCAGATAGCCAGGCCGCGTCAACAGCAATAGGATGAGACTGCGCCGCATGATGGATAGACGTATTATATAAATCAGCGGTGCTCCTGCTTTGCGTGTAGATTTAAAGATTTAGTTCTTTATGTGTCGCATGCAAATCCGGAAGATATTGCAATTTTCCAATGCGAATCAAGGAGTAGTAGAAATGCGCGAACTTAACTTCGCTGAGACCACTCGCACATCCGGCGGCGGGCTCGTCATTGGTGGGGCGATTTCGGGTAACGTCGGTTCCTCTTCGTCGCAAAATGGCGTGGGCCTGAGTATTGCATACGGCCAATCGAACCCGTCCGGCAACGGTGGCAACGCGGTTGGTGTATCGCTGAATGGCGGAGCGCTGAACACCGGCAATTGGTGGTTCTTCAAGCGCAAGTAACGACCTGTGATGCGTCGCCCCGGCGACTACGTCAAATTCCGAGATAAAGCGCTCGTTACTTGATCGATGATGTGGTCACGTCAGGTGATCACATCATCCATCTATTATTGCTTGGCGATATTTGTGAAAAGTATTTACCGTGAAATGAATGCGGCGGAACTTGACGACGCATACAATATTATTGGCGCGACTCCTGGCTACGAGCGAATACTTGCGGATTTTCAGAGCAGGAGCAGGGCCCTGTACGCATCTTCGCGTTGCCGTCGAGATATCCGCTATGGCCAGCGCCCTCGCCAACGTTACGACTGGATTCCGTCTGATACACCCAACGCCCCAACCTTCGTCTTCATCCATGGTGGATATTGGCAAAGCTGCCAGAAGGAGGATTTTGCGTTTGTTTCGGCGGGACCCCTGTCGCTCGGATTCAATGTCGTTTTGGCCGAGTATACGCTTGCTCCCGAAGCTTCAATGACACGGATCGTCAGTGAGATAGGCATGCTGTTGGATCACCTGGAGGCCGACAGGGATCAACTCGGGATTAGCCGCCAATCGCTATATCTGTGCGGGCATTCGGCTGGCGGGCATCTGACTGCGATGCACCGATCGCACCCTGCGGTTCGTAAAGCGTTGCCGATTAGTGCGCTCACTGATCTAGAGCCGATACGGCTTACTACACTCAATGAAAAGCTTGGGCTTTCGACGGACGAAGTGCGCACCTATAGTCCTGTTAAGGTAATCTCGCCAGGAGCGCCTACCGTTATCGCCGTTGGCAGCGACGAGTTGCCGGAGTTGGTGCGTCAATCCGATGACTATGCGAATGCGTGTCGTCTGGCTGGCGAGGATGTCGAACTCGTACATGTCGAGAATTGCGATCATTTTTCGGTATTGGAAGAGCTTTCCAGGCCAGACGGTTATCTGTTGCGCAGTATGCGAGATATTTGATCGGATTCTTTGCGCCGATGTAGAAACAGGGCGCGCGCGAGATCGACACGGAAATCCAGTCACGCGGTTGCCGGCAGGCGCCGAATCGTCTCGTGTTGCGCGCCCGCTCACCACGCACCAGATCGAGATGGTGCAGATCTGCTGCCGGCCGGCCCGCGCACCGACCTGTCGACCAACAGCCGGTTCCTGGCGATGCTGGCGGGCGCGTATGTGCCCGGTTGTTTCCGCGAGAAGGAAACGTGAATGCGCAGTAGATTCGTTGTTGCCGCATACGCACTCGTCGCATCGGTTTGCCGCGCGGGCTCGCAGAGCGGCGCGCCTGACGAAACGCGCTTCTATCGATCGGATTGGGGCAAGGCATCGATCCGCTGCTTCGTCTGCAGGAACCGGCGCCGCAGAACATAACGACCGGCGAGATTTCCCGCATTCATGGCGCGCTGTTGAAGGTGACGATGAACCGCTCGCGGGATTCCAGCGGCGTGGCGAACGCGTGTCCGAACGACCGCGAGGCTTGCTTCAAGCTCGGATTCGACAAATGGTGGCGGAAGACTCGCCCGTCGGCTTCAACCGAGCGGGCGATGTATTACGGCGCCATCGAGATCAAGGTATTGCGCTAGATGGTTGGGGGGAGTCGAACCGGGCGCGTGTCGCGCCGGTTCGATCGGAGCCTGTCTGAAGCCGGCGACATCGGCGCATGTCGTGCCTCCGCCGAACCGCGTCAACCCTCCCGAAAAATCCTGCTATACGCGCTCAATGCCGGCACCCCGCCGAGATGCGCATACAGTACCTTCGACCCCGGCTCGAATTCCCCTTTGCGCACCTTGTCGATCATCCCGTGCATCGACTTCCCTTCATAGACGGGATCGGTCAGCACGCCTTCGAGTCGTGCGCACAGCCGGATCGCTTCGAGCGTGCCGTCGTTCGGCAACCCGTATTCCGGGCCCGCATAGCGCGTGTCGAGCACGACGTCCTGCTCGTCGATGCGGCGTCCGAGTTCCACGATTTCAGCCGTGTGCCGCGCAATGCGCGTGATCTGCGCATGCGTCTTCTCCGGCGTCGCCGACGCATCGATCCCGATCACGCGATCCGCGCGCCCATCGGCCGCGAATCCGACGACCATGCCCGCCTGCGTGCTGCCCGTCACCGAGCACACGACGATGTAGTCGAACTTGAAGCCGAGCTGCGCTTCCTGCTGTCGAACTTCCTCCGCGAAGCCGACGAACCCGAGTCCGCCGAGCGGATGCTCCGAGCAGCCGGCAGGGATCGGATACGGCTTGCCGCCCGCCTGCCGCACGCTTTCCATCGCTTCCTCCCAGCTTCGGCGAATGCCGATGTCGAAGCCGTCCGGCACGAGCCGCACGTCGGCGCCCATCATCCGCGATAGCTGGATGTTGCCGACGCGGTCGTACACGGGATCGTCGTAGTTGACCCAATGCTCCTGTACGAGCACGCACTTCATCCCGAGGTGCGCGGCGACGGCGGCGACCTGCCGCGTCTGGTTCGACTGGACGCCGCCGATCGACACGAGCGTGTCGCAGCCTTGCGCGAGCGCGTCGGGAACCAGGTACTCGAGCTTGCGGGTCTTGTTGCCGCCGAACGCGAGGCCGCTGTTGCAGTCCTCGCGCTTCGCATACAGCTCGACCTTGCCGCCGAGATGTGCGCTCAGGCGCGCGAGCGGCTGGATCGGCGTCGGACCGAAGGTCAGCGGATAACGGGGGAAGCGTTGCAGGTTCATCGAATGTCTCCGGAAGGCGCGGCGGATAAGTGACGGGAGGTGACGGGATCGGAGCCGCCGGCATCGGCCGGCAGATGACGTCCCGACAAGAAAATGATAGGCAGGCGTGCGCGAAATGAGCTTGCGAAATAAATAACGTCGCCCTACGTTTCAGACGTGATCATCTCGTTCTGAATAATCCGAATTCGTCGAACAGGAGGAAGACGCAATGAAATTAGGCAGACGCCCGGCTCAGACTCCGGAAGCCGCGCCAGTGCTCGATCGCATCGATCGCGCGATCCTCCGGCAACTGCAACAGGACGCGTCGATCTCGAACGTCGCGCTGGCCGCGAAGGTCAAGCTGAGCGCACCCGCGTGCCTGCGGCGCGTCGAACGGCTGAAGGAAATGGGATTGATCCGCGGAATCGTCGCGTTGCTGGAGCCTAAGGCGCTCGGCGCGGGGATGCTGGTCGTGATCGGCTTCGTGCTCGACCGCTCGACGCCGGAAGCGTTCGCCGCGTTCGAGAAGGCTGCGCAGAAGGTGTCGGGATGCGTCGAGTGTCACGTCGTGACCGGCGAATTCGACTACTTCATGCTGGTGCGCACGCGCGACAGCGAGAGCTTCAACCGGCTGCATGCGGAGCAGTTGCTGTACCTGCCGGGCGTGCGGCAGGTGCGCAGCTTCATGGTACTGAAGGAAATCCTGTCGACGCATGCGCTGCCGGTGTAGCGTGCGATGCAGACGCGTGGACGCATGCCGGGATGCGCTGCGTCTGCACGCGCATCCCTTGTGTAAGCGAATATGATGACCAGTCGGTCACAACCGGCGCGGTTCGACGCGTCGCCTTCGCGGGCGATGCTGCCGGCGTGCCGGCCGGATTCCGGTCAATTGTTCGGGTTCGAGCGTGCCGAATCGAAGGCGCGGCGAATCAGAGTTAGTCGCGCTGCGTCGATCAGACGGATCAGACGGATCAGACGGATAGGACGGATAGGACGGATAGGACGGATAGGACGGATCCGCACGTCATTCGGATCCGTCCCGCTGTTTCCAGGTCACCCGTGTCCGCTACGGATGTCGCCGCCTATCGTTGCCACGGCGCGCTGCCCGGCTGCGCGGCTTTCCGATAGCGCTCGCGCGCGGCGCACACCACATCGGCGCCGATTTCGCCTTCATCCGCCAGCGCCTTCAACGCGGCGATCACGATGCTCGCGCGATCGACTTCGAAGAACGCGCGCAGCGCTTCACGCGTATCGCTGCGTCCGAAGCCGTCGGTGCCGAGCGTCACGTAGCGGCGCGGCACGTAAGCGCGGATCAGTTCCGGCACCGCGCGCACGTAGTCGGTCGCGGCGATCACCGGCCCGCGCGACGCGGCGAGCACCTGCGTGACGTACGGTGCGACATGCGGCGTCGCCGGCGTGTCGTCGAGGCGGGACAGCCGTTCAGCCTCCATTCCGTCCCGCTGCAGCTCGGTGAAGCTCGTGACGCTCCACACGGCCGCGTCGATGTCCCAGTGCTCCTTCAGCATGCGCTGTGCGGCGATCGCTTCGCCGAGGATCGCGCCCGCGCCGAGCAATTGCACCTGCGCGGTCGCGTGCGAGTCCGCCGGCAGCGGATACATCCCCTTCAGAATCCCTTCGCGCAATGCCGGCACATCGTCGCCGGGCATCGAAGGCTGCGCGTAGCTCTCGTTCGTCACCGTCACGTAATAGAACACGTCGCGCTGCTGCTCGACCATCTCGCGCATCCCGGCGTCGACAATCGTTGCCACTTCATATGCGAACGCCGGATCGTAAGCGCGGCAGTTCGGAATCGCCGACGCCGCGAGATGGCTGCTGCCGTCCTGATGCTGCAGGCCTTCACCGCCGAGCGTCGTGCGCCCCGACGTCGCGCCGACGAGAAAGCCTCGTGAGCGCTGGTCGGCCGCCGCCCAGATCAGGTCGCCGATCCGCTGGAAACCGAACATCGAGTAGTAGATGTAGAACGGCAGCATCGGCAGGTCATGCACGCTGTACGACGTCGCCGCGGCGATCCACGACGAGATCGCGCCCGCTTCCGAAATGCCTTCCTCGAGGATCTGGCCGCGCGTGTCTTCGCGGTAATACAGCATCGAGCCGAGATCCTCCGGCTCGTAGCGCTGGCCGAGCGGCGAATAGATGCCGACTTGCCGGAACATGCTGGCCATGCCGAACGTGCGCGCTTCGTCGGCAACGATCGGCACGACACGCGAACCGATGTCGCGATCCTTCAGCAGCGCGGTGAGCATGCGCACGAGTGCCATCGTCGTCGACATCTCGCGGCCGGCCGCGTCCAGCGCGAATGCGCCCCAGGCCGGCATCGAAGGGACGGTCAGCCCCTTCGATGCCGCCATCCGCCTTCTGGGCAGATAGCCTCCCAGGGCAGCCCGGCGAGCATGCAGGTAACGCATCTCCGGGCTGTCTTCCGCGGGCTTGTAGAACTTGAGCTGCTCGACGTCGTCGTCCGACAGCGGCAGCCGGAAACGGTCACGGAACGCCTTCAGATCGTCGACGTCGAGCTTCTTCTGCTGATGGGTCGTCATCCGGCCCTGGCCGGCCGCACCCATCCCGAAGCCTTTCATCGTCTTCGCGAGGATCACGGTCGGCTGGCCCCGGTGCCCGAGCGCGCGCGCATACGCGGCATGCAGCTTGCGCGCGTCGTGGCCGCCGCGGCGCAGGCGGTCGATCTCCGTGTCGGTCAGCTGTGCGGCGAGCGCGTCGAGCGCCGGGTCCTGGCTGAAGAAGCGCGCCCGGTTGTACGCGCCGTCGTTCGCGGAGAACGTCTGGAACTGCCCGTCGACCGTGTCGGCGAATGCACGGGCCAGCGCGCCCGCGTGATCGCGCGCGAACAGCGGATCCCAGTCCGAGCCCCACAGCACCTTGATCACGTTCCAGCCGGCGCCCGCGAACAGCGCTTCGAGCTCGTCGACGACGCGGCCGTTGCCGCGCACGGGGCCGTCGAGCCGCTGCAGGTTGCAGTTGATCACGAACACGAGGTTGTCGAGCCCTTCGCGCGCGGCAAGCGACAACGCGCCGAGCGATTCGGGCTCGTCCATCTCGCCGTCGCCGAAGAAGCCCCACACCGTGCGGCCGGCCGTGTTCGCGAGCCCGCGATGCTGCAGGTAGCGCATGAAGCGCGCCTGGTAGATCGCGTTGATCGGGCCGATGCCCATCGAGCCGGTCGGGAACTGCCAGAAATCCGGCATCAGCCACGGATGCGGATACGAACACAGGCCCGGCCCGGCGATCTCGCGCCGGTAATGCTTCAGGTGATCCTCGGTGAGGAACCCTTCGAGATACGCGCGTGCATAGACGCCGGGCGACGAATGCGGCTGGAAGTAGACGAGGTCGCCACCTGCGCTGTCGCCATTGCCATTGTCGTTGCGGTCGCCGGTGCCGCAACCGTCGCCGTTGCCAGCACCAGCACCAGCACCAGCACCAGCACCAGCACCAGCACCAGCACCAGCACCAGCACCAGCACCAGCACCAGCACCAGTGCCAGCGCCGGCGCCAGCACCAGTGCCAGTGCCAGTGCCAGTGCCAGCGCCAGCGCCAGCGCCAGCGCCAGCGCCGGCGGTGCCGGTGGCGGCACTGGCGGTGTCCGCGCGGAAGAAATGGTTGAATCCGACCTCGAACAGGTCGGAAGCGGACGCATAGCTCGCGATGTGCCCGCCGAGTTCGCCATACGCGCGGTTCGCGCGCACGACCATCGCGAGCGCATTCCAGCGCAACGCGGCCGACAGCCGCTCCTCGATGTCGAGGTCACCCGGATAACGCGGCTGCTCGCTGGCGGGGATCGTATTCACGTAGCCCGTGACGGGCGTGCGCGCGGACGCAAGGCCGCTTGCACGCGCATGGGCGGCCAGCCGGCCGTACAGGTATTGCGCGCGCTCCTTGCCGACGTGCGCGACGACGCCGTCGAGCGCGTCGAGCCACTCGGCAGTTTCTTCGGGGTCGGTGTCGACATGCGCCGCGTCGGCGCGCTGCTTCGCTTCGATACCGCTGGATAAATCCGTCATCGCAGTTCTCCCGCACGCCGGGTCCGGGAGGCGCGCATCAACGGGATTCATGCTACCCGCCGGCCCGCAAAATTTGCGTCTGATTTCATTGGGATTTTGCGCGACGATAGTATAAATATTCTGGTTATGGCGACGATCAAGGAATATTTCAACGATGAGTACCCAGCCCCGGCGGCTCGACCGCATCGACATCGGCATCCTGAACCAGCTTCAGCAGAACGCGCGGATCACGAACGCGGAACTCGCGCGCGCCGTGAACCTGACGGCCACGCCGTGCTTCAACCGCGTGCGTGCGCTGGAGAAGCTCGGCCTCGTCAGGCAGCAGGTCACGCTGCTCGACCCCGAGCCGCTCGGCCTGCGGATCAACGTGTTCATCCAGGTCAGCCTCGAGAAGCAGGTCGAGGATGCGCTGCGGCGCTTCGAGGAAGCGATCTCGCAGCGGCCGGAGGTGATGGAGTGCTACCTGATGTCCGGCGACGCCGACTACCTGCTGCGCGTCGTGATGCCCGACATGCGAACGCTCGAGCGCTTCATCATCGATCGGCTGACGACGATCCCCGGCGTGTCGAACATCCGCTCCAGCTTCGCGCTCAAGCAGGTGCGCTACAAGACCGCGCTGCCGCTGCCGGCGGCGGGGCTGACGCTCGTCGATCCGGACGAGGCCGCGTCGGACTGGAGTTGAGCGCGGCGTTTTTCAGCCTTGTTTTTCAGCCTTGTTTGCCAGCCTTGTTCGTCGGCCTGTTTTTCAGCCGGCTTGCCAGCCTGTCTGAACGGGCTGTCGTTCAGCCTGAGCCAGCTCGGCACGATCCGGTGGATGCATACGCGTCACGAGGAGAGCGCCGCGTTCGCGTCAGTCTCGGCCGATCGCCGCCGTTGCGTGGGCGGCCGCGGCCGAATCCTCTTTCCATATGAACCTGACGCGCGCTTGCCGATGCTTGACGCGAGCGGGATTCGACGAAACAAGCTGCGTGATCGTAGTTGATACGTTTCTGAAGTGCCGCTGCGCGCGGCCTTTGCCTCCTGTACGGAACGAATCGCGCCGGCTGCCTTGCCGGATGTGCGTCTGCGATCGGGATCGAATATCCGTCGACACGGGTGAACCCGGATCCAGCAATCGACTGTGCCAAAAGTGAAACATTTTTCGTTCACCGGACCGACTTCGGAAGGCTCCGCATGTGTCTGAAACCAAACGGGATTCGATCCGCGTATCAGGGATGTCCCGGAGCAGCGCCCTTTGACGCGTTTCATGCTTGAAACATTTTTCGCACGTTGAAATCGGGCGGGTCACGTTATTTCGCGTAAAAAAAACCTATTTCCCTTTTGCATTCAGGCGCTTGCAGGGTTGGCATCGCCAATGCGTGACGTTGGCCGGATTGGCGCAGTCGGCCAAGCCGCCCCTCGTTACTTCAGGAGGTTTTCATGCGCAAAACTTTATTGGCGTCCGCTGCGATCCTCGCGTTGGGATGCAGCGGCTACGCGGTGGCCAACCCATGCAGTAGCGATACCAGCTCGACATGCAGTCAGAAGGCCGATGACGGATCGAACACCATGACCAACACGGTGGGCTCGACCCAGACCAGCTCCACCGGGTCCAATGCGAACGAAGTCTCGCCCGGTGCGAGCGTCGCTCAGGATTCCTTCAATACCACCAAGGTCGTCGCGCTCAGCAGGCTGGACGGAGTCGTGAGCAACGTCCAGGTTTCGGGCATCGGCAACCATGCGACCAACACGGGCAGCGCGGCCGGCGGAAGCGGCGGCAGGGGCGGCTACGGGGTTGGCTTGGGCGGCAAGGGTGGCACAGGCGGCGCCGGCGGCGCCGGCGGCGCCGGCGGCAGCGGCGGCACCGCGACGAACGGCAGCGCGACGGCGGGCAACGCGAGCAACGGCAGCGCGACGGCCGGCACAGGCAACGGCGGGCGCGGCGGAAACGGCGGTGCAGCCGGGGCCAGTGGCGCGGGCGGCGGCTATGCCACGGCGAGCGGCGGCTACGGCTCCGGCAAGGGCGGCGGCGCGGTTGCGGCGTCGGTTGGCGTCGGCGGCGACGGCAAGGGCAGCGGCACGGGCGCGGGCACGGGTAGCGGCACAGGCACGGGCGATCCGGGTTCCGTCGGCGTCACGACGCATGGCGGCGGAAACGTGACGGCATCGGTCGGCAGCGGCACCGGTACCGGTACGGGTACCGGCGCGGGTTCGGGTACAGGCACCGGCACGGGCGGCCCAGGGACGGCGGGCTCGTCGTCGGCTTCGGGCGGATCGGGCCCGGGCACGGGTGGCACCGGCACAGCGTCGGGCGGTGCAGGCGGCGCAGCGACGGCCTCGGCGGGCAACGGCGCGGCAGGCGGCACGGGCAACGGAGGCAGCGCGACCAACGGCGGCGCGGCGACGGTGGCTAGCAACGGCGGCGCGACCGCAGGCGGCGGCGCGGTGGGTGCGATGGGCGGCGCGGGCGGCGCAGGCGGCACCGGCAACGGCGGCGTCGGTAACGGCGCAGTCGGCGGCGCAGGTGGCGCAGGCGGAGCCGTCGGAGTCAGCGCGGGGACGTTCGACATGGCCAACTCGATGGCGAGCGTCGGTCAGAGCGCGGCCGGCATCATGATGGCCAACCAGAACAGCGGCCTGGGATCACTCGTGCAGCAGGCTGTAACCGTGCAGGCGAACCTGACCGTCGGACGTTAGAACAGCCGGCCAGTCGCGGCGAAACGTACGCATTGCCGCGGGGTGCAGACGATCCCGCGGCTTGCGTCGCATCGCCGGACGGGCCGGCCGGCGAGGGCGGGATGGCTGAATGGCCGCCTCGTCGTCGCCGGCGTATTCGGCCTGATTTCCGTCGATCGACGGTCACGCAGATTCCGCACCCTGCGCGCCGGGTCCGAGCAATCCCGCGCGGGGCCCAAGGAGACAGCCATGCGAATCCGAAAGGCATTTTCGCTGGTGCTATTGCCTGTTGCGCTGCTGCCGGCCCTGACGGCCCGGGCGGCGCCTGACGACGCGTCAAGATTCATTGCCGTGGATGCAGCCGTCAGTGCTGCGCCAACTCCCGCACCTCCCGCACCTTCCACGCCCGTTGCGCTCGCGGACAGCGCCGCGACCGCTCCGGCCGCAGTCGCCGCCATGCCTGCGACTGGCGCCGCGACCGCGCACGACGACAGCTTCGGCGCTGCGATGACGCCCGACCAGCTCGACGAGCACCGGGGCGGCGATGCGCTGATCGGCCAGAACTATCTGACTGGTGCGGTTTCCGACAACGTGGCGAACCGGGTCTCGACGGGCTCGAATTCGATTGCCGACGGCTCGTTCGCCAATTCGAGCGGCCTGCCGACGGTCATCCAGAATACCGGCGCCAACGTGCTGATTCAGAACGCAACGGTGCTCAACGTGCACTTCGGGAACTGAGCGATGACACGGATTGCTGCAGTGTGGATGGCGGCGCTCGCGTGCGCGCTTTGCGACCTGGCTGCGCAGGCGGACGAGATGACCGTCGTCGATCCGGCAGGCGCTGGCTACGCGATGCACGTCACGAGTCTCAAGGAGGCGCGTTTCAAGCGCACCGTCAAACAGCAGTACGACTTCAGCTGCGGGTCGGCCGCGGTCGCGACGCTGCTGACTTACCAGTATGGCTATCCGATGACCGAGCAGACGGCCTTCGCCCAGATGTGGGAGAACGGCAATCAGGAGAAGATCCGGCGGCAGGGATTCTCGCTGCTCGACATCCGGCGCTTTCTCGAAGCGCACGGCTTCGTCGCGGACGGCTACGAACTGCCGCTGCAGACACTCGCGAAGACGCACACGCCGGCGATCGTGCTGATCACCGAGCACGGCTATCACCACTTCGTGGTCGTGAAGGGGCTGCGTGACGGGCGGGTGCTCGTCGGCGATCCGGCCACCGGCACGCGGCCGATGTCGCAGGCGAGTTTCGAGCAGAAGTGGGAAGACCATGTGATTTTCGTGATCCACAACAAGCCCGAGCTCGCGGTGTTCAACGACCCGCGCGACTGGCGCGTTGCGCCAAGCGCACCGCTCTATACCGGCATCAACCGCGATGGCCTGTACTACGTGGTGGTGCCGAAGCACGGCCCGAGCGATTTTTGAGGACTGTCATGAGATCCGGGACCAGAAAGATCGCCGGCATCGCTGCGATCGCGTGCGGCGGGATGGCGTCCATGGGCGCGGCGGCGATGCAGGACGGATCGACGGCCGCGACCGTCGAGAGTGTCGTGCAGACAAGCGGCGCGGTCGCGCTCACCGACGCGCGCCTCGATGCGATGCGCGGCGGCTTCGATCTGCCGGGCGGCCTGCAGGTTTCGTTCGGTGTGTCGCGAGTCGCGTTCGTGAACGGCAACCTGGTCGCGACGACCAACATCAACATTCCGGATATCAGCCAGATCACCGCGCAACAGGCGCAGGCGCTGGCGGCCGCGAACGTGGGCGCGCTGATCCAGGTCGGCCCGGGCAATGCCGCGCAGCCCGGCGCGCTGCCGGCGCTGACCGGCGCGGTGATCCAGAATACGCTCGACAACCAGCGCATTCAGGCGCTGACCACGATCAACACATCCGTCAACACGCTGTCGACGTTCAAGAACCTGAACATCATGTCGACGCTCAACAACGCGCTGATCGGCGTATTGCCGGGCAGGTGAGCGGCCAGCGGCGCCCTTGCCGGGCCGATACCCGGCGCACCGCCTGCCACTGGCCGCGCCCGGTGATCAGAACGCGATCGGCACGCGCATCGTCATGACCACGTCCGGCGTGTCGCGCGTGAGGCCTGCGCCAATCGACAGATTCAGCGTGGTCTTCGGCGACAGCCGATACGAGTAGCCGACGAGCAGCGTGCCGAGGATCACGCGCACCGAGCCCGGCACCGTCTGGCCGTTCTGTTTCGTCGGCAGCACGATGCTCTGATCGTAGCCGAGGCTCACCGATGCCTTCTCGTTCAGCGCGAGGCCCATGCCGAGGTTGAAACCCCAGATATCGCCGGGCTGCACGCTGCCGAGGAAATCCTTCTGTCCGTTGAGAATCGTGAGGCTGAGATTGTCGCGTCCGAAGCTGTGCAGATAGCTGAAATTGCCGAAGAACACCACCGGGTCGCTCGGAAACAGCCAGGTGAGGCCCGGCTGGATCGCATAGAAGCCCGAGCCGGTCGGCTGCTCGAGCGGCAGGCCGGTGCCGGTGGTGTTGCCGACGCAGCGCGTGACGCAATCGGTGACGACGTCGAACGGGCTCTTGCCGGTGGCGGTCTTGAAGCGGAGCCAGCCGATGTAGTAGAACTTGTCGGGTCCGCCGTTGTTGAACTGGTAGCGCAGCGTCATTTCGACATCGCCGAGCCCTTTGCCATGGCTGTTGAACGCGTTGTCCTGCGCCGTGCCGGTGAAGATCTCCCGGCTGACCGTGTCGGTCGTCGAATACACGTAGGGAATGCGGACTTCGACTTCCATCCGGTTGGTGATCCCGTAACGCGCGGCGACCGCGCCCGTGAGCGTCGTCGTCTTGACTTCCCGCACGTCGACCAGGCCGATCAGCAGGGCCGGGATGATCGTGTAGCCGACGAGTGCGACGCGGTCCGACGACGAATAGCTGAACTGGAACGACGGCTCGACGACGAACTTGTGCTTGGGTGTCAGCACGCCCGGCTGATCGAAGATCGGCGCGACGGGCGGTGGCGCGGTGTCCGGCACCGGCGCCTGGCCGACCGGCTGGCTCGGCGTCGGGGTGGATCCGGCCGCGGCCTGCACGTTGCCGGACGCGCTGGCTGCCGTTCCGGCGCTGGCGCCGGCGGCCCCGGTATCGGCCGGTGGCGCCGAGCCGCCGGCGCCGCCCGTATCGCCGGTGCCCGCGCCGCGCCTGGCAGAGAGCTCACGGGCGTCGAGCGCGCGGCTCAGGCGCGACAGATTCGCTTCTTCGTCGGCCAGCTTGCGCTTGAGCGCGTCCAGTTCCTTCAGATGGTGATCGACTTCCTGGCGCAGCGCGGAAATGTTCTCCTGCGTCGACTGAGCGTCAAGCGATTGCGCCTGCGCTTCGGCTTGAAAGAGCAGCACGCTTGCATAGGTGATGGCACGGATATGGCGAAATGGCATGCGCTTCACGGTGCGTCTCCATGATCAGGCTTGCAGATTCACCCCCGGCGCACGTCGCTCCGGATCGCTTCGGATCACATCACGGGTCGGCCGAACGCGCGCCACGTCACATGCCGGCCAAAGGAAGTCTCTCTGGCGGCATCGATGCGTGCGCGATCGAGCGCGATGAAACGTCGGCAACGAGACTGCGCTCCGATACGGGATCGTCGTGCGCAATACGTCACCACAGTGTCACTTTCCGCCGATCGAACGATGCGGCGGCAGACTTCACGAAGCTAGTTCAGGCAGGCTTCGAAAGCCAACCAGACAAACCCTTGCTCACGCGCGGAAGGTGACACGGACACACCTGTTTCCCCCGGGGGTTCTTTCAAATCCGAATGCACGTTTCGCGCCTGTGGGACGCGCGTCGCGAGACGTTGCGGTAAACCGCGATGGCCTCGCAGTTCAACCGTCCCGCGGCGGCCACCGCCGCCGGAGAACGACCGACGCCCGTCAAGCTGCAGGACGGCGCCGATACGGTCGCGAGCGTGATCGCGTCGCCGGGGCCGGCCGCTCGTGGCATGTCAGGATTCTCGGGTCAACCCTGGCGCGGCGAGGAAGGGGTAGGGGTGCGGGCACGGTTGTTGTCCCGCGCGGGCGGTTGGCTTGTCGCTTCGACAACGCCTGCTTGTCGATCCATTGGGCGGCGATTTCCCAATCTGTCAGCGATTTTTGTTAACTGGAGATCAGTCGAACTCGAATCGATTGTCGATTGCATTGTTCGCGAGCACGAATGCCGTTCAGTCATTTGGCCGAACGGCATGATGGCTGCGGCCATCTCATTGCCTCGACAAGTTACAGATCGGGATCCTGTCCGAAGTGCATGAGCGTTTCCCGGCGGCACATGGCCTCGGCGTCGGCGTCCGATATGATGGGCAACTTGCACTTCGAGAGATCGATGCGACCCACGTTGAAGACTTTTCTTTGCGGCTGGGATGCTGGCTCGCCGGCCGGCCGTTCGACAGGCCCGACGGCGGACGTGCGCATGACGCTCGCCAGGCTTTGACGGAGTTCGTTCACGATGAGTTCTTCAATGAGCTGCCTGACTTCCGAGCGAAGAACGGGACGGTGCTCGCTCATCGTGCGAACGCGCCGCGCCGCAGGCCGCGCGATTCGGAATCCAGCGATCGGGCTGTGCTTTTCGGTCATCCGTAAATCCCCTTTTCGATCAAGTAGGCTTGCAACGCCAGCACTGACTCGCCATGCGGCGCAACGTCGAATGTCACCCAGCGATTCGATCCGGCTACGCGCCAGAAATCTCGCCCGAATCGAGTCGCGTAGAGCGCGCGCAGCGAACGAAGCGACCCGTCGGCCAAACCGACCGGGTACCCTTGAAAATACTGGGACAGTGCCGCTTCATCGCCATGCTGGTCGGGAATGGGTGCATCGAAGCCGAACCTTGGCCACGCGTAGTATCCATATAGTCGGGGCCCGCCGGGCTTTGGCGCCGCTTTGCGGCCGCCCGCTGCAAATGCACCGATCCGGGTGATTCCCAACGTATCACACGCTCGAACGATCCGCCACAGCATCGCCGCTCCGAGTCCGGCGATAGCGTTATCGACCAGATCGATTGTCCTGAGTTCGAGTATGGACGCGTCCGAGTTTCGAATGACAGACACACGATTTTCCGATCGGATCAATGTGGGGTTGGTGACAGCGAATGTCAGTTTTTCCGTACTGTCGAGATAGGCTTGAATATCCGATCCGGCAGGCGCTCCGCACAACGAAACGAGCAGTTCGTCGGAAACTTCGCCTTCCATCCCAAGCAACGCGGAGATGTCCAGATCGTTTCGATGGACCGTCAGACGATCGTCGAAGTACGTCGCTTCGTATGGCAGAACATGGCTGAGATCGACACTTCGGGCGGGCATGGCGGCGGGCAAGGAGCGGAAATCAACGAGCATATCGCCACGAATCCGGCAGGCCGAGTCTGCCGAATGGCCAGCCCGGTTCGCCACTGCAGATCCTCCATGATCTGCTCCGCAAGGAAGTCGCACGGCGGCCGCTTCGACTTCGTGCTGCCCGCGAACCGGCGCGTGCTCGGCGCCGACGAAGGCCTGCCGCCGGCCGATCTCGAGTTGCATCGCTCGCCCGGCATCTGTGATCTGGTCATGATCGCGACACGCACACGCATTGCATTCCTCAGATCAGCGCCGCCCGGCTGTTCCGGGTTTGTCTCACTGGCATCGTGCCGTGCCTCTCCTATGTTCGATACAGCTTCGCTGCAAACGGTTGTTCGCTGTCGAACGGCAGCGTCGGTGCGGGAAACGGCGAAGTCCTGGTGCGTGGCCGAGTCGGCCGCGCCGTGGCCGTCATAAGGAGAGCAGAATGAAAAGCAGGCAATTCTCGATTCCCGTGCTGGTCGTCGCGGCCTGTCTGGCCGCTCCACCGACGGGGTGGACGCAGTCGGCAAGCCAAGTGATGATCGTGACGCCCGACGAGCTCAAATGGGCCGATCTTCCGCTGGTGCCTGGCGCACAGATCGCGGTTCTCGAAGGGAAAATGGACAAGAAGGGGCCGATCGTCGCGCGCGTCAAATTTCCGGCCAATGCGAAGGTGGCGCCGCACTGGCATCCGAACGTCGAACGGGTCACCGTGCTGTCCGGCACGCTCAACTACGGGATGGGCGACACGCTCGACCCCGAGAAATCGCGGCCGCTGGGGCCCGGCAGCATGATCTTGATGCCGCCCAGGATGCACCACTTCGCGTGGACCAGCGAAGAAACCGTGGTCCAGCTGAACGTGAACGGGCCGTGGGGGATCGTGTATGTCAACCCGGCGGACGATCCGAGAAAGAAGTGAATGCGCCCGCGCAGCGGAAGCGGGCGTGATCGCGGCGGCGGCCGGCGCAACGTTCGACCGCACACTTGCACTCGCACTTGCGCTTACGTGTCGCCCGCCTGCCCCGATTGCCGCTGCAGATCCTCCATGATCTGCTCCGCGAGGAAGTCGCACGGCGGCCGCTTCGACTTCGTGCTGCGCGCGAGGATCAGCTCGAGCGGCGGCAGGTCGGGCAGCCCGTGCGAGCGGCCGAGCACCGTCAGTTGCGACGGAATCGCGCAGCGCGCGAGCGGCGCGACCGCGAGCCCCGCTTCCACCATGCTGATCAGCCCGAGCAGGCTCGGGCTTTCATACGAGGTGCGGTACGGCAACTTCGCGCGTTCGAGGCTGCGGATCGCGTTCTCGCGCGCGACGCTGCCCGGCATGAACACCGCGATCGGCAGCGGCCGCTCCTCCCACACGCGCGGCCCGTTCGTCATCGCCGCCCACGCCATCGGCTCGTGCCGCACGAAATCGCCGGACAACCCCTTCACGCGGGTGCCACAGACGAGATCGACCGTGCCGTCCTTGATCAGCGGTGCGAGCGCGCTGCTCGGCAGCCCGATCACCTGGATCTCGACCTTCGGATACGACGCCGAGAATTTCTTAAGCACTGAAGGAAGAAGCGACGACGCATAGTCGTCCGGCACGCCGATCACGACCTTGCCAGTCACTTCCGGACGTACGACGGCCGCCCATGCCTCGTCGCGCAGCGCGAGCATCCGCCGCGCGAAGCCCAGCAGCACCTCGCCCTCGCGCGTCAGCACGATGCTGCGCGGACGGCGCACGAACAGCGGCCGCCCCAGCGCATCCTCGAGGCTCTTGATCTGCATGCTGACGGCGGATTGCGAGCGGTTCACGGCTTCGGCGGCCCGGGTCATGTTGCCGGTCTCCGCGACCGCGACGACAGTGGCGAGCACGTCGTGATCGAGCATCTTCATCGGTATCAGGAAAATTGAACGTAACGATCAACATTATGCGATTTTATTGTCGTTATGTGTCTGCCATAGTGCGATCACGCTAGCGATTCCGCTGCGGCTGACGGCGCGTCGGGCTTGGCCCGGGCACGATAGCCGACATGCCGAAGCCGCGGGGTTGAACAAGGAAAACATGGTGTATCGATGATGGACCATCCGTTGCGCGCCGCACTGGCCGCGGAATTGCATGCTCGGCCGTTCCTGCGGCTGGCCGAATCCGTTTCGCTGACCCATTACGCGATCTATTCGGACGGCCAGCCGGACATTCACGACACGCTGCTGCACGCGCTGTGCCGTGACGCGGGCCTCCCCGTGCCGCAAGACGGCGCGACGCATCACGCGGTGCAGTCGCTGAGCGGCTGGTACCTGAAGTGGGAGCGGCACACCGAATTCTCGACCTTCACGTTCGCGGCGCCGCGCCGCGACACCGGCTACTTCGACGATCTCGCGATCGAAGGGATCCCGGCCGACTGGTTCGCACGACTGAACGGGATCAGGTTCGTCGCGGTGCGGATGGAACTGGTGTCGGGCGCCGCCGCGAAGCTCGTCTGCGGCGACCTGCGCCGCTGGATCGACGGGCCGATTCTCGTCGGCAGCAACGTGCTCGGCGGCGGCAAGGTGTTCTGCGACTGGCACGTGCGGCCCGACGGCTTCATGCGCTTTCTCGTCGTCGACGAGGATTTCCGCGAAGAGCAGGGCGGCCGCCTGCTGCAGCGTCTCTATGAAATCGAAACGTACCGGATGATGGCGCTGCTCGCGCTGCCGGTCGCGCGCCGAATGAGCCGCGAGCTCGACGACATCCACGCGTCGCTGCAGGCGCTGATGCAGAGCATGGACACGAGCGGCACGAACGGCGACGACGCGGCGCTGCTGGTCAGGCTCACGCACCTGGCGGTGCGCGTCGAATCGCTGTCGGGGTCCGGTGGACGCTTCAGCGCGTCGCGCGCGTACGAGAAGCTCGTGCTCGCGCGCATTCACGAACTGCGCGAGGAACGGATCGAAGGCATGCCGACGATCGCGGAATTCATGGAGCGGCGCTTCGCGCCGGCGATGGAGACGTGCCGCAGCGTATGGGCGCGTCACGAGCAGATCGCCGCGCGCATCGCGCGCGCGGTCGACCTGCTGCGCACGCGCGTCAATCTCGCGCAGGAAAAGGACGTCACGCGGCTGCTCGCCGGCATGGAGCGCACCGCGCGCAACCAGCTGCATCTGCAGCATGCGGTCGAAGGCCTGTCTGTCGCGGCGATCTCTTATTACGTGCTGTCGCTCGCGGCGGCGGCATTCAAGGCCATGCACGTGCTGAGCCTGCCGGTCGATCCCGAGCTGGCGGAAGGCCTGCTGATCGCGCCGGTCGTGCTCGCGGTGATCCACATCACGCGCCGCACGCGCGCGCAGCTCGCGCATGCGGAAGCCGCACACGACGGCGAGCCGCCGCATGCGGTGAATCTGAAGCAAGTGGCATAGACCACCCATCACATATTGAGGAATGGAGATGACTTTTTCAAAGATGCAACCCGAGTTCTTTGTCGGGATGGACGATTTCGCCGACGCGGCATGCGATGACGCGGGCAACGCGGACGACGTGCGCGTGTCGTCCTATCAGGCAGTGCTGCAGGAGCCGACGGTGTCGCTTGTCGGCAGCCAGTTCGACCGGCCGGATGTCGCGACGGTCGCGATTCTTGGGTATAACTGAGCGCGCCTCCCGAGCGTTCCCCGAAAGTCTGCGCGAACCCGGTACTCGCCCGCGCGATCACGAGCGATAACGCGCGCGGCTGTTGGATTCATGCCGATTACGCAAGGACCGGTCATGTCGACGGCCGGCCTTTCCTTGTCCGCCGCCGTCGGCGCGTTGCGAAGGTCGCGATGCGTCGATCCGGCGGCGGTCCCGTTTGCCTGGTGCTCTCTCCGTCGTCGTGCTGCCTTGCGCCGCGCGCGCAGCCTTTGCCGCGCCGTGTTCTAGCGCGAGTTCACTTCCATCAGTCCGAGGGCGCACGTCGTGCCGCCGGCAATGCCGCCCCGTTTTCCCGCTCGTTCAAACATCGATTCCGCTCAATGTCCGGAACGGAAATTCGCGATCCAAGAACTTTTTGATGGGTTTAAAAATTCGCACTGGAGACAACAAAACCATGCGGAAAGCCCGATGAAAGCCGACAGCACCCCTGAAGCAACGCGCAGCACGACGACGGCTGCGTTCAAACCCA
>NZ_JBSAXC010000003.1:0-625330 GCF_053427725.1 Burkholderia sp. PU8-34
GACCGGGCAATCCGTCGTCGTCAGCCACGGCTGGTACATGCAGTAAGGTGGCGTCGATTGCCGAACCGTGCGCCGACGGCGTGCGGCTGCAGGCGGCTCGGTTCGGGCACAAAAAAACGCGCTCCATGGAGCGCGTTTTTCATGTCGGCACGGCGGCATCGGGCGATGCCGCCACCGATGCCGACGTATTACTTCAGGACAGCCGCGACTGCGCTGGCGACCACGTCGAGGTTGCGCGTGTTCAGCGCGGCGACGCAGATCCGGCCCGTCGCGACCGCGTAGATGCCGAACTCGTCGCGCAGGCGGTCGACTTGCGCCGACGTCAGGCCCGAGTACGAGAACATCCCGCGTTGCTCGTTGATGAAGCTGAAATCGCGATCGACGCCGCTCGCCTTCAGGCGCTCGACGAGGCCGTTGCGCATCGCGCGGATGCGGTCACGCATTTCGCCGAGTTCCTGCACCCACGACGCATGCAGTTCCGGCGACGCGAGCACCGCGGCGACCACGGCGCCGCCGTGCGTCGGCGGGTTCGAATAGTTCGTGCGGATCACGCGCTTGAGCTGCGACAGCACGCGCGTGGCTTCGTCCTTGCTCGACGTGATGATCGACAGTGCGCCGACGCGCTCGCCGTACAGCGAGAACGACTTCGAGAACGACGACGACACGAATGCGTTCAGGTCCGCCGCGGCGAACAGTCGCACGGCTGCGGCATCCGCCTCGATGTTTTCGCCGAAGCCCTGGTACGCGATGTCGAGGAACGGCACGAGATTGCGCGCCTTGACGACGTCGACGATCTGCTGCCATTGCGCATCGGTGAGATCCACGCCCGTCGGGTTGTGGCAGCACGCGTGCAGCACGACGATCGTGCCCGCGTCATAGCCGTTCAGTGCCGACAGCATGCCTTCGAAGTTCACGCCGTTCGTTGCCGCATCGTAGTACGGGTACGCGACCACTTCGAAGCCTGCGGCTTCGAACAGCGCGCGGTGGTTTTCCCAGCTCGGGTCGCTGATTGCAACCTTCACGTTCGGGTTCACCGTGCGCAGGAAATCCGCGCCGATCTTCAGCGCGCCCGTGCCGCCCAGCGCCTGGGCCGTGACCACGCGGCCCGCGGCGATCAGCGGCGAATCGTTGCCGAGCAGCAGCTTCTGCACGGCGGCGTCGTACGCGGCGATGCCGTCGATCGGCAGGTAGCCGCGCGGCAGGCCTGCGTCGACGCGCGCCTTTTCCGCTTCACGGACCGCGCGCAGCAGCGGAATCTTGCCTTCCTCGTTCGTGTACACGCCGACGCCGAGATTGACCTTGGTCGAGCGGGTATCGGCGTTGAAGGCTTCGTTCAGGCCCAGGATCGGGTCGCGGGGAGCAAGCTGGACAGCGGAGAAGAGCGACATGATGATTCGGCAGTAGTAAAAAGAGGGTCAGGCTTTCATCAGGCGGGGCGGGCGCGGCAGGCCGCGCGCGGACGGGCACGACGCCGGAAAGCGCAGCAGTCGGACATTGTAGCGAATTCGCGGCGGTTGTTCGCATCGTGATGCGCCGATTCGCGATTTCCGGCGGCTGCCGCGCGTCAGCAGCGGACAGGAGTCCGCCTGGCCGCGAAGCGCTAGAATGATCCTTTGTTTTCGCTCCGGCTGCATTCCATGTCCGAACATCACGCCGAACTCGGCGACGCGCTCGACGAATCGAAATTCGTGACCTTCGACGGGTCGCCGTTCCAGCTGTATCAACCGTATCCGCCCGCCGGCGACCAGCCGACCGCAATCGCGACGCTGGTCGAGGGCATCGAGGACGGTCTCGCATTCCAGACGCTGCTCGGCGTGACCGGCTCGGGCAAGACCTTCACGATGGCGAACACGATCGCGCGGCTAGGCCGCCCGGCAATCGTGTTCGCGCCGAACAAGACGCTCGCCGCGCAGCTCTACGCTGAATTCCGCGAGTTTTTCCCGCGCAACGCGGTCGAGTACTTCGTGTCGTACTACGACTACTACCAGCCTGAAGCGTACGTGCCGCAGCGCGACCTGTTCATCGAGAAGGACTCGTCGATCAACGAGCACATCGAGCAGATGCGGCTGTCGGCGACGAAGAGCCTGATGGAGCGCCGCGACGTGGTGATCGTCGCGACGGTGTCGGCGATCTACGGTATCGGCAACCCGTCCGAATACCACCAGATGATCCTGACGCTGCGCAACGGCGACAAGCTCGGCCAGCGCGACGTGATCGCGCGGCTGATCGCAATGCAGTACACGCGCAACGAGCAGGACTTCCAGCGCGGCACGTTCCGCGTGCGCGGGGACACGATCGACATCTTCCCGGCCGAGCATGCCGAGATGGCCGTGCGCGTCGAGCTGTTCGACGACGAGGTCGACTCGCTGCAGCTGTTCGACCCGCTGACGGGGCGCGTGCGGCAGAAGATCGCACGCTTCACCGTGTATCCGTCGTCGCACTACGTGACGCCGCGCGATACCGTGATGCGCGCGGTCGAGACGATCAAGGACGAACTGCGCGAGCGCCTCGAGTTCTTCCACACCGACAGCAAGCTCGTCGAGGCGCAGCGTCTCGAGCAGCGCACCCGTTTCGATCTCGAGATGCTGCAGGAACTGGGCTTCTGCAAGGGCATCGAGAACTATTCGCGGCATTTCTCCGGCGCTGCGCCGGGCGAGCCGCCGCCGACGCTCGTCGATTACCTGCCGCCGGACGCGCTGATGCTGCTCGACGAATCGCACGTGCTGATCGGCCAGCTGAACGGGATGTACAACGGCGACCGCGCGCGCAAGGAGAACCTCGTCAACTACGGCTTCCGGCTGCCGTCGGCGCTCGACAACCGGCCGCTCAAGTTCCACGAGTTCGAGCGCAAGATGCGCCAGGTCGTCTTCGTGTCGGCGACGCCGGCCGACTACGAGCAGCGCGTGACGGGGCAGATCGCCGAGCAGGTCGTGCGGCCGACCGGGCTCGTCGATCCGGAAATCGAAGTGCGGCCGGCGAGTTCGCAGGTCGACGACGTACTCACCGAGATCAACGCGCGCGTGAAGGCCGGCGAGCGCGTGCTGATCACCGTGCTGACGAAGCGGATGGCCGAGCAGCTCACCGAATTCCTTGCCGATCATGGCGTGAAGGTGCGCTACCTGCACAGCGACATCGACACGGTCGAGCGGGTCGAGATCATCCGCGACCTGCGGCTCGGCACGTTCGACGTTCTGGTCGGGATCAACCTGCTGCGGGAAGGGCTGGACATCCCCGAGGTGTCGCTCGTCGCGATCCTCGACGCGGACAAGGAAGGCTTCCTGCGGGCCGAGCGTTCGCTGATCCAGACGATCGGCCGCGCGGCGCGCAACGTGAACGGCAAGGCGATCCTCTATGCGGACAAGATGACCGACTCGATGACGCGCGCGATCGGCGAAACCGAGCGCCGCCGCGCGAAGCAGATCGCGTACAACGAGAAGATGGGCATCACGCCGCGCGGTGTCGTGAAACGCATCAAGGACATCATCGACGGCGTCTACAACGCCGACGAGGCGCGCGCGGAGCTGAAGGAAGCGCAGCAGCGCGCGAAGTTCGAGGACATGTCCGAAAAGCAGCTCGCGAAGGAAATCAAGCGCCTCGAGAAGCAGATGGCCGATTACGCGAAGAACCTCGAGTTCGAAAAGGCGGCCGCGACGCGCGACCAGCTCGCGGTGCTGCGCGAGCGGGTGTTCGGCGCGAACGTCGGCGATCACCTGAGCGGCATCCAGTAAATCTCTCCAACTGTCACCAAAGACGGCCGGTAAACCGCCTGTAAGCCTTGTCGGATCAGGGTTTTACATGGTTGCCGGTTTGTCCCCGCGCGCGTTCGGTGCTAAACTCCGCAAGTATTGAGAATTGTTCGCATTAGCGTTCTTGGTCGCGTTAGTGTTTGTCAGCAGGCCGTCCAGCTGGGCGGCCGCGCTTCTGTCAGAGAAAAACAAGGAGTGTCCATGTTGGGTTCTTCGTTCATCCGCACTTCGGTTGCGGTAGCGGCGGCGCTGGCCGCCATGTCGGCATCCGCCGCCGAATATCCGATCGGCAAGCAGCAGATCCAGGGCGGAATGGAAATCGGCGCGGTGTATCTGCAGCCGATCACGATGGAACCGGAAGGGATGATGCGCAAGGCATCGGATTCGGACATCCACCTCGAGGCCGACATCCATTCGGTCAAGAGCAATCCGACGGGCTTCGCCGAAGGCGACTGGATGCCGTACCTGCAGGTCACCTACAAGCTGACGAAGCAGGGCGACACGAAGTGGAAGGCGGAAGGCGACCTGATGGGCATGGTCGCGAGCGACGGCCCGCACTACGGCGACAACGTGAAGCTGAACGGCCCGGGCAAGTATCACCTGACGATGATCGTCAAGCCGCCGATGCAGACGGGCCACATGGCGTTCGGCCGCCACGTCGACAAGGAAACCGGCGTGGGCGCGTGGTTCAAGCCGATCACGCTCGAATACGACTTCCCGTTCGCCGGCATCGGCAAGAAGGGCGGTTACTGATCTCGCATAACGGACGGCGCGCCTCGAGCGCGCCGTCGTCGTAGAGAACCAACGATGAAATTCCCCCAGAAATTCGCTGCCGCGGCCGCCGCGCTGTTGCTCGCCGGCGCCGCGCAGGCCGCCGATCTTCCGACGTTCAAGCTCGAGATGGCGGACGGCAAGCTGAATCCCGCCCGCATCGAAGTGCCGGCCGGCCAGCGCTTCAAGATCGAAATCAGGAACACCGGCAAGGGCGCTGCGGAGTTCGAGAGCGTGCAGTTGCGCAAGGAGAAGGTGCTCGCGCCGGGTGCCGATTCGTTCGTGGTCGTGGCGCCGCTGTCGCCGGGCGAATACAAGTTTTTCGACGATTTCCACCAGCAGGCGCAGGGCGTGATCGTCGCGAAGTAACGCAGTTTTGTCTGCGTGCGGACACCTGGGTGTTCCGCACGTCAGGGAGGTATCGATGGGTCAGATCTTGTTCATCGTCTGGCGGGAGAGCGTCGAGGCGCTGCTCGTCGTCGGCATTCTCTATGCGTGGCTGAAGAACGGCGACGACGACGCGCTCCGCGGCGTGCCGTATCTGTGGGCCGGCGTCGCCGCGGGGCTGTTGATGGCCGTCGGGCTCGGCGCCGCACTCGTCGGCTTCACCGAAGTGCTGTCCGGCGACGCGCAGGACTATTTCCAGACGGCGATGGTGATGATCGCGTGCGTGCTGATCGTGCAGATGGTGCTGTGGATGCGCCGGCACGGCCGCACGTTGAAACGCGACATGGAGCAGTCGCTGCAACAAAGTACGCGCGATTCGAACTGGTGGGGTGTCGCGGTGCTGGTCGCGCTCGCGATCGCGCGCGAGGGCAGCGAGACGGTGATTTTCCTGTACGGTCTCGGGTTCGGGCAGTCGGGCCATGTCGACGGCAGCCAGATGCTCGCCGTCATCGTCGGCCTCGGTCTCGCGTTCCTGACGTTCTACCTGCTGCAGCTCGGCGGCAAGTACTTCTCGTGGCGGCACTTCTTCCGCGTGACCGAAGTGATGCTGCTGTTCCTCGGCGCAGGCCTGTTCCAGACCGGCGTCGACAAGCTGATCGACAAGGAAATCCTGCCGCTCGGCATCTCGCAGGTGTGGGATACGTCGGCGATCCTCGACGATTCCGGCACGTTCGGCTCGCTCGTCGCGACGCTGACCGGCTATCGCGCACATCCGGCGCTTACGAACCTCGTCGCATACGCGGTGTACTGGGCAGTCGTCTGGCTGCTGATGAAGCGCGCGAGCCGGGCTCCGGCTGCCGCAGCGGGGCGCGTGGCATGAGCGCGGTCGTCGGCGCGAAACGGGGCCTGGCGGGCCTGGTCGCACAGGCCGGTCAATGGATGCAGCGCCATGGCGCACTGATCCGCGGCATCCAGTGGGTTGTCGTGGCCGTGTATGCGTTCCTGATCATCGTGCCGGCGATCATCCCGCTGCCGGATGATTCCGCGCACCTGTGGAGCAATCTGACGCTCGCCGCGCAATTCGTGTTCTGGGGCATCTGGTGGCCGTTCGTGCTGCTGTCGATGGTGATGCTCGGCCGGGTCTGGTGCGGCGTGCTGTGCCCGGAAGGGGCGCTCACCGAATACGCGAGCAAGTTCGGCCGCGGCCTCGCGATTCCGCGCTGGATGCGGTGGGGCGGCTGGCCGTTCGTCGCGTTCGGGCTGACGACGATTTACGGACAGATGGTCAGCGTCTACCAGTATCCGCTCGCCGTGCTGTTCGTGCTCGGCGGCTCGACGGTCGGGGCGATGGTGATCGGCCTGCTGTACGGCCGCGAAAAGCGCGTGTGGTGCAAGTACCTGTGCCCGGTCAACGGCGTGTTCGGGCTGCTCGCGCGGCTCGCGCCGATGCGCTACAAGGTCGACGAGAACGCGTGGCGCCGTTCGTACAAGAACGGCGAACACGGGCGCCGCGTGATCCCGATCAATTGCGCGCCGCTCGTGCCGCTGCGCAACATGAAGGGCGCGGCCGCGTGCCACATGTGCGGCCGCTGCAGCGGGCATCGCGACGCGATCTCGCTGTCGTGGCGTTCGCCGTCCGAGGAGGTCGTGACGCTCGGCGCGGAGCAGGCGAACAAGTGGGATACCGCGCTGATCCTGTACGGGCTGCTCGGCGTCGCGATCGGTGCGTTCCACTGGACCGTCAGCCCGTGGTTCGTGCAGATCAAGCAGGGGCTGGCCGGCTGGCTGATCGATCGCGACATCACGTGGCCGCTCGAGACCAACGCGCCGTGGTTCCTGCTCACGCATTATCCGGACCGCAACGACGTGTTCTCGTGGCTCGACGGCGGGCTCATCGTCAGCTACATCGTCGGCACGGGGCTCGTCTACGGCACCGCGCTGCTCGTGTTGCTGGCCGGCGCGACGCGGATGTTCGGCCGCTTCGACCGCGTGCGGCTTCACCATCTCGCGCAGGCGCTGATCCCGCTCGCGGGGGCTGGCGTGTTTCTCGGCCTGTCGGCGACGACTCTGTCGCTGCTGCGCGCCGAACACGTGCCGCTCGGCTGGGCGTCGGACGTGCGCGTTGCGATCCTGATCGGTGCGAACGCATGGAGCGCGTGGCTCGCGTGGCAGGTGACGGGACGCTATGCGGGATGGCCGCGACGGCTGATGGCATTTGCATGGTTCGCGGCCGCGCTGGCCGTGATCGACAGCGCCTGGTGGCTGATGTTCTGGGGTTTCGCGCGGTTCTGACGCGCCGGTATCGTGCATTTCCGTGCGCGGTACACGTCTTGCGCCAAATGAAAAAGCGACACGCCGTTGGGCGTGTCGCTTTTTTCCTTCTGCGAGAACCAAAAAAGTGGCTTGGCTTGCTGCAACGGCTGCTTGAGTGTGTTTGCACGAAGGGGTCTAGATCTCGCGTGCAAGCCGTTACGCTGGCTAATGCCCAACACCTCTCAGGGAGGTGGTCCCCACAATACCCGGTACTTACTTCGTCAGAATCAGCTTGCCGAGCCGCGTGGCGCGCAACTGATAGGTTTCTCCGTTGTGCGCGATGCTGACGTGGCTACGGCCTTGCAGCAGCGAATCGCTGCTGACGACCCGCGTGCCGGCATCGCGGCCCGCACCGGCGGGCTTCGCCGGCGTCGTGACCGCCACCGTCTTCTGGCGGCTGCCCCGTTGGGCGCCGGTGTCGCGACGCAAGGTCAGCGTGGTCGAGCGCATGGTGTCGGTCATTCGGTTCGTCGGTTGATGTGATGCGATGGAATGAATTCTAAATGATAACCATTCCCATTTACAAAAACTCTTTATCAACCGAAATCGCGAATCCGATAGCGTAAATCAAAGCGGTTCGAGGAGGCGGCCGCGCGCGGCCGCCGATGCGATCAGTGCAGCGGATCGGGGTCCTTGCGGCCCTGTGCATACTCGCGGATCAGCCGCACGGTGTCGATGTCCGACGTGCGATACGCTTCCTTGACGATCCCGTGGGTCTGGCGCGCGTCCTCGGTGTCGTCGCTGACGGCGAGCGTCGTGCGGTATTCGAAACGCAGGAACAACTCGTGATCGCCGCGCTCCTCGATCGTCATCGTCAGCGAGCCGCCGATCTCGCCGTCTGCCGCGTGGATGTCGTACCGGACCTGCTCGTTCGGCGTGAACGTCACACGGTCGCGTACGGTCGCGTGGCCATAGTGCAACTCGCGTTCGAGCGTGGTTGCGGTCCGTTCGCGGACGACGCAGCTGTCGAGGCCGATCACGAACAGCTGCGGCTGTTCGGCGCGCAGCACGAGACCTTCCCAGAGCTGGTCGCGGGTCAGGGCGGGCGCGGACGGATCGTCGGCGTTGATTTGGATGAGGTGTTCGAAATTCAAGGGGACGGATTCCTTGTGGTGGTGGACGCCACGTGGTTCAAGAATCTATTGTGACGCAAATCCGGCGCGATCGCGGCACCTGCGTCCCCGAATCGACACGGTCAGGATGCAATGCGGCCCATGCGGCCGCTCTGGTAGTCGGCGACTGCCTGCCGGATCTCTTCCTCGGTATTCATCACGAACGGGCCGTAGCGCACGATCGGTTCGTTGAGCGGCACGCCGCCGATCAGCAGCAGGTCGAGCGGCGCGTCGCCGGCGGAAAACGTGACCGCATCGCCGTCGTCGCCGTAGACGACCATGTGGCGCGCGTCGATGGCCTGGCTGTCGGGCCCATAGAAGCCTGTGCCGGCGATCGGATAGGCGAACACGCGATAGCCGGCCGGGACCGGCTGCGTGACCGTGGCGCCCGGTTCAAGCGTGAAATGCTGGTAGAGGATCGGCGTGCGCGTCTCGATGGCCGCATGAACGCCGAATGCTTCGCCGGCGATCACTTTGACGCGCGCGCGGCCGTCCGGTGATGTCGCGGTCGGGATGCGGTCCGCGGTGATTTCCTGGTAGCGCGGTGCGATCAGCTTGTCGCGTCGCGGCAGGTTGACCCACAGCTGGAAACCGTGCGAGCGGCCGCCTGTCCGCGCGAAGGCCGGATCCGGCATCTCGCTGTGCACGACGCCGGCGCCGGCCGTCATCCATTGCACGTCGCCCGGGCCGAGCGTGCCTGCGTGGCCGGCGGAATCGCGGTGCTGAAACCGTCCTTCGAGTGCGTAGGTCACGGTTTCGAAGCCGCGATGCGGATGGTCGGGCGCGCCTTTGGCCTCGCCCGGGCCATAGTCGACCGGGCCCATTTCGTCGAGCAGCAGGAACGGATCGAAGTCCATCAGCAGCCGGGTCGGAAACGGGCGATGGACCACGAAGCCGCCGCCTTCGGTCGTGCGAAGCGCGGGGTACGTGCGGTCAAGCGAGCGAGCAGTCGTCATGCAATGGGCCCTCAGAAATATGGAATAGCGCTATTTTTGAAACATACGGCTATTATATTGACCGCTTTCCCCATTGATTCACTGCAGTTCGCAATGGATTGTTCTGGAATTGGAACGATGACATGAGTATCGATGCACATAACCTGAACGACCTGATGTACTTCTCGCAGGTCGTCGAGCACGGCGGCTTTTCGGCGGCCGAACGCGTGCTGGGGATCTCGAAGTCGCGCCTGTCGCGCCGCCTGACCGAGCTCGAGGCGACGCTGGGCGTGCGGCTGCTGCAACGCTCGACCCGCAAGCTCGCGCTGACGGAAGCGGGAGAGCTGTTCTACCAGCACTGCCAGGCGATGCTCGGCGAAGCGCAGGCCGCGATGAATGCCGTGCAGCAGCTGCGCGCGTCGCCGCGCGGCTCGGTGCGCGTCAGCGTGCCGGTCACGCTGTCGCAGACGATGCTGTCGCGCATCCTGCCGGAATTCCTGCACCGCTATCCGGAGGTGAAGGTTCATATTCGTGTGACGAATCGCGTGATCGACCTGTTCGAGGATTCGATCGATGTCGCGCTGCGCGTGCGCTCGGAGCCGCCGCAGAGCGCGAACATCGTCGTGCGGCCGCTGTGGCGCACCGAGCAGATGCTGGTCGGCGCGCCGAGCCTGCTGAGCCAGAATGCGCCGCCGCTCGTGCCCGACGATCTCGCCCGTTTCGAGACGCTCGACACGCCGAGCGTCGACGGCCGGCACGTGTTCAACCTGATTGCGCCGGACGGGACCCGGCACGTGCACGAACACGATCCGCGCCTCGTGACGGCCGATCTGATGACGATCCGCGAGGCCGTGCTCGACGGTCTCGGGATCGCCGCGCTGCCGGAGATGATGTACGGCAACGCGCTGCGTGCCGGCCAGTTGTCGCCTGTGATGCCCGGCTGGACGCTGCCGGTGCCGCAGCTCTATGCGGTATTCGTGTCGAGGCAGGGGATGCCGCCCGCGGTGCGGGCGTTCGTCGACTATCTGGTCGAGAAGCTCGATCACGGCGAATACCAGCAGCCGGGCTGCCCGGAGCGGGCGAAGAGGGAGGCGGCCGAAGGCGCATCGGCAACCTGATCACGGACCTTCAAGCACTGCAAATTTGTTTTGTCATTGAAGCGTCGTCTGCAATCGCAAGTTTCAATCGCCGAGGCCTTGAATGCATACGCGGGCGGGCCTATATTGAAATCCCAATTCGCGAAGGAAGTTCTGAGCGGAGTAAGGTGGCCGCATATGTTGCGAGCCAGATAGGGCAGAAAGCGCAGTCCGTGCAGACCACGGTAGCCGCATTTGCGTTGCTCGAGGCGCAACCGATACCGCCGAAGAGCCCGCCGCCCGAAGGCGCCCGCGTGCGCATGAAAAAAGGCCTTCATCTGGCGATGAGGGCCTTTTACTTTGGGCGCTGCCGGCTAGGCGCTGCCGGCTAGGCGCTGCCGGCTAGGTGCGGCCGGCTAGGCGCTGCCGCTGAGGCGCGAGCGCCCGGGGCTGCTGCGTGCGCTACTTCACCTTCACCTTCGCCTTCGGCTCCGTCACGAAGCCGAGCTTCGTCAGGCCGCCTGCCTGCGCATCCGACATCACCTCGGCGACGCGCTCATACGCCACCTTGCGATCCGCGCGCAGGTGCAACTCGGGCTGCGGCGTGCGTTGCGCGGCCTCGGCGATGCGTGCCTGAAGCTGCTCGCGTGTCACCGTGTGATCGTCCCACAGGATCGTCCCGTCGCCTTCGATCGCGACATCCACGGTCTGCGGCTTTTCCTCGACGGGCTGGCTGCTCGCACGCGGCAGGTCGATCTTCACCGCGTGCTGCATTGCCGGGATCGTCACCAGAAAAATGATCAGGAGTACGAGCATGACGTCGACGAGCGGCGTCATGTTGATCTCGCTCATCACGCCATCGTCGTCATCGTCGCTGAAACCGGTGTTCATGGCCATCGTGCACCCCGCTTCAGCTGGCGCGAGCCGCGAGACGCAGGCCGTCGCGGGGCGACGACGATGCGAGGCGCGCGCCCGTCACGAAATACGCATGCAGGCCATGTGCGAAGCGGCGCAGCTTGCTGACGACGCCCTTGTTCGCGCGCGTGAGTGCGTTGTAGCCGAGCACCGCGGGAATCGCGACGAACAGGCCGAAGGCCGTCATGATCAGCGATTCGCCGACCGGGCCCGCGACCTGATCGATCGACGTCTGGCCGGTTGCGCCGATCACGAGCAGCGCGTGATAAATCCCCCAGACCGTGCCGAACAGGCCGACGAACGGCGCCGTGCTGCCGATCGACGCGAGGATCGCGAGGCCGCCCTGCATGCGCGCGATCCCTTCGTCCATCGTGTCCTTCAGGCAACGCGTGATCCAGTCGGACACGTCCATCCGGTCATGCAGGTGCGGTTGCGTCTGATGATGGTGATCGGCCGCTTCCTTGCCCGACAATGCGAGCGCGAGAAACGGATTGTCGCTCGGCGTCGATGCTGCCAGGCCGAGCTTCCTGATGCCATCGTCGAAGTCATCCGAATGCCAGAACGCCTGTTCGGCGTTCTTTGTCAGGCGGTTCAGGCGGATCACGTTCCAGCCCTTGATGACGATCACCATCCACGACAGGACGGACATCACGAGGAGCGCGATCGCGATCGCGCGCGTGACGAAATCACCTTGCGCCCAGACGTGCGCGATACCGTAGCTTTGCATTTTTGTTCCTCTTGAATCTTCCGGATGAAACAGGGTCAGTCGTCGAGCCCGAACTTGTAGGGCTGGGTGCGGGCGGCGCGAATCGCCTGGCCGTTCTCGATGTACGGGCGGCACGTCGTCGCGCGCATCGCGGCGAGCGCGGCCTCGTCGAGGCGCGAATAGCCGCTGCTCTTCTGCAGCTCGATATTCTCGATCTTGCCCGTCACGCCGACGACGAAATGCACGTAAGCCGTGCCCGATTCGCCGCGGCGGCGCGACATCATCGGATAGTCGGGTTCCACGAACGCGCATTGCAACGTCGGCACGTTTTTCGGTGCGCGGACATCCATCGTGTCGCGGGCGGGGCCGGGCGCCGCCGACGGCGCCGCGGCGGCCGGTGCGGCAGCGGCGGGTGCCGGCGCCGGATCGGCCGCTGCGGCGGGCGTCGGGGAAGGCGCGGGTGACGGTGCAACCGGTTGCGGCGTCGGCTTCGAGACTGTCGGCACCGGCTTCTGCTCGACCTTGGGCTTTACGCGCGGCGCCGGTTTCGGAGGCGCAGGCTGCGGGATCGATTCGGCCGCAACGTTCTGTGCGATCGGCGCCGGCGTGAGCAGCTGTGCGGTGATCGTCTGGACTTCGACGGATTTGGGCGGCGGCGCGTTGCGATGGAGCCAGGCTGCCGTCAGCATGACCGCGTGCACGGCGAGCACACCGACCGCAGCGGCGATGACGCGGGGATTCATACGGGAAGCAGCCGGCCAGACGCCGGCTGTGGCGGAATGCGAAGCCTGCATGTTAGCTTGAAAGAACGGCGCCGCACGGACGGTGCAGCGGGTGACGCGGCATCATTTGCGGAAGATCAGCAACGAGATGCACACGGTGGTAACAAATCCGATCAGCAATTCCATGACGGGCTCCCTGGCAGGTAGGCCGTTGGCTTGCGCTGATGCTGGCTTGCTGACGGTGAGACGAAAGAAGGCGGCGTTGGCCGCACGGGCACACTCGGCGCGGGTCAGGCAGCCTTGCGCTCGTAGAACGACACGGGAATCGGATGAGCGTGATGCTCGACACCGCACCGGCTGGCACAGACGCCTTGCTCGGCCATGAGGTCGCGCACGGACTCTTCGCACTTGCCGCAGCAGGTGGCCACACCGAGTTCGAACTGGAGTTCATCGAAAGTGTTCACGCCTTCAGCGAGGGACGCGCGAATCTTGCGATCGGAAACAGACTTGCACACGCAGACGATCATGATGAGTGCGATAGCTAACGGTAATGCAAATTATTATCATTAAATTTGGCCGCGATGACAAGCCCGATTCCGGTTTTTTTGTAACAAAACCAGACCCTTAGAGGGGTTACTGCAGGACGGGGGCGCCGACGGCGGGTTCAGGCGGTCGCGCAGGCTTGCGCGTGCGGAGAGGAAATGGTGACGGATTCGACGGGCGCGTCGAGGCCGAGCAGGGTCGACGCGAGTGCACGCAGCTGCCGGCCGTCGCTCGTCGAGCAGAAGCGCGGCGGCGCGGCTACCGTGCCGGCCGGCGCGCGCAGGCCGCGTTCGTCGAGGACGCGCGCGAGCTGGCGCGCGATCGCGTCGCTCGTGTCGACGATTGCAAGGCGGTCGCCGACAAGGTCACGAATCGTTTCCGTGAAGAACGGGTAGTGCGTGCAGCCGAGCACGAGCGTATCGGCGCCGGCATGTAGCATCGGCTGCAGATAACCGTCGAGCAGCGTGCGTAATGCGGGCGAGTTCGTATCGCCGCGCTCGACCGCCTCGACGAGCCCGTGGCCGGGCTGGCACATGAAGCGGCAGCCTGCGCCATAGCGATCGAGCAGCGCCTGGAAGCGCGCACTGCTCAGCGTCGACTGGGTTGCGAGGACACCTGCGATGCCGCTCTCGGACACCGCGGCGGCCGGCTTGATGCCCGGCTCGACGCCGACGAGCGGGATCGCGAGGCGTTCGCGGATCGCCGCGATCGACTGCGCCGTCGCGGTGTTGCACGCGACGACGAGCGCTTTCGCGCCCCGGCATGCGAGCCACTCGCCGATTGCCAGCGTGCGCTCGGTGATGAACGCCTCGTCGCGCGGACCATATGGCGCGTTGCGCGAATCGGCGACGTAGACGAACGATTCGTCGGGCAGTTGCGCACGCACGGCGCGCAGCACCGACAGCCCCCCCAGCCCGGAATCGAAGATGCCGACGGGCGCGACCGTGGAGGCCGTCGTGGCAATAGCGGAAGGCGTCGACATGATCGGGCGGGCTGGAATGGCGGGGAAGGGAGGAACGTGCTTACTCGGGCGAACCCATCATCGTCTGCTGGTAGTTCTGGATGCCGACCTTGCCGATCAGGTCGATCTGCGTTTCCAGCCAGTCGATGTGCTCTTCGGTGTCGTCGAGGATCTTTTCGAAGATTTCGCGCGACACGTAGTCACGAACCGATTCGCAGTAGGCGATCGCTTCCTTGCACGTCGCCTGCGAGATCTGCTCGAGCTTCAGGTCGCACTGCAGGATCTCTTCGGTTTCCTCGCCGACGAGCAGCTTGTGCAGGTCCTGCAGGTTCGGCAGGCCGTCGAGCATGAACACGCGCTCGATGAGCCAGTCCGCATGCTTCATTTCGCCGATCGACTCGTCGTATTCGTGCTTGCCGAGCTTTTCGAGGCCCCAGTGCTTGTACATGCGGGCATGCAGGAAGTACTGGTTGATCGCGGTCAGCTCGTTCTTCAGCTGCGCGTTCAGATATTCGATGACTTTCTTGTCGCCTTGCATGGCTTGTTCCTTCTTGATGGTGGGGCTTCAGAAACCGAACGATAATCGCTCGAAAGCGAAATGCCAAGTTTCCTGCTCTCGTCCTGTTGGCCAGCTGCGCGGGATGAGAATGACAAGCAAAAGGCCGGACATCCAGTCCGGCCTTCAGGTCGATCGCTTACGCGGCAGCGACAGGGATCTTGCCGATCTTCGCCTGCCACTCCTTCGGACCCGTCTGGTGAACCGACGTGCCCGACGAATCGACAGCAACCGTTACCGGCATGTCCTGCACGTCGAACTCGTAGATCGCTTCCATGCCGAGATCTTCGAACGCGATGACCTTCGCGTCGCGGATCGCCTTCGACACGAGGTACGCCGCACCGCCCACCGCCATCAGGTACGCGGCCTTGTGCTTCTTGATCGCCTCGATCGCGACCGGGCCGCGCTCGGCCTTGCCGATCATCGAGATGAGACCCGTCTGCGCGAGCATCGTCTCGGTGAACTTGTCCATCCGGGTAGCCGTCGTCGGGCCGGCCGGGCCGACCACTTCGTCACGCACCGGATCGACCGGGCCGACGTAGTAGATCACGCGGTTCGTGAAATCGACCGGCAGCTTCTCGCCCTTCGCGAGCATGTCGGCGATGCGCTTGTGCGCGGCGTCGCGGCCCGTCAGCATCTTGCCGGACAGCAGCAGCGTCTGGCCCGGCGTCCAGCTCGCGACTTCTTCCGGCGTCAGCGTGTTCAGGTCGACGCGCTTGCTGGTTTCGGTGTTCGGTTCCCACTGGACCTTCGGCCATGCGTCGAGCGACGGCGCTTCGAGCTTCGCCGGGCCCGAGCCGTCGAGCACGAAGTGCGCGTGGCGCGTGGCCGCGCAGTTCGGGATCAGCGCGACCGGCTTCGATGCCGCGTGCGTCGCCGTGGCCATGATCTTCACGTCGAGCACGGTCGACAGGCCGCCCAGGCCCTGCGCGCCGATGCCGAGCGCGTTGACCTTCTCGTGCAGCTCGACACGCAGCTCCTCGATCCAGTCCTGCGGGCCGCGCGCGATGATTTCCTGGATGTCGATCGGATCCATCAGCGATTCCTTCGCCATCACCATCGCCTTTTCGGCCGTGCCGCCGATGCCGATGCCGAGCATGCCGGGCGGGCACCAGCCCGCGCCCATCGTCGGCACCGTCTTCAGCACCCAGTCGACGATCGAGTCGGACGGGTTCAGCATCACGAACTTCGACTTGTTCTCCGAGCCGCCACCCTTGGCCGCGACCTGCACGTCGACCTTGTCGCCCGGCACGATCTCGTAGTGGATCACGGCCGGCGTGTTGTCCTTCGTGTTCTTGCGGCCGCCTTCGGGCGGGTTCACGATCGACGCGCGCAACACGTTGTCCGGGTGCGTGTAGCCGCGGCGCACGCCTTCGTTGATCATGTCGGTGACGCCCATCGTCGCGCCGTCCCAGCGCACGTCCATGCCGACCTTCACGAATACCGTGACGATCCCCGTGTCCTGGCAGATCGGGCGCTTGCCTTCCGCGCACATGCGGCTGTTCGTGAGGATCTGCGCGATCGCATCCTTCGCGGCCGGGCTCTCCTCGAGTTCGTACGCGCGGCCGAGCGCCTGGATGTAGTCGAGCGGATGGTAGTAGCTGATGTACTGCAGCGAATCCGCAATGCTCTGGATCAGGTCTTCCTGTTTGATGACGGTCATGGCTGAGACTTTGTGAGGACTGTGGGGAATGCGTTGCTGGCGGCATGGGCCGCCGGTTTGCGGGACGCAGCGGCGGGGGCGTGCGTCTCGTGGAAATGGCCAGGATGCGAGTGGGGCGGCGAGGCGGACATGGTGGGTCGAACGGGCGCGGCGCGCAGGTATCGGGGGTTATCCTGGAAAGCGCGCTATTGTAACGCGTCGGCCGACGCGGCTGCAGCGACGCGCCCCGCGGCCGGGCGGGCCGCCGGGGACGGATCAGGGTGCATCAGGGTGCAACGGGCGGCGTGCGTTTCACGCGCAGGCTCGCGAGCACGATGCCCGTGACGACGCACGCGAGCGCGAAGCCATGCGCGAGCGTCGGGCGCTCGCCGAGGAACACGATCCCGTAGACGGCCGCGGCGACCGGCAGCACCGCGCTGAACACGCCGGCGAGGCTGCCCGGCACATGGCGGATGCCCTTCATCCACATCCAGAACGAGAAGATGCTGGCCGACAGCCCGTACCACACGACGAGCGCCCAGATGCTGCCCGGCACGCTCGCGTAATCGAAATGCCACAGCGCGCCCGCGCCGAGCGGCAGCATCAGCAACAGGCCGAACAGGTGGGTATACGCGCAGATGTCGATCGGCGCGAGCGTCTGCGTGAGCCGCCGCGACAGGATCACATAGATCGATTCGCAGCACACCGCGCCGAGCATCAGCAGGTTGCCGGTCAGCGAGCCGGCCGACGGACCCGTGGCGGACGCGCTGCCGTTCGCGAGGTTGATCGTCACGACGCCGACGATTGCGAGCGCAATCGATATGAGCGCACGGCCGTTCGGTTTCTCGCGGAGGATCAGCCACGCGAACAGCGCGACAACGGCGGGGATCGTGCTCGTGATGACGCCGGCCGCGACCGCGCTCGTGCGCTGCACGCCGTTCAGCATCAGCAGCGTAAACATGAACGTGCCGAAGAACGCCTGCAGGAACAGGTTCAGCCACTCCGCGCGCTTGACCGTGCGCATCTTCACCGGATGGAACAGCGGCCACAGCACGGCGATCGCGATCACGAAGCGCAGCGTGGCGAGGATGACGACGGGAACGAAGGCGACGATCGATTTGCCGATGCCGACATTGCTGCCGACGAGCAGCATCGACACAATCAGGAAGAGGGCGTAGCGATTCAAGCTGGAATCCGGAAGGCGAGTTCAGTTAGGATTGTAGGGTCGCGGTCGTAACAGCGTAAAGCGCGCGCGCCGGTGTGCCGCCGGGGGTGCCGCGTAAGTGACGGGTAAGTTCAAGCGCTTATCTTGGAACATGCCCGGACCGGGCGGTTGCCGTCGCACGCCGTGGTGCGGCGCAGCATCGCGTGCAGCCCCAGGGCCGTGCGCGGGTGAGTGGGAGACAGCGGCGCGGTAGCGCCGATCAAGACGCGGCGCGCACGATCGCGCCGCAATCAGAGGATTCATGTTCACCAAGGGGTAGTCGATGTCCACGATTGAATCGGTTCTTCACGAAAGCCGCCAGTTTGCGCCGCCCGAAGCGCTCGTGAAGGCGGCGGCCATTTCCGGCATGCAAGCCTATCGCGCGCTCGCCGCCGAGGCCGAAAGCGATTACGAAGGATTCTGGGCGCGTCACGCGCGCGAAGCGCTCGCGTGGCACAAGCCCTTCACGAAGGTGCTCGACGAGTCGAACGCGCCGTTCTGCAAGTGGTTCGACGACGGCGAGCTGAACGCGTCGTACAACTGCCTCGACCGCCATGTCGAAGCCGGCAACGGCGAGCGCGTCGCGGTGATCTTCGAGGCCGACGACGGCACCGTCACCCGCGTCACCTACGCCGACCTGCTCGCGCGCGTGTCGCGCTTCGCGAACGCGCTCAAGAAGCGCGGTATCGGCCGTGGCGACCGCGTCGTCATCTACGTGCCGATGTCGATCGAAGGGATCGTCGCGATGCAGGCGTGCGCGCGCATCGGCGCAACGCACTCGGTCGTGTTCGGCGGCTTCTCGGCCAAGTCGCTGAACGAGCGCCTCGTCGACGTCGGCGCCGTCGCGCTGATCGCCGCCGACGAGCAGCTGCGCGGCGGCAAGACGCTGCCGCTCAAGAGCATCGCGGACGAAGCGCTCGCGATGGGCGGCTGCGAAGCCGTCAAGAGCGTGATCGTGTTCCGCCGCACCGGCGGCAAGATCGACTGGCACGCGGACCGCGACCTGTGGATGCACGAGCTGACCGCCGGCGAGTCCGATCAATGCGAGCCCGAGTGGGTCGGCGCCGAGCATCCGCTGTTCATCCTGTATACGTCGGGCTCCACCGGCAAGCCGAAGGGCGTGCAGCACAGCACCGGCGGCTACCTGCTGTGGGCCGCGCAGACGATGAAGTGGACCTTCGACTGGAAGCCGACCGACGTGTTCTGGTGCACGGCCGACATCGGCTGGGTCACGGGCCACACGTACATCACCTACGGCCCGCTCGCGTGCGGCGGCACGCAGGTCGTGTTCGAAGGCGTGCCGACCTACCCGGACGCCGGCCGCTTCTGGAAGATGATCGGCGATCACAAGGTCAGCGTGTTCTACACCGCGCCGACCGCGATCCGCTCGCTGATCAAGGCGGCCGACGCCGACGACAAGGTCCACCCGAAGAGCTACGACCTGTCGAGCCTGCGCATCATCGGCACCGTCGGCGAGCCGATCAACCCGGAAGCGTGGATGTGGTACCACAAGCATGTCGGCCAGGAACGCTGCCCGATCGTCGACACGTGGTGGCAGACCGAGACGGGCGGCCACATGATCACGCCGCTGCCGGGCGCGACGCCGACCGTGCCCGGTTCGTGCACGCTGCCGCTGCCGGGCATCATGGCGGCGGTGGTCGACGAGACGGGCCAGGACGTGCCGAACGGGCAAGGCGGGATTCTCGTCGTCAAGCGTCCGTGGCCGGCGATGATCCGCACGATCTGGGGCGACCCGGAGCGCTTCAGGAAGAGCTACTACCCGGAAGAACTCGGCGGCAACCTGTACCTCGCCGGCGACGGCACCGTGCGCGACAAGGACACGGGCTACTTCACGATCATGGGCCGGATCGACGACGTGCTGAACGTGTCGGGCCACCGGCTTGGCACGATGGAGATCGAGTCGGCGCTGGTCGCGCATGAGCTCGTTGCCGAAGCGGCCGTGGTCGGGCGGCCGGACGAGACGACCGGCGAAGCGGTCGTTGCGTTCGTCGTGCTCAAGCGCACGCGTCCGGAAGGCGAGGAGGCGGCCAGGCTCGCGAAGGAGCTGCGCGACTGGGTGGGCAAGCAGATCGGGCCGATCGCGAAGCCGAAGGACATCCGCTTCGGCGACAACCTGCCGAAGACGCGCTCGGGCAAGATCATGCGCCGTCTGCTGCGCTCGCTCGCGAAGGGCGAGGCGATCACGCAGGACACGTCCACGCTCGAGAACCCCGCGATCCTCGATCAGCTCACCGAAGTGCGCTGAGTTCGCGCGTCGCGGCATGCGCCCCTGCGCGGCAATCCCGATTGCCCGCGCAGGGGCTTTTTGCTAAACAAGGGCATGACCGCTCCGTCCCGTCCGGCGCCTGCCGCGCCACCGCCCGTGCCCGCGCCGCTTGCGCGTGCGCACGCGCGTTACTGGCGCTTCAACGTCGTGCTGATCGTCGTGCTGATGGCGATCGGCTTTTCGGTGTCGTTCGTCGTGCCGTTCTTCGCGCCCGCGCTTGCCGGCGTGCACTTCGCCGGATTCAGCCTGCCGTTCTATGTCGGCGCGCAAGGCGCGATCCTCGTCTATCTCGTGCTGATCGCCGTCTACATCGGACTCATGCAGCGTGCCGACGGCATCCTGCGGCGCGCGTATGACGACCATGCGGCGAACGAGTCGCGCGGCGGGCGCTGATTCATGCTGACACGTCGCCTGATTCGCGCGTACGCGCTCTACACGCTCGGCTTTCTCGCGTTCGTGCTGCTGTTGTGGCGCATCGAGCGTGCGGCCGGCTCCGGCGTGTGGATCGGCTACGTGTTCCTGTTCGTGCCGATCGCCGTCTATGCGGTGATCGGGCTGCTGTCGCGAACGTCCGATCTCGTCGAGTACTACGTCGCCGGGCGGCGCGTGCCGTCCGCGTTCAACGGGATGGCGACCGCGGCGGACTGGCTGTCGGCCGCGTCGTTCATCGGCCTTGCCGGATCGCTGTACGCGACCGGCTACGACGCGCTGGCCTACCTGATGGGCTGGACGGGCGGCTTCTGCCTCGTCGCGTTCCTGCTCGCGCCGTACGTGCGCAAGCTCGCGCGCTACACGATTCCCGACTTTCTCGGCACGCGGTTTTCGAGCACCGCGGTGCGTGCGCTCGCGGCCGGCGCCGCGATCCTGTGCTCGTTCGTCTACCTGGTCGCGCAGATCCAGGGGATCGGGCTGATTGCGACGCGCTTCATCGGCGTCGATTTCGCGATCGGCATCTTCTGCGGGCTCGCGGGCATCCTCGTCTGTTCGTTCCTCGGCGGGATGCGCGCGGTCACGTGGACGCAGGTTGCACAGTACATCATCCTGATCAGCGCGATCCTGATTCCGGTATCGCTGATCGCGCTGAAGAACGGCCTCGGGCCAGTGCCGCAATTCAGTTACGGGAAGCTGATGGAGCGGGTCGCCGCGCGCGAGGCGCAGGTGCGCGACGCGCATGACGAGCAGCAGGTGCGCGACGCGTACCGGCACCAGGCCGCACGGATCCAGACGCAGCTCGACCGGCTGCCGGTGTCGTTCGGGGAAGAGCGGCTGCGGCTCGTCGACCAGCTCGCCGACCTGCGGCGCCACAACGGGCCGCTGCGCGAGATCAGCCAGCGTGAGCGCGAGCTGGCGGAGTTTCCGCGCGACCCGGCGGCGGCGCGTGTCGTGTGGTCGCAGATGCGCGACGACCTGCTTGCACGCGCCGAGCCGCCGGTGCCGATGCACGAGCCGTTTCCGGCGGCGAGCGACGACGAACGGCGGCCGCGCGAACGCAATTTCCTCGCGCTGCTGCTGTGCCTGTCGCTCGGCACCGCGAGCCTGCCGCACATCCTGACGCGCTACAACACGACGACGTCGGTTGCGTCCGCGCGTCGCTCGGTCGGCTGGACGCTGTTCTTCATCGCGCTGTTCTACCTGAGCGTGCCGGTGCTCGCGGTGATGATCAAGTACGAGATCCTCGCGAACCTGGTCGGGCGGCCGTTCGCGGAGCTGCCCGCGTGGGTCACGCAGTGGCATCACTTCGAGCCGGACCTGATCAGCGTCGTCGACGAGATCCGCGACGGCATCATCCACTGGTCCGAGATCCAGATGCAGCCGGACATGGTCGTGCTGGCCGCACCGGAGATCGCCGGGCTGCCGTACGTGATGTCGGGGCTGATCGCGGCCGGCGCGCTCGCGGCGGCGCTGTCGACCGCGGACGGGCTGCTGCTGACGATCGCGAACGCGCTGTCGCACGACGTCTACTACCACATGGTCGCGCCCGACGCGACGAGCCAGCGGCGGGTGACGATCTCGAAGGTGCTGCTGCTCGGCGTCGCGCTGTTTGCGTCGTACGTCGCGTCGCTCAATACCGGAAAGATCCTGTTCCTCGTCGGCGCGGCGTTTTCGCTCGCGGCGTCGAGTTTCTTCCCGGTGCTCGTGCTCGGCGTGTTCTGGAAGCGCACGACGACGCGCGGCGCGATCGCGGGGATGGTGACGGGGCTCGCGGTCTGCGTGTACTACATCTTGTCGACGTATCCGTATTTCTCGCAGCTCACCGGCTTCGCCGGGCGGACGTGGTTCGGGATCGAGCCGATCAGCTCGGGCGTGTTCGGCGTGCCGGCAGGGTTCGCGGTTGCGATCGTCGTCAGCCTGCTCGACCGCCGGCCGGACGATTACACGCGCGCGCTCGTCGACTATATCCGCCATCCGTGACGTCGCGTTCGGGGGGAGTGGCGCAGGGTCGCCAGAGTTTGCTATACTCTCGCTCTTCCCGGAGAGATGGATGAGTGGTTTAAGTCGCACGCCTGGAAAGCGTGTATAGGTGAAAGCCTATCGGGGGTTCGAATCCCCCTCTCTCCGCCAGGACACTAGTAAAAACGGGCCTCTCGGCCCGTTTTTCATTTCTACCCGCCAAAGAACCCGCCAAACGCAAAAGCGTCTATGGCCGGGCTGTCAATGTCGGTGGTGCATCAGGTCGCCATAATGGGTATCGAGCCAGCGGGCTTTTTGTCCTTTGCTGCCTTTGCCGCGGTAATGCGCGGCGATCCATAGCGCAGCGCCGACGATCACCATCACGACCGGCCCCATCAAGTACGCCATCAACGATTCTTTCATGGCAGCCTCCATGATGTCGTGGCCGCACTTACATTTTAGGTGGCGGCTCACACCAATGCCCATCCTGGATGCGGGCTGCGGTGCCGGCATCGGTGAGCGTTGGCTAGCGGACGCTTGCATCGTGCTGGCACTAGGCTCGCATGGTGTTGAAACTTTGCTTGTAGCATCCCACAAGCATTCCTCCAAGCATCCTCGTTGCATTGCGTTGTCGTGCATGCATTGCGTGAAACCGCAACTGGCGGAAGGCAGCAGCAGTCGAGCCTACCCGGGAGTGTCTGACACCCCCAACCGGATTTGAAGTCCGGTATGACGCCACGTGACGAGGCGTCCCGAATCGGGACAGGTGTCCCAACTCGGGACTAGCGGGCGCATCGTTACTCGGGCGTTACCGAAACGTTAAGGCTTTCGGTCCGATAACTTTGCACAACCTACCATGCACCCGTCATGTTCAGTGAGCGGGGCGCTTGTGCCTGAGGCCGGACTCGGACCGGCAAGACTGGCTGAGCCCATGCAAGCAGGTTCAAATGCGGAAATTCCCGCATGAGCCTGAGCGCAGCGCCGTGCCGACCGCGCCGGATGCACGCAGAAGCCGCGAGACGCCCGCTGCATAAGGCTTTCGGTGCGGCCCCGGCGAGCCAGGCAGTTATCAGATAGCCGACGCCCGTCCCATGATTCAGCGAAAAGCCAGGAACATTGTCTTCCCCGCTGCCCTATAACTCTTAAGTCGTCGCTTACCTAGACTACGGTCATCGGTTACGAACAAGGTGTTCGAAGCCGGACAACCAAAGTTGGAGGTAAGCACCATGAAAAACCTGATTCAAGCCGTCGTCGTTGCCGCTGCCCTTGCTGCCCCGGTTGCTGTTTTCGCGCAGAACAACGCGCCGCTGACCCGCGCGCAAGTGCGCGCCGAGCTGGTCGAACTGGAGAAGGCCGGCTATAACCCGGCACGCGGCGAAGATCCGAACTACCCGCAAGACCTTCAGGCTGCCGAGGCCCGCGTTGCCCAGCAACATGCACTGGCACAGGCGCAAGGTGTCGACAACAGCGGTGTCGGCAGCGCGGCGCAAGGCGCGTCAGCAGCAGGCAAGGCCGCGAAGGTCGTGGCGCCGCGCGCGAACGACGAAATGAAGTCGCTGTATCGCGGGCATTAAGCCGCACCTGATCGGCCCGGCATTCCGGCGCAACGTCGGGCCGGCCGCTTCCGCGTGAAAACCGGCCCGCTACCGTGATGACCTCCGGCAGCGCGCCAGTTACTACCGAATACCTCCGTCGTCGGGCAACGGGCGACTTCGCTCGACCCGCGTGGGTCGGGCGCTTTTTCTGCGCTGACGACTGGCTGAGACCCGCGGAAACGAACACATGGCTGGGTAGCCTTGCGATCCTTTTCCTTTACGCCGGTTCGACAGGACAAGCGCTCAAGGGAAGGTACGGATAAACCGTTCGTCGCTAATCCGGCACTCCGCCGAGAAACGCCAGCATCGCCGCATTGAATCGGGCAGGGCGCTGCAGCGGCGCGAAATGGCTCACACCCGGCAGGATCGTCAACGTTGCGCCCGGAATGGACCGGGCGAGATATGCCGCGTGCTCCTGACGAATGAACTCGTCATGCTCGCCCAGCACGATCGCGACGGGCACCTCGATCGCACCGAGATCGCGCTCGGAGTAATCGGGCTGCGTCCGCATCATCTCGCTGACGGCCGCCACGAACGGCTCGAAGCCCTCCGGCGTGGCCGAGAGCTGCGCGTAATCCTCCCGGTGCCGTGCGAAGCAGCGGTCGATCACCACGCTCGGCTCCATCACCTTCGTGCCGCCCGGATCCATGTTGCACGCAAGGAAAAATACGCCCGCCGCACGGGCCGGGGCTCGGGCCGCCAGCACGAGCGCGATGCAGGCGCCGTCGCTCCAGCCGACGAAGCGGGCGCGGTCGACGCCGAGCGTATCCAGCACCGCGAGCACGTCCGATGCCATCAGCTCGTAGGAATAGGGCCGGCCGTCGCGGGTGCTGCGGCCGTGGCCGCGGCTGTCGATCAGGATTGCACGATAGCCGGCCGAAACGACGGCCGGCACCTGATAGCCCCAATTGCCCGCATGGCCGAGGCCGCCGTGCAGCATGACCACCGGCGGACCGTCGCCGTAAGCGGCATGCCAGATGCGGGCGCCGTCGTGGTCCAGCCATCCTTCGAGGTCGGCCTTCGGCAGGGGCGCGGCTCCATCTGCAGCGAACGCGCCGAGATCGTCGTGTTCAAACTCCTCAGTCACCGTCCTTCCCTCCATGCGGCGACGTGCATGATCAGGCTGCGATCCGGTCCCGGTGAAGTCGCATTGACCGGACCGGCGACGCCGATACCCGTTCGCCGAAGATTTTGACCTGCTCGACGATCGCTTCGAAGAGCGACCGGTTCCACTGCGCCCGATACTTGACCTCGACGAGGAATTTCTCCATCTGGTCTGGATTCCTCACCGTGAAATCCGGCATGCGCCGCATCGCTTCCGGATTATCCAGCTTCACATAATCGTCCGGAACCATATTCGGCCGGAACCATATGGGAAAGCTCGCGCACGACCTATTCGATACCCGAGTCGATGACGCGGCATTGCGCATCTTCAAGGATGGCCTTGATGATTCCCCTGGACATCTCCTGTTTGGTTCTGCTTTCGAAATCCATTGGCTGATCCTGCCATGCGGGCCGTGAGAGCATAGCACCGCGACGCCGCCGTTCCATGCCGGATGCGCCTGCAAGCGATGCATCTGTCAAAGGAATGATCGAGACGTCAACGATTCACTTATCGGCCAGCGAACGTGCGTTTCGGCGCTTTTAAATCAGTCGATTACGGTCGAAAGCGGGTTGAGCATAGAAAACCGATGGGTCAACGCGGCGATATTCGAGGTGGACAACGGTGATTCACCCCGAATCCGGCCGGTAGTGTGGGAATATGTGTAGTCGGCAGATTTCGGCAACAGAAATCGCTGAAACATATTCTGGAACAGTCATGAAAAATAAATCGTTCATCCATACGCTGACGCCCATTGCCCTGATCACGCTGCTGGCCGGCGGCGCATACGCGGCAACAGACGACGTGTCCCGCCTGAGCGACAACGTGTTGCAGACATCCGTGTCGTTTTGCTCGAACGTCGCGGCGTCCGCGCGCGCGGCATGCCAGGGCGACATGATCGCGGCAGGCAGCCGCGTGGTCGCGACGATGTCCGGTCTGCCGCCGAAGGCCGCATCCGCCATCGAGGCGGCGGCGCGCGACAAGCTGCCAGCCGGCGAACGACCGCCGCTGGCATCGGCGCCGACGAGCGCCGACTTCAGGGACGACGACATCGCCGGCGTTGCCGGCATGGTTCGCTTGTGCGACGTGTACGAGCCGGAGCCCGCTGCCCGCAAGCGGCATCACGCGGCAGTGGCGGCACAGGCTCCGGACGAGGCGCCGCGCGTCGAGGCGCTGCTGGCCGATACGTCGGCGTCGGCGCGTGCGCGTGTGAGCATGGGTGTGTGGCAAATCCTTGCGGTTCAGGGCCCTGATCTGGCCGCGGGCGCATGCGCGCAGTTGGGCGCGGCGCCCTGATCGCGCGCTTGGACGATGCCGTGACGCGTGCTCGTCGGCTGGCTTGACGTCGGTTGCTGTCACCTCAGTCATCGGCGCTGATTTTCAGAAGAGTTTCTTCGTCGCGATGAGCAACCCGAAGTACTACCTGCTGATGACCGCGCTGCTGCCGCAGTTCGTCGATCAGTCGCTCCCCGTCGCGCCGCAATACGCGATCCTCGCGGCGACGATCGCCGTGATCGACACGGTCGTGATGGTCGGCTATGCGTTGCTCGGCATGCATTCGGTGCGGGTCTGGAAAGCGGCCGGGGAGAAGTGGCTGAACCGCGTCAGCGGCACGCTGTTGCTGATGCTGGCGGGGTACATCGCGCTCTATCGGAAAGGCACGGCCTGAGCCGGTCGCCACGCGCTTCGGTGCTGACACGGAACTTCACGGCGACGTTCATCGATGCCGAAGGGCGCTGGGACTTCACGATACGCGACGGGTCAATGCCTTTCATCCTGCCGAGGTTGCACATGTCCTACGTCGCGCCGCGCCGCGACGCATGGCGTCAGTAATGGCAAGCAACGTTCCGTCGTGACTTCGGAAGCGAGTTGATCGAGACGGCAATCCATTCGCCACTGTGTTAATAAATTCGTAAGACGCGTTCAGCGTGTGCCGGTCCGTTGCTTTCATATATCTTTCTGTGTTTCGGGCTGCCTCACGCCGTCACGCCCGCGTCACAAGCCCGCCAGCCATCCATCACATCGGAAGAATTTTCCGCTCCCTCACCATTGTTGACATTTCCGTTTGGAAATGAATGCAATATGAAAGCATTTCCTTGACGCCACCGGCCCGGCGCATTTATCGTCCGTCTGCCGCGACCGTGAGAGAGCATGGCCGGAAAACGCGAATGTCCGTCATTTGCGCAAGACAACACGTAGCAGAAGCATAAAAGGAAACGTGGTAGCCACATGAAGCCGCTATTCGATGACAAGCAATCCGATGCGGTCAGCAGTCGTCCTTCCACCTCGTCTTCATCCCCCGTCGTCGCGTCTCCGGCAGCCGTCAAGCGGGCGGCGGCGGACACCGCGCGCCTGATCACGGTCGACGAGATCGACCAGCTCGGCGCGGCGCAGGGCAGCCGGATCGCCGCTTTCTCGCAGCAGATTCTCGCGAGCGTCCGCGCGTCGGATGCCGACCGGTTCGGCGACAAGCTCAACGAACTGATCGCGACCGCGAAGGGGCTCGACCCACGCGGCGCGGACAAAGGCGGCTTCCTCACGCAGGTGACTCGCCTGTTCCGCTCGACGAAGGAGAAGCTGCTCGCGCAATACGAAACGGTCAGCAAGCGGATGGACACGCTCGTCGTCGAACTCGAGAGCCACGCGCAGCGGCAGAAGGCCGGCATCGACGAGCTCGAGCGGATGTACAGCGACAACTACGCGCTGCACCAGGAGCTCGCGCAGGCGAAGGTACACGGCGAAGCCGCGCTCGCGGCGCTGCGCGCGAGTCTTGCGGCCGGCCAGCAGCACGCCGACGACGCGTTCGGCGCGCAGCGGCTGCTCGACGTGAAGCGCAAGGTCGACGCGCTCGAGAGCAAGCTCGACGATCTCGACCGCGCGATGCTGATGTCGAAGCAGCTCGCGCCGCAGATCCGGATGGAGCAGGACCAGAAGCGCACGCTGACCTCGAAGTTCATGACGATCAAGACCGTGCTGATCCCCGCGTGGACCAACGCGTTCGCGCTCTACCTCGAGCAGCTCAGCACCAGGCGCGCGGCGGCGCTCGCAAACGCGACATACGACGCGGCCGACGAGGCGATCCGCGCACAGGCGGACCTCAACCGCGCGAACGCGCAGGAGGTCGCGAAGCTCGGCCAGCGCCCGGTGATCTCGACGGACACGTTCGAATACGCACAGCAGCAACTGTTCGGCGCGTTCGACGACGTCACGCAGATCATTGCCGATGGCAAGCGCCAGCGCGAGCAGGACGCGCCGCGGCTGCGCCAGCTCGAACAGGACCTGATCACCCGTTTCGCTCCGAAGCACAACTGAGGTACTCCGCATGATTACGCTTGAGAAACGCGCGGCGAAGGTCGCGATCGTCCTCGAAAAACGCCAGATCCTGAAGCCGCCGGTCGTGCGCGTCGGCGCGGCGCTCGACATCTCCGGCTCCGCGAAGCCGCTCTACCAGTCGGGCGTGATCCAGGACACGCATGACCGTATTCTCGGCATCGCACTGAAGTTCGACGACAACGGCGAAGTGGACACGTGGACCTTCACCGAAGGCTTCGACCGCCTGCCGACCGCGACGCCCGAGAACTACGGCGCGTACATCACCGACTACGTGCTGAACGGCGACATCGGCAAATGGGGCGGCACGCAATACGCGCCGGTGATGAACGACATCGTCGACTTCTTCTTCCGTGCGCCGGAGCCGGAGCCCAGGCGCGAAGCGAGGCGCGGCTTCCTGAGCCGGCTGTTCGGCGGCACCGACGATTCGCCCGCACCGGCGCCGGCGCCCGTTTCGGCCAACGGATACCTGCCGGCCTGGGTGCTGTTCGTGACCGACGGTCAGAACCCGAAGAACGACCGCAAGCGCGTGCGCCAGCTGCTGACCGAATCGCAGCACTACCCGCTGTACTGGTCGCTCGTCGGCGTCGGCGATCCGAGCGAATTCGACTTCCTGTCGGAAGTCGCCGACGAGATGCCGAACGTCGGCTTCCTGCATCTCGAGTCGCTCGACATGAGCGACGAGCAGATCTACGACCGGCTGATCACGCAGGAATTCTGCGACTGGGTGCGCGCGAAGTAAGCGCGGGCCCGCACTGCATTCATTCGAACCCATAGTCACCCCATCATGTTGAAAGACTTCAAGATTCCGTTATCGCTCACGGTGCTGGCGCTGCTCGCCGCGTATCTGCTCGGCGGCGTGAAGGACATGCTGATCGTTGCCGTCCTGTGCGTGCTCGAGATTTCGCTGTCGCTCGACAACGCGGTCGTCAACGCGTCCGTGCTCAAGAACTGGTCGGAGAAGTGGCGCAACCGCTTCATGGTGTTCGGCCTGCCGGTCGCGGTGTTCGGCATGCGTCTCGTGTTTCCGCTGCTGATCGTCGCGGTGATCGGCCACATCGGCATGTGGGATGCGCTGACGCTCGCGATCGAGTCGCCGGACAAGTACGCGGCGATCCTGACCTCCGCGCATCACCAGGTGTCGGCATTCGGCGGCGCGTTCCTGCTGATGGTGTTCTTCAAGTTCATGCTCGACACCGAGAAGGACGAGCACTGGATCGGCTTCCTCGAAGGCCCGATGCGGCATCTCGGCCGGATCACCGCGCTCGAAGTCGCGCTGACGCTCGCGATCATCATCATCGCGTCGCTGTACGTGCCGTCGGACGAGCAGGTCGGCTTCCTGCTCGCGGGCGCGTTCGGCGTGATCAGCTTCGTGATCGCGCACGGGATCGGCGACCTGATCGGCGGCGACGACACGGGCTCGCGTGTCGTGCGCGAAGGCGTCGCGGGCTTCATGTATCTCGAAGTGCTCGATTCGTCGTTCAGCTTCGACGGCGTGATCGGCGCGTTCGCGCTGTCGAACAACATTTTCCTGATCGCGCTCGGCCTCGGCGTCGGCGCGGCCTACATCCGGGAGATGACGCTCGTGCTGCTGAAGAAGGGCACGCTCGCGCAGTACCGCTATCTCGAGCACGGCGCGTTCTGGGCGATCGGTGCGCTCGCGGCGATCATGTTCGTCGGCGTGAAGCTCGAGGTGCCCGAGGTGGTGACGGGCCTGATCGGCGCGGCGATGATCGGCGCGGCCGTCTGGTCGTCGATCGTCGCGCAGCGCAGGGAAGAACGTGTCGCAGCGGCAGGCAAGTAACAGGCAAGCGGCACGCAGGCAGCAGGCGAACAACGCCGCCGTGCCGGTTTCATCATGACGGGCTGCCGCCGGCGGTCCGCTTTGCCGCCGGTTGGCCGGCGGCTTCCTGCAAGCGAGGTTCAGATGATCAATTTGTCGAAGGGCGGTCGCGTCAACCTGTCGAAAGAGGCGCCCGGCACGCAGAAATTCCGTATCGGTCTCGGCTGGGATGCGAACGCGACGGACACGGGCGCGGATTTCGATCTCGACGTGTCGGTGTTCCTGTGCAAGTACGATGCGCAGAGCAATCCGAAGCTGATCTCGGACCAGCACTTCGTGTTCTACAACAGCGAAGTGCGAACGATGGACCGCAAGGACACCTTCATCCAGCCCGGCGACGATTTCCCGAAGCGCGGCATGCCGGCGTCGAAATGCCTCGGCGTCGTCCATAGCGGCGACAACCGCACGGGCAGCGGCGACGGCGACGACGAGGTGATCTTCATCGACGTCACGAAGCTCGCGACGGACGTCGAGGAGATCTCGGTGGTCGTCACGATCGACCAGGCGGAAGCACGCCGCCAGAATTTCGGGCAGGTCCGCCACAGCTACATCCAGATCGCCGACGAGGTGTCGGGCGCGGTGATCGCGAAGTACGCGCTCGAAGAGGATTTCTCGATGGAGACGTCGGTGCAGGTCGGCAGCTTCTACCGGCGCGACGGCCACTTCATGTTCAAGGCGGTCGGCGCGGGCTACAACCGCGGCCTCGGCGATTTCGTCCGGGCCTATGGCGGCGTCGTCTGACTGGCGGCGGACCGGCGCGCGGGCAACCGGCGCAACCGGCAGGATGCACCGATGACCCGCACGCCTGACGAGCCGAAGGCGCTCGACTTCGACGGCGCACCCGCGCGCACGCCGGGCCGTCTTGCGTTCGACGTGCCGCCGGCGGGCGCAGCGCAGCCTGTCGAGCGGCCAGTGCCGAAAGCGCTCGATCTTGGCCCCGCACCCGTGAAGGACACGCGCGCGGCCCCCGCCGACGCGCTCGGCCGCGCGCTGTTCGGCGAATCGAACCATCCGTTGCTCGAGCAGTGCTTCCGCGCCGCGCAGGCCGGCTTTCCGAACCTCTATCCGGATTACGCGCCGCGTATCGAGCGGCACATCCGGCAGCTCGTGCCGCTCAAGCTGGCGACGGTGGCGACGATCGGCGACGGCGCGCTCGAAACCGCCGGCAATCTCGTCGAAGCGGTCGCGGCGGCGACGCGCGAGTTCAACGAACTCGGCGCGGCGGACCTGATGGCGGGCATGCTCGCGCAGGTCACGCGCAAGGCCGGCGTGCTCGAACGCTGGTTCCGGCCGTCGCCGGGCCACGTCGACTATCGCGCCGCGCTCGGCGCACTCAAGCAGTCGCTCGGCTTCTTCCCGCGCCGGACCGAGGAACTCGCGGCGAGCGTCCGTCACGCGGAGGAACGCCTCGTGATCGTGCTCGCGGCACTGAGCGCGATCGCCGACGTCGTGCGCGTGCCCGACGACACAGGGCTCGAACGCACGCTGTTCGACCGCCGCCAGATCGTCGGGCAGGCCGTGCAGCAGATTCGCATGCAGCCGGCGCAACTGCGCGGGCTCGACGAGCGCGTGACCGACCTGCTGTCGCGCGCCGATCACCTGATGAATGTCGTGCTGCCTGCCGTGGTCGCGGCGCGGCCGAGGGGCTAGTTTCGCGCGGCTTGCCGCGAGTCTGCTATCTTCCCGGGCATTCCTGCGTTTTACGATCGATTCACCATGACCGACCGCATCGTCGCCGCCTTCGATTTCGACGGCACCATCACCACGTCAGACAGCTTTCGCCATTTCGTCCGGTATGCGATCGGCACGCCGCGCTTCGCATGGGCGGGGCTGCGCGCACTGCCGTGGATCGTTGCGATGAAGGCGGGGCGACTGTCGCGCGGCGACGCGAAGGCGAAGTTCGCCTGGTTCGCGCTCGGGCCGATGCGCGCAGACGCGCTCGACGACGCCGCACGTCGTTTCGTCGACGGCTACCTGCCGCGCCTCGTGCGTCCCGAGATGCTCGAGCGGGTTCGCGAACATCGCGCGCGCGGTCACGAAGTGGTGCTGGTGAGCGCGTCGCCGTCGCTGTACCTCGACAAGTGGGCGAAGTCGGCCGGCTTCGATGCGGTGCTCGCGACGCGGCTCGCATTCGAGCGCGGCACGTTCGCGGGCCGGCTCGACGGCGAAAACTGCTGGGGGCCGCAGAAAGTCGTGCGGCTGCGCGCGTGGTGGGGCGACCGGCCGCCGACGACGCTGTACGCGTATGGCGACAGCCGCGGCGACAAGGAAATGGCGGAACTCGCGAACCGCGCATGGATTCGCGGGCAGGGCGCGCTGCCGCCGATCGGCGGCTGACGTTGGCCATCTGACGTCGGCCATCTGACGTTGCTCACCCGACGCGGGTCTTCCGACGCGCGGGCGGGGCGGAGCATGCCCGCGCGCGAACCTGCGGCGCGCTGCGCGTGCGCCGCTCACTGCAGCATGAAGATTTCGTACTCGAGCGTGTCGAGCTTCCGGTCGAGCCACGCCATCCCCGCGAGCACGACGACGAGCAGTGCGACCGCGAACCCGTAGCCGTAGAACAGCGGCCCCGCGATCAGTGTCGCGGCCGTCAGGATTCCGTTCAGCAAGCAGAACGCCCCGATCAGCACGAGGGCCGGCTGTCGCCGGTCGAGATAGATGAAGCTGTTCATGATCGCGAGGAACACCATCTGCAGGCTCGTCGCGATCACCTGCACCGACAGCAGCGGCATGTAGAGCCGCGAGATGCCGATCGCGTCGAGCAGCAGTGGCCCCGTCGCGAGCACGACGAGCACGGTCAGCGTCTGCACCTTCACGATGTCGAACAGCGCGCTGCGCAGCGCCTGCGCCATCGCGTCGTGCGCATGCTCGATCTGCTGCAGCGAGCCGCCTTCGCGGATCGCGGTGTTGAACGCGCGGTAGTGCCGTGCGAACTCGGTCTCGACACGCAGCAGGAACACCGCCATCCCCGGCGTGATCGCCAGATACGCGAGAAAAATCGGGATGTCGTAGATGACCGATGCATGCAGCGGCCCGAGCACCGCCTGCCCGGAACTCGGCGAATACCAGAACATCAGCTTGTCGATCCAGATGCCGACGTTGTACAGCAGCCCGATCGCCATCAGCGCCGGATAGCGGTGCGCGCGCCGGAACAGGTCGAACGAGATCACGCGCGTCGCGCTGAAGCCGCCATAGATGCGGCTCAGCAGTATCAGCAGCAGCAGCGTCTGGCCGACCACGAAACCGTAGAGCAGCCCCTCGAGGCCGAAGCGCTTCAGGCCGACCGCCGCGAGCGTCGTCACCCCGTAGCCGACGAAGAACCCGCGCAGGATGCCGCTGTACTGCTTGAGCCCCGCGAGGAAGACGCTCGCGATCCAGATGTCGCACAACAGCACGAAGCCGGTGGTCATCAGCGCGCGATACAGGCTGCTTTGCGCGTCGAACGCGAACGCCGTCACAAGCGCGCCGAGTGCGGCCGCGCCTGCCGTCATGACGACCAGCGCGCCGGAGAAGTTCGGCAGGATCGCGTCGAGCTGCTTGTCGAACAGGCGGTCGCTCGTGAAGCGGGTGAGCGCGAGCTGCATCGGCCCGGTGACGATCAGGCTCGCGGCGATCAGGTAGGTCGCGGAGACCTGGAAATCCGACACGATCGCGTTCGGCAACAACGGCGATGCGCCGAGCAGCCCGACGAGCAGCATGCCGACGATCGACCAGATCCACGGCCCGGCGCCGACGAGCCCCGCATACGCGTACGCGCGCATGATGCCGAGCAGCGAGTTGTGCCGCGCAAGCCGGCGCAGCTTGATTCCGATGGCGGCCATCGTTCGCTCCTTGGTCAGGGTCGGGCCTGTTCCCGTAACTGAAAAATTCTTACTGGCGGCCAGCGCAAGCCCGTTACTGGCCCGAACATGCGCTAGCCGCGCGACGCGTACGGGCACGTCGCGGCGCCGCCGTGCACGTGGCCGACGTCGGGCAGAAGCCGATCCGGCGAGCCGGCGAGCGTCGAGTAGAGCGCACGATAAGCGCCGACCATCCGTTCCTGCGAGTAATACCGCTCGACGCGCGCGATGCCGGCGCGCTGCGCGGCGTGCCACGCGTTCGCGTCGGCGAGCAGGCCGAGCGCCTCGCGCGCGAGCGCGACCGGGTCCGCGATCGGCACGACCCGGCCGGCCGAGCCGAGCGCGGCATCGTCGGCATCCGCGCCGTGTATCAGCTCGCGGCAGGCGCCGACATCGGTCGTGACGACCGGCACGCCGGCGGCGAATGCCTCGAGCACCGCGAGCGGCAGTGCCTCCGAGATCGAGCTCAGCACGAGCACGCCGATCTTCGGCAGCAGATCGTCGATCCGTTGCATCCCGAGCAGCGTCACCTTGCGCGCGAGACCGAGGCGCTCGATCAGGTCCCGGCACTCGGCCACGTATGACGGATCCTCGCTTTCGGGCCCGGCGATCCATGCTTCGGCGTCCGGCATTTCCCGCACGACGGTCAGCATCGCGCGGATGAAGGTCTTCACATCCTTGATCGGCACGACGCGGCCGATCAGGCACAGCACCTTCGGCACGTCCGCAGGCCGTTGCGCGCGCAGCGGCGCAAGCTGGCGCAGATCGACGCCGTTCGGGATCGTGCGGGTCTTCGGCGCAGGCGCACCGTCGAGCAGCTGGCGGCGCCGGTTGCCTTCGTACAGCGCGACGATGTCGTCGGCGGCCGCGTAGGTCATCCGGCCGATCGATTCGAAGAAGCGCGCCCACATCTCGTGGAAGTAGCCGATGTGCGATGCGTCGTATTCGATCAGGTTGCGGTTGTCGTGGATCCACTGGCTCTGGAACAGCTCGATCTTGCGTTCCTTCGTGTAGATCCCGTGCTCGGAGATCAGCAGCGGCCGTCCCTGCCGGTGCCGCAGCAGCGCGCCGAGAAACCCCGCGTAGCCGGTCGACACCGCGTGATACAGGCGCATCGGGATCAACTGCTCGGCGATACGCGCGAGCTGCCACAGCGGCCGGTGCATCAGGCGCACCGACCAGAAGTAGTCGGAGAACGACGGATCGCTGCAGTGCACGCGATACTGCTCGGTCAGGAATGTCCACGCTTCCTGGCTGTACAGGAATTGCGCCTCGTCGAGCCGGTGCTCGTCGGTCAGGTCGTCGACGACGCGCCGCACGAGCTTGTTGTCGAGCTGCATGTCGTTGGGCCGGCGCAGCTGTTCGTGCAGCAGCGCGACCCGTTCGAATGCTTCGCGGTCGATGTGCGTCGCGCGCGCATGTTCGGGCGGCGGCGCGCCCTCGTACAGGTAATGGTTCTCGAGGTGGACGACATTGGCGGGCAGCGAATACGCCATCTTCGGATAGTCGTCCGGCTTGCTGCCGAGAAAGCACAGGCCGAACGTGTATTCCGGAAACGCGCGGATGATGTCATGCACCCACGACGACACGCCGCCGCTCACATACGGATACGTGCCTTCGAGCAGCAGCCCGATATCCGCGAACGCGGCGCGCGGCAGCACGTTGCCGAGCGCGTCGGTGACGGTGTCCGGGCGCTGCTTGCCGGCGCGCGTATCAAGACCAGTTTCGCGCATCATGATGGACGTTCCTCGTCACGTGTTCCAGTAGTCGGCGATCGGCGCGAGCAGGTGCGGCGGCACCGGCGGCATGTTGTCGAGATGGCGTCGCACGGCCGCGTAATCGTGCCGCCGGTACGCGATCTCGGCGAGATACGGCAGCACGCGCATGCGCGGAAAGCCGCAGGCAATCGCCTTCGTCAGCATCGCCTCGGCGTCGTCGAGGCGGTCGGTCTGGAACGCGAGGCGGCCGCGCAGCCGCCAGAGCGCGCCGTCGCCCGGCTGGTGATGCAGCGCGCGCGCCGCGTGCGCATCGGCCTGCTCGAGCGCGTTGCGGTAGACGTCGCCGTCGACGAGACGCGCGTAGACGAGCTCGCTGTAAAGCTCGGCGAGCGTCTTGTCGACACGGCAGCGTTCGTCGTCGGACAGGCGGCGCGCGAGCTTCGCGCGTTCGATGCCGATCTGCTGCGTCACGCGCTTCTCGCTCTTGTCGAGCATCCCGTATGCGAGCAGGCGCACGTCGTCCGCAGGATCGTTCAGCAGCGCGTGCAGGATCGGGCTCGCCGCGCGCACCGGCATCGTCTGCATCGCGACGAGCGCCGTCACGCGATGACGCACGGCGATCCGGCGATTCATCAGGCCTTCCCTGACCTCGTGCTCGTGCGCATACGACAGCGTCGCGAGCAGGTGCGGCGCGAACTGCGGCTCGCGCACGAGCTCGATCAGCGCGCCTTCGTCGAGGCGCGGGAACGCGAATTCGCGCACGCGCGTCGCGAGGCGCGCGATCGCGTCGGCGGCCGAGCGGCCGGCATCGCGTGTCGCGCGCAGCGTGCGCAGGCCGGGCCATGACGCCTGCCGTCGGGACGGTGCCGGCGCCGCCGACGACGCGGCGTGGTTCAGGTGCGCATGCGCATCGCGCGACGCGCGGGCGGATTTAGGCGGGATCATCGCAGTCGGCCAGCAGTTGGCGCAGCGCGCCGTCGGACGGCGTGCCGGCGAGGGAAACCCGGCGCGTGACGACGCGCGCCTCCGTGAAGCCGATGCCGAACTGGTTGCGGACATCGGTTTCGATCCGCTGCAGCTGCGCTTCCACGGCGGCGTCGCAGCTGAGCGGCATGATGAAGATCAGCCCTTGCTTGCCGCCGATGTTCACGATCCACTGCACATGAAAGTCGAGATTCGTGCGCTCGACGTAGTCGAACATCGCCTGGGCCTGCCTGCTCGCGTCGAACAGCAGCATCACGACCGACGACGCGACGCCGCTTGTGCGCTGCAGATCGGCGAGGCGCGCGTATTCGAGCGCGAAGTCGTACGGGCAGTCGGGATACGCCTGCAGCACGTCGCGGGTGATGGCCGCGTGCCGCACGCCGTTCGCGTAGTAGCTGCACATCACGAACATCAGTTGCAGATTGTCCGCGGTCAGCGCGAGGAACGGCAGTTCGGACACGACGAGCGCCCCGACGACCGCGTCGTCCGCGCCGATCAGCGGCGCGCACGCGACATAGCGGGTGCGGGCGCGGTCGCGTACGTCGATCGACTGCAGGTGTGCGAGCGCGAGTTCGTCGAGCGCGGTGGTGACGAGCGGGTCGCCGGCGTCCAACTCGAACGCGCGGCCGATGCCCGCGATCGGCGTGGCGGCCAGCGTGCCGTCGTGCCACGCGTGGATCTGCGCGGCTTCGATCTGGCATGCCTGCGTGACGGCTTCAAGGAACGCCTGCGCGCCGGGCAGCGGCGCGGTCGTGTCGCTGCCGGTCGTGCCGCTCCAGGACGTGCCGCGCAGCGTGATGTCGCGCAGGCGCGCCAGTGCGTCGCGCAGCGTCGCCGGCCTGACGAGCAGATCCTGTTCGAGCTGGTCGTGCGACAGCCGCAGCAGGAACTGGTTGTTGGTCAGCACGGACAGCCGCTCGCTGAGGTATGTGTTCGACACGCGGGCCTGCGACAGCCGCGTCGCCCACGTGTCGCTGAACTGGCCGGCGACGAGCATCGTGATGAAGCCGCCGACGAAGAAATCGCGCGGGAACACATCGGCGAGCGGCAGTCGCGCATAGAACACGACCCACGCGGCGAACAGCAGCGCGCCGCCGCCGAGGCCGCCGACGGTGCCGTAGCGCAGCGCGACGAACAGCGGCAGCAGCCACAGCCACGGAAACGCCTTGCCGATCAGCAGCGGATCGGCGGGCGACAGCACGCGGCACAGCGCGAACACGGCAACGGACAGCACGAGCGTCTCGAGCGCGACGTACGACGCCGAATGCTCGCGGGGCAGCAGCGACGCGAAGCGCGCCACCGAAGTGAGACGCGGGAAGCGCGAGCGCCGGCTCGCCGGCTGCACGCGAGGACGCGCGTCGATCTCCGCGTCGAATCGCGTCGTTTTGGTGTCAATGGCCATCGATAACCTCGCGCTGTCGTTGTTATGTCGATCTGCGCGGTCGCCACGCGGGCGGCGACCGCGCCCCTGCTGCCATGCGGCGTCTCACCAGGCCGGGCCGGGCACGGTGACCGTGCCGCCTGCCGGCAGTGCGATGCTGGAAATCGGCTGGCCGCCGTACGTCTCGATGCTCGTGCCGTCGCTGATGCCCGTCACGGGCACGGTGGCGGCTTTCGTCGTCGCGAGCCGGATGCTGTTGCCGGACGCGCCGAGCAGCAGCGTGCCGGCGGCGCCGGACGCGTTGTACGCCATGCGCGCTGCCATCGCGACACCGATGCCGTGTTCGGCGACACTCACGACCGGCAACGCGAACAGCGCGTTGTACTTGGCGAGCGTCGCCGTGATCAGGTCGCCGAGCAGCGTCGACGTGCTGAGCAGCGCGTACTGCGCCATGTTCGTCTGGTGGAACATGATCGGGTCGATGTCGTACTTCAGCATGTGTCGTTACCACAGCTTGCGGACGGCCTGCTGCGGCTGCGTCGGATACGCCGGCGGCTGGACCGGCCCGCGCTCGACCTGGTGCTTGATCTTGACGGCGAGCAGCGACGACGTGCTGCCGGACGGGGTCTGGGTGGACTGCGGGGTGGACTGTGCGAGCGGACTGGCCAGGCCGGCGGCGAGCGCAAGCACGATGCCGCACGCAGCAACGGTTTTTCGACCGGGCTTGCAAGAGGTTCCCGAAATCATGATCGATGCTCCGCGTAGAGGCGGCGCCGGGGACGTGCGCCGTCGATGCTACCCCTCGCGTCGACGCAAGTAACGTACCAGTGATCGGGCCTCCTTGCGCAACGCGCGCCGGACGGCGCGCGGCAGCGATGCGCGCAACGAATCGCACGGGTTTTGTTTCATGGTTGATACGCCGGAACCGGTCTCTGCCCGCTGCGCGCCGGCGTGCAGTTCGGCCTGCATGTGGGGCGGCATCCACCGCATGCACGTGCAACGGCTTCGCGCGAATGCCGGAAATCGGAGCCGAAGACGCACGCGCGACCTGATCGCGGCGGCACGTAACAGTTGTGCAACAGGGCAGGATGCGTGCATGCGCACTACGGGAAAGTACGCCCCGATGTTTCGCGATCCTGCACGGTTTGTCGCCTTGAACTTCGAAAATTCTTGGTCTATTTCTTCATCCAAGGCGTTGCGCTTTGATGCGCGACCGATTCGATCGCGCGACGCGTTCCGTGTGGAAGTGGCAGTCGATCGCCGGAACAGGGATGAGGCGTCGCGACGCAAAAGACAACTCAGGGGTTTGCCGTGCAGAGCCTATCGCCAGGCCCGGGGGGCATGGTCATGTTGGGGAGGATCAGACGTCATTTGGCCGGCGTGCGCGCGCTCGTCGCGTGCCTCGCGCCGCTGTCGGCGTCTGCGCATGCAGCGACTCCCGACACGGCGCCGCTTCCAGCCGAATCCGCCACCGCGTTCGCGGCGCCGCTTGTCGCGGCCGACGCGGCGCAAGCGCGCACGGGCGACACCACCGTCGTGGCCGCCGCAGCGAACGCGCCGCTGCCAACCTTCGCGTTCTTCTACGGCGCGCACGTGCCCGTTGCCGCGCTGTCGTCGTTCGGCAGCGTGGTCGTCGAACCCGACAGCGATTTCGATCCGCATGCGGCCGATACGCCGCACACTGCGTGGCTTGCGTACGTGAGCGTCGGCGAGGTGAGCACGACGCGCGCGTACTTCAACGAGATTCCGAAGGCCTGGCTGAACGGCGAGAACCGCGCATGGGGCTCGCTGGTCGTCGACCAGGCGGCTCCGCAATGGCCGGCGTTCTATGTCGATCACGTGATCGCGCCACTGTGGGAGCGCGGCTTTCGCGGCTTCTTCCTCGATACGCTGGACTCCTACCAGATCGTCGCGAAGACCGATGACGAGCGCGCGCGCCAGCAGGCCGGCGTCGTGGCGGTGATCGAGGCGATCAAGGCGCGCTATCCGTCGGCGCGCCTGATGCTGAACCGCGGCTTCGAGCTGCTGTCGCGCGTGAACGCGCTCGTGTACGCGGTCGCATTCGAGTCGCTGTATCGCGGCTGGAGCCAGGCACGGCAGCGCTACACGGAAGTGTCGCCGGCCGATCGCGCGTGGCTGATGCAGCAGGTGGAGACGGCGAAGGCGTACGGCTTGCCGGTCGTGTCGATCGACTACTGTCCGCCTGCCGATGCCGCCTGCGCGCACGATACCGCGGCGCGCATCCGTGCGGCCGGCGTGATTCCGTACGTGACGGGGCCGGCGCTCGACGTCGTCGGCATCGGCGCATTCGCAAGGCGCCTGCGCGCGCCGGCGTTCGGGTGGCGCGACGCCGCACCCGTGGTGCGCGAGGCGGTGGGGTGGTCGGGCGCGCATGCGGCCGGTCCTGTGCAACACGTCCACATGGAAGCCGACCGTGCAAGCTGACCGAAAAAGACTCGTATCGCCGCTCGGGATCGCTGGCTTCGGCGCAGCGGTCACGCTGTCGCTCGCCGCCGTGTTCCCGCGCGGCACGCTCGAACGCGCGCTGCTCGAAAGCCGCGAGGCCGATACCTTGACTGTCGCCTACCTGCGCGCGTGGCTGCGCGCCGATCCGAACAACGCGGGCGCGGTCGAGCATCTCGCGCGCGAATACATCGACGAAGGACGCTACGACGATGCGGAGCGGCTCGTCGCGCAACTGCGGGCGTCGTCCGACGCCGACGTGAAGCAGCGCGCGATCCTGGCCGACATCGGCATTGCCGAGCGGCGCCTGTATTCGCTGCCCGAAGGCGCGCCCGAGCGCATCGGCCGCATCGCGAAGCTCGACGCGCTGCTGAGCGGCGCGGTCGACGTGCCGTGGCCAGCGCTGCAGCTTCAGCTGCTGGCGGTCAAGGCGCTCGCGCTGAACGACGGCGGGCTCGCCGCGCGCTATTACCACCGGCTCGCGTCGCGCGAGCCCATGCGGGCGACATACTGGCTCGGCAAGGAGTCGGCCGCGCAGCTCGCGAGCGGGCACTACCGCGAGGCGGCGGACGCGTCGTTCGCCGCGAGCGCGCGCGCAGCGTCGAAAGGCGAACAGCGCGCGTTCTTCTTCGCGGGCCTGCGCGCGCTGCAGGGCGGCAACCTGCTCGGCGATGCGATGCTGGCCGCGCGCGAGCACATCGGCGAACTCGCGAACGACGCGCGCACGCTGCGGTTCCTGATCTCGCTGTCGCTTGCGGCGGGCCGTCCCGATCTCGCCTCCGACTACACGAACCAGCTCGTGAAGCTGCATGGCGCGTCGAAACATGCGGAGGCGGCGCCATCGGCCGAGCATCACGCAGCCGACGCACCGCACATCATGTTCGCGGTGTGGCGCGGGAGCGACCGGGCGCGCATCGTGCGCGTCGCGCAGGCAGCCAACGTGCAATCGGTGCAACCGTCCGACGAGGAGGACGACACAGCTGCGCCGGCACCGGGCAAGGCAGCGGGGAATGCGGCCGGGAAGGCCGGCGACGAGGCCGCGCCGTCGGACGACGAACTTGCGTACAAGGTGTACCTGCAGAACAGCAAGCTGCGCGAAGCGGAGGAGGTGGCGCGCAACGCGCTCGCGCGCGATCCGGGCTCGGTGCCGTGGCATGAGCGGCTCGCGCAGGTCGCGACCTGGAACAACCGGCCGCGCGTCGCGCTCGACGCATACCTGTGGCTCGCGAAGACGCGCAACGACGAGGCGTCGTGGCAGCAGGTGCTGCGGCTCGCGCCTGCGCTGCGCGACGATCGCGCACTGCTGGCCGCGATGCAGCACGAACTCGACCGGAGCGGCGGGAAGGTCGACCGCCGCAAGCAGCTCGAATGGATCGACGCGTACGTCGCGATCGAAGAGGGGCGCGCCGATCCGGGCGCTGCGATCCGCTTCCTCGCGATGCAGGCGCACGGCGCGCTGCGGCAGCCGGTGCTGGAACGCACGGCGGCGCTCGCGGAGCGCACCGGCGACGACGCGCTCGCATTGCGCACGTGGCAGACGCTCGAACACGATTACGGGCCGAATTCCGCGTATGCGACGAAGATCGCGGTGGCGCTCTATGGCCAGCATCGCTATGCGGACGCGCTGGCTGCGCTCGAGAAGGCGAAGCCAGCGACGGAGGGCGGCGCGGACACCGTCCAGTACTGGCGGCTCTATGCGACGTTGGGCAAGCTTGCGGGCAAGCCGGACGTCGTCGTCGAAGGGTCGCGGCACCTGCTGAAGAGCGGCCGCGAAACACCGACCGATCTCGAGCAGATGATCGACGCGCTCGACACGCAGCCGCTCGACGCGGGCCGCGTCGCCGAATACGCGTACCGCCGCACGGGCGAGCTGCGCGACCTGCGGCGCGCGGTGTACTACTACACCCGCGCGCGGGCGTACGAGCGGATCAGGACGCTGCTCGACTCGCTGACGCCCGCGCAGGCCGCGGTGGCGGAGCGCGATCCCGACTACCTGATGGCGCGCTCGCAGTACTGGCGGCTCGTCGGCGAACCGGCACGCGCGCTCGACGACGTGCGCGCGGTGCTGCGGATCCAGCCGGACAACGCGAACGCGCAGGTCGCACTGATCTGGCTGCTGAACGACTCGGGCAGCGATACCGAGCTGCGCGCTGCGCTGCGCACCTACCGGTCGCACGCGACGGGCGACACGCCGCTGACCGCGGCGTATGCGGCCGCGTACCTGCGGCTCGGCGACGCGCGCGCGGCGTTGCATTTCCTGCGCCAGAACCTGCCGTCGCATCGCGACGACGTGCTGTGGCGGCTGACGGTGGCGGACGCACTCGAGCTGTCCGGGCAGACCGACGAGGCGTGGCAGATCCGGCGCACCGCGTGGAAGATGCTGCACCGCGAACGGATCGACGTGCGCCGGCCGTCACGAATGACGCCCGACGAATACGACATGGCGCGCGTGCGCTTCATCGCGCTGACCGACCGCTTCGCCGGCGGCGACGCATCGAAGCGGCTGTTGATCGAGCTGCTGCGCAAGGACGAGCAGGCGAATGCCGCACCGGCGTCGAAGGTCGAGACGGACCTCGGCGACCTGTCGATGCTGCCGCCCGCGACCGCGGCGTCGCTGGCCCGCCGCAACGCGCACTATTCGGCGGCCGCGCGCGAGGCGATGCTCGCGTGGAGCCAGTCGCACGACGCGTACGACTTCGAGCGCGACTGGCTCGCGTGGCACTACACCGAGCGCCTGTCGCAGCCGTACTATGCGAACGCGGCCCTTGCGCTCGCGGACGACAACACCGCGAAGCTGTCGCAGATGCTCGACGACCCTGCCGACCCGCTGCCGACGTCGGAAAAGATCGCTGCCGAGCAAGGCGCGGGCCGCGTCGAAGCCGCGCAGCAGGACGCCGCGCAGGCGCAGAACCTGCTGCCGGACAACGACGCGATGCACGCGACGTACGTCGACTCGGTGCTGCCGACCGCGCAGGCGATCGCGCCGGGCTTCCGGTATCTGCATACGGGGCCGCTGCTGTTCTACGAGACCAGCATCGGCGCGGGTGTGCGCATCACGCCGACGCTCGCGTTCGCGTTCCGCTACGTCGACCGCGCGCAGCACGGCGACACCTCGCTGCCCGGCGTGCCCGGCAAGGACCGGAACTTCGAGGGCGTGCTGCGCCGCTACGGCACGATCGACCGCGAAGCGCTCGTGATCGGCCGCCGCGATGCGCTGCGCGACTTCACGACGGTGCGCATCGAAGGCTCGCTGTTCGACGGCCGGCCGCTGAGCTTCACCTATTCGATCGGTCGCAACCAGGAGGCGACGGAATCCGCGCAGCTGCAGGTCGGCGGCGTGAAGGACAACGTCGCCGCCGCGGTCGCGTTCCAGCCGGACCCGCACATCTTCACGCGGGCGCGCGTCGAATACGCGCGTTTCCTTGGTCAGGACCGCTCGTATCTCGGGCACGGCACGCTGATCACCGCGGACGGCGGCTACAAGCTGCGCATCGCCTATCCGGACTTCACGGTGCGCGTCGCCGTCACGCACGGCGAGTACACCGCCAATGGTTCCCCTGGTGCGCTGCTGCAGCAGCTGGTGCCGAATGGCGAGCCGTTGACGGCGTCGCAGTTCGTGTCGAGCACGTTCACGCAGGTCGCGTTGCTCGCCGGCTTCGGCAACGGGCTGATCGACGGCTATTCACGCCGCTGGCGGCCCTTTCTCGAGGTCGGCCCGTTGTACGACTCGCACGCGAAGTGGGGCGAGCGCGTGACGGCGGGCGTCGTCGGCAGCGTGATCGGCAACGATCAGGCCGGCCTCTATATCACCCATGCCAGCGCGTCGGCGAACCATTCGACGCCCTTCACCGAAGTCGGGATCCGCTATCGCTGGATGTATTGACCCGGAAACCAAGGAGAGCGAAATGAACGAGAGCGCAACGCCGCATGCGGCGGACAAGCCGGCACGGCATGGATGGACGGCCCGCCGCTGGTGCATGGCGCTGGCGGCGGCGGGCGCGCTGCTCGCCGGCTGTGCGCAGGTGGACAGCGGCCCCGTGTCGCCGTTCGAGGCGACCGGCGGCAACAGCGACTTGCGGATGGCGAACACCGGCTGGGCGATCCTGCCGATCGAGAACAACACCGAGACCGCGAACGCCGGGCAGCGGGCCGCGTCGATCGTCGCCGGCTTCCTGCGCGCGCAGGGCTATGCCGACGTGCGCGAGTACCGCGCGCCGGGCGATGACGGCATGTTCACGGACTGGACCGGCACCGACCTCGGCAAGGCGAAGAAGTGGGCGACCGACAATCACCTGCGCTACGGGCTGACGGGCGCGGTGAACGAGTGGCGTTACAAGGTCGGGGTTGACGGCGAGCCGGCGATCGGCATCGCGCTGCAGATCATCGACCTGCAGACCGGCGCGGTGGTGTGGAGCGGCACCGCGAGCCGCACGGGCTGGAGCCGCGATGCGGCAACGAGTGTCGCGCAGGGGCTGGTGCGTCAGCTGCTGGCACCCGTCGTCGGATCCGGCAACCGGCACGCGAGTTCGTAGCGCGTACGCGGCGCCTGCGGGGCGCCGCACAGAGTGGAACCGGAGGCGGGCGATGCGCCCGGCCTCCGGCCGTCACGCGCAACAGGCGCGCGACGTCGGGCGGACAGCGGGGGTATTACAGGCCCCAGTAGCAGACCTCGTTCTGGCCGGAGCTCGCATCCGACACATACGGCGTGAAGCCATGCGAGCGGCTCGACGTGTACGCACTCGACGCATCGGTCGTATCCGTGCACGAACCGACGTAGTCGAGCGTCGCGATCCAGAACGGGTGGCCGCCCGGAGTCAGGTTCATGCCCTTCCAGTTCAGCAGTTCCTGCTGCGCCTGGCTGTCGAAGGTCGGCTTGTAGACTTCCTCGTGCGCGATGCCGTCGAGCAGGCTCGCGAACTTCACGCCGCCGGTGGTGCCGAGACGCGTGACGTCGCTGGTCGCGTTCTGCATCACGATCAGCAGCTTCGGATACTTCTGGCGCAGCTTGCGCACGAGGTCGAGGCCGCCCTGGCTGCACGCGGCGTCGCACGGGCCGTTGGTGGTCGACGTGCCGTGCTCGACGATCTCGAGGTTGTCGAGGTAGAAGCCGTCGGCGCCCTGCGCGACGAGGCGCGGCGCGACGAAGTTCAGGATCAGGTTCTGGTAGTCCGCGTTGCCGACGTTCATCCACGTCTCGTCGGAGTAGCCCTGGTACGAACCGAGCTGCGCGGCCTTGTTCGCGCCGCACGACACGAAGCCGCTCGGCACGCTGTTCCAGTAGTCACGCCAGTGCTCGCACGAGCCGAGGTTCAGGTAGCTCAGCACCTTGTTCTGGCCGTTGTTCTTCAGCGTCACGATGTCGCTCGGCACGAAGTTGCCGACGCCCGGATCGAGGTCGACGTCCATGATCCGGAACGTGCTGGCCGAGCGGTTCAGGTCGATGGTCGTGTCGTCGCCGTAGTATGACATCCACGGCGACTGGACCGCGAAGCCGGGGCCGCTCGACGCGGTCGTCGTCGTGGTCGTATTGGTCGTGCCGGTGCTGGAGGTCGTGCTCGACGAACTCGTCGACGTGCCCGAGCCCGTCGACGACGTGGAGGTCGAGCCGCTACGGCTGCCCCAGCCGCCGTTCCAGCTCAGGGCGCTCGCGGATTGGGTGCCGCCGTCGTCGCCGCCGCAGGCGGCGAGCATCACGGGGACGATGAGGGATAGGACCAACGGGGCAATTCTTCGCATCGGATTATTCCTGTTCAGTTCAGTTCGATTGGGCGGTTGCATGGCAACCCGGGACACCCCCCACGCCACGCCGCGACGCACCGGGGCGCGCAGAGGCAGCGCCCGCATGTGTGTCCGGAACCGTAATCGAGGGGATCTGCAAACGACGTCCGGCCGGTCTGCCGTGGCACCGGCGAGGCCGAACGTGGGGCGGTTTTGGACGCCGCCAACTCTCCGCCGCCGCATGCGTATCGCGTACGTTTCGCGCGCGCCGGCTTGATGGAGAGATCGAGGTTGTTATTGATTAGACCAATTGACCTTTAAATCTGATGATTTAAATTAATTGGAAACCGACTTTAACCGAGCAGGGTTTTTGCAAAGGTAACGAGATGTGTGTCGCGTAACAACGCGTAAGGACAGACGAATCGGCATGCAAATGCGTGACGCCACGCGGTGCCGGTGTCCCGCGCGGCGAGCTTCAGGTATCGCGTGAACGCGAAGCGATTACCGCTGGTTACGGTTTCTGTTACAAGTCGGCCTGGCGGCCTTGCATGGAACGATACGACCCCCAGCGATTCGCGCGCGCGAAGGTGCCGACGTCGTTGAAGCGCACACCGACTTCGCGCAGCGCCGCATGCGCGGTCTTCGCGGTGAGCTGGCGGATATAGAAGGGGTCGCGCACCACGAAGTGATGGATCTCATGCGTGCTTTGGGGCGTCGGGTTGGCGTCACGTCAAGCGAACGGCGGTGACGGGAGATGGCAAGCGCAATCGCGCAGACCCGCCAGCCGCCCTGCGTCACACGAACTCGACCCAGTTCGCGCCGCGCCCGCCGTTCGCGCGCGCAACGAGCGACAGCGTGCCGTTGTCGGGTGCGATCGCATAGACCGACACGTGTTCCGACTGTTCGCCGCACGCGACGAGATACCGCCCCGACGGATCGATCGCGAAGCCGCGCGGCTGCGTTTCGGTCGCCGTCGCGTGCACGGGGGCGAACGTGCCGTCCGCGTTGCGGAGAAAGCAGATGAGCTGGCTCGTCGTGCGCTCGGACACATACGCGAAGCGTTCGTCCGGGCTCAGGTGCAGGTCGGCGGCCCAGACCGCCGGTTCGGCCGGCGCCGGCGGCCGCGCATGGCCGGACGCGAGTTGCGCGAGCGTGGCGGGGCGCGCCGAGATGCGCGCGTCGCCGAGCCGGCCGCTGTCCGGGTCGCGCGCGAATACGGCGAGCGTGGCTTCGAACTCGCTGACGGCGACGAGCGTGCGGCCGTCGCGTGTCAGCCGCAGGTGGCGCGGCCCGAAGCCGCGTGCGACGCGCGCCTCGCCGTGCTCGATCACGCGGATGCCGCGCATGTCGTTGACGAGTTCGAAGCAGAAAATCCGGTCCGAGCCGAGCGAGCTCACGTACGCGAATCGGTCGTCCGGCGACACGATCACCGCGTGCGCATTGGGGATGCCGCCGATCACCTGCAGCGGCACGCCGTCGCCGGCGCGCACGCGTGCGGCGTCGTAGAGGCTCAGCGAATGCCCGCCGTACGACGCGCCGAGCAGCCACCGGCCGCTGCCGTCGAGCGTCAGGTACGCGAGGCTCGCGTCGATCGCGGCGGAGGCGACGCGCGCGAGCGCGCCGGTGCCCGGTTCGACGTCGAACGCGACGATCGCGGGCCGCTCACCGCGCGTGGCCGCAAAGAGCCGCGTGCGGTCGGCGGAGCGCGCGAGCGGCATCACGACGTCGCCTGCCGGATGGAAGCCGAGCGGCGCCAGCGTGCCGCTGCCGGCATTGACGGAGAAGGTCGCGAGATGGCCGTCGGTCGCATTCGAGACGATGACGGTGAGGCGATCAGTGTTCGGCATGGCGGAGCATCGGGGCACGCGTGAAGGACTCGTCGGCCGGCAGGCCGCGCGGCGGATCACCGCGCCGGTGCGTGCGGGCGAACAGCGCGGCGACCGCGGCGACGAGGGACGCGACCGCGAGCGCATACAGGCCGCCCGTGATCGAACCCGTATGTTGCTTCAGATAGCCGAATGCCGTCGGCGCGACGAAGCCGCCGAGGTTGCCGATCGAGTTGATCAGCGCGATCACGGCCGCGGCGACGCGCGTGTCGAGATAGCCCTGCGGGATCGGCCAGAACAGCGACGACGCGGCCTTGAAGCCGAGCGCCGCGAAGCAGATCGATGCGAACGACCACACCGGGTCGTGCGACGTCGACGCGAACAGCCCGCAGGCGGCGAGCACGAGCGCGAACGCGAGCCAGCGCTGCGGGTGCTTCCATTTCGCGGACAGCACCGCGAAGCCGTACATCGCGCCGATCGCGATCATCCACGGAATCGTGTTGTAGAGCCCGACCTGGAAGTCGGTGAGGCCGCCCATCTTGCGGATGATCGTCGGCAGCCAGAAGGTCGCCGCATAGATCGTCAGCTGGATCGAGAAGTACAGGAAGCAGAACAGCACGATCTGCGGATCCTTCAGCAGCGCGATGCTCGGCACGTGCACGTGCGATCGTACGTCGCGTTTCGTCCGCTCTTCGTCGAGCGCGGTTTCGAGCGCGGTGCGCTCGTCCGGCGTGAGCCAGGTCGCGTCGCGGATGTGCGATTTCAGCAGCAGCCAGCTCGCGCCGCACAGCACGACCGAGAACATGCCTTCGATCACGAACATCCACTGCCAGCCCTGCAGCCCGAGCCCGTGGATCGACAGCAGCGCGCCCGTGACGGGCCCGGACAGTACCGACGCGAACGCCGAACCGCCGAGGAAGATCGCCATGGCCTTGCCGCGTTCCTGCGGCGGCAGCCATTGCGTCAGGTACAGCACGACGCCGGGGAAGAAGCCGGCCTCGGCCGCGCCGAGCAGGAAGCGCAGCACATAGAACGACGTGTCGTTCCACACGAACGCCATCGCGGCCGCGACGATGCCCCACGTCGCCATGATCCGCGCGAGCCAGACGCGCGCGCCGTAGCGCTGCATCAGCAGGTTCGACGGCACCTCGAACAGCGCGTAGCCGACGAAGAACAGCCCGGCGCCGAGCCCGTAGGCGGCTGCACCGATCCCGATCGACGCCTCGAGATGGCGGTCGACGAAGCCGACGTTCACGCGGTCGATGTAGTTGGCGATGAACATGATCAGCACGAGCGGCAGCACGTGCCATTTCACTTTCGAGACGGCGGACGCGAGCGGGTCGCGGCCGGCCAGGGCGGGCGAGGGCGTGGTCAAGGGTGTCTCCGGGCGGGGTGCGGCAGGCGGTTCGGTGCCGGTGTGGTTAGGCTAAGTAGTATGTCGTCGTACAACATGTTACGCTTTGCTGACGCACATGACGCCACGGGTTTACCCGAAATCGGCGGTTTACCGGAGGGTGGGGTGAGAGTGGCTGTGGAAATTCAATGTTTTGATGTCTGATGACGGATGATGTTGGCTGGCTGGCGGAGCACGTCGCCCGCCGCCCGCGTCACGCCATCGACACCACGCTGTTGAGCAGCGTCTTCACGAGCACGGCCTGTCGCGTCGCGCCGGTCTTCGCGAAGATTCCGCGCAGGTGCGCGCGCGCGGTGTTCTTCGTGATCCCGGCGGCAGCGGCGGCCTCGTCGAGCGTGAGGCCGTCGACGAGCAGCAGCGCGATCTCGGTCTCCATCGGCGTCAGGCGGAACAGCTTGTGCAGCATGTCGCGCGACGTCTGCGGCGACGACGCCGGATCGCGGACGAACACGGCAATCGCCGGCCGGTGCCGCCGGTCCTCCGCGCCGCGATAGGGCGCGAGCGGCCGCAGCAGCACGTTGAGCGGCATTGCGCCGCCGGGGCGCGACAGCGTGGTCGCCTCGATGCGGCCGAGCGCGCCGGCGCGGAAGTGGTCGAGCGCCGCCTGGATCGCCTTCTGCAGCCGGCGCTCGTCGAGCGGGCACGACGCGTGCAGGCGGTCCTGGCGCACGCACAGGCCGTCCTGCCGGTCGAGCAGGCGCTCCGCGATGCGGTTGCGCTTCATCACGCGGCCTTCGTCGTCGAGGATCGCGGTGCCGACGTCGAGGCGGTCGATCGTGCCCGCGTACAGCGCGCGCTCGGCGTCGACCACGTCGAGCGTCGCGTGCAGCTCGACCGCGCGCTGCAGGTGCGGCAGCAGCACCGCGACCCGCGCGCGCTCGGCCGCGTCGAAATCGCGGCAGCCGTGCGCGCGGCTCACGAAGAACGCGCATTCGACGCCGCGCTCGCCGCGCAGGTTCGCGCCGAGGATGTAGCGCAGGTCGAGCGGCTGCAGGTATTGCCGGTAGAAGTCGTGCGCGCACCACGCCGCTTCGCCGAACAGCGCGTCGGCGGTGAACACGTGGCCGGCGGGCTCGTCGAGAAACGGGCACAGCGCATAGAACTGCTCGCTGTACGACGGCTCGCCGGGCAGCAGCGGGCCGTGCGCCGACGCGTTGATGATGAGGCCGCGCCGCGTGCCGCCCGGGCTGCGCAGCACGAGCGTCGTGAAGCTCGCGTCGAGCTGCGCACGGATCGCTTCGAGAAAGCCGGCCCACGGCGTCGCCTCGGTCGCGCCGCGATAGACGAGCGCGAGCCATGCATCCAGGTCGCGCGCGGTCCACGCGGCATCGTCGAAGCAGTCGTGGGTGGCGTCGCCGCCGCAGGACGGAACAGCGATCCGCATGCTCGCAATCTCCTTGAACGGAATCAGGGGGGCCGTTCGAGCATACGGATCCGGCGGCGGCCCGCGTCATCCGAACGGAGTAGACGGCGCGGGCAGCGCTCAGGCCGGTTCAGGCCCCGTTCACACCGTGCGCTCAGGTCGTACGCTCATGCAGCAGGTACGCGACGATGCGCGCGGCGGCGTCCTCCGGCGATTCGGCCACCGTGTCGACGCGCAGCTCCGGATGCGCCGGCGCTTCGTATGGCGAATCGATGCCGGTGAAGTGCTTCAGCTCGCCGCGCCGGGCCTTCTTGTACAGCCCCTTCGGATCGCGTTCTTCCGCGACCGCGAGCGGCGTGTCGACGAACACCTCGACGAACTCGCCGGGCCCGACGAGCGCGCGCGCCATGTCGCGTTCGGCGCGGAACGGCGAGATGAACGACACGAGCGCGATCAGGCCAGCGTCGACCATCAGCCGCGCGACCTCGGCGACGCGCCGGATGTTCTCGACGCGATCGGCTTCGGTAAAGCCGAGATCGCGGTTCAGCCCGTGCCGCACGTTGTCGCCGTCGAGCAGGTACGTGTGCTTGCCGAGCGCGTGGAGCTGCTTCTCGACGAGGTTCGCGATCGTCGACTTGCCGGCGCCGGACAGCCCCGTCAGCCACACGATGCGCGGCGTCTGGCGATTCTGCGCGGCGCGCGCGTGCCGGTCGACGTCGATCGCCTGCCAGTGCACGTTGTGCGCGCGGCGCAGCGCGAAGTGCAGCATTCCCGCACCGACCGTGTCGTTCGTGTAGCGGTCGATCACGATGAAGCCGCCCGTATGGCGGTTCTGCGTGTACGGATCGAACGCGACCGGCCGGTCGAAGCTCAGGTTGCACACGCCGATCTCGTTCAGCGCGAGCGTGCGCGCGGCGAGCGGCTCGCGCGTGTTCACGTCGATCTTGTGCTTTGGCGTCGCGCACGTCGCGCCGACCGTCTGCGTGCCGATCTTCACGAGATACGGCCGACCTGGCAGCAGCGGCTCGTCGTGCATCCACACGAGCGTCGCCTCGAACTGGTCGGCGACCTCGGGCGGCGCGTCGGCGTGCGCGATCATGTCGCCGCGGCTGATGTCGATGTCGTCCGCGAGCGTGAGCGTGACTGCTTCGCCGGCGCGCGCGACGTCAGCTACGCCCGCCGGCGTGATGACGGACGCGATGCGGCTCTCCCTGCCGGACGGCAGCACGCGCACGCGCTCGCCGACGCGGATCTCGCCCGACGCGACGCTGCCCGCGTAGCCGCGGAAATTCAGGTGCGGACGGTTGACCCACTGGACGGGCAGCCGGAACGGCTCGTCCTGCGTGACGCGCGTGTCGAGCGGCGCCGTCTCGAGGTGCTGCATCAGTGTCGGGCCGCCGTACCACGGCATCTGCATGCTCGGGACGATCACGTTGTCGCCGCGCAGCGCAGACAGAGGAATGCTGACGATTTCCCGCAGGCCGAGCGCCGCGGCGAACGCACGGTAGTCTGCGTCGATGCGCTCGAACACCGCGCAGTCGTAATCGACGAGATCCATCTTGTTGATCGCGAGCACGACGCGCCGGATGCCGATCAGCGCAGCGAGATGGCTGTGGCGGCGCGTCTGCGTGAGCAGGCCCTTGCGCGCGTCGACCAGGATCACCGCGAGATCGGCGGTCGACGCGCCGGTGATCATGTTGCGCGTGTACTGCTCGTGGCCGGGCGTGTCGGCGACGATGAACTTGCGCCGCGCGGTCGCGAAGAAGCGGTACGCGACGTCGATCGTGATGCCTTGCTCGCGTTCCGCCGACAGGCCGTCGACGAGCAGTGCGAAGTCGAGGTCGCCGCCCTGCGTGCCGTGCTTCTTCGAATCGGCTTCGAGCTGGCTCAGCTGATCGTCGAACAGCATGTTGGATTCATAGAGCAGGCGGCCGATCAGCGTACTCTTGCCGTCGTCGACGCTGCCGCACGTGATGAAGCGCAGCAGGTCCTTCGTTTGCGCGTCGTCCTCGACGTGCGCATTTCGAGCAGGGTGCGCGGGCCCGCCGCGCGTGGTGAGAACGTGTGCCATCAGAAATAGCCCTCCTGTTTCTTCTTCTCCATCGAACCGGCCGAATCGCTGTCGATCAGGCGTCCCTGGCGTTCGGACGTGCGCGTTTCCCGCATCTCCTGAAGGATGTCGTCGAGCGACGTCGCATCGCTTTCAATCGCGCCCGTCAACGGATAGCAGCCGAGCGTGCGGAACCGCACCTTGCGCATCTGCGGCACTTCGCCTTCGGCGAGCGGCAGGCGCGCGTCGTCGACCATGATCAGCGTGCCGTCGCGTTCGACGACTGGCCGCTCCTTCGCGAAGTAGAGCGGCACGATCGGGATGTCATGAAGCTGGATGTACTGCCAGATGTCGAGCTCGGTCCAGTTCGAGATCGGGAACACGCGCAGGCTTTCGCCTTTGCGCTTGCGCGCGTTGTACAGCGACCAGAGTTCCGGGCGCTGCCGCTTCGGGTCCCAGCGGTGCTGTTCGGAGCGCAGCGACACGATGCGTTCCTTCGCGCGCGATTTTTCCTCGTCGCGGCGTGCGCCGCCGAACGCCGCGTCGAAGCCGTACTGATCGAGCGCTTGCTTCAGCCCCTGGGTCTTCCAGACGTCGGTGTGCAGCGCCGAGCCGTGCGTGAACGGGTTGATGTCTTGCGCGATGCCTTCGGGGTTGATGTGCACGCGCAAGTCGAGGCCGAGGCGCTCGGCCGTCTCGTCGCGAAACGCGATCATCTCGCGGAATTTCCAGGTGGTATCGACGTGCAGCAGCGGGAAGGGCGGCTTCGCGGGGTAGAACGCCTTCATCGCGAGATGCAGCAGGACCGAGCTGTCCTTGCCGATCGAATACAGCATCACCGGGTTGTCGCTCTCCGCCACCACCTCGCGCATGATGTGGATGCTTTCGGCCTCCAGCCGCTCCAAGTGGGTCAACATCGTTCGTCTCCTTGATTCATGCCGGCGCCGCGCGACGTGTGCGGCGAATCGTGCATGACGCCAAAGGTAGCGAGCGCAGGGCATGTCGCACTTCGTCCGGGTGGACTAAAACTCGGCGCGGCGGTGCAGCGGATCTTTCCTTAGTCCACCCGGACGAAGTGGCGCGCCGTGCGGACGTTTAACGTGGACGCTCGACCATCGGCGGAGACGACACATGACGGACGACACACGTGCCACGCAACTGGCCACGCAACTGCTTTCGGGCCAGACCTGGGCCGATTTCTGCGACACCCTGAAACGCAGCGGCCAGCAGATCCTGCGCGCCGAAGCGCCGGACGATCCGCTCACGCGCGCGGAAGGGTTCCGGTACCTGAGCCGGCTGATGCGCATCGCGCTCGAGATGCACGTCGAGTTCGCGGACGGCGCGTGGCCGGGCTTCTTCTCGCCGTCGCACGAGACCGCGAAGATCGGCGCGGACAACCCCGACAACCTGTACCAATACGCGCGCCTCGACGGCCGCTTCGACTATCGCGTGACGGGGCGGCGCGGCACGGTCGCGTACCTGAGCTTCGGCACGCAGAAGGGCGGCTACGAGACCGACGGCAAGATGCTGCAGACCGGCTTTCTCGACGCGAAGCAGCTCGCGACCGCACCGGACGGCAGCTTCGAGATCGTGCTGAGCCAGACGCCGCGCGCGGGCAACTGGCTGCGCACGGAGCCCGGCACGAACGCGCTGCTCGTGCGGCAGACCTTTCTCGACCGGCGCAGCGAGACGCCTGCGCATCTGAAGATCGAACGCATCGACGCGCAGGACCGTCCCGCGCCGCTCGATCCCGTCGCGCTGCACGGCGGCCTCACGCGCGCCGCGCAGTTCGTCGAGCAGACGGCGCGGCTGTTCGCCGACTGGGCCGCGAGCTACCGGCCGCACGCGAACGCGCTGCCGCCCGCGGACCAGGCGCTGTGCCAGTCGGTCGGCGGCGATCCGAACATCTACTACTACCACTCGTGCTGGTCGCTCGCGGACGACGAAGCGCTCGTGATCGACGTCGAGCGCGTGCCCGACTGCGACTTCTGGAACGTGCAGCTCAACAACTACTGGATGGAATCGCTCGACTACCGCCATTTCGACGTGTGCGTGAACAAGCACAGCGCGAGGCTGAACGCCGACGGCGGCGTGACGGTGGTCGTCGCCGCAGCGGAGCCGGGCGGCGCGAACTGGCTCGACACGGCCGGGCATCGCACCGGCACGATCTGCTGGCGCTGGGTCGGCGCGGCCGAACCCGTGCATCCGCGCACCCGCGTAGTCAAGCTCGCGACGTTGAAGGAGGCGGTATGAACAGCCCCCACGCTCACATTCGTTCGCTGCCCCCCAAGGGGGCGGCTGCCGTCCACGGCCGGCTTTGCAAAGCCGGCCGGCTGCGCAGGCGCGGAGCGGTGCTCCGCGAATTCCCTGCTACGCCCCTTGGGGCGGCCCGGCGGGAGGCAGCATGAGTGCGCTGCTCGACCCCGTGCACGTGCAACTCGCGGTCGACGGCCTGATCGCGGAGGCTGTGTCGCGCGCGGGCGGCCTGACCGCGTTCGGCGACGGACCGTATCGCGAAGCGCTCGACGTGATGTGCGCGTCGCTGATCGATGAAGCGAACCTGTCCGTGCGCGGCGCGGCCATGATGCGCGAGAAGCTCGTCGGCCAGCTCGTCAACCGGCTCATCGTCGAGGAATACTGCCGGCGCCATCCGGAGATCGAGGGCATCGCGATCGACGATCCGCTCGTGATCGTCGGCCTGCCGCGCACGGGCACCACGCTGCTGCAGCGGATGCTGGCGGTCGACCCGCGCTTTCATTCGGCCGCGTGGTGGGAAACCCGCTACCCGGCGCCGCTCGCCGGCGAGACGCTCGACGCGCCGACCGTGCGCATCGCGCGCGCGCAGGCCGAGGTCGCGCAGATGATCGACTGCATTCCGCAGATCCTGTCGATCCATCCGCTCGATGCGATGCTCGCGGACGAGGAGTTCATGCTGATGGAGCACGCGTTCGTCTGCGCGATGGATTCGTACGCGAACGTGCCGCGCTATACGGCGTGGCTCGCGCAGCAGGATCTCACGCCGGTCTATACGTACCTGAAACGGATGCTGCAGTTCCTGCAGTGGCAGAAGGCGCAGCGCGGCGTCGCGCCGGCCGCGCGCTGGCTGCTGAAGACGCCGCAGCACCTGCACGCGCTCGACGTGCTGTGCCGCGTGTTCCCGCGCGCGCAGGTCGTGCTCACGCATCGCGATCCGGCGCAGACGATTCCGTCGATCGCGAGCATGACGCATACGCTGTGGCAGATGTACGCGGACGATCCGGACCCGCGTGTCGTCGGTGCGCAATGGTGTGCCGGCATGGCGCGCGCGATCACCGCCGCGATGGCCGCGCGCGACGCGCTGCCCGCGCAACGGTTTCTCGACGTGCGCTTCGAGGACACCGTCGCGAACCCGCTCGGCGTCGCCGAGGCCGTCTACCGCTTCGCGGGGATGCCGTTCGGCGCGGACACGCGCGCGACGATGCAGGACTGGCTCGCGCGCAACGGCCGCGACAAGCGTGCCGCGCACGACTATTCGATCGCGCGCTTCGGCTTTACCGATGCGCAGCTCGCGCACGATTTCGCCGCGTATCGCGCGCGCCACCTGCAGGCGGGCGGCTGATCGCGCCGCGCTTGCCATACCCACCAGGAGACAAGCCATGTTGCTGAAGGACAAGATCGTCGTGATTTCCGGCATCGGGCCCGGACTCGGCGTGAAGCTCGCGGTCGAGGCTGCGCGCGAGGGCGCGCGGGGCGTCGTCGTTGCAGCACGCACCGCCGCGAAGCTCGATGACGCGGAGCAACGCATTCGCGAACTCGGCGTCGATTGCGACGTGCTGAAGCAGGTGACCGACATCACCGATCGCACGCAGTGCCGGCAGCTCGCGGACGCGGCCGTCGCGCAGTTCGGCCGGATCGACGCGCTCGTGAACAGCGCGTTCGTGCACGGCGCGTTTCCGGAGCCGGTCGATGCCGCGGACCTCGATGGCTGGCGCGCGGTGTTCGACACCAACGTGTTCGGCACGATGACGCTCACGCAGGAAATCGTGCCGCAGATGAAGCGGCAGCGGCGCGGCGCGATCGTGATGATCAACACGCAGGCGACCAGAAAGCCGTTTGCAGGCGAAGCCGGCTACGCTGTATCGAAGGGCGCGCTCGCGGTTGCTGCAAAATACCTGGCACGTGAGCTCGGCGCGCACGGGATCCGCGCGAACAGCATCCACATGGGGTGGATGTGGGGCGTGCCGACCCAGACCTACTTCCGCCAGGCGGCGGCCGAGCACGGGATGACCGACGAGCAGATCATCGCGCCGATCGCGTCGAACCTCGCGCTCGCGCGCCTGCCGACCGACGACGACTGCGCGCGTGCCGCGCTGTTCCTTGCGTCCGATTACGCGAACGCGGTGACGGGCGCGACGCTCGACGCGAACGGCGGCGATTTCATGCCCTGACGAATGGAGAAGCAGACGATGCAGGCAAACGATCAGGCACATGATCACGCACATGATCACGCAAACGACGGCGGGCAGCACTTCTTCGCGTTCAACGGCGACGCGGACGGCCTGTGCGCGCTTCAGCAACTTCGGCTCGCCGAAGGCGGGCGGGGCACGCTCGTCACCGGCGTGAAGCGCGACGTGCGCCTCGTCGCACGCATCGACGCGCGCGCGGGCGACCGGATCACCGTGCTGGACGTGTCGCACGACCAGAATCGCGAGGCCGTCGCGAAGCTGCTGAACGACGGCGTCGCGATCCGCTATTTCGACCATCACTTCGCGGGCGACCTGCCGGACGATCCGCGTTTCGACGCGCACATCGACACGGCGGCGGACGTGTGCACGAGCATGCTCGTGAACCGCCGCCTCGGCGGCCGGCATGTACGCTGGGCGATCGTCGCGACGTTCGGCGACGAGCTGCCGGCGCTCGGCGACGCGCTCTCGCGCGCGCACGGGATCGGCGAAGCGGACACGCGCACGTTCGCGGAGCTCGGGCATTACCTGAACTACAACGCGTATGGCGATTGCGTCGGCGATCTGCACTTCGATCCGGCGGCGCTTGCCGATGCGATGCTGCCGTGCGCGGATCCGCTCGACTTCGTGCGCGGCACGCCGGTGTTCGCCGCGCTGCGCGACGGCTACCGCGATGACATGGCACGCGCATCCGCGCTCGCGCCGCTGCGCGACGTGCCGGGCGCGACGCTGATCCGGATGCCAGATCACGCGTGGGCGCGGCGCGCAACGGGGATGCTCGCGAACGAGCGGATGCGCAGCCAGCCGGGCGCCGCGCTCGCGGTGCTGTCGCCGCGCGCGGACGGCGGGCTCGTCGTCAGCGTGCGCGTGCCCGACGGCCGCGCGCTCGGCGCCGACGATTTCTGCCGCGGCTTCGCGACGGGTGGCGGCCGCAAACGGGCGGGTGGCATCAACCACCTGCCGGAAACGGAGTTCGACGCGTTCGTCGCACGTTTCGAGGCTGCGTTCAGGATCGACTGACATTGCGTTGCGTTGCGTTGCGTTGCGTCGCGTCGCGTCGCGTTGCGTTGCGTTGCGTCAGGTCACGCCCCGTCACGCCACGCCGCGCCGCGCCACGTCACGCCACGCCACGCCACGCCACGCCACGCCACGCCGCGCCGCGCCACCCACGTCAGGGCAGGTCAGGTCGCACCGCGTCGCGCCGCGCGGCCTCCGCGCGGCGCGAGTCCCTTGCTCAACCGGTCGCGAACGCGGCCGGCACGTGTCTTCACTCACGCTCGCTTGCGGCTGCGCGCCGCGTTCAGCGCTTCGGCGCGCGCCTTCACGTCGAGCGCGCACTGGTCGAAGCCGCGCTTCACCCACGCGCCGTGGTTGCGCATGATCGTGTCCGCATTGACGCCGAGGAACTGGTCGGTCGTGAAGTAGCGGCAGTGCCCGGGGCCATCTGCGTCGATGTACTGGTCGCGGCGTGCGGCGTCCTTGTTGTCGTCGGTCGGGCGCTGTTCCCATGACAGCAGGCGTTCGGGCTCGTACGCGACGAGGGTTTCGTTGACGGGGATCACGTCGCCGGTGCCCGGAATCCGCACCTGCATGCAGACGAGATCGCCGAGGCGGCCGGTCGTTTCGAGGCCGACGCAGAAGGTGTTCCATTCGGCATAGCGCGGGAAGTCGGTCAGCACTTCCCAGACGACCGACGCGGGGGCGTCGATGTCGACGGTGATCGAGGTGACGAGATTGGCGGCTTTGGTCATGGCGGCGAGATGGGTCGGGTAGGGTCGCGGCAGTGGCGCGAAAACGGTGCGGAATTGGCGCGTGCTGCCACGGCAGTCGGGATCGAATGCGCGGGTGCGGCGGGCAGCGTTTGCATGCCGCCGGCGCCGGCGCGCCTGGCGGGCACGTGCGGAGTGCGGCGCGCGGCATTGGCCGGCGCGCGCCGCACATCGCGACATGCCCGACGTCGAGCGTAGGCTGTCGCACGCCGCCAAAAATCGTCGGAATGGACTAAGGCGTTTTACGGGGGAGGGGGCGTGGCCCACGGCGCCGCGGCGATCCACGCGCCTGGACCGTGTCGACGTCGGGGCTCGCGGCGGCCGGCATCCGGCTCGGCGTCGACTATCCGGCGCCGCTCGTCGACCACGAAGCGGCACGGCGGCGCGCACTCGACGCACTGGCCACGCTGCCGTTGAGCCGCTGACGCGGTGTCGGTTTTCAGGTGCAGAACGCGACGTGCTCGAGCACCGCGAACGCGACGCCCGGCTCGAAGTACGCGGCGCCGCACCACGCGACGAACGCGAGCGCGCCGGCCGCGAGCGCGGCGCGGATCACGCCCATGCCGGCTTGCCCTGCGCCGCGCGGGCGACACGCGCATCGTCGATCGGCAGGTGCAGCAGCGCGGCGAGCACGCCGAGCGCGATCGAGCCGATCCACAGCGGCAGATACGAGTGCATTGCGTCGTACACGACGGCGCCGAGCCATACGCCGAAGAAGCTGCCGAGCTGGTGCCCGAAGAACACGAAGCCGAACAGCGTCGCGATGTAGCGCACGCCGAACATCTGCGAGACCACGCCGTTCGTCAGCGGCACCGTGCCGAGCCACGTGAATCCCATCACGGCCGCGAACGCATAGACGCTCGCCGGCGACAGCGGCACCGCGACGAACGCGGCCATCGCGAGCGCGCGCACGAGGTACAGCACGGACAGCACGTACTTGCGGCGCAGCAGCCCGCCGAGGTGGCCGCACGCATAGGTGCCGGCGACGTTGGTCAGCGCGATCAGCGCGAGCGCGACGCTCGCGTGGCGGGCCGGCAGCCCGTGATCGAGCAGATAGGCGGGCAGGTGCGTCGCGATGAATGCGAGCTGGAAGCCGCACGCGAAGAAGCCGGCGTTGAGCAGCCAGAAGCCGCGGTGCGAGAACGCCTCGCGCACCGCATCGGCAATCGACTGCTCGTGCTCGCGCGCGCCGGCCGCATGCGCGGGACGGTCGCGCAGCAGCGCGGCGAGCGGCGCGAGCACGACGGCGACGAGCGCGAGCGCGACGAACGCATGCATCCAGCCGATGCCGCCGATCAGGCCCTGCGCGACCGGCACCATGCAGAACTGGCCGAGCCCGCCGATCGCGCCCGCGACGCCGAGCGCCCAGCCGCGCTGCTCGGCCGGGAACAGGCGGCTCAGCGCGCCGTAGATCGCGGCGAACGCGGAGCCCGACAGCGCCATGCCGATCACGAGCCCGGCGCCGACCGTGAAGAGGCCGGGCGATGCCGCATGCGCCATCGTCACGAGCCCGAGCGCATACAGCAGCATGCCGACGACGATCACGCGTGGCGAGCCGAAGCGGTCGGCGATCATCCCGGTGAACGGCTGCGCGACGCCCCAGACCAGGTTCTGCAGCGCGAGCGCGAGGCCGAACGCTTCGCGCGACCAGCCGTGATCGAGCGTGACGGGCGCGAGGAACAGGCCCTGCACGTGGCGGATGCCGAGCGCGGCGCCCATGATCAGGCCGCCGGCGAGGACGGGTAGCCAGCGGGTTCGGAACTCGTGCGTGAGCGGGGTCATCGGGCGTCTCCGGGAGGTCGGCGGCGCGCGGCGGAAAGGGCGCGCGAACGGTTCGATTAGACGGCGCGCCCGCCGCGACGCTCAAGCGATCATTCGGTCAGGTTCGCATGCGTGCGGCGCATGTGACGGGTCGCGTGCCCGCTCAGCCCCGTGCCGCATCGTGCGCGCGCATCACCGCATCGCATTCGGCGGCCTCCGCACAGATCCAGTCGCGCACCTCAGCCACCTCGCGCCGCGGCGCGGGATCGCGCTGGAACAGCCAGTAGCCGTAGCTGTTCTGCGGCACCGGCGCGCGCGGGCCGAGCACCGCGAGGCGGCCGTCCGCGAGCATCGGCGCGACGAGCGCGAGCCGCCCGAGCGCGATGCCCTGGCCGGCGATCGCCGCCTGGATCACCTGGTCGTACTGGTTGAAGCGCAGCACGCCTTTCGGGCGCGCGTCGCCGAGCCCGGCCGCGCGCAGGTGGTCGAGCCAGCGCAGCTGCGTGAGCGGCGGCCCGTCGAATTCGAGCAGCACGTGGCCCGACAGCGCGGCGGCATCCGCGATCGGCCGCGCGGCGAGCGCCGGGTGCGCGACCGGCAGCACGGTCTCGTCGAACAGGTGCCGGGCGCCCGCCGGCGCGCGATCGCGCGGACAGTAGCGGATCCCGAGGTCGATGCCTTCGGCGGGCAAATCGAGTACCTTGTCATTCGCGGCGACGCGCAGGTCGACGTCCGGCAGGCGCGCCTGCAGCCGGCCGAGCCGCGGCAGCAGCCACAGCGCGGTGACGCCGATGCTCGCGGTGATCGTGACGGGCTGGCGCTCGCGCGCGGCGGCGAGCGTGCCGATGGTGTCCTGCAGGCTGCGCAGCGCCGCGTCGGCGATGCGGAACAGGCGTTCGCCCTCGGGCGTGAACGCGATCTTCCGGTAGCCGCGCTCGAGCAGCGCGACGCCGAGGTGTGCCTCGAGCGCATGCACCTGGCGGCTGACGGCGGACTGGGTCACGCACAGATCCTGTGCGGCGAGCGTGATGCTCATGCGGCGGCCGACCGCGACGAAGCCGCGCACGAGATCCAGCGACGGGAGACGGACGAGAGGCGTTGACATGCGTCGGACTCATGCGAACGGAGCAGGAAGATTGGTTGAGATCGCGCGCCGCGTCAAGTTCAATGGAGGCGGACGGGGCCGCGCGCACAGGCGGCCGATGGCAGCCACGATGAGCCGGGCATCCGGCTCGAGCCTGGAGACAAGATGATGAATTCGAACCAGACGGTCCGCGAACGGCGCGACGACCGCCCCGCGGACCCGTTGCCGCCGGAGCCGGTGACGCTGCACGCGGCGGACGGTTATGCGCTGCGCGGCCACGTATGGCGGCATCGCGCCGGCGCGGCGGGGCGGCCGGTCACGGTCGTGAACTGCGCGACGTCGGTGCGTTGCGACTATTACTTCCGCTTTGCCGCGTGGCTGTATGCGCACGGGCACGATGTGCTCGTCTACGACTATCGCGGCATCGGCGGGTCGCGTCCTGCGCGGCTCGCGGGCCTGCGCGCGAACTGGCTCGACTGGGGGCGGCTCGACTGCGAGGCCGCGCTGCAGCATGCACGCGACAGGTTTCCCGGCCAGCCGATCGATGTCGTCGCGCACAGCATCGGCGGTTTCGCGCTCGGGCTCGCGCCGTCGAACGTGCATGTGCGGTGCGTGCTGACGGTCGGCGCGCAGTACGCGTACTGGCGCGACTACTTGCCGCTGGAGCGGCGCCGCATGTGGTGGAAGTGGCACGTCGCGATGCCGGCGCTCGCGGCGGTCTGCGGGTATGTGCCCGCGAAGCGTCTCGGCTGGATGGAGGACACGCCGCGCGGCGTCGCGCTATCGTGGGCGCGCTCGCAGCCGCGTTTCGAGGAGGGCTACACGCGCGGCCCGCATGCGGAGAGCGTCGCGAGCCGCGCGGAACTGCCCGCGCGCTTCGCGGCGCTGAGCGCGCCGATGCTCGCGATCGGCCTCGACGACGACGCGTTCGGCACCGTCGCCGCCATCGAGCGGCTGATCGGCTACTACACGGGCAGCGACGTGACGCATCTGCGGATCGCGCCGCGCGATATCGGCGTCGACGCGATCGGGCACTTCGCGTTCTTTCACAGCCGCTTCGCCGATACGCTGTGGCCCGTTGCGCTGCACTGGCTGCAGCATGGCGCGCTGCCGGCCGATGCACCGGGCGTCGTCCATGCGCGGCATGACGCGGCGCGCACGCGGCATGAACACGGCGGGGTGGCCGCGAACGGCTGAACGGCTACAGGGCTACAGGGCTACAGGGCTACAGGGCTACACGGCTACACGGCTACACGGCTATACGGCTATACGGCTATACGGCGGGCGCCGCGAGCTTCTGCACAGCAGACCGCGCGGCGCCCGCTCCCATCGCAATCGATTAACATCGGGCGTTTCGCTCCGCAGGCCACGCGTCGATGTCTATCCCGTCCGCTCCCGATTCCGGCTCCGTCACGCAGCGTGCCCATCGTGCATATGGCGCGCATGCGCTCGACGTGCCGCCGGCCGCGCGCCGCGCGGGCGTACAGGTCGTGCGCATCGATTTCGACTGGCGCGTGCCGCTCGCGTCGCCTGCGTATGCGGCGCTGAGCGACGCAGAGCGCGCGCGAGCCGGCCGATTCCTCCGCTGGGAGGACACCGTGCGCAGCGCCGCCACGCGCGCCGCGCTGCGCGACGTGCTCGGTCCGCAACTCGGCGTCGCACCGCATGCGGTCGCGCTCGTCGTCGGCGAGTCCGGCCGTCCGGCGCTCGATCACGCGCATCGCGCGCCGCTCGATTTCAACGTGTCGCATGCAGGCGATCACGCGCTGATCGCGTGGTCGCCTGCCTGCCGGGTCGGTGTGGACATCGAACGCTGCGGCCGCACGCTCGACTGGCGCGCACTGGCCCGCGAGGTCTGCACGTCGGCCGAAGCCGCGTATCTGGACAGCCTGGCGGCCCCCGCGCGCGCCGACGCGTTCATGCGCATATGGGCCGCGAAGGAAGCACTGCTGAAGGCGCTCGGCACCGGCATCGTCGGAGGGCTGCGCGCGTTTGCGGTCGTGCCGCCGCGCGATGCGGCGACGCCGTCGATGCTGGTCGTCGCGCCCGCGGCGCCGGCGGCCGGCGTCGCCGCGTTCGACGCCGCGTGGCTCGACGCGGCCTCCGGCTACGCGTCGTGTGTCGCGTGGACACGCGGCGGCTGATTCCCGACCCGATACCCGGGCTGAAATACGGGATGAAATACGGGCCAACACCCGCTCATTCGAGCGGCGCGCAGGCCGCGGCGCAGGCGGCGACGAGCGTCCAGCGGGCGAGCGGGGCGGCGAGCCGCGGCGGGGTATTCATGTCAGCGTCTCCGTAGCGTGCGGGGGTGATTCGTATGTTGCCAAAAAACAAAATTGCCGCAACATATGATGAATCCGGAACCGCGCAGCGCGATCCGGCAGGCGATTCCGGGCATCAGGGAAACTCCCGAGTCGAAATCGGTGAAAACTGGTTGTCTATACAAGTTGGGATGGCTACACTGCATCCATTCCGAACTTGTCTAGACAGGATTGCTCACATGATTACGCTCACCCCCGGCCACCTGACCCTCCCGCAACTGCGCAAGATCGCCCGCGAACCCGTCCAGCTCGCGCTCGACCCGGCGAGCTTCGCGAAGATCGACGCAGGCGCGAAGGCCGTCGCCGACATCGCCGCGAAGGGCGAGCCGGCATACGGCATCAACACGGGCTTCGGCCGTCTGGCCAGCACGCACATCCCGCACGACCAGCTCGAACTGCTGCAGAAGAACCTCGTGCTGTCGCATGCAGTCGGTGTCGGCGAGCCGATGGCGCGCTCGTCGGTGCGTCTGCTGATGGCGCTGAAGCTGTCGAGCCTCGGCCGCGGTCACTCGGGCATCCGCCGCGAAGTGATGGACGCGCTGATCAAGCTGTTCAACGCGGACGTGCTGCCGCTGATCCCGGTGAAGGGCTCAGTTGGCGCATCGGGCGACCTCGCGCCGCTCGCGCACATGTCGGCGGTGCTGCTCGGCGTCGGCGAAGTGTTCATCCGCGGCGAGCGTGCGAGCGCGGTCGACGGTCTGCGCGTTGCGGGCCTCGCGCCGCTGACGCTGCAGGCGAAGGAAGGCCTCGCGCTGCTGAACGGCACGCAGGCATCGACGGCGCTGGCACTCGACAACATGTTCGCGATCGAAGACCTGTACCGCACCGCGCTCGTCGCGGGCGCGCTGTCGGTCGACGCGGCCGCCGGCTCGGTGAAGCCGTTCGACGCACGCATTCATGAACTGCGCGGCCATCAAGGCCAGATCGACGCGGCCGCGGCCTATCGCGACCTGCTCGAAGGCTCGCCGATCAACCAGTCGCACCGCGACTGCGACAAGGTGCAGGATCCGTACAGCCTGCGCTGCCAGCCGCAGGTGATGGGCGCGTGTCTGGACCAGATGCGCCACGCGGCCGACGTGCTGCTCGTCGAGGCGAACGCCGTGTCGGACAACCCGCTGATTTTCCCGGATACCGGCGAAGTGCTGTCGGGCGGCAACTTCCATGCTGAACCCGTCGCGTTCGCGGCCGACAACCTCGCGCTCGCCGCATCGGAAATCGGCGCGCTGGCCGAGCGCCGCATCGCACTGCTGATCGACGCGACGCTGTCGGGCCTGCCGCCGTTCCTCGTGAAGGATGGTGGCGTGAACTCGGGCTTCATGATTGCGCACGTGACGGCAGCCGCCTTGGCGTCGGAGAACAAGACGCTCGCGCACCCGGCGTCGGTCGACTCGCTGCCGACCTCGGCGAACCAGGAAGACCACGTGTCGATGGCGACGTTCGCCGCACGCAAGCTCGCCGACATCGCGGACAACACGAAGCACATCCTCGCGATCGAACTGCTGGCCGCTGCCCAGGGCGTCGACCTGCGCGCGCCGTATCACACGAGCCCGAAGCTGGCGCCCGTGATGGAAACGATCCGCGGCAAGGTTGCGCACTATGAACTCGACCACTACTTCGCGCCGGACATCGCGGTGATCGCGAAGCTCGTCGGCGAGCGCGCGTTCGCGAAGGTCAGCCCGTTCTCGTTCGCATCGGAACAGTAAGGCGATGAGCGCACCGGTCTACCAGGAGATCAAGGATTTCATCCTGGCTCGCATTCATGCCGGCGAGTGGGCGGAGGGCGATCAGGTGCCGTCCGAGAACGAGCTGGCCCGCGAGTTCAAGGTCGCGCGCATGACCGTCAACCGCGCGCTGCGCGAGTTGACGGCCGAGCAGGTGATCACGCGCGTGCAAGGCGCGGGCACCTTCGTCGCGCGGCCGAAGTACGAGTCGACCCTGGTGGCGATCCGCAGCATTTCGGAGGAAGTCGCGGCGCGCGGGCATGCGTATCACGCCAGCGTGCTCGGCCTCGACACCGTGAAGGCCGACGAGGCGCTCGCGGACGAGATGCAGGTGGCGGTGCGCGCGAAGCTGTTCCATTCGCAGGTGCTGCACTTCGAGAACGAAGAGCCGGTGCAGCTCGAAGAACGGTGGGTGAATCCGGCGGTTGCGCCGGATTACGCCGAGCAGGATTTCACGAATACGACGCCGAACCAGTACCTGATGCGCGCGGCTCCGCTGCAGCGCGTCGAGTACCGGATCGAAGCGGCGGCTCCGGCGCCCGAGCGGCGCGAGCAGCTTCGGATGGACGACGTCGAACCGTGTCTGGTTTTACATCGGCGCACCTGGTCGCAGGGCGTCGTCGCCTCGGTGGCGAACTTGTGGCACCCCGGCAGCCGTTATCGCTTCACCGGGCATTTCTGATTCCTTATTGATATTCCTTTTCCTTCGGGAGCAGTCGTCATGAACCATCCGAAACACATCGATCCCCGTCTCGACCCGACGCGCACGATCCGCGCGCCGCGCGGCAGCGAGAAGACCTGCAAGACCTGGCTCGCGGAAGCAGCGTACCGGATGATCCAGAACAACCTGGATCCGGAAGTCGCCGAGCACCCGCACGCGCTCGTCGTGTACGGCGGCATCGGCCGTGCGGCGCGCAACTGGGAATGCTACGACCAGATCCTCGCGTCGCTGAAGGATCTCGAAGAGAACGAAACGCTGCTGATTCAGTCGGGCAAGCCGGTCGGTGTGTTCCGCACGCACAAGGATGCGCCGCGCGTGCTGCTCGCGAACTCGAACCTCGTGCCGCACTGGGCGAACTGGGACCACTTCCACGAGCTCGACCGCAAGGGCCTGATGATGTACGGCCAGATGACGGCCGGCAGCTGGATCTACATCGGCAGCCAGGGCATCGTGCAGGGCACCTATGAAACCTTCTTCTCGGTCGCGAACCAGCACTTCAACGGCGACCCGTCGGGCCGCTGGATCCTGACGGGCGGCCTGGGCGGCATGGGCGGCGCGCAGCCGCTCGCGGCGACGATGGCAGGCTTCTCGATGATCGCGGTCGAATGCGACGAAACGCGCATCGACTTCCGCCTGAAGACCCGCTACGTCGACAAGAAGGCGACGACCCTCGACGAAGCGCTCGGTATGATCGAGGAAGCGAAGCGCACCGGCAAGCCGGTGTCGATCGGCCTGCTCGGCAACGCGGCCGACGTGTTCGCGGAACTCGTCACGCGCGGCATCACGCCGGACTGCGTGACCGACCAGACGAGCGCGCACGACCCGATCAACGGCTACCTGCCGCAAGGCTGGACCGTCGCGCAATGGCGCGAAGCGCAGAAGGTCGATCCGCAAAGCATCGTGAAGGTCGCGAAGCAGTCGATGGCCGTCCAGGTGCGCGCGATGCTGGCGCTGCAGGAACGCGGCGCGGCGACGCTCGACTACGGCAACAACATCCGCCAGATGGCGCTCGAGATGGGTGTCGAGAACGCGTTCGACTTCCCGGGCTTCGTACCGGCATACATCCGCCCGCTGTTCTGCGAAGGCAAGGGCCCGTTCCGCTGGGTTGCGCTGTCCGGCGATCCGGAAGACATCTACAAGACCGACCAGAAGGTCAAGGAACTGATCCCCGACGATCCGCACCTGCACAACTGGCTCGACATGGCGCGCGAACGCATCGCGTTCCAGGGCCTGCCGGCACGGATCTGCTGGGTTGGCGTGAAGGATCGCTATCGCCTCGGCCAGGCGTTCAACGAGATGGTGAAGAACGGCGAACTGAAGGCGCCGATCGTGATCGGCCGCGATCACCTCGACACCGGCTCGGTCGCCAGCCCGAACCGCGAAACGGAAGCGATGAAGGACGGTTCGGACGCAGTCAGCGACTGGCCGCTGCTGAACGCGCTGCTGAACACCGCGGGCGGTGCATCGTGGGTGTCGCTGCACCACGGCGGCGGCGTCGGCATGGGCTTCTCGCAGCACTCGGGCGTCGTGATCGTCGCTGACGGCACCGCTGAAGCGCACGAGCGTCTCGGCCGCGTGCTGCTGAACGACCCGGCGACGGGCGTGATGCGCCATGCGGACGCCGGCTACGAACTCGCGCAGCAGACGGCCCGCGAAGCCGGCCTGAAGCTGCCGATGCTCGGCCGCTGAGCATGACGGCGCTCGACCAGGCGCCGGTGGCCGCCGCGCTGATCCGCGCGGCGGATCTCGTTGCGTCGCCGTGGAAGAACGGCGGCGGCGTGACGCGCGAGATCGCCGCCTTTCCTCCCGGCGCCGCGCTCGACGCGTTCGCGTGGCGCGTGAGCGTCGCGGACGTCGCCGCGGCGGGGCCGTTTTCGCGCTTTGAAGGGATCGACCGCACGCTGGTGCTGCTGTCCGGCGCGGGCATGACGCTCGCGGTCGCCGACGGCGCCCGCCACGTGCTCGATGCGCCGCTCGAGCGCGCGGATTTCGCGGGCGAGACGGCGATCGACGCGACGCTGCATGACGGCCCGACGCGCGACTTCAACCTGATGACGCGCCGCGCGACGACGCGCGGGACGGTCGCCGCGTGGCACGCCGGTACGCATCGCGTGGCACGCGCCGACACCGTGCTGCTGTACTGCGCGACGGGCACGGTGCAGGTCGTGATCGACGGCGCCACCGACGGCGCCACCTTTACGCTGGAAGAAATGGACACGCTGCGACTCGACGGGCCGCAGCGTGCGTTTGACGTCGCGGTGAGCGGCGACGGCGCGCTGCTCGCCGTGTCGCTCGAGGCCGCCGGATCAGACTGAACGCATGAAACCGACTGTTTGGCATCACCTGAGGCTGTGTCCGCACGGCCATCCCGACGAGTCGATCGACGACGCGGCGATCGCTGTCGACGAAACCGGCACGATCGTCTGGCTCGGCGCGTTCTCCGCGCTGCCGCACGACTATGCGCACTGGACGCGCGAAGACCTGCACGGCGCGTGGGTGACGCCGGGCCTCGTCGATTGCCACACGCACCTCGTGTACGGCGGCACGCGCGCGGACGAATTCGCGCAGCGCCTCGCGGGCGTCAGCTACGAGGAAATCGCGCGGCAGGGCGGCGGCATTGTGTCGACGGTGCGCGCGACGCGCGATGCCGACGAGGCGACGCTGTTCGTGCAGGCCGCAGCACGCCTGCAGCCGCTGCTCGCGGAAGGCGTGACCGCGATCGAGATCAAGTCGGGCTACGGGCTCGACCTCGCGAGCGAGCGCAAGATGCTGCGCGTCGCGCGACTGCTCGGCGAGCGCTTCCCGGTGACGGTCTACACGACGTTCCTCGGCGCGCACGCGCTGCCGCCCGAATACGCGGGGCGCGCGGATGCATACATCGACGAAGTGTGCGAGCGGATGCTGCCGGCGCTGGCCGACGAAGGCCTCGTCGACGCGGTCGACGTGTTCTGCGAGCGCATCGGCTTTTCGCTCGCGCAGACCGAACGCGTGTTCGAGGCCGCGGCGCGGCGCGGGCTGCCGGTCAAGCTGCATGCGGAACAGCTGTCGAACGCGGGCGGCACCGCGCTCGCCGCGCGCTACCGCGCGCTGTCCGCCGACCACCTCGAATTCCTCGACGAAGCGGGCATCGAAGCGATGAAGGCGGCCGGCACGGTCGCCGTGCTGCTGCCCGGCGCGTACTACTTCATTCGCGAGACGCAGTTGCCGCCGCTCGACCTGCTGCGCAAGCACCAGGTGCCGATCGCGCTCGCGACCGACCATAACCCCGGCACGTCGCCGCTCGAGTCGCTGCTGCTGACGATGAACCTCGGCTGCACGCTGTTCCGCATGACGGTGCCTGAAGTGCTGCAGGGCGTCACGCGACACGCGGCCGCGGCGCTCGGCCGCGCGGACCGGCACGGCGCGCTCGAAGTCGGCCGCCAGGCTGATTTCGCGGTGTGGTCGGTCGGCTCGCTCGCGGAACTCGCTTACTGGATCGGCCGCCCGCTGTGCGAGCAGGTCGTGCGCGGCGGGACGACCGTGTTTCGCCGCACGAACGGATAGCATTGCATGGGACCGGACCAAGCGCTGACGCGCGAAGTCTGGTCGACCGCCACGGGGCTGGAGCAAGCGCTGAAGCGCTCACTCGGGCCAATCGCGGCATGGGACCAGACCAAGCGCTAAAGCACCAGGTCTGGTCGACATAGGACACACGATGACCGAAATGACGTTGTTCGCGGCGCACGCGTATCTGCCTGACGGCTGGCGCCGCAACGTGCTGCTGCGCTGGGATGCGGCGGGCACGCTGACCGAGGTGACGCCCGACACCGACGCGCCCGCCGGCGTCGCGCGCGCGGCGGGCCCCGTGCTGCCCGGCATGCCGAACCTGCACTCGCACGCGTTCCAGCGCGCGATGGCGGGGCTGACCGAATACCGCGCGAACCCGTCCGACAGCTTCTGGAGCTGGCGCGACCTGATGTACCGCTTCGCGCTGAAGATCACGCCCGAAGCGCTCGCGGCGGTCGCGCGCTGGCTGTATGTCGAGATGCTGAAGTGCGGCTACACGTCGGTGTGCGAATTCCATTACGTGCATCACGCGCAGGACGGCGCGCGCTATCCGCAGATCGCCGAGCTCGGCACCCGCGTGATCGACGCGGCGCGCGCGGCCGGCATCGGCATCACGATGCTGCCCGTGTCGTACCAGTTCGCGGGCTTCGGCAACAAGCCGCCGCGCGACGACCAGCGCCGCTTCATCAACACGCCCGACGGCCTGCTCGAGCTGCTCGACGCGATGCGCCGCGTCGCGCCCGAGAACGGCGCGCTGCGCTATGGCGTCGCGCCGCATTCGCTGCGCGCGGTGTCCGAAGCCGGGCTGCGCACGCTGCTCGACGGGCTGCCCGACGATGCGCCCGTGCACATCCACATCGCCGAACAGACGGCCGAAGTCGACGACTGCGTGCGCACGCATGGCGCGCGGCCCGTGCAATGGCTGCTCGATCGCTTCGACGTCGATGCGCGCTGGTGCCTCGTGCATGCGACGCACGTCGACGCGGCCGAGACCGCCGAGCTCGCCAAGCGTCGCGCGGTCGCGGGCCTGTGCCTGACGACGGAAGCGAACCTGGGCGACGGCGTGTTCCCGGCCGTCGACTATCTCGCGCAAGGCGGCGTGATCGGCATCGGCTCCGACAGCCATGCGTCGGTCGACTGGCGCGCGGAGCTGCGCCTGCTCGAATACGGGCAGCGTCTCGTGCATCGCGCGCGCAACGTGCTGGCGAGCGACACGCAGCCTTACGTCGCGGATCGCCTGTTCGACGCGTCGCTCGCAGGCGGCGCGCAGGCAAGCGGGCGGCACATCGGCGCGCTGCGCGCGGGCTGCCGCGCCGACTGGCTCGTGCTCGACCCCGATCATCCGGCGATCGCCGAGCATGACAGCGCCGCATGGCTGTCCGGTGCGGTGTTCGCCGAGCACGGCGACACGCCGGTGCGCGACGTCTATACGGGCGGCGAGTGCGTCGTGCGCGAACGCCGCCATCGCGACGAAGCCGCCGCGTATGCCGATTACCGCGCCGCGCTGGCGCAACTGCTGCGCTGACGCGCGGCACCCGGCGCGCGCCGCGGGGCGCGAGCCGTCCGACCGACACGGTGAACCGACATGACCGACCAACCGGCTGTATTCACGCTGAAGCAGGGCACGCTGCCGCTGCTGATCTCGATTCCCCATGCGGGCACGTTCATTCCCGACGACATCGCGGCGACGATGACGCCCGACGCGCGCTTCGTCGACGACTGCGACTGGCACCTCGAACGCCTGTACGGCTTTGCCGTCGCGCTCGGCGCATCGGTGCTCGTGCCGTCGCACGCGCGCTACGTCGTCGACCTGAACCGGCCGCCCGACAACGAGAACCTGTACCCGGGGCAGGACACGACCGGGCTCGTGCCGGTCGACACGTTCGACAAGGCGCCGCTCTATCCGGCGGGCGCGTTGCCGGGCAACGACGAGATCATGCGCCGCCGCGACCGCTACTGGCGGCCGTACCACGACGCGCTGCAGGGCGAGGTCGCGCGCCTGAAGCGCGAGCACGGCCGCGCGCTCGTGTGGGAGGCGCACTCGATCCGTTCGCACGTGCCGCGCTTCTTCGACGGGCGGCTGCCGGACTTCAACTTCGGCACCGCGAACGGCGCGAGCGCGGCGTCCGGCCTGGCTGAAGCGCTGGCCGAGTGCGTGATCGCACACGGCGGCTTTACGGCCGTCGCGAACGGCCGCTTCAAGGGCGGCTACATCACGCGTCACTACGGCATGCCCGACACGGGCGTGCAGGCCGTGCAGCTCGAGCTCGCGCAGATCACCTACATGGAAGAGACGCGCCCTTATGCGTACGACGAAGCGCGCGCCGCACGGGTGTCGCCGCTGTTGCAGACGCTCGTCGAAACGGCGCTCGCCTATCGCTGAGCGCGACGCAGAACGGGCTTGCGCGCCCGCACCGAGACAAGCGGCATCGATTCTCCAGATCGATGCCGCTTTTGTTTGGTTCAGGGTTAATACCGACGCTGACACCGGAAATTTGACGCAATTTCCAGGTGATATAAGCTGAATGTCAGGCAGTCGTCACATGTGCCTACATCAATCAGTCAGTCGAGTACGATCGTGAAAGCCGCAAGCCCTTCGAAACGCCGGACGCGAAGTCCGTCGGCGGGCGCGCCGCATCGCACCGGTCCCATCCGGCATGCCGATCGCGGTGCGCGGTTCGCCCCCTCCAGCCCGCCCCGCGTCATCGTCATGTCCCGCCGCGGCCTGCGCCGCTTCAATCTCGTGGCCACTCGCGCGTTCAGCGCGGTTCAGTGCGACGGCAGCGCGTCGTTGTTGCCCTAGCGTCCTTTGCTTCGTCCGTTCCGGGTCGTACCAGCATGCTGCGCGGCGTCGTGCGTGCGGCGGGGTGGCACGCGTGTGTGCGTCGACGGTGTACGGCGGTCCGCCCGAGCGGCGTCGCGAACGTTCGCGCACGGGCGGCGCATTGCGTCGCCTGACGCTGCAAGTCAGCGCTCCGGCACGGGAGGAGAGGCGATGATGCGTCCGCGTCCCGTCGTCGCCGTGACCGCCGATCGCACGATGCGCGGCGCGCATCCGAGCCATGCGGCGGGCGAGAAGTACCTTGCCGCGCTCGTCGATGGCGCCGGCGTGCTCGCCTTCGTGCTGCCTGCGCTCGGCGTGCGCCAGCCGATCGATGCGCTGGTCGCCGCGGTCGACGGGCTGCTGTTTACGGGCAGCTATTCGAACGTCGAGCCGCATCGTTACGGCGGGGCCGAGAGCGCGCCCGGCACGCTGCACGATCCTGCGCGCGATGCGACCGCGCTGCCGCTGATGCGCGCGGCGATCGACGCCGGCGTGCCCGTGCTTGCGATCTGCCGCGGCATGCAGGAGATGAACGTCGTCTACGGCGGCACGCTGCATCAACGGCTGCATGCGACCGCGGGTTTCGCCGACCATCGCGAGCGGCCGGCCGATCCGCTCGAGTCGCAATACGGACCCGCGCACGTCGTGCGCTTCGCGACCAACGGCATGCTGCAGCGGATCGCGCGCGGCGCGCCTGACGCGACGGTGAATTCGCTGCACGACCAGGGCATCGCGCGGCTCGGCGCGGGCCTGATCGTCGAGGCTACCGCGCCCGACGGGCTGATCGAGGCGATCAGCGTGCGCGGCGCGCGCGCGTTCGCGCTCGGCGTGCAATGGCATCCCGAATGGCGCTACGCCGAGCAGCCGCTGTCGCGCGACATTTTCGCGGCATTCGGCGCGGCGTGCCGTGCGCGCATGACGCATCGTATCCACGCGGCCCAGCGCGGCGACATCGCGCTGCCGGCCGTACCTGACGTCGACTGAAAGAGGCCGATCATGCAACCCGAACTGGGCGAATTCCTGAGACAGCATCGCATCACCGAGGTCGAGGCGATCATTCCGGACATGGCCGGCATTGCGCGCGGCAAGATCATTCCGCGCAACAAGTTCGAGTCCGGCGAATCGATGCGCCTGCCGCAGGCCGTGATGGTGCAGACCGTCACCGGCGACTACCCGGAAGACGGCACGCTGACCGGCGTCACCGATCCCGACATGGTGTGCGTGCCGGACCCGTCGACGATCTGCCTGGTCCCGTGGGCCGTCGATCCGACCGCACAGGTGATTCACGACTGCGTGCACTTCGACGGCTCGCCCGTCGAGATCTCGCCGCGCTACGTGCTGCGGCGCGTGCTCGACCTGTATCGCGCGAGAGGCTGGCAGCCGGTCGTCGCGCCCGAGCTCGAGTTCTACCTGGTCGACATGAACGCCGACCCCGACCTGCCGCTGCGTCCGCCCGTCGGCCGCACCGGGCGCGCGGAGACGGGCCGCCAGTCGTACTCGATCGAGGCCGTCAACGAGTTCGATCCGCTGTTCGAGGATATCTACGAGTACTGCGACATGCAGGGGCTCGACATCGAAACACTGATCCACGAAGTCGGCGCCGCGCAGATGGAGATCAACTTCGTGCACGGCGACGCGATGTCGCTCGCGGACCAGGTGTTCCTGTTCAAGCGCACGGTGCGTGAAGCGGCGCTGCGCCACAACATGTACGCGACGTTCATGGCGAAGCCGATGGAGCACGAGCCCGGCTCCGCGATGCACATTCATCAGAGCCTCGCGGATCCGCAGACCGGCATGAACCTGTTCTCCGACGCGAACGGCGACGCGACGCCGCTGTTCCGCAGCTATCTCGCGGGGCTGCAGAAGTACACGCCGGCGCTGATGCCGATCTTCGCGCCTTACATCAATTCGTATCGCCGGCTGTCGCGTTTCATGGCCGCGCCGATCAACGTGCAGTGGGGTTACGACAACCGCACGGTCGGCTTCCGCATCCCGCAGTCGAGCCCCGTCGCACGGCGCATCGAGAACCGCATTCCGGGCGTCGACTGCAATCCGTACCTCGCGTTCGCGGCGACGCTCGCAGCCGGCTATCTCGGCATCACGCAGCGGCTGGATCCCACCGAGCCGCTCGCGTCGGACGGCTACGACCTGCCGTACCAGCTGCCGCGCAACCTGGAGGAGGGGATCTCGCTGATGGCGGCATCCACGCCGCTCGCCGCGATTCTCGGCGACAAGTTCGTGAAGGCGTATCTCGCGTTGAAGGAAACCGAATACGAAGCGTTCTTCCGCGTGATCAGCTCGTGGGAGCGCAGGCATCTGCTGCTGCACGTGTGACGCGCGGCGCAGGCCGCGACGTCCAGGCATTCAGGAACCGAGGAGGACAGCATGACCGACCGCCTTGCACACTCGAGCGCCGCACCGCGCACGACCGCGCAGTATCGTGCGCTCGACGCCGCGCACCATATTCATCCGTTCTCCGACATGGGCGCGCTCAACCGCGCAGGCAGCCGCGTGATCGTGAAGGCCGACGGCGTCTACCTGTGGGATTCGGACGGCAACCGGATCATCGACGGGATGGCGGGCCTGTGGTGCGTGAACGTCGGCTACGGCCGTGCGGAGCTGATCGATGCGGCGGCGCGCCAGATGCGCGAACTGTCGTTCTACAACACGTTCTTCAAGACGACGCACCCGCCGGTGATCGAACTCTCCGCGCTGCTCGCCGACCTGGCGCCGCCGGGCTTCAACCACTTCTTCTATTGCAACAGCGGCTCGGAAGGCAACGACACCGTGCTACGCGTCGTGCACCAGTACTGGCGCGTGCACGGCAAGCCGCAGAAGAAATTCGTGATCTCGCGCAGGAACGGCTATCACGGCTCGACGATCGCGGGCGCGACGCTCGGCGGGATGGACTACATGCACGAGCAGATGTCGTCGAAGGTCGAGCATGTCGCGCACATCGACCAGCCGTATTTCTTCGGCGAAGCGGAAGCGGGCATGACGCCCGAAGCGTTCGGCCTCGCGCGCGCGCAGCAGCTCGAAGCGAAGATCCTCGAGCTCGGCGCGCAGAACGTGGCCGCGTTCATCGGCGAGCCATTCCAGGGCGCGGGCGGCGTGATCTTCCCGCCGTCGACGTACTGGCCGGAAATCCAGCGGATCTGCAGCCAGTACGACATCCTGCTCGTCGCGGACGAAGTGATCGGCGCTTTCGGCCGCACCGGCGAGTGGTTCGCGCACCAGCACTTCGGCTTCGAGCCGGACCTGATGACGCTCGCGAAAGGGCTGACGAGCGGCTATGTGCCGATGGGGGCGGTCGCGCTGCACGACCGGGTCGCGCAGGCGCTGATCGAGCACGGCGAATTCAATCACGGGATGACGTATTCGGGTCACCCGGTCGCGGCGGCAGTCGCGATCGCGAACCTGAAGCTGTTGCGCGATGACGGGATCGTCGCGCGCGTGAAGCGCGATATCGGGCCGTATTTCCAGCGCCGGCTGCGCGATGCGCTTGGGCATCATCCGCTCGTCGGCGAGATCGCCGGCGCGGGACTCGTCGCGGGCGTTCAGCTTGCGCGCGATCCGGCGCGGCGCGTGCGATTCGACAATGGTGGCGAAGTCGGCATGATCTGCCGCGACTTCTGCTTCAACGGCAACCTGATCATGCGTGCAACCGGCGACCGGATGCTGCTGTCGCCGCCGCTCGTGATCGGCGAAGGCGAGGTCGACGAGATCGTCGAGAAGGCGACGCGCGCATTCGATGCGACGGCGCAGCGGGTGGGCGTCTGAAGCGTGCGCGGCGCGGTCATGCGTTTGCCGCGACGGACCGGGCCACGCCGCAAACGGTTGTGCGCGCGGGAATCACTCGAGTGCGAAAGGCGCTTGCTCGAATGCCGTCACGCGTTCGGTCGACGATGACACGGCAGGCATGACACACGCCGCACCGAACGGGCTGGATATCGTCCGACGCGCTCAGCGTTTGCGGATCAGCCATTCGGGTGTGAGCTGGCTGCAGCTGTTGGCGCCCATCATGGCCATGTTCCGGTCGACCTCCTCGCGCAGCAGACGGATGGCGTGCGCAACACCCGCTTCGCCTGCCACGGCCGCGGCGTAATTGAAGGGCCGTCCGACGAACACCATGCGGGCGCCCAGCGCCAACGCCTTCAGCACGTCCGCACCGCGGCGAAAGCCGCTGTCGATCATCACCGGGTAATCGGCGCCCACGGCCTGCACCACGTCCTGCAGGATTCGCATCGGCGAGATGGCGCCGTCCAGCTGGCGGCCACCGTGGTTGGAAAGGATGATCCCGTCGGCGCCCATGTCGCGCGCGGTGACGGCATCGTCGACGCTGAGGATGCCCTTGATCACCAGGTCGCCCTGCCATTGCTGGCGGATCTGCCGCAGGTGGGTCCAGTCGAAGTGGTCGCGCGCGGAGAAATCGCGCAGCACGTTGGCGGAGAGGATCGGCGCGCCGCGCGTTGCAAAGGAATTCTCGAAGTGGGGCATGCCGTGCCTGAGCAGCGTGCGCGCGAAGGTGCGCAACAGCCAACGCGGTCGCGTCAGTCCGTCCCAGAGAAGGCGCGGGCTTGGGCGCAGCGGCGTGGAGAAGCCCGTGCGCACGTTGTTCTCGCGGTTGGCGGACACCGGAATGTCCACGGTGATCACGAGCGTACGGTAGCCCGCGCGCGCGACGCGCTCGAGCAACGCGCGGATGCGGTTGGCATCGCCCGGAAGGTACGCCTGGAACCACGTTCCCGGCGCGGCCGCGGCAACGTCTTCCAGCGGGATCAGCGACGAGCCGCTCATGATCGACGGGATTCCCGCGCACTGCGCCGCACGCGCGAGCACGATGTCGCCGCGATACGCCGACAGGGCATGGATGCCCATCGGCGCGACGCCGAACGGCGACGTATAGCGTCGTCCGAACAGTTCGACGCTCTGCTGCCGTTGGGAAACGTTGCGCAGCACGCGGGTGATGAGGCCGTATTCGTCGAACACCGCACGGTTGTCGTCACGCGTGCAGTTGTCTTCCGCTGCGCCGCTGACGTAACCGAAGATCGGGCGCGGCAGGATGCGACGCGCCTTGGCCTCGAAATCGTGCAGGCTCAGTACGTGCTGCAGCGTGCGCGGCGGCTTGCCAGTGCCGGCCTCGGGCCGGCTTGCTTCCGGGATCGGGAGGGGAATGGTGGTCATCTATGCGCTTTCCTGAATCGACACGGTCATTCTATGCACCCGGTGTATCGATAAAAAGCGATAATCTTTAAAGGATATCGTTCGATAAAAGCGAATAAACATGACCACTCCCACGCTCAAGCAACTCGACGCCTTCTACTGGGCGGCGACATGCGCGAATTTCTCGACCGCGGCGCAGCGCCTGCACCTGTCGATCTCGTCGTTGTCCAAGCGCATCAACGAACTGGAACAGGCGATCGGGCGCATGTTGTTCGACCGTAGCGGCCACCGGGCGGTGTTGACCGAGGACGGTGAAACGCTGCTGCCGGCCGCGGTCCGGGTGCTCGAGTCCGTGGCGGCGCTGCAGGATGCGTTCTCGAACGACCAGGGGTTGACCGGCCGCCTGCGCTTCGGCGTCGGCGAGCTGTCGGCGCTGACCTGGCTGCCTCGTTTCGTCGCGGCCGTGCAAAAGCTGCATCCGAAGCTGATGCTGGAGCCGTACGTCGACGTCGGCGCGGCACTTGAGGAGAAGGTGGATTCGGGGGAACTGGACTTTGCGGTGGTCGCGGGCCGTTCGTCGCGCGGCAGCATCCTGTCGCAGCCGGTGGCGGAAGCCCGGTTCGCCTGGATGGCTGCCGACAAGCTGGTCGGCGGCGAGCGCACGCTGACGCCGGCGTTGATCGCGAGCCATGCGCTCGTCATCCTGCCGTCCGGATCGGGGGTCACGCGCATCCTCGACGAATGGCTGCTGACCCGCGGCATCGACCATCCTCGACGCGTGACCTGCAACAACTGGAGTGCGGTGGCCGGCATGCTGCGCGAAGGCGTCGGCATCGGCTTCCTGCCCGCCGATTGGGCCGCTGCGCGAACGGGCAGCGGCCTCGTGCAGTTGACGAGCGAACCGCCGTTGTCGCCGCTTCACTATGCGTTCCAGTGGCGGCGCGGCGACATGCGCGGGCTGATTCCGTCGATGCTGTCGCTGGTGCGGCAGCACGCCGATTTTCGCTGACCGGGGCGGTGTCGCGCGTCAGGCGAACGTGCTGCCTTTCGCTTCGGGCGGACGCGGCGCGGTGATCGACAGGATCGGACAGGCGACGTCTGCGCATGCGTCGGGTTCGCGCGCCGCCTGCCGTGATCCGGATTCAATCCTGATCGATGCAGGAGACTTGCTTGGGGTCGGGCATCCACAGGTAGCACAGCAGCGACACCAGCACGCACGCGGACACGTACCAGAAGAACCAGGTTTCGTGTCCGATGCTTTTGGTCCACAGCGCGATGTACTCGGCCGTGCCGCCGAACAGGGAGACCGTGATCGCATAGGGCAGGCCCACGCCGAGCGCGCGGATGCCGACCGGAAACAATTCGGCCTTGGCCACCGCGCTGACGGACGAATACAGGCTGACGATCAGCAGCGCGGCCGAGATCAGCACGAGCGCGCTCCCGATGGTCTCGACCGTCTGCAGTGCCTGGAAGATCGGTACGGTGCAGAGCGTGCCGAGCACGCCGAAGGCGATCAGCAGCGGGCGGCGGCCGACCCGATCCGACAGGCCGCCGAACACCGGTTGCACCAGCACGAAGAACAGCAGGCTGATCACCGATACCATCGACGCGTCCGCTTTGCTCATGCCTGCGCTGTTGACGAGGAATTTCTGCATGTAAGTCGTATACGCGTAGAACGCGACCGTGCCGCCGAGCGTCAGGCCCGCGACGATCAGGCATTCGCGCTTGTGCCTGAGCAGTTGCGCAACGGACGCCTGGCGGCGCTTGCTGTGCCGGTGCTGCTCGAACGATTCCGTTTCTTCCATATTGCGGCGCAGGAAGATCGCAACGCAGGCCATCAGCGATCCGATCAGGAACGGAATGCGCCAGCCCCAGCTCTCGAGCTGCGCGGTGCTCAGGAAGAACTGCTGCAGCATCACCAGCACCGCCATGGCCAGCAGCTGGCCGAGCGACAGCGTCGCGAACAGGAAGCTGGAATAGAAGCCGCGGTTCGTCTTGTCGGCCATTTCGCTCAGATAGGTGGCCGAGCTCGCGTATTCGCCGCCCAGGCTCAGGCCCTGCAGCAGCCGCGCGAGCACCAGCAGAACGGGCGCAGCCAGGCCGATGCTGTTGTAGCCCGGCGTCAGGCCGATGATCAGCGAGCCCATGCACATGGCCAGCACCGAGACGAGCAACGCCGCCTTGCGACCCTTGCGATCCGCGTACATGCCGACCAGCCAGCCGCCGATCGGCCGCATGATGAAACCGACGGCGAAGATGGCCGCGGTATTGAGCAGCTGCGCTGTCTGGCTGCCGTTCGGAAAGAACACCTTGGCGAAATACAGCGAGAAGGCCGAATACACGTACCAGTCGTAGTACTCGATGAGGTTGCCGACCGATCCGCTGAAAATCGAGCGAAGCCGGGTGAAGGTTCCGGCTTGCCGGACGTCGGGGGCAGTTGCAAGGGGACGGACTTGCGACACGTAAGGTCTCCGGTTTCGATTGTCTTCATGGCCCGCGCGAGTGCCAGCGGCGGGCGAGACGCTCGCAATCGGGTGCAGCAAGGGTAAGGGCGGCAGCGATCGGCAGAAAGCGAAATAACCGGAACAAGTCTGTTCGCTTTATGGAAAGTCTGAAAGGGCGAGGGCGGCGAGCCGCCATTGGCGTGGCGCGCGTCGCGCCTGTTCGTCCAATACTTGATGTGCCTGCGGGCCGTCGTGCCCGGTGATTTCGCCTGGGCACGTTCGGAGTGAGGTTCTCGGGGCCGGGAAAAGAAAAAGGCCCTCGGCTTTCGCCAGAGGGCCTTTGTTCTTTCGGGCACACACACCGATGAATCCTGGTGGGCGGTACTGGGATCGAACCAGTGACCCCTGCCGTGTGAAGGCAGTGCTCTACCGCTGAGCTAACCGCCCGAAGAAGATGAAATTATGTCAGAGCTTTTCGGGTTCGTAAAGCACTTTCTGCAAATTTTTTTCCTGACCTTCGCACAAGTCCGTCAGCCGCCCGCGGACGGCTCGATCAGGTCGAGGATCGACCCGTCGCGCTTGAGCGTCGCGAGCACGATGCTCGAATTGATCGACATCACGCCCGTCGCGCGGTGCAGCTTGTTGATCACGAAATCGGAGTAGTGGTCGAGGTCGCGTGCCCGCACCGTCAGCACGTAGTTCGAGCCGCCCGTGACGATCTGCGCGGACACCACCTCCGGCCACTGCCGGATCGCGTCGACGAACCGGTCGTGCCACTCGGGCACGTCCGGCCGCATCGACACGTGCACGAGCGCCTCGAAGGCGACCCCGACCGCCTTCGGCTCGATCGTGCAGCGGTAGCCGGCAATTGCGCCGCGCTCCTCGAGCAGTTTCACGCGCCGCAGGCACGCGGACGGCGACAGCGCGACGGCGTTCGCGAGGTCCTGGTTGCTGATCCGTCCGTCCCGCTCGAGCTGCCGCAGGATCCGCATGTCGGTTCGGTCGAGGTGCATGTCGCAGATTCCGTGAGATTTTGAGATGGGTGTCGCAGACTCTACTGCAAACGACGGGAATCGTCATCGAAATATGAAGCTCATTCTATTTCGTCCTCGATAACATGCCGCTCATACGTCAACCGCACGTCGATCGCGCCGCCGGATGCGCAAGCGTCGCCGGCCGGTGCGGCTGAATGCGGCGAAACGCGCAGCGACCCCTTCCAACCTCAATCGTCTTCCCGTCATGTTCGATCACATTCCCGCCTATCCGGGCGATCCGATCCTGTCGCTGTTCCAGGCATTCCAGCAGGATGCGCATCCGCACAAGGTCAATCTCAGCATCGGCCTCTACTACGACGACGCGGGCAAGATTCCGGTGCTCGACAGCACGCGGATCGCGGCCGAGCGCTTGCGCACCGCCGGCGCGCCGCACACCTATCTGCCGATGGAAGGTCTCGCCGCCTACCGGCAGGGCGTACAGCGTCTCGTGTTCGGCGCCGACTGCGCGGCGCTGGCGCAAGGGCGCATCGCGACGCTGCAGACGCTCGGCGGGTCCGGCGCGATCCGGCTCGGCGCGGAGTTCATCAAGCGATATTTCCCGGACAGCGCGGTCTGGATCAGCGATCCGACCTGGGACAACCACCGCGTGATCTTTTCGGCGGCGGGTCTCGACGTGCATGAATATCCGTACTACGACGCGCAGACCAACGGCCTTCGCGTCGATGCAATGCTTGCAACGCTCGACGCGCTGCCCGCGCGCAGCGTCGTGCTGCTGCAGCCGTGCTGTCACAACCCGACGGGTCTCGACCTGAGCCGCGACGCGTGGCGCGCGGTGATCGACGTGCTCGCGCGGCGCCGGCTGATTCCGTTCCTCGACATGGCCTACCAGGGCTTTGGCGACGGTCTTGCCGACGACGCGTGGGCCGTGCGCGCGATGACCGACGCCGGGCTGCCGGTGATCGTCGGCAACTCGTTCTCGAAGAACTTTTCGCTGTACGGCGAGCGCGTCGGCGGCCTGTCGGTCGTCTGCGCGAGCGCGGGCGAGGCGGCGACCGTGCTGAGCCAGATGCAGGCCGGCGTGCGCCGCACCTATTCGAGCCCGCCGCTGTTCGGCGCGCAGCTCGTCGCGACGGTACTGAACGACGACGCGTTGCGCGCGCGCTGGGAGGAAGAGGTCGCCGGCGTGCGCGCGCGCATCAAGCGGATGCGCGGCGCGCTGAAGGCGCGGCTCGATGCGCGGCTGCCGGGCCGCGCGTTCGACGCGCTCGTCACGCAGCGCGGAATGTTCAGCTACACGGGCATCGGCGCGGCCGATGTCGACCGGCTGCGCGAAGCGCACGGCGTGTATCTGCTGCGCTCGGGCCGGATGTGCCTCGCGGGCCTGAACGACGCGAACGTCGACCGTGTCGCGAACGCAATCGCCGACGTGCTCGGCGCCATGCGCGATGCGGCCTGAGCGGATCGTTCGACACCAGAAACGGAGTTCACGATGCCAGAACTGATTCCGGTCGACCTGCCGAAGCTCGGCCAGCCGTTTTCATGGGCGACCCGCGCGGGCGGCCTGATGTTTACGGGCCACGGCCCGGTCGACGCGGCCGGCGCGATTGCCGGCGACACGATGGCCGATCAGGCGCGCGTCACGCTGTCGAACCTCGCGAAGGCGGTGGCGGCCGCTGGCGCGACGATGGGCGACGTCGCGCAGGTGCTCGTCTACCTGTCCGACGTGAAGGACATGCCCGAATTCGATGCCGAATACCGGCGTCATTTCCGCGAGCCGTACCCGAACCGCACGTGCGTCGGCGTGCAGGGCTTCGCGCATCCGGCGATGCGCGTCGAACTCGTCGCCTACGTCGCGCTGCCGCCGCCGCGCGCGTAGCGCGAGACGGCAACCGCATTACCCCACACACATCACGACAACAAGGACTGGAGGAGAAGTTGGAAAAGCATCATCGATTTGCAGTGCAAATGATTGCAGGCCTGCTCGCATCGGGCAGCGCGCTTGCGCAAAGCAGCGTCACGCTGTACGGGATCGTCGACCAGAGCGTCCGCTACACGACGCACGCGAACGCATCGAACGAAGCCAGCGTGCAAATGACCAACGGCGCGATCACGAACAGCCGCTGGGGCCTGAAGGGCAGCGAGGCGCTCGGCGGCGGACTGAAGGCGATCTTCCAGCTCGAAAGCGGCTTCGAGCCGCAGAACGGGCAGGTCGACGGCGCGTTGTTCGGCCGCTACGCATACGTGGGGCTGTCGAGCGACTGGGGAACGGTCAAGCTCGGCCGGCAGGCGACCGAGGCATTCAACCTGTTCGGCGATCTCGATCCGCTTACGGTCGGCAACTATACGGCGAACATGTGGGCGTACTTCCTCACGCAGGGCCGCGCGAGCAACGTCGTCAGCTACGACGGCACGTTCGGCGGGGTGAACGTCGGCGCGAGCTACGGCTTCGGCGGCGTCGCAGGCAGCATGAGCGCGAACGCGTACTGGGGCACGCACGTGTCGTACACGCTCGGCGGGCTGATGGTCGGCGCGACCTACCAGCAGGTTCGGGACACGAACAGCCGCGCGCAGCAGGCGTGGGGTGCGGGCGCGCGCTACGCGTTCGGCGCGGCGACGCTGTACGCGGGCTATCTCGGCGGCGCGGACCGTTCGGGCGTGCTCGACGAGGCGCTGCTGAACGCGCCGAACCGTCAGGTGGCCTACGGCTCGTTCGCCGACAACCCGCGCCGCGACCGGATCTTCTATACGGGCGCCAATTATCAGTTCACGCCTGCCGTATCGGTGACAGGCGTGGTCTACTACGACGACATCAGGAACGTGAACGGCGTCGCCGGCAACGGCGGCAAGCGCTACACGGGCGTGCTGGAAGCCGAGTATGCGCTGTCGAAGGCGACGCAGGTCTATGCGACGGTCGACTACAACAAGGTGTCGGGCGGTGCGTTCACCGAAATGCCGGGCCGCGGCAACCAGACGGGCGTCGCGCTCGGCCTGCGCCACATGTTCTGAGTGCGCGGCGTGTGGCGCATGGCGGCCGCTCCGTCAGGCGCCCCGCGCCGCCACGGTTTCGCGACGACAATCGATTTCGAACGAGGTCATTCGATGAATTCAGAAGGGCAATTCCATCACATCGCGGCGCGCGAGCAGGGCCTGCGCCGCACGCTTTCCGCGCGCCAGATGGCGATGATCGCGATCGGCGGCGCGATCGGCACCGGGCTCTTTCTCGGCAGCGGCTTCGCGATCGGCTTCGCCGGCCCGAGCGTGCTCGTCAGCTATGCGATCGGCGCGTTCATCTCGCTGCTGCTGATGGGCTGTCTCGCCGAGATGACGGTCGCGCATCCGACGTCCGGTTCGTTCGGCGCGTATGCCGAGCATTACGTGAGCCCGTGGGCGGGCTTTCTCGTGCGCTACGCATACTGGGCGTGCATCGTGCTCGCGGTCGGCACCGAAGTGACCGCGATCGCGCTGTACATGAAGTACTGGTTCCCGGGCGTGCCGGGCTGGCTGTGGATCGTCGGCTTCTCGGCGCTGCTCGTGTTCGTCAACGCGCGCAGCGTCGACGTGTTCGGCTCCGTCGAATACGCGTTCTCGGTGGTGAAGATCGCGGCGATCGTCGGTTTCATCCTGCTCGGCGCGTACGTCGTGTTCGGCAATCCGGAACTGGTCGGCGGCGGCGCGGCGCGGGCGGGCTTTCATCACTACGTCGATCGTGGCGGCTTCTTCCCGAAAGGCGTATGGGGGATGTGGGTGGCCGTCATCGTGTCGATCTTCAGCTACCTGAGCATCGAGATGATTGCGGTGGCGGCCGGCGAAGCGCAGGATCCCGAACGGGCGGTCACGCATGCGTTCCGCTCGACGATCGTGCGGCTCGTGCTGTTCTATCTCGTGACGCTCGCGCTGATGCTCGCGATCGTGCCGTGGACGGCGGCCGGGCGGGACGAGAGCCCGTTCGTCAAGGTGATGGAGGCGATCCACTTGCCTGGTGCCGCGGGGCTGATCAACTTCGTCGTGCTGATCGCCGCGCTGTCCGCGATGAACAGCCAGCTCTATATCACGACGCGGATGATGTTCAGCCTGTCGCGGGCGGGCCACGCACCGAAGGCGCTCGGTGAAGTGAACGCGCGCGGCGTGCCGCTCGGCGCGCTGATGCTGTCGACACTCGGCATCGCGCTCGCGACGGTCCTGAGCGTGCTGTATCCGGATGCATCGTTCACGATCATGATGGCGGTGTCGATGTTCGGCGCGCTGTTCACGTGGATGATGATCTTCGTCACGCATTATTTCTTCCGGCGCCGCCGGAGCGCGAACGGCCTGCCGCCGCCCGCGTTCCGGATGCGCGGCTTTCCGCTGCTGACGCTGCTCGGCGCGGGCCTGATGCTCGCGGTGATGGTGACGACGTATTTCACGCCGGAATTCCAAATGACGCTGATCTTCGGCATCCCGTTCCTTGCCGTGCTGTCCGTCGTGTACGGCGTCTGGTACCGGCGCGCGCAGCCGGTGCTGCAGCCTGGCGCGGAGTAGCGGGAGCAGCGGGAGCAGCGGGTCCGCGGTCAGCCCGCGAGCGCGGGCAGCGCGCCGATCGACGCGCGCAGGTAGTCGGCAAAGCGCAGCGCGACCGGCTCCGCGGTCCCGCTGCGCTTCAGCTCGAACGTGCGCGATTCGAGCGACCCATCCTTCAGCGGCCGGAATGCGAGCCGTTCGCTCTTCACCTGCTGCAACACGCGCGGCACGAGCGCGACCTGCCGGCGCCGCGCGAGCCGGTGCGCGGCGGGCAGGCAGCAGACGAACGGCTCCGCATAGATCGGCGTTGAATCGACCTCGGGCGGAAAGTGCCCCCAGTGCGCATAGCCGAGGTCGATCTGGCCGCGCTGGACTGCCTGCATCTGCGCCTGCGTGTTCATTTCCGACAGCACGATCTCGACGCCCGGATAGTCGGCCTCGAAGCGCCGCGCCGCATCGGGCAATCCGCGGTACAGCATCGAATGGACGAAGCCGATCCGCAGCCGGCCCGCGAGGCCGGGCGCCGAGCGCACCGTCAGGCGTTCGGCCTCGGCCGCCTGTCGCGGGCATGTGCATCTCGACGATCCCGTCGGCGATGTTCTACGGGGCGGTTGGCGGCGTGCTCGCGCGCGTGTTTTCGGCCAACGTCCGCTATACGGGGCTGTCGCTTGCGGACCAGTTGAGCGCGCTCGTCGTCGGCGGCGGCACGCCGGTGCTCGCGCAGGCGATCCTCAACGCGACGGGCAGCATCGTCGGCGTCGCGATCGCGTCGGGGCTCTATGCGTTCGTGTCGCTCGTCTGCATGCTGGCGCTGCTGAACCGCACCGGCTATCGCGCGGACGAGCTGTCGACAGCCGAGCGCAGCGACGCGGCGGAGTGGGGCGCCGAAGCCGCCGCGAGCGGGGCGGCACAGGCGGAGGAAGGCCGTGCACTGAAGCCGGCAGGGTGAGTCGCGCGGGACGCGATCGCGCCGATTTCGTCCGTCCCAAGTGAAAGCGGCACCGTGCAATCGCACGGTGCCGCTTTGTTCTCGCCGCGAGGCCGACCGCGGGCCGGCGCGCGAACGCGTGTCGTCAGCCTTCCGTCGGCGGCACGTAGCCGGACGCCTGGTCCGCGCCTTCGCCGAAGAAGTACTTCTCGGTCTGCTTCATCAGGTACTGGCGCGCGCGCGGGTCGGCCATGTTCAGGCGGTTCTCGTTGATCAGCATCGTCTGCTGCTTGAGCCAGCCCTGCCAGGCTTCCTTCGACACGCTTTCGTAAATGCGCTTGCCGAGCTCGCCCGGCAGCGGCGGGAAATCGAGACCTTCAGCTTCCTTGCCGAGCTTCGCGCATTGGATCATTCGAGCCATCGTGTACTTCTCCTGTAATCGGTCTGGGGGGAGGGCAGTCGTGCCTGCGCTCAGAGCTGCTTCATCAGCACGAGCGACTTGCGCTGCCAGTTATAGAGTTTGCGGCGGTCCTCCGGCAGATCGTCGACGTTTGCCTTGACGAAGCCGCGCTTGAGGAACCAGTGCTCGGTGCGCGTCGTGAGCACGAAGATGTGCGTGAGGCCGCGCGCCCGCGCGCGTTGCTCGACGCGCTTGAGCAGCCGCTCGCCGTCGCCGGAGCCTTGCGCCTCGGGCGCGACGGTCAGGCACGCCATCTCGCCGATCTTCTCCTGCTGGTACGGATACAGCGCCGCGCAGCCGAACAGCACGCCGTCGTGCTCGATCACCGAGAAGTGGTCGATGTCGCGTTCGATCTGGTGGCGGCCGCGGCGCACCAGCGTGCCGTCGGTCTCGAGCGGCTCGATCAGCGACAGGATGCCGCCGACGTCGTCCGGCGTCGCCTCGCGCAGGCTCTCGAGGTTCTCGTACGAGATCATCGTGCCGACGCCGTCGTGCAGGAACAGTTCGAGCAGCATGCTGCCGTCGAGCGACTGCGGAATCAGGTGCGCGCGGGTCACGCCGCCGCGGCACGCGCGGATCGAGTGTTTCAGGAAGAACGCGTCGTCGCCCTGGACGTTTCCGGAGTCGAGCAGATCGGCCGCCGCGTCGAGCGACATTTCGCGGATCAGCTCGCCTTCGTCGTCGACGATGCCGGGCCCGTCGGTCAGGAACACGATCTTGTCGGCGCGCAGCGCGATCGCCGCAGCCGACGCGACGTCTTCCATCGACAGGTTGAATGCCTCGCCCGTCGGCGAGAAGCCGAGCGGCGACAGCAGCACGAGCTTGCGGCTCGCGAGCGAATGGCGGATCGATTCGGCGTCGATCTTGCGCACGATGCCCGTATGCGCGAAATCGACCCCGTCGAGGATCCCGACCGGCCGCGCCGTCACGAAGTTGCCGGACACGACGCTGATGTGCGCGTGCGCCATCGGCGAGTTCGGCAGGCCCTGGCTGATCGCGGCCTCGATGTCGAGACGCACTTCGCCGGCCGCTTCCTTCGCGGATTCGAGCGCGCGCGCATCGGTGATGCGCAGCCCGTGCGAAAACTCGGATTCGACACCATGCAGGTTCAGCTGCTCCTCGACCTGCGGCCGCGAACCGTGCACGAGCACGATCTGGATGCCCATCGCCTGCAGCAGCGCGATGTCGGACACCAGTGCGTTGAGGAGCCCCTGCTGAACGACCTCGCCGCCGAAGCCGACGACGAACGTGTTGTTGCGAAACTTGTGGATATAGGGCGCGACGGATCGCATCCAGTCCACGAACTGGGCGTGGCTGGCGTCCGAATCGTCGGGGGCCGCGGGGGGCGCGGCGCCGGACTGGGCGGGGGGGAGGTCGGTTTGGGAATTCATGGCCGGGATTATAATGCGCCCCCATGTCGAATGTACCTAAAAGTCCCGCGCCGACGCGGGCCAACGCGCCGTCGGGCCGGCACCCGGATGGTGCAGCCGACGCGCGCCAGTCCGAGGGCCAGACGCCACGCACGCCGACCGGCAATCCGCAGGGCGGGCCGCAACGCGAACGACGCAGCGAGTCGCAGGGCCAGCCGCAGCGCCAGCCACAGCGCGAGCCGCAACGGGAACGGCGCGACGCGCCGCGCGAGTCCGCCGCGCCGGACGCGCGCCCGCCGCGCCGCGAGCGCTCGCCGCGTGCAGCCGTCACACCTAACCCCGTCCCGCCGATCACGTTCCCGGAAAGCCTGCCGGTGTCGGGCAAGCGCGACGAAATCGCCCGCGCGATCGCCGGTCATCAGGTTGTCATCGTCTGCGGCGAGACGGGCTCCGGCAAGACCACGCAGTTGCCGAAGATCTGTCTCGCGCTTGGCCGCGGCCTCGGCGCGGGCGGCACGGGCCTGATCGGCCATACGCAGCCGCGCCGGCTCGCCGCGTCGTCGACCGGCCGCCGCATCGCCGAGGAGCTCGGCACGCCGTTCGGCGAAGTGGTCGGCTACAAGGTGCGCTTCACCGACAATCTCGCGCCGGGCGCGTCCGTCAAGCTGATGACGGACGGGATCCTGCTCGCCGAGACGCAGACCGACCCGCTGCTGAAAGCGTACGACACGCTGATCATCGACGAGGCGCACGAGCGCAGCCTGAACATCGACTTCCTGCTCGGCTACCTGAAGCAGATCCTGCCGAAGCGCCCGGACCTGAAGCTGATCGTCACGTCCGCGACGATCGACGCCGACCGCTTCGCGCGCCATTTCGGCAGCGAGGAACGGCCGGCGCCGGTGATCGAGGTGAGCGGCCGGCTGTATCCGGTCGAGATGCGCTACCGCCCGGTGGCCGAGGACCGTCCGGCCGTGAAGAACGCCGAGGGCACGGCAAGCCGCGACCGCGTGAAGACCGCGCGCGAAGCCGAGCGCGACCTGATGGACGCGATCGTCGACGCGGTCGACGAGCTGTGCCGCGAAGGTTCGGGCGACGTGCTCGTGTTCCTGCCCGGCGAACGCGAGATCCGCGACGCGGCCGAGGCGCTGCGCAAGCATCACCCGCCGCACACCGAGATCCTGCCGCTGTTCGCGCGGCTGTCCGCGGCCGAGCAGGACAAGGTGTTCAAGCCGTCGAACGCGCGCCGCATCGTGCTCGCGACGAACGTCGCCGAGACGTCGCTGACGGTGCCGGGCATCCGCTACGTCGTCGATACGGGCCTGGCGCGCGTGAAACGCTATTCGTACCGGAACAAGGTCGAGCAGCTGCAGGTCGAGTCGATCTCGCAGGCCGCCGCGAACCAGCGCGCGGGCCGCTGCGGCCGGGTGGCGGACGGCATCTGCATCCGCCTGTATGAAGAAACGGATTACCAGGCGCGTGCGCGCTTCACCGATCCGGAAATCCTGCGCTCGTCGCTCGCGTCGGTGATCCTGCGGATGAAGTCGCTGCACCTGACGGCGATCGAGGCATTCCCGTTCCTCGAGCCGCCGCCGGGCCGCGCGATCGCGGACGGCTACCAGCTGCTGAACGAACTCGGCGCGGTCGACGACGACAACGCGCTGACGCCGCTCGGCCGCGAGCTTGCGCGCTTGCCGCTCGATCCGCGGGTCGGCCGGATGATCCTCGGCGCGCGCGACCAGCAGTCGCTGCGCGAAGTGCTGATCATCGCGAGCGCGCTGTCCGTGCAGGACCCGCGCGACCGGCCGATCGACGCGCAGGAGCAGGCCGACCAGGCGCACCGCCGGTTCGCCGACGAGCGCTCCGAGTTCCTGCAGTGGCTGAAGATCTGGGCGTGGTTCGAGGACGCGGTTGCGCACAAGAAGTCGAACCGCCAGCTGATCGACGCGTGCCGGCAGAATTTCCTGTCGCACCTGCGCCTGCGCGAATGGCGCGACGTGCATTCGCAGCTGCTGACCGTCGTGCGCGAGCATGGCTGGCGCCTGAACGAAGCCGACGCGACCTACGAGCAGGTCCATCTGGCCCTGTTGACGGGCCTGCTCGGCAACCTCGGCCTGAAGGCCGAGGACGAGCCGCACTACCTCGGCGCGCGCGGGATCAAGTTCTTCCTGTGGCCGGGCTCGGCGCTCGCGAAGAAGGCGGGGCGCTGGGTGATGGCGGCCGAACTCGTCGAGACGAGCCGGCTGTACGCGCGCTGCCTCGCGAAGATCGAGCCCGAATGGATCGAGAAGGTCGGCGCGCACCTGCTGAAGAAATCTCTGTCCGAGCCGCACTGGGAAAAGCGCCCGGCGCAGGTGAGCGCGTTCGAGCGCGCGACGCTGTACGGGCTGCCCGTCTACCACCGGCGGCGTGTCGCGTTCGGCAAGCAGGATCCGGCGCGCGCGCGCGAGCTGTTCATCCGCGGTGCGCTCGTCGACGGCGAGTTCGACACGAAGCTCGCGTTCTTCGCGCACAACCGCAAGCTGCTCGCCGACATCGAGCAGCTCGAGCACAAGTCGCGCCGGCAGGACGTGCTGGTCGACGACGAGCTGATCCACGCGTTCTACGACCAGGCGATTCCGGAAGGGATCCACACGGGCGTCGCGTTCGAGCGCTGGTATCGCGACGAGGTGAAGAAGTCGGGCCAGCCGGAAGACAAGCCGCGCCTGTTGTACCTGTCGCGCGACGACCTGATGCGTCACGAGGCGGCGGGCGTGACGACCGAGCTGTTCCCGAAGCGCGCGACGATGGCGGGTGTCGAGATGGCGCTCACGTACCACTTCGAGCCGGGCGCGCCGCGCGACGGCGTGACGCTCGCAGTGCCGCTCTACGCGCTGAACCAGGTCGATGCGCGCCGCTGCGAGTGGCTCGTGCCGGGGATGCTGAAGGAAAAGGTGCAGTTGCTGCTGAAATCGCTGCCGCAGAAGCTGCGCCGTCACTGTGTGCCGCTGCCCGAGTACGCGGCCGGCTTCGTCGAGCGCACGGGCCGCGAGCGGTTTGGTGCGGGCGGGCTCGTCGAGGCGCTGATCGCCGACGTGCGCAATGAAACGCAGGTCGCGATGAAGACGAGCGACTTCAAGCTCGAGACGCTGGCCGCGCACCTGTTCATGAACTTCAAGGTGATCGACGAGCACGGCCGTCAGCTCGCGATGGGGCGCAATCTCGCGCAGCTTCGCCAGGAGCTCGGCGCACAGGCGCAGCAGCAGTTCCAGAAGATCGCCGCCGCGGCGACGATCACGGCCGGCGGCGACGCCGATGTGGCCCCGTCTGCTGCATCGTCCGCCGCGCTGTCCGCTGCTGCCGGCACCGGCAAGGGGGGCAAGAGCGGGAAGGGCGTGCCGCCGCCCGCGCCCGCGCCGGCCGACGCAGGCGCGACGGCGCTCTACGAGAACCTGACGACGTGGAACTTCGGCAAGCTGCCCGAGCTGCTGGAAATCCGCCGGCGCGGGCAGACGCTGTACGGCTACCCGGCGCTCGTCGACCGCGGCACGCATTGCGACGTCGAGGTGTTCGATTCGCCGGAGGAGGCCGCGCGCATCCATCGCGCGGGGCTGCGGCGGCTGTTCGCGCTGCAGCTGAAGGAGCCGATCAAGTACCTGGAGAAGAACCTGCCGGGCCTGCGCGAGATGGCGATGCAGTACATGTCGCTCGGCACGCAGGACGAGCTGCGCGACCAGGTGATCGACACCGCGCTCGATCGCGCGTGCCTGCAGGATCCGCTGCCCGACGACGACGCGAGCTTCCACGCGCGCCGCGACGAGGGCCGCAGCCGCCTGAACCTGCTCGCGCAGGAGATCGCGCGGCTCGTCGGGCAGATCCTCGCCGAATATGCGGGGCTGGCGAAAAAGCTCGCGCAGGCGAAGCCGTTCGCGTCCGCGCATGCGGACCTGCAGCAGCAGCTCGCCGCGCTCGTCGGCAAGCGCTTCGTGATCGACACGCCGTACGCGCAGCTTGCGCACTTCCCGCGCTACCTGAAGGGGATCGCGCTGCGGATCGACAAGCTGAAGGCCGATCCGGCCCGCGACGCGAAGCAGTTCGCGGAGCTGCAGCCGCTCGTGCAGCAGTACCAGCGCGCGGTGTCGCAGCGCGGCGGCGTGGCCGATGCGCGGCTCGCGGAATTCCGCTGGCTGCTCGAGGAGCTGCGGATCTCGCTGTTCGCGCAGGAGCTGCGCACGCCGATGCCGGTGTCGGTCAAGCGGCTGTACAAGGTCTGGGAGTCGATGCAGCGCTAAGGCCTGTTCCCGCTGATAACGGGCTTGCGCTGACCGCCGGAACGGTCGCGCGCAAGGAATGGGGCGAAGCGAATACCGGGCGCATTGGCAGTGAGGGCAGCGAGGGCAGTGAGGGCAGTGAGGGCGGCGAGCATGACGCTGCGATCGGGCCCTTCTGGTGGCCGGCCCCAAGAAAGATTTTCATGGTTGCGGGAACGCGGCGCTCGGACCCTGCGTCCAAGTGGCGCAATTCCCGTTCCCGTCAACCGGCGGGGTGGGTCGCCCGTTCTACAATGACGCCTGTTCCACGACGTGAGTCTTCATGCGCACTTTCCTTTCTCTCGGCCGCACGCTCGTGCTGGCCGCAGCCGTGCTGGCGCCCGCCGCCCACGCGAATAACGTCATCATCCTCAATTCGGCAGAAGCCACCCTGTCCCTGATCGATCAGCAGACCCGCCAGGTGATCACGACGATTCCGACGGGGAAGGAGCCGCACCACCTGATGGCGACGCCCGACAACTCGTCGCTGATCGTCGCGAATTCGGTCTCGAACAGCCTGATGTTCGTCGATCCGAAGACGGGCAAGCTGCAACGCACGGTCGAAGGAATCGAGGATCCTTACCAGCTCGGCTTCTCGCCCGATCACAAGTGGTTCGTGTCGACCGGGCTGCGCCTCGATCGCCTCGACATCTACAGCTACGACGGCCGTGACGTGAAGATCGCGAAGCGCCTGCCGCTCGCGGTGATGCCGAGCCACCTCGCGTTCACGAAGGACAGCAAGACGGTGCTCGTGTCGCTGCAGGTGTCCGGCGAGATCGCGGCGGTCGACCTCGCGACGCAGACGGTCAAGTGGAAGATGCCGGTCGGCAAGGTGCCGGCGGGCCTGTGGCTGACGCCGGACGACAAGTACCTGCTGGTCGGGATGACGGGCGCCGATTACGTCGCGGTCGTCGACTGGCGCAACCAGAAGGTCGTGAAGACGATCCAGACGGGCAAGGGCGCGCACAACTTCCGCTCGCTCGCCGACGGCACGCATGTCGCGGTCACGAACCGGGTTGCGAACACGATCAGCATCATCGACGAGAACACGCTCACGAACGTCGGCGACATCACGGGCCTGTTGCCCGGCCCCGACGACATGGAGCTGTCGGCCGACAAGAAGACCCTGTGGGTGACGTTCCGCTTCGCGAAGAAGGTCGGCATCATCGACCTGCCGTCGCGCAAGCTGGTGCAGACGATTTCCGTCGGCCGCTCGCCGCACGGGATCTACTTCTACGACCGCGCGCCGTGGAAGGCCGCGAACGGCGCGTAACGGGCGAGGGCAGAACGATGCTGCACCTGATCGATGCGTTCGTGTCGGACATCCAGACCTGGCTGTACGTCGATATCGTGCAGCCGCTCCTCTTCAAGTTCAACGTGATGGACTATGACGAGGACACCTACGACGCGCTGTACTGGGTGATCGTCGGCGCGCTGCAGATCGTCGCGATGTTCGTGCTGCTGCGCCCGCTCGAGGCGCTGCGGCCGGTCGAGAAATGGGCGAACCGCAAGGCGGTGCGAGTCGACGTGATCTACACGCTGATCGCGAAGCTCGGCATCTACTCGCTGGCCTTCTTCTTCGCGCTGCAGCCGCTGTTCGACAACCTCCAGGCGTGGTTGCGGCTGCACGGCATCTCGAACGTGAACCTCGACTACCTGTGGCCGGGCGTCACGTCGAAGCCGATCGTCGCGTTCGCGATCTATCTGGTCGTGCTCGACTTCGCCGGCTACTGGTATCACCGCTGGCAGCACAAGATCGGCGTCTGGTGGGAACTGCACGCGGTGCATCACAGCCAGCGGCAGATGTCGCTGTGGTGCGACGACCGCAACCACCTGCTCGACGACGTGATCCAGTCGTGCTTCTTCGCAGCGATCGCGCTCGTGATCGGCGTGACGCCGTCGCAGTTCGTCGTGCTGACCGCGCTCACCAACTTCGCGCAGAGCATTCAGCACATCAATGCGCGGCTGTCGTTCGGCTGGCTCGGCGAGCGCCTGCTCGTCAGCCCGACGTTCCACCGGCGCCACCATGCGGTCGGCTACGGCCACGAAGGCACCAAGTACGGCTGCAACTTCGGCGTGCTGTTCCCGTGGTGGGACATGATGTTCGGCACCGCGTCGTGGAACCGCACGGTCGAGCCGACCGGCATCCGCGAGCAGATCGAGGGCGTGTCGTACGGCGAGGGCTTCTGGGCGCAGCACGGGCTCGCGTTCGTGCGGATCTTCCGGCGCCTGTTCCCCGCGAAGCGCGGCGCGGCATCGGCCTGAGCGCGGCGCGCGCCATTTCGGCCATTCCCGCCATCCGTCCCGGCCTGCCGATGTCCGTTCCGGCGCCGGGCATCCTCCACCCGCGGCCCGCATGCGTTTTGGCGCATGCGGGCCGCGTGGTTTATCCTTTCCCGGTTTTTCTCCGTCGAAACAGGCCCGCATGAACGATTTGCTGCGTTCCTTCGTCCGCGCGTTCGCGAGTGCGCTGCACCCGCGCATGCTGTGGCTCACGCTGATGCCGTTTGTCGTGTCGGCCGTGTTCTGGGGCGTGCTGCTGTGGTTCTCGTGGCAGGCGCTCGTCGACGCCGCGCGCGGCGCGCTCGACGGCTTTGCGCTGACGGCGGCGCTCTACCGGGTGTTCGACGTGGTCGGCATGTCGCAGCTGCATGCGGTCGTCGCGCCGTTCGTCGTCGTGTCGCTCGCGATCCCGCTGATCGTGCTGACGGTGCTGCTGCTGATCGCGTCGATTTCGATGCCGGTCGTCGTCAAGCACCTGTCGAACCGCCAGTTCTCGTCGCTCGAAATGAAGCGGGGCGGCACGTTCTTCGGCAGTGTGTTCAATTCTCTGTGGACGGCGCTCGCCGGCATCGTGGTGCTCGTCGTCACGCTGCCGCTGTGGCTGATCCCGCCGTTCTTCGCGCTGCTGCCGCCCGTGATCTGGGGCTGGCTCACGTACCGCGTGATGACCTACGACGCGCTCGCGCAGCACGCGAGCCGCGACGAGCGCCGCGCGCTCGTGCGGCAGCACCGCTGGCCGCTCGTCGGCATCGGCATCGCGACCGGGCTGCTCGGCACGGTGCCGACCTTCATCTGGGTGTCGTCGGTCTGGATGATGGTGCTGTTTCCGTTCGTCGCGGCGGCAATGATCTGGGTTTATGCATTCATTCTGGTGTTCTCGGCGCTGTGGTTCGGCCATTATTGCCTGCGCGCGCTCGAGGACCTGCGCGCGACGCCGCGCGCCACCACAATCGACATGGGGCAGGCATGAGTATCGGCATCATCATCATCGGCGACGAAATCCTTTCGGGCCGCCGACAGGACAAGCATCTGGCGAAGCTCATCGAATTGCTCGGCGCGCGCGGCCTCGCGCTCGACTGGGCCGAGTACGTCGGCGACGATCCGTCGCGCATCACCGCGACGCTCGCGCGCGCGCTCGCATCGGGCGACATCGTGTTCTCGACGGGCGGGATCGGCGCGACGCCGGACGACCATACGCGCCAGTGCGCGGCCGCGGCGCTCGGCGTGCCGCTCGAGCTGCACCCGGAAGCGAAGCGGCTGATCGAGGAGCGCATCCGCGAGACGCACACGGATCCGGACAAGCCGGTCGATTTCGAGTCGCCCGAGAACCAGCACCGCTTCAACATGGGCGTGTTCCCGCACGGCGCGACGATCATCCCGAACGGCTACAACCGGATTCCGGGCTTCTCGGTCGGCGATCTCCACTTCGTGCCGGGCTTCCCGGTGATGGCGTGGCCGATGATCGAATGGGTGCTCGACACGAAGTACGCGCACCTGCATCACGCGACGCCGCACGCGGAGCGGTCGCTATACGTGTTCGAGCTGCCGGAATCGACGCTCACGCCGCTGATGGAGAAGATCGAGCACGACTTTCCGGGCGTGCGGGTGTTCAGCCTGCCGAGCGTCGGCGATGCGGAGCGTGGCGGGATCTACGCGCGCCGCCACATCGACCTCGGCGTGAAGGGCGAGCCGGAGGCGGTCGCGGCCGCGTTCGTGAAGCTGCGCGAGGGCGTGCACCTGCTCGGCGGCGACATCGTCGAGCCCGACGCGCCGCGTGTCTGAGCGCGACGCTGCCAGGATCTTCAAACAAGCAACGGGCCGCAGCCGTTCACAACGGGCGGCCCGTCATCGGCATGTCATCGCGCGGCTCGACGATGGCGCAGTGCCCAGGCGCGGCGCACGGGTGCCGTCATGCACCGATCCACGGCAGCTTGCGGAAGCACCAGCCGTCGACGGTCTTGCGGTGGCCTTCCGCGTCCTTCGCGCCCTCGAAGCCTTCGAGCAGGTCGTACGCCTTCGTGAAGCCGGCTTGCGTGGCGGCGACGGCGGCGAGTTTCGAGCGCGCGGCGCTGCGGCACAGGAACAGCACCGGTGCGCCGGGTTCGATCGCCGCCTTCAGCGCGTCGACGAATTCGGCGTTCGGCACGCCGCCGGGGTAGCGGGTCCATTCGAGATGCAGGTACTGGCCGTCGCCGACGAGCGGGCGGCCGACCCAGTCGAGCTCGGCGCGGGTGCGCACGTCCACGAGGCGCGCCGACGGATCGAGCTGCAGCAGTTCGAATGCCTCGGCCGGCAGCAGCGCGCCGGCGTAGTTGAGCGAGCCTTGCGCGCGGCGTTCGCCGGCCTTCGCGTAAAGCTGTTCGAGCGTACTCATGGCAGGAGGTCTCCGTATCGATCAAACGAACATTCTAGCGTGCCGTCTGCCGCCCGATGCCCGTGCACGACGCCACGTGTGCACCGCACACGCGCTCACCAAAAAGGTGCAGAATGGTGCGAATGCACCAAAACATTTCCTTCCGAACGCCTGACAACGCAGATTGCACCATCGGGGTGCGCGCGCCGGACCGCCCATCGCGCACGAGGCCCCGAAATCGCGCGGCGAAGCCCTGTCGCGGCGAGCCCCAGCGCGATTTGCGGCAGATTCGCGCCAGATTTGCGCACACATGGCACGGAAGCTGCTTTATAGAATTCGGTCGAATCGGGGCGCGCTGCGCCAAAGCCTGACCCCGAGCAGCTCGATAAACGAGGCGGTTCCCAGTCCGCCGGAATTGTTCAATCAGGAGAAGAGGTTATGAGTAAAACCGTCGCGGACGTCATGCAGCTCGTGAAGGACGAGGACGTCAAGTTTGTCGATTTCCGCTTCACGGATACGCGCGGCAAGGAGCAGCACGTGTCGGTGCCGGTTTCGGCGTTTGACGAAGACAAGTTCGAGAGCGGCCATGCGTTCGACGGCTCGTCGATCGCCGGCTGGAAGGGCATCGAGGCGTCGGACATGCTGCTCATGCCGGATCCGAGCGCCGCATTCGTCGACCCGTTCTATGAAGAGTCGACGCTCGTGCTGACCTGCGACGTGGTCGAGCCGGCCGATGGCAAGGGCTACGAACGCGATCCGCGCTCGCTCGCGAAGCGCGGCGAAGCGTACCTGAAGAGCACGGGCCTGGGCGACACCGCCTACTTCGGTCCGGAGCCGGAATTCTTCATTTTCGACTCGGTCCAGTGGAACACGGACATGTCGGGCTGCTTCGTGAAGATCAACTCGGAAGAAGCGCCGTGGTCGGCCGGCAAGGAATTCGAAGGCGGCAACACGGGCCACCGTCCGGGCACGAAGGGCGGCTACTTCCCGGTCGCGCCGGTCGACACGTTCCAGGACATGCGTTCGGAAATGTGCCTGCTGCTCGAACAGCTCGGCATCCCGGTCGAAGTGCACCACCACGAAGTGGCGGGCCAGGGCCAGAACGAAATCGGCACGAAGTTCTCGACGCTCGTGCAGCGTGCCGACTGGACGCAATGGTCGAAGTACATCATCCACAACGTCGCGCACTCGTACGGCAAGACGGCGACGTTCATGCCGAAGCCGGTCGTCGGCGACAACGGTTCGGGCATGCACGTTCACCAGTCGATCTGGAAGGACGGCCAGAACCTGTTCGCGGGTAACGGCTACGCCGGCCTGTCGGAATTCGCGCTGTTCTACATCGGCGGCATCATCAAGCACGCCCGTGCGCTGAACGCGATCACGAACCCGACGACGAACTCGTACAAGCGTCTGGTTCCGCACTTCGAAGCACCGGTCAAGCTCGCGTACTCCGCGCGCAACCGTTCGGCGTCGATCCGCATTCCGCACGTGTCGAACCCGAAGGGCCGCCGCATCGAAACGCGCTTCCCGGACCCGATGGCGAACCCGTACCTGTGCTTCACGGCGCTGATGATGGCGGGCCTCGACGGCGTGCAGAACAAGATCCACCCGGGCGAAGCTGCCGACAAGAACCTGTACGACCTGCCGCCGGAAGAGGATGCAAAGATCCCGACCGTCTGCGCGGGCCTCGACCAGGCACTCGAAGCGCTCGACAAGGATCGCGAGTTCCTGACGCGCGGCGGCGTGTTCACCGACGGCATGATCGATGCGTACCTCGCGCTGAAGGAGCAGGAACTGGCGAAGTTCCGCATGACGACGCATCCGATCGAGTTCGAGATGTACTACTCGCTGTAAGCGGCGATGGCGCTTCGACGCGTATGCGGGCGAAGCGCCGTCACGCCGGTTCGTTTGCGCTGCGCAGTTCCCGGCGCAAGCGGCGGAATCTGAAAAAAGGGGACGGCGCCCAGCCGTCCCCTTTTTGTTCCGCGAAATTCACCACTTTTTGCGCATTCTGGGCGCATTCTGGTCACGACAAGCACGCAAGATGGTTCTGAAGAATCTGATCAAGGCGAAGACGGGGCAGCCTGAGCGTCTGACGGATGACGAGCGGCTCGCCCGCTCGGGGCTGCTCGGCGGACTGGAAGCGTTGCCGACGGTCGTGCTGGTGCTCGACCGCAAGACGCTCAGGATCGCGTTCGCGAATCCGTCCGCGGAGGCGATGCTCGACATCTCGCGCAGGCAGCTCGCGCAGCGTCCGTGGGGCGAGATCTTCCCGAACGCGAACGAGCTCGCGTCGACGATCACCGCGATCGGCGAAGAGCGCTTTCACGCGACGCACCTCGACACAGTGCTCGACCGGCCCGGCCGCGAGCCGCTGCACGTGCATGCGATCGTCGGCTTTCTCGAGAGCGCGCCGGACTTCGTGCTCGTCGAGCTGTTCGAGAACGAGCGCCAGTCGCGCACCGACCGCGAGGAGCGGATCCACGACCTGACCGCGGTCAACAAGCAGCTGATCCGCAATCTCGCGCACGAGATCAAGAACCCGCTGGGCGGGATTCGCGGCGCCGCGCAGCTGCTCGAGTTCGAGCTCGGCGAGCGCGAGCGCGGCGAGCTGCGCGAATACACGCAGGTGATCATCAAGGAATCCGACCGCCTGCAGACGCTCGTCGACCGGCTGCTCGAGCCGCACCGGCATCCGCACATCGTCGGCGACGTGAACATCCATGAAGTGTGCGAGCGCGTGCGCGCGGTGATGCTCGCCGAGTTCCCGCGCGGCCTCACGATCGAGCGCGACTACGACGTCAGCGTGCCGGACCTGCGCGGCGACAAGGAGCAACTGATCCAGGCGTTGCTGAACATCGTGCGCAACGCCGCGCAGGCGCTGCGCGAACGGATCGCCCAGGGCGACGCGAAGATCGAGCTGCGCACGCGGGTTGCGCGCAAGATCACGATCGCGAAGCGCCTGTACAAGCTGGCACTGGACTTGCACGTGATCGACAACGGGCCCGGCATTCCGGAAGAGATCCGCGACCGGATCTTCTATCCGCTCGTGTCCGGGCGCGACGACGGCAGCGGCCTCGGCCTGACACTCGCGCAGACGTTCGTGCAGCAGCACGACGGGATGATCGAGGTCGAAAGCAGGCCCGGCCGCACCGAATTTCAGATTTTGCTGCCGCTCGATCACTGAGCGGCGACATGCGATTCACCGATACATCTGACCGACCTATGAAGCCGATCTGGATAGTTGACGACGACCAATCGATCCGCTGGGTGCTCGAAAAGGCGCTCGCCCGCGACAGCTTCGCGACGAAGAGTTTCGCGAACGTGCGCGATGCGCTCAATGCGCTCGATCACGAGACGCCGCAGGTGCTGGTGTCCGACATCCGGATGCCCGGCGGCTCGGGCCTCGAGCTGCTGCAGGCGATGCACGAGCGGATGCCGGGCCTGCCCGTGATCATCATGACCGCGTTCTCCGATCTCGACAGCGCCGTCGCGGCGTTCCAGGGCGGCGCGTTTGAATATCTCGCGAAGCCGTTCGACGTCGACAAGGCGGTCGAGCTGATCCGCCGCGCGGTCGAAGAGAGCCTGCGCGGCGGCGTGCCCGAGGACGACCGCATCGCCGAAGCGCCCGAGATGCTCGGCCAGGCGCCCGCGATGCAGGACATGTTCCGCGCGATCGGCCGGCTGTCGCATTCGGCCGCGACCGTGCTGATCACCGGCGAATCGGGCACCGGCAAGGAACTCGTCGCGCGCGCGTTGCACCGTCACAGCCCGCGGGCGAACGGGCCGTTCATCGCGCTCAACACCGCGGCGATTCCGAAGGACCTGCTCGAATCCGAGCTGTTCGGCCACGAGCGCGGCGCGTTCACCGGTGCGCAGACGACGCGTCAGGGCCGCTTCGAGCAGGCCGAGAACGGCACGCTGTTCCTCGATGAAATCGGCGACATGCCGTTCGACCTGCAGACGCGCCTGCTGCGCGTGCTGTCGGACGGGCAGTTCTACCGCGTCGGCGGCCACAGCCCGCTGCGCGCGAACGTGCGCGTGATTGCGGCGACGCACCAGAACCTCGAGTCGCGCGTGCGGCAGGGGCTGTTCCGGGAGGATCTGTATCACCGGCTGAACGTGATCCGGCTGCGCCTGCCGCCGCTGCGCGAACGCAGCGAAGACATTGCGCTGCTCACGCGTCACTTCCTGCAGAAGAGCGCGCGCGATCTTGGTGTCGAGCCGAAGCGCGTGTCGGACGAAGCGCTCGCGTACCTGACGTCGCTGCCGTTTCCCGGCAACGTGCGGCAGCTCGAGAACCTCGCGAACTGGCTGACCGTGATGGCGCCTGCGCAGACGGTCGAGATCAAGGATCTGCCGCCCGATCTCGTGCCGTCCGGCACTGCGGTCGCGGCGACCGGCGACGGCGCGGACTTGCACGTCCATGCGGCGGGCGGCGAAGCGGCGGCGCCGGTTGCGGCAGGCACGACGAGCGTGATGAGCGCGCCCGTCGCGGTTGCGCCCGGCAGCGGCCCGGCCGGCTATCCGATGTGGGAGCACGGTTTGCGCACCGAAGTTGCGCGGCTGCTGCGCGAGAACTCGGCGGACGTGATGGATGAGCTCGCGCGCCGCTTCGAGGCCGCGGTGATCCGCGAGGCGCTCGACTTCACGCGCGGCCGCAAGGTCGAGGCGGCGGAGCGGCTCGGCATCGGCCGCAACACGATCACGCGCAAGATCCAGGAGCTGCATCTGGAGCCGTGAGCGGCGGCGTCACGAGCAACGTGCGCATGTGCGCGCGATCAAACGAAACGGGGCGCTGTTCACTGCAGCGCCCCGTTTTTTTTCATCGTGCCGTGCCGCCGCGCGACAAGTACTTGGTCAAGCGCTCGGCAGGTCGAGCTGCGCGACGACGGGCGTGTGGTCGGACGGCTGCTCCCACGTGCGCGGCGTGCGATCGACCTCGCACGACGTGCAGGCGTCCGCGAGCGGTGCCGACAGCAGGATGTGGTCGATGCGCAGCCCCGCGTTGCGGCGGAACGCCATCATCCGGTAGTCCCACCACGTGAAGGTCTTCTCCGGTTGCTCGAAGCGGCGGAACGCGTCGACGAGCCCGAGTTCGACGAGGCCCGCGAAGTGCGCGCGCTCCTGCGGCGACACGAGATTCTGGCCTTCCCATTTCGAGGGATCGTGCACGTCGCGATCTTCGGGCGCGATGTTGTAGTCGCCGAGCAGCGCGAGCTTCGGATAGCGCTGCAGCTCCGAGCGCAGCCATGCGTTCAGCGCGTCGAGCCACTGCATCTTGTAGACGAACTTGTCGGAGTCGGGCGCCTGGCCGTTCGGGAAGTACGCGGAGATGATGCGGGTGCCGGCGATCGTCACCGCGACCACGCGCTGCTGCGGATCGTCGAAGCCCGGGATGTTGCGGGTCACGTCGGATTCGTCGAACGTCAGCGTATCGCGCGCGAGGATCGCGACGCCGTTGTAGGTCTTCTGGCCCGTGAACCAGGCACGGTAGCCGGCCGCCTCGAGATCGGCGCGCGGGAATTTGTCGTCCGGCAGCTTCAGCTCCTGCAGGCACAGCACGTCGGTTTCGCTTTGCGCGAGCCAGTCGAGCACGTGCTGTTTGCGGACGTTGAGCGAGTTGACGTTCCAGGTGGCGATCTTCATGGAAAGGGCGAGAGCAGCGTGATTGCAAAGGCCGCCATCTTACCGCGTGCACGATGTGCGGTCGTGCGCGATGCGGGGTTCGACGATGCCGGTGCGATGGCGACGATGCGCGAACAAGAAGAAATCGTGACAAACCTATTGACGTGAATGCCTAACACCCCTATAATTTATTTCTCTGACGCGGGGTGGAGCAGTCTGGCAGCTCGTCGGGCTCATAACCCGAAGGTCGTAGGTTCAAATCCTACCCCCGCAACCAAGCACATCTGGCGATGTGCAGCGCAAGTGACCGATGCGCACCTCGCCAACAAGAACCCGGCCCAGGCCGGGTTTTTTGTTATCTGCGTGTGCGATTCGCGTGCCGTGCCGTGCCGTGCCGTGCCGTGCCGTGCCGTGCCGTGCCGTGCCGTGCCGTGCCGTGCCGATGCATGCTCGCGTCAACGTTCCTCTTGTGACGATCGCGATCAGGTGCTGCCGATGCGCTGCATCCTGCGGTTCAGGAAAGCGCGTGCAAACAGTCCGCTTGAGCGCATTGCGGTGACGCGTTTCGCGCGAATCAGTCCGCCGCCCACTCAACCGCTGCCTGCGCATGCAGTGCAGTCGTATCGAACACCGGCAACGGCGAGTCTTCCGGCCCGATCAGCAGCGTGATTTCCGTGCAGCCGAGGATCACGCCCTGCGCGCCGCGCTGCGCGAGCGCTTCGATGATCCGCACATACGTCGCACGCGATTCCGGTTCGACGACACCATGACACAGCTCGTCGTAGATGATCCGGTGCACGTCTTCACGCTCGCGCGCGTCCGGCACGAGCACGTCGAGCCCGAACTTCTCGCGCAGCCTGTCCGCGTAGAACGGCAGTTCCATCGTATAGCGCGTGCCGAGCAGGCCGACGCGCGTGACGCCGGCTGCGCGCAACGCGTCGCCGGTCGGATCGGCAATGTGCAGGAACGGCAGCGCGACCGCCGCTTCGATCGCGTCGTGCACGCGATGCATCGTATTGGTCGTGAGGACGACGAGCTCCGCACCGCCCGCTTCGAGCTGCCGCGCGGCGGCGGCCATCTGCGCGCCGAGCGCCGGCCAGTCGTGTGCGCGCTGCAGCGCTTCGATTTCCGCGAAGTCGACGGTCACCATCACGCTCTTCGCATTGTGATGACCGCCATGCCGCGCCTTCGAATAGCGGTTCAGCAGCCGGTAGTATTCGGCCGACGATTCCCAGCTCATCCCGCCGATCAGTCCGATCGTTTTCATCCGTTACCTTTGCTTTCGTGTGTCACGGGGAACGAGTATAGGGGCCGGTGCGCCCGCGCGGCGGTACGATCCGCGCAAAGCGGGCCGGTACGGCGCCGCTTCGCATGGCGGCACGCGGCAGTTGAAATGGGCACTGTGTTTTTGTACAGTATCGGCACCGTGAGCCCAACCGTCATCCCGCCTGCCGATTCGAGCGCGCCGCCAGCGAGCGACGCGCCGACGCGCGTGCGCAAGATCATCCACTGCGATTGCGACTGCTTCTACGCGTCGGTGGAGATGCGCGACGACCCGTCGCTGCGCGGGCGTCCGCTCGCGGTCGGAGGCCGCCCCGACCAGCGCGGCGTGATTGCGACCTGCAACTACGAGGCGCGGCGCTACGGCGTGCATTCGGCGATGTCGTCGGCGCTCGCGATGCGCAAGTGCCCCGATCTGCTGATCCTGCCGTCCGCGATGGACAAGTACCGCGCAGCGTCGCGCCAGATCATGGCGATCTATCGAGACTACACGGCCGACGTCGAGCCGTTGTCGCTCGACGAGGCGTATCTCGACGTGAGCCGCTCCGAGCGGTGCCAGGGCAGTGCGACGCTGATCGCCCGCGAGATTCGCCAGCGGGTGTTCGAAACGGTCGGCGTGACGGTGTCGGCTGGCGTCGCGCCGAACAAGTTCATCGCGAAGATCGCATCCGATTGGAACAAGCCCGACGGCCTGTTCGTCGTGCGTCCGCATGAAGTCGACGCTTTCGTCGCGGCGCTGCCGGTGCGCAAGCTGCACGGCGTCGGCAAGGTGACGGCCGCGCGTCTCGACCGGCTCGGCATCCAGACCTGCGCGCAGTTGCGCGAATGGTCGCTGATCGATCTGCATCGCGAATTCGGTGCGTTCGGGCGGCGTCTCTACGAGCTGTCGCGCGGCATCGACGAGCGCTCCGTGCAGGCGGACCAGGAGCGCAAGTCGGTCAGCGTCGAGACGACCTACGTGACCGACCTGACGACGCTCGAACAATGCGCGGCCGAGATCCGCCGTCTCGTCGTCCAGCTCGATGCACGCGTCGCTCGTGCGGACGCCGCGCGATCGATCCGCAAGCTGTACGTGAAGATCCGCTTCGCCGATTTCCAGCGCACGACGGTCGAATGCGTTGCCGATGCGACGAACGCCGAGACGGCCGTCGCGCTGCTCGCGAAGGGCTTGATGCGGCGTGCGCAGCCCGTGCGATTGCTCGGCGTTGGCGTGCGCATCGACGAGGATACGCCCGAGCGCCATGGCCAGATCGCGCTGTTCGAACCCGAGCCGCTGGCGCGATGAAAAACGGCACCGCAAAATACGGTGCCGTCGTCATCGATACGGGAAAGGCCGGCAGGGCGCTCAGTGCGCGGGCGCCGCCATTCCGTTGTGGCGCAGCAGCGCGTCGATGTTCGGTTCGCGGCCGCGGAACGCCTTGAACGAATCCATCGCCGGGCGGCTGCCGCCGACTTCGAGGATCTCGCGGCGATAGCGCGTGCCGGTTTCAGTATCAAGCACGCTGCCGCCCGCCTCGGCGGCTTCCTCGAATGCCGCATACGCGTCGGCCGACAGCACTTCCGCCCACTTGTAGCTGTAGTAGCCGGCCGCGTAGCCGCCCGCGAAGATGTGGCTGAACGTGTTCGGCCAGCGCGAGAACGGCGCCTGCGGGATCACGTGGTAGCGCTCGTTGATCTCGCGTGCGAACGCGTTCACGGCGACCGCGCCCGCCGGATCGAAGTCGACGTGCAGCAGCATGTCGAACATCGAGAACACGATTTGCCGCAGCGTGCCGAGCCCGCTCTGGAAGTTCTTCGCGGCGATCATCTTGTCGAACAGCGCGCGCGGCAGCGTCGCGCCCGTGTCGACGTGCGACGACATCGACGACAGCACGTCCCATTCCCAGCAGAAGTTCTCCATGAACTGCGACGGCAGTTCGACCGCATCCCACTCGACGCCGTTGATGCCCGACACGCCGAGCTCGTCGACGCGCGTCAGCATATGGTGCAGGCCGTGGCCGAATTCGTGGAACAGCGTGATCACTTCGTCGTGCGTGAAGCACGCGGGCTTGCCGCCGATCGGCGCGGAGAAATTGCAGGTCAGGTACGCGACCGGCGTCTGCACATCGCCGCCGCGCTTCGCACGCGAGCGCGCGTCGTCCATCCACGCGCCGCCGCGCTTGCCTTCGCGCGCATACAGGTCGAGATAGAACTGCGCGACGAGCGAGCCGTCGTGGTTCTCGACGCGGAAGAAGCGCACGTCCTGGTGCCACACCGCCGCGTCGTCCGGCTTGATGCGCACGCCGAACAGCGTTTCGGTGACGGTGAACAGGCCCTTCAGCACGGCCGGTTCCGGGAAGTACTGCTTGACCTCGTTTTCCGAGAACGCATAGCGCTGCTGGCGCAGCTTCTCGGCTGCATACGCGACGTCCCACGGCGCGAGCTCGGTCAGGCCGAGTTCCTTCGCGGCGAAGGCGCGCAGCTCGTCCCAGTCCTTGTCCGCATGCGGACGCGCGCGCGTCGCGAGATCCTCGAGGAACGCGATCACCTGCTGCGGCGATTCGGCCATCTTCGGCGCGAGCGACACTTCGGCGAAGTTGCGGTAGCCGAGCATTTGCGCCTCTTCGCGGCGCAGCTTCAGTTCGTCGGCGACGATCGCCGTGTTGTCCCAATCCGCGTTGCCGGCGCCGTATTGCGGGCCGAGTTCGGACGCGCGCGTCGAGTACGCACGATAGAGCGTCTCGCGCATCGCGCGGTTGTCCGCGTACTGCAGCACCGGGAAATACGACGGGAAGTGCAGCGTGAATTTCCAGCCGTCCTTGCCTTCCTTCTGCGCGGCTTCGCGGGCGGCTTCGATCGCGTCGCCGGGCAGGCCGGCGAGCTCGGCTTCGTCCTGCACGAAGTACGCGTACGCGTTGGTCGCGTCGAGCACGTGGTCGGAAAACGACTTCGACAGTGCGGCCTGCTGCTCCTGCAGTTCGGCGAAGCGCGGCTTCTGCTCCTCGGGCAGCTCGGCGCCCGACAGGCGGAAGTCGCGCAGCGCGTTGTCGAGGATCTTGCGGCGCTCGGCGGACAGCGTCGCGTATTCGGCGCTCGCGGCGATGGCCTTGTATTTCTCGTACAGCGCAAGGTTCTGCCCGACGCTCGACCAGAATTCGGTGACGCGCGGCAGGTTCTCGCCGTACGCGGCGCGCAGCTCCGGCGTGTCGGCGACCGCGTTCAGGTGGCCGACGATGCCCCACGCGCGGCCGAGCGGCTCCGACGCGCGTTCGACCGTCTCGACGATGTCTGCCCACGTAGCCGGCGTCGCGGGTGCGCTGGCGGCGTCGACCGCGCGATTGGCGTCGTCGAGCAGCGTGTCGAGCGCGGGCGTCACATGTTCCGGGCGGATCTCGCCGAAGCGGGGCAGGCCGGAGAAATCGAGGAGCGGATTGGTATTGGCGCTTGCGGACATAAGACTCCCTGTCTGTTGCCGGATGAACCGGGGTGATGAGGGTAGGGCGCTGTGGCGCCCGATACCGACATTATTGGGGCGCATCGCACGCTTTCCAATCGTTAGTTTCTAACGGCGCGATTGGGGCGGGGTCGCATGGGGCCGACGGGCGCCTGGCGGAAGTGCTGAGGAAGTGTTGCGGAAGCACGGCGGAAGCACGGCAGAAGTACGGCAGAGGTACGGCAGAAGTACGGCAGAAGTACGGCAGAAGTACGGCAGAAGTACGGCAGAAGTACGGCAGAAGTACGGCAGAAGTACGGCAGAAGTACGGCAGAAGCGCCGGCGCGCTGGCACGCGCCGGCAGACAGCGGGGGTCAGGCGGCTGCGGCGGCGCGCTCGGCGGCTTCGATCGTGTTGATCAGCAGCATCGTGATGGTCATCGGGCCGACGCCGCCCGGCACCGGCGTGATGTGGCCGGCGACTTCCTTCACGCCCGCGAAATCGACGTCGCCGCACAGCTTGCCGGCGTCGTCGCGGTTCATGCCGACGTCGATCACGGTCGCGCCCGGCTTCACCATGTCGGCGGTCAGGATGTTGCGCTTGCCGACCGCGGCGACGACGATGTCGGCCTGCCGCGTGTGCGCGGCGAGGTCGCGCGTCTTGCTGTGGCAGATCGTCACGGTCGCGCCCGCTTCGAGCAGCAGCATCGCCATCGGCTTGCCGACGATGTTCGAGCGGCCGATCACGACTGCGTTCGCGCCTTGCAGCGGGATGTCGTGCGCTTCGAACATCTTCATCACGCCGTACGGCGTGCACGGGCGGAACAGCGGCTTGCCGGTCATCAGCGCGCCCGCATTCGCGACGTGGAAGCCGTCGACGTCCTTCTCCGGCGCGATCGCCTCGAGCACCTTGTGGCTGTCGATGTGCTTCGGCAGCGGCAGCTGGACGAGGATCCCGTGGATCTGCGGGTCGCGGTTCAGTTCGTCGATGCGCGCGAGCAGGTCCGCCTCGGACAGCGACGCCGGGTAGCGGTCCTTCAGCGAGAAGAAGCCGTTGTCCTCGCACGCCTTGATCTTGTTGCGCACGTAGACTTCGCTGGCCGGATTGTCGCCGACGAGGATCACCGCGAGGCCGGGCTGGTGGCCGCGTGCGGTCAATGCGGCGGCGCGTTCGGCGGCCTGGGCGCGCAAGGTCTTCGAAAGGGCGTTGCCGTCGATGAGGAGGGCTGTCATGGTGGTGGGTTCTGCCGGGAAGTTGGAATGCGGGCGTGCGGCGCATCGGGTTGCGCCGCAGCAAAGCACGGAATTATACCGTCCGCCTGCCATCGTCCGACAGCGAATGCGTGGGATGCGTCATCGGCGAGACGCCGCGGCGCAGGTGCCGGAACGAACCGCCGACGCGCCAGCCGCTTGAAAGCGAGGGCGCCGCCGCGCGCACGTGTCGCGTCGCGCGGCGCGGAGCAGGCCCGGCAGGCGCCGGGCCGTGCAGGCACTTACGCCTGCTTCTTCGACAGCGCGAGGCGCAGCAGGTCGGCCACCGTGTTGACGTTGAGCTTTTCCATGATGTTCGCGCGGTGCGCTTCGACCGTCTTGATGCTGATGCCGAGATCGTCGGCGATCTGCTTGTTCAGGCGGCCCGCGATGATCCGCTCGAGCACCTGCTGCTCGCGGGCGGTCAGCTTCGACAGGCGCTCGCTCGCGGCACGCTGTTCCTGGACGCTCTTGCTTTCGCTTCGGGCCTTGTCGAGCATCCGCTCGACGAGCTTGCGCAGTTCCGCCTCGTCGAACGGCTTCTCGATAAAGTCCATCGCACCCTTTTTCATCGTCGACACGGCCATCGGCACGTCACCGTGGCCGGTCACGAAGATGATCGGCAGCGCGGCGTTGTCGGCGATCAGGCGCTCCTGCAGTTCGAGGCCGCTCATCCCGGACATCCGCACGTCGAGGATCAGGCACGCGATCTGGCCGGCCTGCTGGCCCGGCTGATACGCATCGAGGAACTGCTCGGCGCTCGAGAAACATTGCACGCGATAGCCGTTCGCCTCCAGCAGCCAGCGCAGCGAGTCCCGTACGGCCTCGTCGTCGTCGACGACGAAGACGGTTTCCTGAGTGGTGGTGACAGGGCTATTCATAGTTCTCCCGTAACGGTATGTGATGCCGAAATCCCGGACCCCCCTTGGCCGAGATCAGCGGGTTCCCCAATGGGCAGACTGCAGTGGAACGTCGCGCCGGAGATGCGGCCATCCGGCTCGACGTTGTTCACCACCCACAGACGCCCGCGATGCGATTCGATGATCGAGCGGCAGATGTTCAGCCCCATGCCCATGCCGTCGGACTTGGTGCTGTAGAACGGCTCGAACAGGCGCTCGGCGGTCGCTTCGTCGACGCCCGGGCCCTGATCGATCACACGGATGTCGACGAAACCCGCCTCGATGTCGGCGACGACGCGAATCACGCCGTCCGCCGACGCCGGCTTCACGTCCGCCATCGCTTCGGCGGCGTTCTTCATCAGGTTCACGAGCACCTGCTCGATGAGCACGGGGTCGACATAAATAATAGGCATTCTTGCGAGGATTTCCGTGACGATCCGGATCCTGCGCTTCCTGGCCTCGATTTCGGCGAGTCCGACCGCATCGGCGACGATGTCGGCGACGCGCGCCGGCTGGCGCTTCGGCTCGCTGCGCTTCACGAATTCGCGGATCCGCTTGACGATCATCCCCGCGCGCAGCGCCTGTTGCGCGGTCTTCTCGAGCGCGGGCGCGAGCGTTTCGTTGGTTGCGCGGCCGCTCTTCACGAGCGCGAGCGTGCCCGAGCAGTAGTTGTTGATCGCCGCGAGCGGCTGGTTCAATTCGTGCGCAATCGACGACGCCATTTCGCCCATCGTCATCAATCGGCTCGTGAACTGCAGCTTCTCTTCCTGCTGGTGCGCGAGTTCCTGTGCCCTCTTGCGGGTCGTGATGTCGGTCGCGATCTGCATCTGCGCGAGGTGGCCGTCGACCCACTGGATGTACTGGCGGCGCACCTCGAACCACTTCTGGATGCTCTCGACATAGACTTCCTGCGCGTCCGCGGTGCTGCTCGTCAGCGCGGCAGCGGGCAGGCCCGCGAACGTGTCGACCATGTCGATCGAGTCGGACGACGCCTGCGCACGGTCGAAGCCGCCGCCGGACAGCTCGAGGTGGCCGTCCGGGCGGATCCCGAACAGGTGGCGGTAGTAGCGGTTCGCGAACAGCAGCTCGGCTTCGTCGGCCGCGAGCACCGACACTGCCGCGTCCAGGCTTTCCAGCACCGTCGTGAAGCGTTCGTGCGCGGCGGCGAGTTCCTCGCGCGCGCGCTTCGGCTCGGTGATGTCGGTCATCGACGACATCCAGCCGGTCTGGCGGCCCGAGCTGTCGATCAGCGGCGACACGTAGAGGCGCGCATGGAACAGCGTGCCGTTCTTGCGCCGCACGCGCAGCTCGAAGCCCGAGCTCGGCGCCTTGCCGCGCAGCGTCATGTCGAGCTGCCGCTGCATTTCCGGATATGCGTCGCGCGGCCAGTACGGGAACGGCGCGACCTTGCCGACGAGGTCGCTCTCGTCCCAGCCGGTCATCCGGCAGAACGCCGGGTTCACGTGCGTGATGCGGCCGTGCATGTCGAGCACGCGCATGCCGATCAGCACCGAGTTCTCCATCGCGCGGCGGAAGAATGCTTCCGCGTACAGCGCCTGCTGCGCCTCGAAGCGCTGGCGCGTGTGCTTCCACAGGCTCCAGAGGCTCCACAGCACGAAGCAGGACAGCCCCGCGACGAGCCAGACGAGCGTATTGTTGGTCAGGTTCGTGAGCTGCGGGAACGCGTAGACGCGCACGGTCAGGCCCTGGCCGGGCGGGTCGAGCGGCAGGTCGTAGTGCGAGTCGCGCGGCAGGCGCGGGCGCGACGACGTCGACGACAGTTCGCGGTTGTTCGCGTCGGTGATCGAGATCTTGTATTTCGACGACAGCTCGGACGGGATGTCGTGCTTCAGGATGCCTTCGACCGAGAACACGGCGGCGATCGACCCGAGGTATTCGCGGTCGCCGCGCATCACGGGCGTCTGCAGCGTGATGTAGCCGTTGCCGAAGTCGTCGTAGGTCAGCGGCGAGTAGGCCTGGCGGCGCGAGTTGCGCGCGTCGTCGTACGCGCCGCGCACTGCGTCCTGCATCTGCGCATCGTTCGGCTTCGCGAGCCGCTGGCCGAGCAGCGGCGGATGCACGGTCGGCCAGCGCTGCGTGCCGGGCGCCGTGTACCAGTTCAGGTAGAGGATCTCCGGATGCGTCTGCATCACGTCCGCGACCGCCATCTGGAACGCGTTCTGGTCGAGGCGGCCGGACGCCAGGTCACGGGAGAGGGCCTGCAGCTGCTCCTGCGCGCCCGTCATCGACAGGCGGATCTGCTGCTGCGCCCATGCGACGTTGCGGAACAGCGTGTCTTCCTGCTGCTGCTGCTCGCGGCGGTTGAGGCTCCATAGGATGAGGCTCATCACCACGAGGAACACCAGGATCGACAGCAGGGGCGTCAGCAAATAGGAATTGGACCACCACGGTCCGTGGTGCCAACGGGACGGCTGCGACTCCGCCGGCGGGCCCGACGGTCGCGCCGAGCGTGCGAAAAGCCGATCGGTCAACATGGCAGGATTGTAGCGCAGCGCAATTGATGGAAAACCTATACCGGATATGTTGAACGGAAACGAATTTACCGCGCGGTGACGCGCCCTGGCGCCCCGAAACAAGGGTGCGGCGCAGCAATATTCCGCATTGCGAGAAAAGATCTCATAATTCGAAAATTCTGTTGCGCGTGGCGGTACGCGATCATTACAATCCGCTGGAGCTTGCCCGCAGCCGGTCGCGCCGCGTCGTCTGCATGAAGAGCGATCCTCACATTTCCGGACCAGGAGACGAGAATGTCCGCTGTACCTAACGAAGTGATGAAGTATGTCGCCGCCGAGCGTGACGACGATCCGCAAGAAACCGTTGAATGGCTCGAGGCGCTCGACGGCGTGATCTCCTCCGTCGGCACGGGCCGGGCGCACTACCTGATCGAAAAGCAGATCGAATTCGCGCGCGTGCGCGGCGAGCATCTGCCGTTCTCCGCGAACACCCCGTACATCAACACGATTCCGGTCGACGCCCAGGCGAAGATCCCCGGCGACCAGGAAATCGAGCACAAGATCCGCTCGTACACGCGCTGGAACGCACTTGCGATGGTGCTGCGCGCGGGCAAGGATACGAACGTCGGCGGCCACATCGCGTCGTTCGCATCGGCCGCGACGCTGTACGACGTCGGCTACAACCACTTCTGGCATGCGCCGTCCGAGAACCACGGCGGCGATCTCGTGTTCGTGCAGGGACACTCGTCGCCGGGCGTTTACTCGCGCGCGTTCCTGCTCGGCCGCCTGAAGGAAGAGCAGCTCGACAACTTCCGTCAGGAAGTCGGCGGCAACGGCATCTCGTCGTATCCGCACCCGTGGCTGATGCCGGACTTCTGGCAGTTCCCGACCGTGTCGATGGGTCTCGGCCCGATCATGGCGATCTACCAGGCCCGCTTCATGAAGTACATCGAAGCACGCGGCATCGCGAAGACGCAGGGCCGCAAGGTCTGGGCGTTCCTCGGCGACGGCGAGACGGACGAGCCGGAATCGCTCGGCGCGATCGGCATGGCGAGCCGCGAGAAGCTCGACAACCTCGTGTTCGTGATCAACTGCAACCTGCAGCGTCTCGATGGCCCGGTGCGCGGCAACGGCAAGATCATCCAGGAACTGGAATCGGAATTCCGCGGCGCGGGCTGGAACGTGATCAAGGTGATCTGGGGCAGCCGCTGGGATGCGCTGTTCGCGCGCGACAAGTCGGGCGTGCTGATGCGCCGCATGATGGAAGTGGTCGACGGCGAGTACCAGACGTACAAGTCGGAATCGGGCGCGTTCGTCCGTGAGCACTTCTTCAACTCGCCGGAACTGAAGGCGCTCGTCGCCGACTGGTCCGACGACGACATCTGGGCACTGAACCGCGGCGGCCACGATCCGCACAAGATCTACGCGGCGTTCCACGAGGCCAGCAACACGAAGGGCGCGCCGACCGTCATCCTCGCGAAGACCATCAAGGGCTACGGGATGGGCGAGTCGGGCCAGGCGATGAACATCACGCACCAGCAGAAGAAGCTGCCGGTCGAGCAACTGAAGAAGTTCCGTGATCAATTCCGCCTGCCGATCACCGACGAGCAGATCGCCGACGTGCCGTATCTGACGTTCGAGGAAGGTTCGAAGGAACTGGAATACATGCGCAAGCAGCGCATGGACCTCGGCGGCTACCTGCCGCAGCGCCGCGAGAAGGCGACGTCGCTGCCGGTGCCGGCGCTCGACGCGTTCGAGCCGCTGCTGAAGGGCACGGGCGAAGGCCGCGAGATCTCGACGACGATGGCGTTCGTGCGGATCCTGAACATCCTGCTGAAGGACAAGGCGCTCGGCAAGCGCGTCGTGCCGATCGTCCCGGACGAATCGCGCACGTTCGGCATGGAAGGCCTGTTCCGCCAGATCGGCATCTGGAACCAGGAAGGCCAGAAGTACGTGCCGGAAGATTCCGACCAGCTGATGTTCTACAAGGAATCGGAAACCGGCCAGATCCTGCAGGAAGGCATCAACGAAGCGGGCGGCATGTGCGACTGGATCGCGGCGGCGACGTCGTATTCGACGCACGGCGAGATCATGGTGCCGTTCTACATCTTCTACTCGATGTTCGGCTTCCAGCGGATCGGCGATCTGGCATGGGCAGCGGGCGACATGCGCTCGCGCGGCTTCCTGCTGGGCGGCACCGCGGGCCGCACGACGCTGAACGGCGAAGGCCTGCAGCACGAGGACGGCCACTCGCTCCTGTGGGCGGCATCGGTGCCGAACTGCGTGAGCTACGACCCGACGTTCGGCTACGAACTCGCGGTGATCATCCAGGACGGCCTGCGCCGCATGGTGCAGGACCAGGAAGACGTGTACTACTACGTCACGGTGATGAACGAGAACTACGAGCACCCGGCGATCCCGCAGGGCGAGCACGTGGCGGCCGACATCATCAAGGGCATGTACGCGTTCAAGAAGGCCGACGCGAGCAAGAAGGCGCCGCGCGTGCAGCTGCTCGGCGCGGGCACGATCTTCAACGAAGTGATCGCCGCCGCCGACCTGCTGGAGAAAGACTGGGGCGTCGCCGCCGACCTGTGGAGCGTGCCGAGCTTCACCGAGCTCGCGCGCGAAGGCCATGAAGTCGAGCGCTGGAACCTGCTCCATCCGACCGACGAGCGTCGCCTGTCGCACGTGCAGAAGTGCCTGAAGGACACGCAGGGCCCGGTCATCGCATCGACCGACTACGTCCGTGCGCTGGTCGACCAGATCCGCGGCCAGATCGATCGCCGCTTCGTCGTGCTGGGTACCGACGGCTACGGCCGCTCGGACACCCGCGCGAACCTGCGTCACTTCTTCGAGGTGGACCGCTACTGGGTCACGGTCACGGCGCTCAATGCGCTCGCGGACGAAGGCACGATCGACCGCAAGGTCGTCGCCGACGCGATCGCGAAGTACAACCTCGATCCGTCCAAGCCCAACCCGATGACGGTTTAACGCACACGCGCCGTGTGATGCCGCGCGCCGCTTCCGGGAGGGGCGCGCGCGGCTCTGGAGACACAAAAAGATGAGTCAAGCGATCGAAGTGAAGGTGCCGGATATCGGCGATTACAAGGACGTGCCCGTCATCGAAGTGCTCGTGAAGGCGGGCGACACGGTCGAGCCCGAGCAGTCGCTCGTCACGCTCGAATCGGACAAGGCGACGATGGACGTGCCGAGCCCGTCGGGCGGCACGGTCAAGGAAGTGAAGGTCAAGGTCGGCGATTCGGTGTCGGAAGGCTCGCTGATCATCCTGCTCGAAGGCGGCGCCGCGGCGCAGCCGAACGGCGCGGCCGCGCCGGCCGCAGCGCCAGTCGTCGCACCGGCGGCTGCAGTGCCCGCAGCGGCGCCGGCGGCAGCACCGGCAGCATCGGCAGCAGCAGGCGGCACGCTCGAAGTGAAGGTGCCGGACATCGGCGACTACAAGGACGTGCCGGTGATCGAGATCGGCGTGAAGGTCGGCGACACGGTCGAGAAGGAACAGTCGCTCGTCACGCTCGAGTCGGACAAGGCGACGATGGACGTGCCGAGCCCGGCCGCCGGCGTCGTGAAGGAAATCAAGGTGAAGGTCGGTGACGCAGTGTCCGAAGGGACGCTGATCGTGCTGCTCGAGGCCGCCGGCGCATCTGCCGCCGCCGCGCCGCAGGCAAGCGCACCGGCGCCCGCTGCCGCTCCGGCCCCGGCCGCCGCGGCGCCCGCGCCGCAGGCTGCACCGGCTCCGGCTGCCGCACCCGCACCCGCACCGGCACCGGCCGGCGAATACCGCGCAAGCCACGCATCGCCGTCCGTGCGCAAGTTCGCGCGCGAACTCGGCGTCGACGTCGCGCGCGTTGGCGGCAGCGGCCCGAAGGGCCGCATCACGAAGGAAGACGTCACGAACTTCGTGAAGGGCGTGATGACGGGCCAGCGTGCGGCACCGGTCGCAGCAGCCGCGCCGGCAGGCGGCGGCGAGCTGAACCTGCTGCCGTGGCCGAAGGTCGATTTCGCGAAGTTCGGCCCGTTCGAGGCGAAGCCGCTGTCGCGGATCAAGAAGATCTCGGGCGCGAACCTGCATCGCAACTGGGTGATGATCCCGCACGTCACGAACAACGACGAAGCGGACATCACCGATCTCGAGGCGCTGCGCGTGCAGCTGAACAAGGAGCACGAAAAGGCGGGCGTGAAGTTCACGATGCTCGCGTTCGTGATCAAGGCGGTCGTGTCGGCGCTGAAGAAGTTCCCGACCTTCAACGCGAGCCTCGACGGCGACAACCTCGTGTTCAAGCAGTACTACCACATCGGTTTTGCCGCCGACACGCCGAACGGCCTCGTCGTGCCGGTGATCCGCGATGCGGACAAGAAGGGGCTCGTCGACATCGCGAAGGAAATGAGCGAGCTGTCGAAGGCCGCGCGCGACGGCAAGCTGAAGCCGGACCAGATGCAGGGCGGCTGCTTCTCGATCTCGTCGCTCGGCGGGATCGGTGGCACGAACTTCACGCCGATCATCAATGCGCCGGAAGTCGCGATCCTCGGCCTGTCGCGCGGCCAGATGAAGCCGGTGTGGGACGGCAAGCAGTTCGTGCCGCGCCTCACGCTGCCGCTGTCGCTGTCGTATGACCATCGCGTGATCGACGGCGCGGAAGCCGCGCGGTTCAATGCGTATCTCGGCGCGATTCTCGGCGACTTCCGTCGTGTGATTCTTTGATGAGCAGGGAGTCTCGCGGGGGCGTGGATTTTTTGTCGGTCATCCCGCCCTGTCGTTGAACCTGTTTTGCTAACGGTCGATTGGCGTCGCCCCTGCGCGGGGCGGCGGTCACTTTTCTTTGTCTTCCAAAGAAAAGTAACCAAAAGAAAGGCGCGTCCTTGGGCGGACGGCAAAGGTGGTCCTGCCCATGTCCCCGTTCTCCAGTCAAGCCGTAGTCTCGTTCAACTCGCGGGTCTCCCTCCGTCTGTCAGCAGCTAAACAAGAAGGGGACAGTACATGAGTCTCATCGAAGTCAAGGTTCCGGATATCGGCGATTTCAGCGGCGTCGATGTCATCGAAGTCAACGTCCAGCCGGGCGACGTGATCGAAAAAGAGCAGACGCTCATCACGCTCGAATCGGACAAGGCATCCATGGAAGTGCCGAGCGACGTCGCCGGCACGGTCAAGGAAATCAAGGTCAAGGCCGGCGACAAGGTCTCGCAAGGCACCGTGATCGCACTCGTCGAGGCATCGGCGGGTGCCGCCGCACCCGCAAAGGCCGCCGAACCGGCCAAGCCCGCAGCACCGGCCGCCGCGCCTGCAGCCGCACCGGCTCCGGCGCCGCAAGCCGGCAGCTACAGCGGCGCCGCCGACATCGAGTGCGACATGCTCGTGCTCGGCGCCGGCCCCGGCGGCTACTCGGCCGCGTTCCGCGCAGCCGATCTCGGCATGAAGACTGTGCTGGTCGAGCGCTACCCGACGCTCGGCGGCGTCTGCCTGAACGTCGGCTGCATTCCGTCGAAGGCGCTGCTGCATACGGCGCTTGTCGTCGAAGAGGCCGAAGCGCTCGCCGCGCACGGCATCACGTTCGGCAAGCCCGAAGTCAACCTCGACAAGCTGCGCGACTTCAAGTCCGGCGTCGTCAAGAAGCTGACTACGGGCCTCGCCGGCATGGCGAAGGCGCGCAAGGTCGAAGTCGTGACGGGCGTCGGCACGTTCGTCGATCCGTATCACATGGAAGTGCAGGGCGAAGGCGGCAAGAAGGTCGTCAGGTTCAAGCAGGCGATCATCGCCGCGGGCTCGCAATCGGTGAAGCTGCCGTTCCTGCCGGACGACCCGCGCATCGTCGATTCGACCGGCGCGCTGGAACTACGCCAGCAGCCGAAGCGGATGCTCGTGATCGGCGGCGGCATCATCGGCCTCGAAATGGCGACCGTCTACGCGACGCTCGGCGCCGAGATCGACGTCGTCGAAATGCTCGACGTGCTGATGAACGGCGCGGACCGCGACCTCGTCAAGGTCTGGGAAAAGTACAACGCGAAGCGCTTCGGCAACGTGATGCTGAAGACCAAGACGGTCGGCGCGGAAGCGAAGGAAGACGGCATCTACGTGACGTTCGAGGGCGAGAAGGCACCGGCGGAGCCGCAGCGCTACGACCTCGTGCTGGTCGCAGTCGGCCGCAGCCCGAACGGCAAGAAGATCGGCGCGGACAAGGCAGGCGTTGCGGTGACGGATCGCGGCTTCATCGACGTCGACAAGCAGATGCGCACGAACGTCCCGCACATCTTCGCGATCGGCGATATCGTCGGCCAGCCGATGCTCGCGCACAAGGCCGTGCACGAAGGCCACGTCGCGGCGGAAGCGGCGCACGGCGAGAAGGCCTACTTCGACGCGCTGCAGATTCCGTCGGTGGCCTACACTGATCCGGAAGTCGCGTGGGCCGGCAAGACCGAAGAGCAGTGCAAGGCCGAAGGCATCAAGTACGGCAAGGCGGTGTTCCCGTGGGCCGCATCGGGCCGCGCGATCGCGAACGGCCGCGACGAAGGCTTCACGAAACTGATCTTCGACGAGGAAACCCATCGCGTGATCGGCGGCGGCATCGTCGGCCTGAACGCGGGCGACCTGATCAGCGAAGTGTGCCTGGCCGTCGAGATGGGCGCGGACGCGGAAGACATCGGCAAGACGATCCATCCGCACCCGACGCTCGGCGAATCGGTCGGGATGGCCGCCGAGCTGTACGAAGGCGTCTGCACGGACCTGCCGCCGCAGCGCAAGAAGTAACACGCGCAGCCATGCCGGCGCCGCGCGCCGGCCATGCAAAAGCGGCGCTTCCCCGAAGTGGGGAAGCGCCGCTTTTTTACGCGGGTGCGGACTGCACGCTGCCCCCGCCACTCGGATCGCGCCGGCGGGGGCAGCCGCTTGCGGATCGAATGCGAGAGGGCCGGATCAGCCGGGCTGACAGTCCGGCAAGCCCCCGCAGTCGTATCGGCCACCTCCCGGAAAAAGAAAAGCCGCGCTGAGCGCGGCTTTTCCTGAGCGCGTGGAGCGCTTTTAAGCAGGCTTACGCAGCCGGCTTGGTCGCACGGCGCGAAGCCGCTGCGCTGGCAGCCTTCGTCGCGACGGCGGCGGCGGCGTTGAAGTTCGTCTCGGCGATCTCGACGGCTTGCTTCGCAGCCTTCTGGACCGTTTCGTACGTCGTGTTCGCGGCGTTCAGCGCCGACTTCAGCGCGGCGACAGCCGTTTCCGAACCGGCCGGGGCGTTCTTCGCGACGTTGTCGACGAGCGCCTGGATCTTGTTGTTCTGCTCTTCGAATTGCGCTTCGGCAACCTTCGCGAACTCGGCTTGCGTAGCCGACGCGATTTCATACAGGTGACGGCCGTATGCCAGCGCCTTTTCCGCGACCGGCTGCGTGAGGCTCGCCTGCAGCGCGATCAGTTCCTGCGCGTCCTTCACCGACAGCAGGCGCTGTGCGTTTTCCTGCGATTCAGCCAGCGACGACTTCACGACTTGCAGGTTGAGTTCGATCAGCTTTTCGACGCCTTCGAATGCCTTGGTCGTCAGACCGAACAGGCTTTCGAGGTTGGCTTTCTGTGCGGCGGCGATTTGCTCGGGGGTCAGCAAGGACATGTCAAGCTCCTGAAAAGCGATCGCATGATCGCAAGGATAAAGGGCACTACGCTGGGGAACCTCGGTTGTGCGCGCTTTGTGCAACGCAGCAATGGAAGCTATTTTAGGGCAGAAGAAGCCGATGTCAAGCATTTTTTGTGCGTCGCACAATGCCGACAATTTATCGACAAAACAACGACTTATCTGCCGGTTTCGGAAACGGTTTCAGGCGCCGTCTCCCACATGGTGCGCACGCTCGGCGGGCACGCGCGGCGCACCAGGATCGCGCGCAGGTAAACCTGACAGGGGGGTGGAACGTTGTGCTCTTGTTCTTGTCGAAAAGCGCGCCGTTTCGATGCGCGCAGCGGCGATGTGCCTCGCCGCTGCCTGCACACGTGCCGCTTGGCCTGCCGAGCGCCGGATACGTAGTTTCCCCGCTTTAAAACGCCCTCAAAGTGACGTTATCTCAATTAACCGAGAGGTCATCGCGAGGCGAGCACTGTGAGGCTGTGCGCCCATCATGAATTTTTCCGATGGGAGCGGGGGTGTCGATCGATCGTGTTTTCGTCGACGCTTACATTCCGGTTTAACGACGATCGGTAAGTGCCTAATATTGCTTATTTTTTCAGCCTTAACTACACTTGCGGAAACTCCCGCCGCTTTGTCCAGACCCCAATGAAAGCCGAATCGTTTTCACCGCGCAGAATGTTGCAGAGCATAACGCTCGGCACGGCGGTGTCGGTCGCCGTCGCCTTGCTGGCGGCCACTGCCACCGTTGCGCCCGCTGATGCCTTTGCCGCCACTGCGACCACTCACCAAGCCGCCAAGAAGAAAGCGACTGCTTCGTCCGCGAAGAAGTCGGTGAAATCGGCGTCCGCCACCGCCGACGCGCCGAGCGCGAAGGCGACGCGCAAGCGCGCGACGCTCACCGCCAACGGGCACGTGCGCGGCCACCACGGCGCCTTGCGCCGGGTCGCGTTCCAGCCGCGCCAGCCGTCGGTCGGCCAGGCATTCGGCCTGCACGACACGCCGGACGCGCTCGCGCTGCGCTCGAGCGTCGCGTATGTCGTCGACCAGAACACCAGCGAGCCGCTGTTCGACAAGAATTCGCACGCGGTCGTGCCGATCGCGTCGATCACGAAGCTGATGACGTCGATGGTCGTGCTCGACTCGAAGCTGCCGCTGACCGACCAGATCGAAGTCACCGACGAAGATCGCGACTACGAGAAGGGCACGGGCTCGCGCCTGTCGGTCGGCTCGGTGCTGTCGCGCGACGACATGCTGCACATCGCGCTGATGGCGTCCGAGAACCGCGCGGCGGCGGCGCTGTCGCGCTACTACCCGGGCGGCCGTCCGGCCTTCATCGCGGCGATGAACGCAAAGGCGAAGGCGCTCGGCATGACCGACACCCACTTCGAGAATTCGACCGGGCTGTCGAGCCAGAACGTATCGAGCGCGCGCGACCTCGTGAAGATGGTCAACGCGGCGTACCAGTACCCGTTGATCCGCAAGTTCTCGACCGACCGCAGCTACGAGGTGAACACGGGCAAGCGGAACCTGGCTTACAACAGCACGAATGCGCTGATCCGCGGCAACGGCTCGTGGGACATCGGCCTGCAGAAGACCGGCTTCATCAACGAGGCGGGTGAGTGCCTCGTGATGCAGGCGACGATCCATGGCCGTCCGATGGTGATCGTGCTGCTGGACTCGTACGGCAAGTATTCGCGCTTCGCCGATGCGGCGCGGCTGCGAAATTGGCTCGACGCCGGCGGCGGCGAACGCCTGACGGCATCCAATTCGCCGAACGGCGGTACCTGATCGTGCTTCCGCGGCGGCGTTTCGACGCCGCTGCACCGAAGCCAGCAAAAAGCCCCGCGATTGCGGGGCTTTTTTCGTTCGGCGGATCGCGTAGCGGCCGTTCAGGCCTGGCGCTGCAGGCCTTCCGCGTCTTTCCCGTTTTCGGGCCGGTAGCCGAGCGATTCCGAGATGGTCAGCGCGGTGCGGCTCAACTGCCCGAGCCATGCGTCCTGCAGGCGATCGGCCGGCGCCGACAGCGACAGGCCCGCGACGAGCTTACCCGAGTCGTCGTAGATGCCCGCGGCAATGCAGCGCACCCCCAGTTCGAGCTCCTCGTTGTCGCGCGCGCACGATTGCTGCCGGACGATCGTCAGCTCGCGCTCGAGCTTCGCGATGTCGGTGATGCTGTTCTGCGTGTGGCCCGCGAGCCCTGTGCGTGTCGCATACGCACGCACCCGCGCCGTTTCGTCCGCCGCGAGGAACAGCTTGCCGACCGACGTCAGGTGCAGCGGCGCACGGCCGCCGATCGCGCGCACGACCTGCATCCCGGAACGCTCCGAGTACGCGCGCTCGATATAGACGATCTCGTCGCCCTGGCGCACCGACAGGTTCACCGTCTGGCCGGTCAGGCGGTGCAGCTCGCGCATCGGCATCAGCGCCGCGTCGCGCACCGACAGGCGCGCCTTCACGAGGTTGCCGAGCTCGAGCAGCCGCATGCCGAGCCGGTATGTGCCCGGGTCGGAGCGATCGACGAGGCGGCAGGTCACCATGTCGTTCAGGATGCGATGCGCAGTCGACGGGTGCAACTCCGTGCGCTGCGCGAGCTCCTTCAGGCTGACAGGGTCGGTGTGCTCGGCAAGGGCGTCGAGCAACCGCATCATGCGTTCGATCACCTGGATCGACGTTTTGGAATCCGGGGTCGGGTTGGTCATGTCGGGGAATCGGTTGATGCGTCAAACGCTATTGTGGCGATTGTATCTCGTATCGTGAAAAAAGCGAACGGCGTTCGAGGAAGTCCTCGTTTTCGCGCCGGGCGGGCCGCGTCGTGTCCGGCGTTGGTCTTGCCGGGCAAACGGCGGATAATGAGAGCCGTTTTCTCGAAGGAGCGCGTATGCGAGTCGGTTTGTTCGTGACCTGTCTGGTCGATCTGATGCGTCCCGAAATCGGTTTTTCCGCGCTCAAGCTGATCCAGGGCGCCGGCTTCGAGGTGATCGTGCCGCCGGCACAGACCTGCTGCGGCCAGCCGGCCTACAACTCGGGCGACCGCGCGCTTGCGCGCGACCTCGCCGAGAAGACGCTGCGCGAGTTCGAGCAGTTCGACTATGTCGTCGCGCCGTCGGGCTCGTGCGGTGGAATGATCCGCACGCACTATGGCGACCTGTTTCGCGACGACCCCGAACTGATGGGGCGTTTTTCCCGGTTCCAGCAAAAGGTCTACGAGCTGACCGACTTCCTCGTGAATGTCGCGAAGGTGAAGCTCGAGCCGGGCGAATTCGCGGGCCCGGTCACGTACCACGACGCGTGCTCGGGGCTGCGCGAGCTGGGCGTGAAGGCCCAGCCGCGCGCGCTGCTCGCGCAGCGCGGCGTCGCGGTCACCGAGATGAAGGATTGCGAGCACTGCTGCGGCTTCGGCGGCACGTTCGCGGTCAAGTACGGCGACATCTCGACGGCGATCGCCGACGAGAAGTGCGCGAACGTGCGCGCGTCGGGTGCGGGCGCCGTCGTGCTCGGCGATCTCGGCTGCATGCTGAACATCGAAGGGCGGTTGCGCCGCACGGGCGACCGCGACACGCGCGTGCTGCACGTCGCGCAGGTGCTGGCGGGCGACGTCTGACGCCCGGTTCCGCTCACTTTCCCCCGATACCGCGATGCAAGTCCAATCGATGCATTTCAAGGCGCGCGCCGGCCAGAAGCTCGCCGACCAGCGCCTGCAGCAGAACCTGAAGAAGCTGTCGACGAAGTTCGTGTCGGCACGCGCCGACGCGATCGCGCAGATCGACTTCCCGGCAACGCGCGCGGCGCTGAAGGCACGCCGCAACCGCGCGCTCGAGAATCTCGACGTCTGGCTCGAGGCGTTCGAGCTCGAGGCGGTGCGGCGCGGCACGACGGTGCTGTACGCGCAGACGACCGCCGACGCCGCGCGGCTCGTCGCCGACATTGCGCGCCGTCACGACGTGAAGAAGGTCATCAAGACCAAGTCGATGGTGTCCGAGGAAATGCGCCTGAACGAGGTGCTCGGCCAGATGGGCGTACAGTCGATCGAGACGGATCTCGGCGAATACATCCTGCAGATCAACGACAACGAGCCGCCGAGCCACATCATCGCGCCCGTCGTGCACAAGGACAAGGACGAGATTGCCGACCTGTTCGCGCGCACCCACCACCGCGAGCGGCTGACGGAGATTCCCGACATGACGCGCGAGGCGCGCGAGATGCTGCGTCCGCAATTCCTGTCGGCCGACATGGGCGTAACGGGCGGCAACTTCGTGATCGCCGAGACGGGCTCGGTCGTGCTCGTGACGAACGAGGGCAACGAGGGCATGTGCACGGTGATGCCGCGCGTGCACGTCGCGGTGACGGGCATCGAGAAGGTGCTGCCGACGCTCGAGGATCTCGCGACCGCAATGCGCCTGCTGCCGCGCTCGGCAACCGGCCAGAAAACGTCGAACTACTTCTCGCTGCTGACGGGCCCCCGCCAGCCGGGCGACGAGGACGGCCCCGAGCACAACTACGTGGTGCTCGTCGACGGCGGCCGCACGGGCCTCATCGGCGGCGAGTTCCAGGAGATGCTGCGCTGCATCCGCTGCGGCGCGTGCATGAACCACTGCCCGGTATACCAGAAGGTCGGCGGCCACGCGTACGGCTGGGTCTATCCGGGGCCGATGGGCTCGGTGCTGACGCCGAGCTACGTCGGGCTCGACCGCGCGCTCGACCTGCCGCAGGCGGCGACGCTGTGCGGCGAGTGTGACAGCGTGTGTCCGGTCGGCATCCCGTTGTCGCACCTGTTGCGCACACTGCGCGAAAAGCAGGTCGAGCGGCATCTGCGGCCGTGGCGCGAGCGGGCGGGGCTCGCCGTATGGGGGTTCGTCGCGCGCCGGCCGACGCTGTACGCACTGACGACGAAACTCGCGGTGCGCATCCTCGAGCGGCTCGGCGGCGACGGCGGGATGCTGCGGCGCCTGCCGATGATGGGCGGCTGGATGGATACGCGCGACATGCCGGTGCCGACGGGGCGCACGTTCCGCGAGCTGTACGCGGCGTCCCGCAGCCACCTCGGCTGAGCGCGCGCGACTGTTCATCCGGCCGCAACACTGCGTTCGCTATTCATGTATTTATCCCGATAGGTGCGATCTATAGAATTCACCCTGTAGTCCCCGGAAGAGAGTTTCGGGGCGTCAGGTCAAGGAGGTCGCATCATGAGAAAGACAATATCGATGTACTGGCCGTTGGCGATCGTCGTGCCGCTCGCGGCTGCCGCGTATCTGCATGCCGTCGGCGGCGCCGCGTCGCGTGGCCCGCTCGCGGCGCACCAGGCGTCGGCCGAGCTGGCGCGCACCGTGTCGTTCGGTCTCGTCGGCGAGACGGCGAAGTCGCTGCCCGCGGCGTCGGGCGACGTTGCACTGGCCGCGCCGAAGGCGCTCTGAGGCAGTTCGCCGTCGCGCGGCGCGGCCGCGCGAATCCGCGTGCCTTTATATAATGGCGCGTTCTTTCCATGCGCGGTCCGCCGCGGCTTTCCGGTAGTGCGATGACCCGCGTAGCGATCTGTTTCGTCTGTCTCGGCAACATCTGCCGCTCGCCCACGGCAGAAGGCGTGATGCGCCATCAGGTGCACGCCGCCGGGCTGTCGGATCACGTCGACGTCGATTCGGCCGGTACCGGCGACTGGCATGTCGGCGAGCCGCCCGACACGCGGGCGCAGGCGGCCGCAAGCGCCCGCGGCTACGACCTGTCGGCGCTGCGCGCGCGACAGGTGCGCGCAGCGGATTTCGAGCGCTTTGATCTGCTGCTCGCGATGGACGAGGCCAATCTCGCCGAATTGCGCCGGCGCTGCCCGTCGCAGCACCGCGACAAGGTGCGGCTGTTGATGGAGTTCGCGCCGGGCGTGCCGGAAACCGAGGTCGCCGACCCTTATTTCGGCGGCGCTCAGGGCTTCGAGCGCGTGCTCGACCAGTGCGAGGACGCCTGCCGCGGCCTTCTGGATACGCTGCGCGAGCGCGTGTCTCGCTGACTTCCGAAGCGGATTTGTTAATTGCTTTGCGAATACCCTGTTGAAGACAGGGATACTTGACTAAAATCGTCAAATATTTTTATACTTGACCAAAATCGTCAAGATTGCGGTCCCCTAACACCATGAGACTCACCACGAAAGGTCGTTTCGCCGTCACGGCGATGATTGACTTGGCACTGCGCCAGGAGCAGGGCCCGGTGACGCTTGCAGGCATCAGCCAGCGCCAGCGGATTTCGCTCTCGTACCTCGAACAGCTGTTCGGCAAGCTGCGCAGACATGAAATCGTCGAATCCGTGCGCGGCCCGGGCGGCGGCTACAACCTCGCGCGCCGCGCGCAGGACGTGACCGTTGCCGACATCATCATCGCGGTCGACGAACCGCTCGATGCCACGCAATGCGGCGGCAAGGGCACGTGCGACGGCTCGAAGCAGCCCGACGGCCACTGCATGACGCACGAGCTGTGGGCAACCCTCAATCAGAAGATGGTCGAATACCTCGATTCGGTGTCGCTGCAGGATCTCGTCGATCAGCAGCGCACGCGCGAAGGCGCGCCCGCGGTGCTGCGCGACCGGCGCGCGCCGGAGCCCGTCGCCGCACCGGCCGAGCCGATGCGCACGATGCCGCTCGGTCCGAATTCGGTGTTCAACATCGCCAGTTCGTGAGCGCCGACGCGGCCCGCCGACATCCAACAACGCATAGTCCCTGCACAGAATACCCGGAGCGACAGATGACCCAAGAGACTCTCCACCTGCCCATCTACATGGATTACAGCGCGACGACGCCGGTCGACCCGCGCGTGGTCGACAAGATGGTGCCGTACCTGCGCGAGCAGTTCGGCAATCCGGCGTCGCGCAGCCATGCGTACGGCTGGGATGCGGAACGTGCGGTCGAAGAGGCGCGCGAGCAGGTGGCCGCGCTCGTGAACGCGGATCCGCGCGAGATCATCTGGACGTCGGGCGCGACCGAGTCGGACAACCTCGCGATCAAGGGCGCAGCGAACTTCTACCAGGGCAAGGGCAAGCACATCGTCACGGTGAAGACCGAGCACAAGGCCGTGCTCGACACCTGCCGCGAGCTCGAACGCGACGGCTTCGAAGTTACCTATCTGGACGTGAAGGACAACGGCCTGATCGACCTCGACGCGCTCAAGGCCGCGCTGCGTCCGGACACGATCCTCGTGTCGGTGATGCACGTGAACAATGAGATCGGCGTGATCCAGGACATCGCGACGATCGGCGAGATCTGCCGCGAGAAGGGCATCATTTTCCACGTGGACGCGGCACAGTCGACGGGCAAGGTCGAGATCGACCTCGCGAAGCTGAAGGTCGACCTGATGTCGTTCTCCGCGCACAAGACCTACGGCCCGAAGGGCATCGGCGCGCTGTACGTGCGCCGCAAGCCGCGCGTGCGCATCGAAGCGCAGATGCACGGCGGCGGCCACGAGCGCGGGATGCGCTCGGGCACGCTGGCGACGCATCAGATCGTCGGCATGGGCGAAGCGTTCCGCATCGCCAGGGAAGAAATGGCGACCGAGAACGAGCGGATCCGCATGCTGCGCGACAAGCTGCTGCGCGGCCTGTCGCAGATCGAGGAAACGTACGTGAACGGCGACATGGAGCACCGGATCCCGCACAACCTGAACATCAGCTTCAACTTCGTCGAAGGCGAGTCGCTGATCATGGCGATCAAGGACGTCGCGGTGTCGTCAGGCTCCGCGTGCACGTCGGCGTCGCTGGAACCGTCGTACGTGCTGCGTGCGCTCGGCCGCAACGACGAACTCGCGCACAGCTCGATCCGCTTCACGGTCGGCCGCTTCACGACGGAGCAGGAGGTGGACTACGTGATCAATCTGCTGAACAGCAAGATCGCGAAGCTGCGCGAACTGTCGCCGCTTTGGGAAATGCACCAGGAAGGCATCGATCTGTCGACGATCGAATGGGCCGCGCACTAAACACATTCGCGGGCGGATTGGCGCACGCAGACGTAACGAGTCAAGGAGTCTGAGTCATGTCTTACAGCAACAAGGTTCTGGATCACTACGAAAACCCGCGTAACGTCGGCTCGTTCGCGAAGGACGACGACGCGGTCGGTACCGGCATGGTCGGCGCGCCGGCGTGCGGCGACGTGATGAAGCTGCAGATCCGCGTGGGTGCGGACGGCGTGATCGAGGACGCGAAGTTCAAGACCTACGGTTGCGGCTCGGCGATCGCGTCGAGCTCGCTCGTGACCGAGTGGGTGAAGGGCAAGACGCTCGACGAGGCGCTCGCGATCAAGAACACGCAGATCGCCGAAGAGCTGGCGCTGCCGCCCGTGAAGATCCACTGTTCGATCCTCGCGGAAGACGCAATCAAGGCGGCGGTGGCCGACTACAAGAAGCGCCACGACGGCGTGGAAGGCGATCAGGCAGCGGCCTGAGCGGCATCGAGCGACTAAGCTGGAACGCGCGACGCACCGCGATCGGTGCGCCGCGGCAAGGACATCATGGCAATTACACTGACCGAAAAAGCAGCGCAGCACGTCCAGAAGTATCTGGTCCGGCGCGGCAAGGGGCTGGGCCTGCGGCTCGGCGTTCGCACGACCGGGTGTTCCGGCCTCGCGTACAAGCTCGAGTATGTCGATGATCTCGCACCCGAGGATCAGGTGTTCGAGAGCCATGGCGTGAAGGTCGTCGTCGATCCGAAAAGCCTCGCGTATATCGACGGCACCGAGCTCGATTTCGCGCGCGAAGGCCTGAACGAAGGGTTCAAGTTCAACAACCCGAACGTGAAGGACGAGTGCGGCTGCGGCGAATCGTTCCGCGTGTGACGCACCGCGCGATGCGGGCAAGAGGCGGCACATGCCGCCTTTTTAATGCGCGGCGATTGCCGCGCACGAACTGGGATTGAACGCGACGATGGTCTCGCTGAAAGACAGCCACTTCGACCTGTTCCACCTGCCGGCGCAGTTCGCGATCGACGACGCGGCGCTCGACGCCGCGTACCGGACCGTGCAGACGCAGGTGCATCCGGACCGCTTCGCGGCGGCCGGCGATGCACAGAAGCGCATCGCGATGCAATGGGCGACCCGCGCGAACGAGGCGTACCGGACGCTGCGCGATCCGCTGAAGCGTGGCACCTATCTGCTGTCGCTGCGCGGCGTGGATATCGGCGCGGAAAACAACACCGCGATGGAGCCGGCGTTCCTGATGCAGCAGATGGAGTGGCGCGAAGGCATCGAGGATGCCGCTGCCGCGCGCAACATCGATGCGCTCGACGCGCTGCTCGCCGAACTGCGCGACGAGAAGCGCTTGCGGCTCGAGCGCCTCGGCACGCTGCTCGACAGCGGCGCCGATCAGGCTGCCGCCGAGGCGGTGCGCCAGCTGATGTTCATCGAGCGGGTTGCGTCGGAAGTGAGCGCGCAGATCGAGCGGCTCGAACATTAACCGCGTGCCTCGCGGCACGCGCAGCAAACGGGCGCGAACGCCCGAACGAACCAAGATGGCTTTACTGCAAATTTCCGAACCGGGCATGGCGCCGGCGCCGCACCAGCGGCGGCTCGCCGTCGGGATCGATCTCGGCACGACGAACTCGCTCGTCGCGGCCGTGCGCAACAGCGTGCCGGAAGTGTTGCCGGACGACGCGGGCCGCATGCTGCTGCCGTCGGTGGTGCGTTACCTGGAGAAGGGCGGCCGCCGCATCGGCCACGATGCGAAGGAGCAGGCCGCCACCGATCCGCGCAACACGATCGTGTCGGTCAAGCGCTTCATGGGCCGCGGCAAGGCCGAGGTCGAAGGCGCGGCCAATGCGCCGTACGAATTCGTCGACGCGCCGGGCATGGTGCAGATCCGCACCGTCGACGGCGTGAAGAGCCCGGTCGAGGTGTCGGCCGAGATTCTCGCGACGCTGCGCCAGCGCGCGGAAGATACGCTCGGCGACGAACTGGTCGGCGCGGTGATCACGGTGCCGGCCTATTTCGACGACGCGCAACGCCAGGCGACGAAGGACGCCGCGCGGCTCGCCGGCCTGAACGTGCTGCGCCTGCTGAACGAGCCGACCGCGGCGGCGATCGCCTACGGCCTCGACAACGCGGCCGAAGGCCTCTATGCGGTGTATGACCTCGGCGGCGGCACGTTCGACCTGTCGATCCTGAAACTGACGAAGGGCGTGTTCGAAGTGCTCGCCGCGGGCGGCGATTCGGCGCTCGGCGGCGACGATTTCGATCACGCGCTGTTCGCCCACGTGCTCGCACAGGCCGGCATCGACGCGCAGACGCTCGCGCCCGAAGATGTGCGCCTGCTGCTCGACCGCGTGCGCGTGCTGAAGGAAGCGCTGTCGGCGGCGCCGCAGGCGTCGCTCGACGTCATGTTGTCGACGGGCGCACAGCTCGCGCAGACGGTCACGCACGACGCGTTCGCCGCGCTCGTCGAGCCGCTCGTGCAGCGCACGCTGACGCCGACCCGCAAGGCGCTGCGCGACGCGCAGGTGACGCCGGCCGACATCAAGGGTGTCGTGCTCGTCGGCGGCGCGACGCGTATGCCGGTGATCCGCGACGCCGTCGCGAAGCATTTCGGGCAGCCGCCGCTCGTGAATCTCGATCCGGACCAGGTCGTCGCACTCGGCGCGGCGATCCAGGCCGACCTGCTCGCGGGCAACCGCGGCGGCGGCGACGACTGGCTGTTGCTCGACGTGATCCCGCTGTCGCTCGGCGTCGAGACGATGGGCGGGCTCGTCGAGAAGATCATCCCGCGCAATTCGACGATCCCGATCGCGCGCGCGCAGGAATTCACGACCTTCAAGGACGGCCAGACCGCGATGGCGATCCACGTCGTGCAGGGCGAGCGCGAGCTCGTCGCCGACTGCCGGTCGCTCGCGCGCTTCGAGCTGCGCGGCATTCCGCCGATGACGGCTGGCGCCGCACGGATCCGCGTGACCTATCAGGTCGATGCGGACGGGCTGCTGTCGGTGTTCGCGCGCGAACAGCATTCCGGTGTCGAAGCGTCGGTCGTCGTGAAGCCGTCGTACGGCCTGGCCGACGACGACATCGCGAAGATGCTCGAGGAAAGCTTCAAGACCGCCGAGATCGACATGCGGGCGCGTGCGCTGCGCGAGGCGCAGGTCGAGGCCGAGCGGATGATCGAGGCGACGGAAGCGGCGCTCGCTGCCGACGGCGAACTGCTGGATGATGCCGAGCGCGCGGACGTCGATGCGCACGTCGCGACGCTGCGTACGGTCGCGCAGGGCGACGACACGGACGCGATCGAAGCGGCAACCAAGGCGCTTGCGGAAGGCACCGACGAATTCGCCGCGCGCCGGATGGACAAGAGCATCAAGCGCGCGCTGGCGGGCCGGCGGCTCGACGAGATCTGAACGAATGACGTGCGCGCCGGCCGGCGACGGCCGGCGCTATGATGAATCGTGCGGCGCAGGCCGCCGCACCTGGACTGACGGAACGGACATGCCTCAACTGGTGGTGCTGCCTCACGTCGAACTGTGCCCGGACGGCGCAGTGATCGACGCGACGCCCGGCAAGAGTATTTGCGACAACCTGCTCGACAACGGCATCGACATCGAACACGCGTGCGAGAAGTCGTGCGCGTGCACGACGTGCCACGTGGTGATCCGCGAGGGTTTCAACGATCTGGAGCCGTCCGAGGAGGACGAGGACGACCTGCTCGACAAGGCGTGGGGCCTCGAGCCGACGTCGCGTCTGTCGTGCCAGGCGATCGTGCAGGAAGATTCGGACCTGGTGGTCGAGATCCCGAAGTACTCGATCAATCACGCGAAGGAAGGTCACTGACCGAGGAGGGCAGGCGATGAAATGGACCGATTCGCGCGAGATCGCGATCGCGCTGGCGGAAAAGCACCCCGACATCGATCCGCAGCGGATCAACTTCGTCGATCTGCGTCAGTGGGTGCTCGAACTCGACGGGTTCAGTGACGACCCGAAGCACTCGGGCGAGAAGATTCTCGAAGCGATTCAGGCGCACTGGATCGACGAATCCGACTTCGACGAAGAAGACTGAACGGCGCGGCGCGTTGCATCGTACGCGGCCCCCGCAAGAAACACGGCTCGTGAGCGATCACGAGCCGTTTTCGTTTGTGTGTCGGGCTGCCCGCGCTTCGTACGCGGGCAGTAGGGCGATCACGCGCCGACCAGCGTCCCGTTCTCGATCCGCACGCGCTGACCCTGCCCGAACGGCGGCGGGTTGTTGTGGTACGTGAACGTGCGCGTCGTGCCGTTTTCCATCTGCACTTGGACCTGGTAGTCGGTTTCCGCGCGCACCTGCTTCTCGACCTGGTTGCCGGCGAGGCCGCCGCCCAGCGCGCCGAGCAGCGTCATCGCGGTACGGCCATTGCCGCGACCGAACTGGTTGCCGAGCAGGCCGCCTGCCGCGGCGCCGCCGACTGCGCCGATACCCGAGCTCTGGCCGGGCGTGCGCATCTGGTTGATCGCGACGACCGTGCCGCAGGTCTGGCAGTAGGACGGCGACGGTTGTTGAGCATAACCGCCGCCCTGCTGCGCGTATTGAGGCGGCTGCGGCACCGTCGACGCATGATGGCGATGGTGCGTCGTCGCCGGGCGCGGTGCGGGTTGCGGCTGGGCCTGGGCGACCGGCTGCTGCTGTTGCTGCTGCTGTGCGGCTTGCTCGGCCGCGATCTGTTGCGCTTGCGCGGCGCGTGCCGCGCTGGCTGCCACCGCCGTGTCGACGGCCGGCTGCGACGCGATCAGCGCGGCCTGGGTCTGGCCGTTCTGCTCGTTGTTGCCGGTGGCCTTCGGGAACACGCCGGTGATGGCGGCGGTCGCCGCGAGGCTCGCGACGATGACGGCGCCCGCCGCGGTGGCGACGAGCGGGTGGAGGCGTTGCTTTTGCGGCGTGGTCTGGTTCTGGTTATCCATTTTTGCTCTCCTATGTCGACCGGCGTGGGCGCTTCAGCGCTTGCTCCGGTCCCATGCAAAGCTCGCACGCAATCGTGCGTTTATTTTGCAAAGGCAGTGTCGTCCAGGCGCGAGCGAACCGCCGTATCAAGTTGTAACGATTCGCAGCGGGAAAACGTCAGGCAACACCGGGAAAACCCGCGGGAGGCCGATTCGACAAGGAGATATAACGGGGGATGATCAGTTGCCGGCGAACGCCGGCAGGCGGGATTTACGCGCGGTTACAAAGCTGACGCCTGCGCGCCACGGGGGCGCGCAGGCGATGCGGGTCAGTCTTCGCGGCGCAGGTGCGGGAACAGCAGCACGTCGCGGATCGTCGGGCTGTCGGTCAGCAGCATCACGAGACGGTCGATGCCGATCCCGCAGCCGCCCGTCGGAGGCATCCCGTACTCGAGCGCGCGGATGTAGTCGGCGTCGAAGAACATCGCTTCCTCGTCGCCGGCGTCCTTCTGCTCGACCTGCTTCTTGAAGCGCGCGGCCTGGTCTTCCGGGTCGTTCAGCTCCGAGAAGCCGTTCGCGATCTCGCGGCCGGTCATGAACAGCTCGAAGCGTTCGGTGATGCCCGGCACCGTGTCCGATGCGCGAGCGAGCGGCGACACCTCGACCGGGTAGTCGATGATGTACGTCGGCTCCCACAGCTGCGCTTCGGCGGTTTCCTCGAACAGCGCGAGCTGCAGTGCGCCGAGGCCCGCGTTCAGGAACGCCGGCTGCGTGACGTCGACGCCGAAGCGCTTCAGTTCGCTGCGCAGGTACGCGTCGTCGGACAGCTGGCCGTCCGTGTATTGCGGCGCGTACTTCTGGATTGCCTGCGTGATCGTCAGGCGATGGAACGGCTTCGCGAGGTCGAGCTCGCGGCCCTGGTACTGGATCGTCGCGGTGCCGAGCGCATCGATCGCCGCCTGGCGGATCAGCTGCTCGGTGAAGTCCATCAGCCAGCGGTAGTCGGTGTACGCGGCGTAGAACTCCATCATCGTGAATTCCGGATTGTGGCGCGGCGACACGCCCTCGTTACGGAAATTCCGGTTGATCTCGAACACGCGCTCGAAGCCGCCGACGATCAGGCGCTTCAGGTACAGCTCCGGCGCGATGCGCAGGAACATCTGCATGTCGAGCGCATTGTGATGCGTGACGAATGGCTTCGCGGCCGCGCCGCCCGGGATCGGGTGCAGCATCGGCGTCTCGACTTCCATGAACTCGGCCGAGTCCATGAACTTGCGGATCGACGCGATCGTCTTGGTGCGCGCGCGGAACGTGTCGCGCGTTTCCGGCGTGACGATCAGGTCGACGTAGCGCTGGCGATAGCGCATTTCCTGGTCGGCGAGGCCGTGGAACTTGTCCGGCAGCGGACGCAGCGCCTTCGACAGCAGGCGCAGCTCCTTGCACTGGACCGACAGCTCGCCCTTGTTGGTGCGGAACAGCACGCCGCGCGCGGCGACGATGTCGCCGAGGTCCCATTTCTTGAACGCGTCGTAGGTTTCCGCGCCGACGTCGTTCGGCGTCACGAAGAACTGGATCTGGCCCGAACCGTCCTGCACCGTCGCGAAGCTCGCCTTGCCCATCACGCGCTTGAGCATCATGCGGCCGGCGATCGCGACCTCGAACGGGTTCGCTTCGAGCGCAGCCTTGTCCGAGTCGGCGAATTGCGTCTGCAGATCGGCGGCGTGGTGCGTCGGGCGGAAATCGTTCGGGTAGGCGACGCCTTGCTCGCGCAACGCGCGCAGCTTCTCGCGGCGCTCGGCGATGATCTGGTTTTCGTCCGCCGCGACGGCGGGCTGCGTTTGGGTTGATTCGTTCATGATGGTCGGGATTCGGTGTGGGTGCGGCAACGCAAACGGGGAAGGCGGCGCGGCCAGGCCGCGCCGCGGCGCTTACACGCCCTGTTTGAGGCTCGCGCTGATGAAGTCGTCGAGATCGCCGTCGAGCACCGCTTTCGTGTTGCTCATTTCGACGTTCGTACGCAGGTCCTTCACGCGGCTCTGGTCGAGCACGTACGAGCGGATCTGGTGACCCCAGCCCACGTCGGTCTTGCTCGATTCGAGCTTGTCCTGCTCGGCCTGGCGCTTGCGCATCTCGGCTTCGTACAGGCGCGACTTCAGCATCGCCATGGCTTCCGCGCGGTTGCGGTGCTGCGAGCGGTCGTTCTGGCACTGCACGACGATGCCGGTCGGCATGTGCGTGATCCGCACCGCCGAGTCGGTCTTGTTGATGTGCTGGCCGCCCGCGCCCGATGCGCGGTACGTGTCGATCCGCAGGTCGGCCGGGTTGACCTCGACTTCGATCGAGTCGTCGATTTCCGGATACACGAACACCGACGAGAACGACGTATGGCGGCCGCCCGACGAGTCGAACGGCGACTTGCGCACGAGGCGGTGGATGCCGGTTTCGGTGCGCAGGTAGCCGTATGCGTATTCGCCCGAGACCTTGATCGTCGCGTTCTTGATGCCGGCGACGTCGCCGTCGGATTCTTCGAGCACTTCGGCCTTGAAGCCCTTGCGCTCGCAGTAGCGCAGGTACTGGCGCAGCAGCATCGACGCCCAGTCGCACGCCTCGGTGCCGCCGGCGCCGGCCTGGATGTCGATGAAGCAGTTGTTCGGGTCGGCCGGGTTCGAGAACATCCGGCGGAACTCGATGTCGCCGACGCGCGCCTCGAGCTTCGCGGCGTCGTCTTCCGACGCGACGAGGGTGTCTTCGTCGCCTTCCTCGCGTGCCAGCTCGAACAGGTCGAGCGCGTCGTGCAGGTCGCTATCGAGCGCCGTCAGCGTCATGACGACGCCTTCGAGCAGCTTCTTTTCGCGGCCGAGCGCCTGGGCGTTCTTCGAATCGTTCCAGACGTTCGGGTCCTCGAGTTCCTTGTTGACTTCGGTCAGACGCGCAGCTTTGGCGTCGTAGTCAAAGATACCCCCGAAGCTCGCCCGCGCGGTTGCGCAGGTCGAGCAGGGAGCTTTCGATCGCGTTGAGACGTTCCGCTTCCATGATCGTTTCGCTTTTCGTGCTTCGTAAAAAAGCGGAATTATAGCCGATCGGGGGGGCGTCCCGGTGTCGCCGGCGGGGGCGAACGCGCGCCGGCGCCCCGCCTGCGCGAGGCGGCGCGCGGCCCGGTGGGCTCAGGCGGCCGCGTGCTCGACGATCAGCTGCACGCGCGTCACGCCGTTCCAGGTGTCGGCGACGAGGCGGTATGCGACGAGCGCGCGCGGCGGCAGCGGCTCGGTGTGGTTGAACCAGATCGCGTTGAAGCGCTGGCGGCCACGGGCGAGCTGGAGTTTCAGGTGCTTGTCCTTCACGAGCGACTGCGACACGACGTCGAATTCGCCGGAGAAGAGCGGCGCCGGAAAGCCCTGGCCCCACACCGCCGCGTCGAGCAGTTCGACGAACTGCGGCGTGAAGTACGCGTCCTCGAGCTCGCCGTCGGTCTCGATCACGCGCGCGAGCGCGTCGTCCGACAGCCACTCGCGCGCGACCGCCTCGAACGCGGCCGCGAAACGCGGCACGTTCGCGGTGTCGAGCGTGACGCCGGCCGCCATCGCATGGCCGCCGAACGCGACGAGCAGGTCCGGTTCGCGCTTCGACACGAGATCGAGCGCGTCGCGCAGGTGGAAACCGGGGATCGATCGCCCGGAACCCTTGACGCGTGCGCCTTGTTCGTCCGCATGCGCGAACGTGAACGACGGCCGGTGGAATTTCTCCTTCAGGCGCCCGGCGACGATGCCGATCACGCCCTGGTGCCATTCCGGGTTGAACAGCGTGATCGTGCACGCGTCGGCCGGATCGACTTGCGCGAGATCGGCGAGCGCCTGCTGCTGCATGCCGGCCTCGATCTCGCGGCGTTCGCGGTTCATCGTATCGAGCTGCTGCGCGAGTTCCCACGCGCGGCCGACGTCGTCGGTGATCAGGCACTCGATTCCGAGCGACATGTCGGACAGCCGCCCGGCGGCGTTCAGCCGCGGGCCGAGCCCGAAGCCGAGGTCGAAGCCCGACGCGCTGCGGGCTTCTCGGGCGGCCGCGCGGAACAGCGCGGCGACGCCCGGCTGCATCCGGCCGTTGCGGATCCGCTGCAGCCCCTGCGCGACCAGCACGCGGTTGTTGCCGTCGAGCCGCACGACGTCGGCGACGGTGCCGAGCGCGACGAGGTCGAGCAGGCCGTCGAGACGCGGCTCGGCGTCCTTGCTCGCGAACGCGCCGCGGCGGCGCAGCTCGGCGCGCAGCGCGAGCAGCACGTAGAACATCACGCCGACGCCGGCGATGTGCTTGCTCGGGAATGCGCAGCCCGGCTGGTTCGGGTTGACGATCGCGCGCGCGGCGGGCAGCGCGTCGCCGGGCAGGTGATGGTCGGTCACGAGCACGTCGATGCCACGCGCGTTCGCGGCCTCGACGCCCGCAACGCTCGCAATGCCGTTGTCGACGGTGATCAGCAGGTCCGGCTTGCGCGCGGCCGCCAGCTCGACGATCTCGGGCGTGAGGCCGTAGCCGTACTCGAAGCGGTTCGGCACCAGATAGTCGATCTGCGCGCCGAACATCCGCAGCCCGCGCACCGCGACCGCGCAGGCGGTCGCGCCGTCGCAGTCGTAGTCGGCGACGACGAGCAGGCGCCGCTGGTCGGCGATCGCGTCGGCGAGCAGCGCGGCCGCGTCGGCGCAGCCCTTGAGCTCGGTGGGCGGGACGAGGCGCGCGAGCGCGGTCTCGATGTCGGACGGCGACTGCACGCCGCGTGCGGCATACAGGCGCGCGAGCACGGGGTGCAGGCCGTGCCGCGCGAGCGCTTCGGCGTCGGCGGGCGCGGCGGGGCGGGTAACGATGTGGGTCATGCGGAGTCGCTTTTTTCGGCTTTATTCGAACAGTGAGGCGAGCGCGCGGCGGCGCCAGAACTTGCGCAGGTCGCCGCGCGTCGCGCGCAGGGTCGCGGAGCTGGTGTCGCCGCACAGCGTGACGTCGACGCTCGCCAGTTCGCCGCGCTGCAGCGCGGCCAGGGCGGGCGCGAACCAGTCGCGCTCCAGCGCGGCGAGCGCGTCATGCCAGCGCGCCCAGTCCTGTTCTATGAATGGGGTCGTGAGCGCCGACAGTTCGACGAGCGTCGCACCGTCGGCGGCGGCGAGCTGGCCGAATGCGGCGGGCGGCGCGCCGGCGTCGGCTCGGGCCGCGCGCGCGAGGCCGAGCGCCGCGGGCGACGCCGACAGCACGCGCGCGAACGGCTGGCCGACCGGCTTCAGCGCGCCTTGCGCGTGGAACCAGATCGAGTTGACGGCGGGCAGGCCGCGCGCCTCGCGCGCTTCGTTGACGGGATGCTGGAACCACGCCATCTGCACTTCGTTCTGCAGCTTCATCCACATCCGCGAGCGTTCGCCCGTGTGCGCCTCGTGCGGCAGCCAGATCTCGATGTTGCGGCCGCTCGCGCGCAACGGCGCGGCGCCGGCCAGGTGGCGGAGCTGTTCGCTCGACAGGTACCAGCGGGTCGGGCGAGGTGCTTCGAGCCGGACGCCGAGCTCCTCGATCAGCGGGCGCGCGACCGCGAGCAGCGCGGCCGCATCGCCGTCTTCGAGCGCCAGCGTGGCCGGATCGACGAGCACGAGATGGTCGTGCGCGATCTCGACGTGCACGGGTTCGACGCAGGCCCATGCGTGGTCGCCCGGGTTGCCGCCGTCGGCGAGCAGCATGTAGGGCGCGAGCGGTGCCTCGTCGGCGGCGCTGCCGTGGGTCGCGCCGAACTGGCGGGCCAGCCAGCGCTCGTGCGGCAGCGTGCGCTGGAAGTCCTCGCCGGCCACCCGCTCGACGAGGCTTGCGCGCGAAAGCAACTTTTCGAGCGCCGGACTGTCCAGCGTGTGCAGGGACGAGGCCGCATCGGCCGCCGATGGCAGCGCGAACGGAACGAGAAAATGGAGGCGTCGGTCGTGCATGATGGTGCGCATTGTATGGCAAACTGCGCGCGTATTCGGGCGGGCCGGCGGCCCGCTTGCGTCCGGCGACCGGATTCGTCCCCGTCCGGGTGGGCGGCAAACCGTCGGGCGGCAAACCGTCGGGCGGCATCCCGTCCGCAGGCCGCCGCCCATGCCGCAACCAGCAGAAAGGATTCGCTTGAAACTTCCGTACGAATGGCAGATCGGCTGGCGCTACACGCGCGCCGGCAAACGCACGACCGGTAACGGCTTCATTTCCTTCATCGCGCTCGTCTCGATGCTCGGCATCGCGTTGGGTGTCGCGGCGCTGATCGTCGTGCTGTCGGTGATGAACGGCTTCCAGAAGGAAGTGCGCGACCGTATGCTGTCGGTGCTCGCGCACGTCGAAGTGTTCTCGCCGACGGGCTCGATGCCCGACTGGCAACTGACCGCGCAGGAAGCGCGCCGCAATCAATCGGTGATCGGCGCCGCGCCGTACGTCGACGCGCAGGCGCTGCTCACGCGCCAGGACGCGGTGAGCGGCGTGATGCTGCGCGGCGTCGAGCCGACGCTCGAGCCGCAGGTGTCGGAAATCGGCAAGGACATGAAGGCGGGCCAGCTCACCGCGCTCGTGCCGGGCCAGTTCGGGATCGTGCTCGGCGACGCGCTTGCCGGCAATCTCGGCGTGACGGTCGGCGACAAGGTCACGCTCGTCGCGCCGGAGGGAACGATCACGCCGGCCGGGATGATGCCGCGGCTGAAGCAGTTCACGGTCGTCGGCGTGTTCGAGTCCGGCCATTACGAGTACGACAGCACGCTCGCGATGATCAACATCCAGGATGCCCAGGCGCTGTTCCGCCTGCCCGCGCCGACCGGCGTGCGGCTGCGGCTGAAGGACATGCAGAAGGCGCCGGAGGTGGCCGTCGAGCTGTCGCATTCGCTGTCGGGCAGCCTGTATATCCGCGACTGGACGCAGCAGAACAAGACCTGGTTCTCGGCCGTCCAGATCGAGAAGCGGATGATGTTCATCATCCTCACGCTGATCATCGCGGTGGCGGCGTTCAACCTCGTGTCGTCGCTCGTGATGACCGTCACCAACAAGCAGGCCGACATCGCGATCCTGCGCACGCTCGGCGCGCAGCCGGGCTCGATCATGAAGATCTTCGTCGTGCAGGGCGTGACGATCGGCTTCGTCGGCACCGCGACGGGCGTCGCGCTCGGCTGCCTGATCGCGTGGAGCATCCCGTGGCTGATCCCGATGATCGAGCATCTGTTCGGCGTGCAGTTCCTGCCGCCGTCGGTGTATTTCATCAGCGAGCTGCCGTCCGAGCTCGTCGCGAGCGACGTGATCAGGATCGGCCTGATCGCGTTCGCGCTGTCGGCGGTCGCGACGCTCTATCCGAGCTGGCGCGGTGCGAAGGTGAAGCCGGCGGAGGCGCTGCGCTATGAATGACCGCGCCACCGCGCTCGCGGATACACGACAACTCATCAAACAGGATTCGGCAGGTATGCAGGAATACGTGCTTCAGGCGCGCGGAATCACGAAGGCGTTCGTGCAGGGCGGCTTCAACGTGCAGGTGCTCAACAACACCGAGCTGTCGGTGCGGCGCGGCGAGAAGCTGGCAGTCGTCGGCGCGTCGGGGTCCGGCAAGAGCACGCTGCTGCACGTGCTGGGCGGTCTCGACGAGCCGAGCGCAGGCGAGGTGTCGCTGCTCGGCAAGCCGTTTACGCAGCTCGCCGAGCGCGAGCGCAACGACCTGCGCAATCGTGCGCTGGGCTTCGTCTATCAGTTCCACCACCTGCTGCCCGAGTTCACCGCGCTCGACAACGTCGCGATGCCGCTGCGCATCCGCCGGATGACGACCGAGGCCGCACGTGAAGAGGCGCATGCGATGCTCGCGCGCGTCGGTCTCGGCCCGCGCGCGAAGCACCGGCCGGGCGAGCTGTCGGGCGGCGAGCGGCAACGTGTCGCGATCGCGCGCGCGCTCGTGACGAAGCCCGCGTGCGTGCTCGCCGACGAACCGACCGGCAACCTCGACGGCACGACGGCCGACACGGTGTTCAACCTGATGCTCGAACTGTCGGAAACGCTGGACACGAGCTTCGTGATCGTCACGCACGACCCGGATCTTGCCGCGCGCTGCGACCGCATCATGCGGCTGCGCGACGGCCTGCTGCACGAAGAGCCGGCCGTACCGGTCTGAAACATCCATCCGCGTCCCGCGCGCAGGCAGCCTTCCGATTGGAGGCCGCAGCGGGCGGGGCGGCCCGGCGAGGTCTGATATGTGGATCGACACGCATTGCCATCTCGATGCCGCCGAATTCGATGCCGACCGCGATGCGGTCGCGCAGGCGGCGCGCGACGCGGGGGTGGCGCGCGTCGTGATCCCGAGCGTCGGGCGCGACAACTTCGCGACGGTGCGCGAGCTCGCGCACCGCACGCCGGGCGCGGTCTATGCGCTCGGCATCCATCCGATGTATACGCCGCATGCGCGTGATGGCGATCTCGACCTGCTGCGCATGGAAATCGAGGCGAGCCTGGACGATCCGCGCTTCGTCGCGATCGGCGAGATCGGCCTCGACTACTTCGTGCCGGGGCTCGACGAGGCGCGGCAGCAGTTGTTCTACCAGGGCCAGTTGGAGCTCGCGCGCGAGTTCGACCTGCCGGTGCTGTGCCATGTCCGCAAGTCGCAGGATCGCGTGCTCGCGGGGCTGCGCCGCTTCGGCGTGCAGCGCGGCATCGCGCATGCATTCAACGGCAGCTTCCAGCAGGCCGAAGCGTACCTCGCGCAGGGCCTGCATCTCGGCTTCGGCGGCAACGTGACGTTCACGCGCGCGCTGCAGATCCGCCGGCTCGCGGCGCAATTGCCCATCGACGCGCTCGTCGTCGAGACGGATGCGCCGGACATCGCGCCCGAATGGGCGTACCGATCCCGCAATACGCCCGACCAGGTGCCTCGCATCGGCGACGTGCTCGCCGAGCTGCGCGGCGTCGACGCGGCCACGCTGGCCCTATGCACTTCGGCTAACGCGCGCGCCGCGCTGCCCCGACTCGCGCTTTCGTCCGCATAATCGTTTCCGGACGGCGCGGCGGCTGCCAAGCGCGGCGCCGGGTTGGCGAGGAGGCGGGATGCGTGTGTGGTGGGTGGCATTCGCGCTCGGCGTCGTCATGCTGCAGCGGCAGGCGGCGTTGCCTGGCGCGGTGGGGTGGTGTGGCGGAGCGGCGGCGCTGGCAATGTTCACGGCAGCCGGCATCGCGTGTGCGCGACGGCGCCCGCGCACGCGGGCGACCATGGCCCTCGGTTGGCTGTTGTGTGCGGCCGCGGCCGGTGTGGCGGGATTCGGGTATGCGGCCGCGCGGGCCGAGTGGCGGCTGCGCGATCATCTGCCCGCCGCGTGGGAAGGGCGCGACATCACCGTCACGGGCACGATCAAGGGGTTGCCGGTCGCCGACGACGCGGGCACCCGGTTCCTGTTCGCCGTCGAGTCGAACGATGCCGGTCTTGCCGATTTCCCCCCGCTGATCCGTCTGTCCTGGCGCACTTACGGCGCTCGTCCGGAGGCGGCGATCCCGGACCTGCGTGCCGCGCAACGCTGGCGCCTGACAGTGCGCCTGAAGCGGCCGCACGGCGAGGCCAATCCCGGCGTGCGCGACAGCGAGGCCGCGTGGCTCGGCGCCGGGATTCGCGCGCTCGGCTACGTGAGCGCGCCGCAGCGGGCCGCACGGATCGACGCGCGGGCGCGCGGTGTGCAGGCATCGGTCGACTGGTTGCGCGACGCGTTGCGGGAACGCATCGCTGGGACGCTCGGGCCGCACGCGCGCCACCGCGGCATCGTTGCCGCGCTCGCGATCGGCGACCAGTCCGGCATCGGCATCGGCGACTGGCGCGTGTTGCGCGACACCGGCACCAGTCATCTCGTCGCGATCTCGGGCTTGCACGTCGGCCTGGTCGGCGGGATCGCGGGCTGGCTCGCGTCGGCCGTCTGGCGCCGCATCCGCTGGCGGCATCGGGCGGCCGCGCTCGTCGTGCCGGCGCCTTACGTCGCCGCGCTCGCAGCCCTGGCGGGGGCGCTGGGCTATGCGTCGCTTGCCGGCTTCAACGTGCCGGCGCAGCGCGCGTGGTGGATGATCGCGGCGGGCGGCAGCGCGTATCTGGCGGGGCGCAGCGTGCCTTCGTCGTCGGTACTGTGCGTGGCGCTGGGCGGCGTGCTGCTGGCCGATCCGTGGGCCGTGCTGTCGGCCGGCTTCTGGCTGTCGTTCGGCGCGGTCGCCGTGATCCTGCTGTCCGTGGCGGGCTGGCGCGCGGCGCGTGAGCCCCGCGGCGATCCGGCCGATGGCGGGATCGGCGAACGATTGCGTGCGGGGTATCGCCTCGCGGCTCGCCGCGTGGCGGAAGCGTCCCGGGTGCAGTATGCAGTCACGATCGGGCTTGCACCGCTGACGGCCGCGTGGTTTGCGCAGATCTCCGTGTCGGGGCCGCTCGCCAACGCGTTTGCGATTCCGTGGGTCGGCAGCGTCGTCACGCCCGTCGTGCTGGCCGGCATCGCGCTGCCCGCACCGGTCGACGCCCATGCGTTCCGGCTCGCGCACGCGCTGCTTGAACCGATGATGGCGGCGCTCGCGTGGCTCGCCGGCTGGCCGCGCAGCGTGTTCTGGCTGCCGATGCCGGGCTGGCCGGTGCTGGTGCTTGCGTGCGTGGGCGTGGTGTGGGTGTTGCTGCCGCGCGGCTGGCCGCTGCGCTGGGCGGCGCCGCTCACGTGGCTGCCGCTCGTCGCGCCGGCGCCGGATCGGCCGCCGGAAGGCGGCTTCCGGCTGACCGTGCTCGACGTCGGGCAGGGCGCGGCGGTGCTGATCGAAACCGCGCGGCGGACGCTGCTGTTCGATGCGGGGCCGGGGCCGGAATCGACCCATGCCGGCGAGCGGATCGTCGCGCCGTTCTTGCGCGCCCGCGGCATCCGGACGCTCGATACGCTCGCGCTCAGCCATGCCGACGCCGATCATGCGGGCGGGGCAAGCGCGGTTTATGCGGCCGTCGACGTGCGTCAGTTGCTGGCCGGGATACCGGCCGCGAGCCGGCTGTGGCGCGACGCGCAGGCGGCCGGCGTGACCGACCGCGTGCCATGTGCGGCCGGGCAGCGCTGGGCCTGGGACGGCGTGACGTTCACGATGCTATGGCCGCGCGGCGGGCCGGGCGCCGGCGCGACGAACGGGCAGTCGTGCGTGCTGCGCGTCGACGCGGGCGGCACGTCCGCGCTGCTGACGGGGGACATCGACGCGCGCGTCGAGCGCCAGCTCGTCGACGCGGACCGCGATGCGCTCGCCGCGCAGATCCTGATCGTCCCGCATCACGGCAGCCGCTCGTCGTCGGTCGAGCCTTTCCTCGATTCGGTGGGGCCGCGCGTCGCGGCTTTTCCTGTAGGCTATCGCAATCGTTTCGGGCACCCGCACCGGACCGTCCTCGCGCGCTACGCGGCGCGCGGGATTCCGCTGCCGCGCACCGATCGCGACGGCGCCGTGCGGTTCGACGTCGCGCCGGCGGAAGGCGGGTTCACGTTCGAAACTCATCGCGATGCGCAGCGCCGCTACTGGATGGATCGATGACGCGATGCGCGGGCCGACCGCGAAGCATGGGGCCTGAGTAAGTGCTGAAGCACTAACTCAGGCCGACAAAGGAGACACAGGGGTTTGAAGGACATCCTCCACTTTTCGCATGCGAACGGTTTTCCGGCATCGACATACCGGACGATCTTCGCCGAACTGGCCGACGACTACGAACTGCGCTACATCGAGCGGATCGGCCACGACCGGCGCTATCCCGTCACGCGCGACTGGCCGCATCTCGTCGAGCAATTGCTCGACGACATCGGCAGCCGCTACGAGCGGCCGGTGTGGCTCGTCGGCCATTCGCTCGGCGGCTACCTGTCGCTGATGGCCGCGTTGAAGAAGCCGCAGTGGGTGCGCGGCGTCGTGATGCTCGATTCGCCGATCATCGCCGGCTGGCGCAGCGGCGCGTTGCGCGCGAGCCAGTGGGCGGGGCTCGACGAGCGGCTGTCGCCGGCCGCGGCGACACGCAACCGCCGCACGCACTGGGCGAGCCGCGACGAAGTATGGCGCCACTTCCATGAAAAACCGGCGTTCGCGCGCTGGGACGAACGGATGCTCGCCGACTATATCGACTACGGCATCCCGCAGGCAGCGGCCGACGGCGAGCGCGCGCTCGCATTCGACCGGCAGGTCGAATACCTGATCTACCGGACGCTGCCGCACACGCTCGGCCCGCGGCTCGCGCACGGCGCGCCGGTGCCGCTCGGCTTCCTCGCCGGCACGCGTTCGCGTGAAGTGCGCCAGGTCGGGCTCGATGCGACGCGGCGCGCGACGCACGGGCGCATCGAGTGGCTCGAAGGCAGCCACCTGTTCCCGATGGAGCGGCCGCTCGAGACAGCCCGTGCATTGCAGCGAATGCTGAATACGCTGCGCGCACACGAGGATGTGGCACCGCTCGAGAAGAGCGCCTGACGCGCCGATCGCGACCGCACGCCGCTCATGACCGCGGCCCGTCGCGCGACGCGACCCGACCAGGCGGCCGGTCGCCGTCCGTCCGGTGCGCTGCACGGGCAGCCGACGGAAGGGCACTATCATCACGTCAATTGCTGAGAGAAGGGCGGGCTTTACGGTATAATCCGTTTTTCCCGCGAGCATCCAGCGATGACCAAATATGTTTTCGTCACCGGCGGCGTAGTTTCGTCCCTTGGCAAGGGGATTGCCGCCGCCTCCCTCGCCGCGATCCTCGAATCGCGCGGTCTGAAAGTCACCCTCCTCAAACTCGATCCCTACATCAACGTCGACCCCGGCACGATGAGCCCGTTCCAGCACGGCGAAGTGTTCGTGACGGAAGACGGCGCGGAGACGGATCTCGACCTCGGCCACTATGAGCGCTTCATCAGCACGAAGATGCGCAAGGCCAACAACTTCACGACCGGCCAGATCTACGAATCGGTGATCCGCAAGGAGCGCCGCGGCGACTATCTCGGCAAGACCGTGCAGGTCATTCCGCACATCACGAACGAAATCCAGGCGTTCATCGAGCGCGGGGCGGCATCGGCCACCTGCGGCGAGCCGGACGTCGCGATCGTCGAGATCGGCGGCACGGTCGGCGACATCGAGTCGCTGCCGTTCCTCGAGGCCGCGCGCCAGATGAGCCTGCGCCTCGGCCGCAACAGCGCGTGCTTCGTGCACCTGACGCTCGTGCCGTACATCGCGACGGCCGGCGAGCTGAAGACGAAGCCGACCCAGCACAGCGTGCAGAAGCTGCGCGAGATCGGCATCCTGCCGCACGTGCTGCTGTGCCGTGCGGACCGCCGCATTCCGGACGACGAATCGAAGAAGATCTCGATGTTCTCGAACGTGCCGGAAGACGCCGTGATCTCGGTGTGGGACGCCGACAGCATCTACAAGATTCCGCAGATGCTGCACGACCAGGGCCTCGACCGGATCATCTGCGAAGAGCTGAAGCTGTCGCCGCATGACGCCGATCTGAGCATGTGGTCGGAGCTCGTCGAGAAGCTGGAGAACCCGAAGCACGAAGTGACGATCGGCATGGTCGGCAAGTACGTCGAACTGACCGAATCGTACAAGTCGCTGATCGAGGCGCTGCGTCACGCGTCGCTGCACACGTCGACCAAGGTCAACATCGAGTACATCGACTCGGAAGAGATCGAGGCGAACGGTGTCGACAGCCTGAAGCACCTGGATGCGGTGCTCGTCCCGGGCGGCTTCGGCCGTCGCGGCACGGAAGGCAAGATCGCGGCGATCCGCCATGCACGCGAGGCGAAGGTGCCGTATCTCGGCATCTGCCTCGGCATGCAGCTCGCGGTGATCGAGTTCGCGCGCGACGTCGCCGGCCTCAAGCACGCAAACAGCACCGAGTTCGATCAGGACACGCCGGAACGCGTCGTTGCGCTGATCACCGAGTGGTACGACCGCGAAGGCAAGGTCGAGAAGCGCACCGAGGAGTCCGATCTCGGCGGCACGATGCGTCTCGGCTCGCAGCGCTGCCCGATCAAGCCCGGCACGCTGGCTGAAGAGATCTATGGCAAGGACGTGAACGAACGTCATCGCCACCGTTATGAAGTCAATAACCGCTTCGTGCCCCAGCTCGAGGCCGGCGGCCTTATCATCAGCGCCCGTACCCCGAGCGAGGATCTGCCGGAAATGATGGAGCTGCCGCGCTCGATGCACCCGTGGTTCGTCGGCGTGCAGTTCCACCCGGAATTCACGTCCACGCCGCGTGACGGTCACCCCCTCTTCAAGTCGTTCGTCGAAGCCGCGCTGGCCAACAAGCAAGCGCGCGGAGTGAAAGCATGAAGCTGTGCGATTTCGAGGTCGGTCTCGACAAGCCTTTCTTCCTGATCGCGGGTACCTGCGTCGTCGAATCGGAGCAAATGACGATCGACACGGCGGGCCGCCTGAAGGAGATCTGCGAGAAGCTGAACGTTCCGTTCATCTACAAGTCGTCCTACGACAAGGCGAACCGCAGCTCGGGCAAGTCGTTTCGCGGCCTCGGAATGGACGAGGGCCTGCGGATCCTGTCCGAGGTGAAGCGCCAGCTCGGCCTGCCGGTGCTGACCGACGTGCATTCGATCGAAGAGATCGAGCCGGTCGCATCGGTCGTCGACGTGCTGCAGACGCCCGCGTTCCTGTGCCGCCAGACCGATTTCATCCATGCGTGCGCGCGCTCGGGCAAGCCCGTCAACATCAAGAAGGGCCAGTTCCTCGCGCCGCACGACATGAAGAACGTGATCGACAAGGCGCGCGACGCGGCGCGTGAAGCGGGGCTGTCGGAAGACCGTTTCATGGCGTGCGAGCGCGGCGTCTCGTTCGGCTACAACAATCTCGTGTCGGACATGCGTTCGCTCGCGATCATGCGCGAGACGAATGCGCCGGTCGTGTTCGACGCGACCCACTCGGTGCAATTGCCGGGCGGGCAGGGTACGAGCTCGGGCGGTCAGCGCGAATTCGTGCCGGTGCTCGCACGGGCGGCAGTTGCGACGGGCGTCGCGGGGCTGTTCATGGAGACGCACCCGAAGCCGGCCGAAGCGAAGTCGGACGGCCCGAACGCGGTGCCGCTGAACCGGATGGGCGCGCTGCTGGAGACGCTCGTCACGCTCGACCAGGCGGTGAAGCGCAATCCGTTCCTGGAAAACGATTTCAACTAAAGACCGAATGAACCTTGCGGCGGCTTCGCGCGTCAGTAGCGGAAGCGGCTCCGGCGCGTACGCCGTCGCAGTTTGAAGAATCCATCGTCATTCTCAGAGGAAACCCATGAGTGCAATCGTAGATATCATCGGCCGCGAGATTCTGGATTCGCGCGGCAACCCCACCGTCGAATGCGACGTGCTGCTCGAATCGGGCACGATGGGCCGCGCGGCGGTGCCGTCGGGCGCATCCACCGGCTCGCGTGAAGCGATCGAACTGCGCGACGGCGAAGCCGGCCGCTACAACGGCAAGGGCGTGCTGAAGGCAGTCGAGCACATCAACACCGAAATCTCCGAAGCCATCATGGGCCTCGACGCGTCGGAACAGGCGTTCCTCGACAAGACGCTGCTCGAGCTGGACGGCACCGACAACAAGTCGCGCCTCGGCGCGAACGCGATGCTGGCCGTGTCGATGGCCGTCGCGAAGGCGGCCGCCGAAGAGGCCGGCCTTCCGCTGTACCGCTACTTCGGCGGTTCGGGCGCGATGCAGCTGCCGGTGCCGATGATGAACATCGTCAACGGTGGCGCGCACGCGAACAACAGCCTCGACATCCAGGAATTCATGATCGTTCCGGTGAGCCAGCCGACGTTCCGTGAAGCCCTGCGTTGCGGCGCCGAAGTGTTCCACGCACTGAAGAAGATCCTGAGCGACCGCGGCATGAGCACGGCAGTCGGCGACGAAGGCGGCTTCGCGCCGAACTTCGGCAGCAACGACGAGTGCCTGTCGACGATCCTGCAGGCGATCGAGAAGGCCGGCTACCGTGCGGGCGAAGACGTGCTGCTCGCGCTCGACTGCGCGGCATCCGAGTTCTACCACGACGGCAAGTACCAGCTCGCGGGCGAAGGCCTGCAGCTGTCGTCGGCCGAGTTCACCGATTACCTCGCGACGCTCGCGGACAAGTTCCCGATCGTGTCGATCGAAGACGGCATGCATGAAGGCGACTGGGACGGCTGGAAGCTGCTGACCGAGCGCCTCGGCAAGAAAGTGCAGCTCGTCGGCGACGACCTGTTCGTCACGAACACGCGCATCCTGAAGGAAGGCATCGAGAAGGGCATCGCGAACTCGATCCTCATCAAGATCAACCAGATCGGCACGCTGACCGAAACGTTCGCGGCGATCGAGATGGCGAAGCGCGCGGGCTACACGGCCGTGATCTCGCACCGCTCGGGCGAAACGGAAGATTCGACGATCGCGGACATCGCGGTCGGCCTGAACGCCGGCCAGATCAAGACGGGTTCGCTGTCGCGCAGCGACCGCATCTCGAAGTACAACCAGCTGCTGCGCATCGAGGAAGATCTCGGCGACATCGCGAGCTACCCGGGCAAATCGGCTTTCTATAACCTGCGCTAACGCGCTACCATCGGGTTAGTTACTTCGACGCCGCTCTGCGTGATGCGTGGAGCGGCGCTTCTTATATCTGCGTCTCGTACATGCGCCTTGTTACTGTCGTCCTGATTGCCTTGCTGGCGCTCATTCAGTATCCCCTATGGTGGGGGCATGGCGGCTGGTTGCGGGTGCACGAATTGCGTCAGCAGCTCGACGGCCAACTGCAGAAGAACACCGACGAAAAGCTGCGCAACGAGCGGATCTCCGGTGAAGTGCAGGATCTGCAGGGCGGCACGGCAGCGATCGAGGAGCGTGCGCGCTACGAGATGGGGATGGTGAAGGACGGCGAAGTGTTCGTGCAGTTCGTGTCGCCGAACGCGCCGGTAACGCCGGTCAACAGTACGGCCAACAACACGTCGACGCGCGGCGAAGTGTCGGCAGCGCCGGTGCGCGTCGTGCCGAACCCGCAGTCGATCGCGAAGCCGTCGCGGCATCACGGCGGCGAGAAGGGCAAGGCAGTTCACCACTGATTGCCGAAAACGGACACCCATTGAAAAAGCGCGGAAAATTCCGCGCTTTTTTTATTTCCTGACGGTCGTCAATCGACCGGGCGCCACCGTCACCACCACCAGCCCGGATAGCCGTACGTGACGCCGGTTCCCCAGCGCGGCCCCCAGCCGCCGCCGTAATAGCCGCCATACACCGTGACGGGCGGCGGTGCGTAGTACGACCATGCGCGCGCGGCGGCTTCCGCGGCCATTGCATCGTTCTGCTCGCGCAATGCCTGTCGGTCGATTTCGTCGTAGCGCTTGCGCTCGGCGGGCGTCAGCACACGCGGCTGGCCACCCGATGCGCCGGACTCCGGCAGGCGGCTCAGGATCGTGGAGGACGGCTGCACCGCGCAGCCGGCGAGGGCGAGCGCGCCGGCTGCGGCGCTCGTCGTGACGATGGTGCTGACCAGGCGCTTCAGGTGATTCATGTCCTTCTCCAGCGGGGCGGCGGCGGGCACCGAAGGTTGCAGCCTCCTTCGGCGCCGGGGCGGTGCGCTCGACGCTCGTCCGTCATTATGCGCCCGCGCATGCGGGCGGGGCGCGCGACGCTCAGTGACGCTGCTCGGCGGCAGGCGCCACTCCGCTCGCATGCTCGGGCGTCGCGAACAGTTGCGCGGCGTCGACGGGATCGAATTCGTAGCGCTGATTGCAGAACTCGCAATGGATCTCGACGTGGCCGCGCTCGGCGATCACGCCTTCGACTTCGTCGCGGCCGAGCATGCGCAGCATCGCGCCGACCTTCTCGCGCGAACACGTGCAATGGAAGCGCGTGCCGGCCGGTTCGAAGTGCTGCACGTTTTCCTGCCAGAACAGCCGCCGGAACACGACTTCCGGCTCCACCTCGAGCAACTCCTGCGCGGACAGCGTGCCGCCGAGCGTGCACACGCGTTCCCACGTGTCGATATCGGTTTCCGCGGCGCGCGGCACGATGCCGCCGTCGCCGGGCAGCTTCTGCAGCAGCATGCCGACCGCGCGATCGCGATCGGCGGCGAGCCACAGGCGCGTGTCGAGCTGCTCCGAGTGGTGCATGTAATGCTCGAGCACCTGCGCGACCGATTCCAGCGGGCCGTGTTCGCCGTTCAGCGGCACGATGCCCTGGTACGGCTGCTGGCCCGGCAGCTTGTCGGCCGGATCGAGCGTGATCACGCAGCGGCCGTGGCCGCTCGCGTTGACGAGTTCGGCGAACTGCGCGTCGTCCCCGATCGTCTGCGCGACGTCTCCGGAGAACTTCGCGGTTGCGCGCATCGACAGGTCCGAGCTGCATTGCACGACCAGCATCTTCACCGGCCCGTCGCCGAAGATCTGCATGACGAGGGTGCCGTGAAATTTCAGGTTCGCCGACAGCAGCGCGCATGCGGCCATCATCTCGCCAAGCACCGTGCGGACGGGGGCCGGATAATCGCGGCGCGTGAGCACTTCCTGCCACGTATTGCGCAGCGAAACGATCTCGCCGCGCACGGGCGCCGCATTGAACATGAATTTCTGTAACTGGTCGCTCACTCTTCTTCCTTGAAAATCGCGCGAATCAGCCGATTCGCACGAGTTGCTCCTTGAAATGCGCACGCCGCTCGACGTACGTCATGGCGTTCTTGCGCAGCCGCGCGACGTCTTCGGCCGACAGCTCGCGCACCACCTTTGCCGGTGCGCCGAGAATCAGCGAATTGTCCGGGAACGTTTTGCCCTCCGTTACGACCGCGCCGGCACCAACCAGACAGTTGCGGCCGATCACCGCACCATTCAAGACCACCGCCTGAATGCCGATCAGCGAACCTTCGCCGATCGTGCAGCCGTGCAGCATCGCCTGGTGACCGATCGTCACGTTCTCCGCGATCGTCAGCGGATAGCCGGGATCGGTATGCAGCACCGCGCCTTCCTGCACGTTGCTGCCCGCGCCGACCGTGATCGGCTCGTTGTCGCCGCGAATCGTCGCGCCGAACCATACGCTCGAATTTTCCTCGAGCACGACTTTGCCGATGATGGCCGCCGTATCGGCGACGAACACGCTTTCGTGGATCGTCGGGGCGGTTTCGCCCAGCTTGTAGATCGTCACGGAGTCTCCTTGGGTCTCGTTCGTGGGTCTCGTTCGGTGCGCGCCGGTAAAATGGCGCGTTTGGCCCGGCGGTCGCCGCCGTGGCACAGACGCGTATTGTAAACCGTTGCGGGCGCAGGCTCCCGCCGCGTATTCCGTGGTGTCCCCGTTTATGAGCATGGTGTTTCCTTCCTCTTCCGACGCGTCGGTCTGCGTGCGCCGCGCGGCGCTCGACGCGCTGCGCGAGCCCGAGCCGGCGGCCAAGGCCGCGCAGGTGTGCGCGCTGCACGAGGCGCTGAGGGCCGGCCAGGCGACGATTGACGCGCCGCTCGTCCTCGCCGAGCCCGCCGGTCTGCCCGGGCGCCCCGCACGTCCGGCGCTGGTCGAGCCGCGCCAGCTCGAGCGGCGCAGCATGCGTTCGCCCGAGGGCCGCGCAGTGCTGCTGCACGCGCTCGCGCATATCGAATTCAACGCGATAAATCTGGCCCTCGATGCGGTGTGGCGCTTTGCGGGCCAGCCGGAAGACTTCTATGCGGACTGGCTGAAGGTCGCGGCCGAGGAGGCGTATCACTTCTCGCTGCTGGCCGGCCGGCTCAACGAATTCGGGCATGCGTACGGCGATTTCCCGGCGCACAACGGCCTGTGGGAGATGTGCGAGCGCACCGCGGGTGATGTGCTCGCGCGCATGGCGCTCGTGCCGCGTACGCTCGAGGCGCGCGGGCTCGATGCGTCGCCGCCGATCCGCGCGCGGCTCGCGCAGGCGGGCGATCATGCGTCGGCCGCGATCCTCGACGTGATCCTGCGCGACGAAATCGGTCACGTCGCGATTGGCAACCGCTGGTTCCGGCATCTGTGTAGCGAGGCGGGGCGCGATCCGGTGCCGACCTACCAGCAGCTGGCCGAACAGTACCAAGCGCCGCGTCTGCGTGGGCCGTTCAATTTCGACGCGCGCCGCAGCGCCGGCTTCGAGCCGGCCGAATTGGACGCGCTCGCGGCGCAGGACGGCGCCGACGCAGGTGCCGCGTCGTAGAGAAGTGCCTCGATACGCGTGCCGATTGCCGGGGACGTCGGCGCAGCACACGCAGCATCGCTATAATCGAACGATCATTCTTTTTTTGGGGCGGCTGCGATGAGTGCGTCGAGTTCTGTTTCCGATTTCGTCACGGTGCGTGGCGTCAAGCTGCATGTGCGGCGCTGGGGCCGGCGGGATGCGCCGACCCTGTTCATGCTCCACGGCTGGATGGACGTCGCGGCATCGTTCCAGTTCGTCGTCGACGCGCTCGCGGGTGACTGGCAGGTGATCGCGCCGGACGCGCGCGGCTTCGGGCTGTCCGACTGGCCGGTCGCGCGGCAGGGCGGCGGCCATTACTGGTTCCATGAATATCTCGGCGACCTCGACGCGCTGATCGACCACTACGCACCCGCTGGCGAGGTCAACCTGGTCGGTCACAGCATGGGCGCGAACGTCGTGTGCCTGTATGCCGGCGCGCGGCCGGAGCGCGTGCGGCGTGTCGTCGACCTCGAAGGTTTCGGCCTCGCGCCCGCGCGGGCCGAACAGGCGCCGCGCCGGCTGCGCGGCTGGCTCGACGACCTGCGCGAGCCGCCGGCGCTGAAACCGTATGTGTCGCTCGACGAAGTGGCCGCCCGCCTGATCAAGACCAACCCGCGGCTCGATCCGCGCCGCGCCGCGTTCCTGGCCGCGCACTGGTCGAAGCGCGGCGACGACGGGCGCTTCCATCTGCTCGCGGATCCCGCGCACAAGATGATGGGGCCGCTGCTGTACCGCCTGGACGAGGTGATGGCGACCTGGTCGCAGGTGCGTGCGAAGGTGCTGCACGTCGAGGCGGTCAATTCGCCGACGCTCGCGCATCTGGCCGGCGACATCCCGCTGCCGGAATTCAAGGCGCGCTTCAACGCGTTCCCGGACTGGCGCGAGAAACTCGTCGAGGACGCCGGCCACATGGTTCACCACGACCAGCCGGAGCAGATCGCGGCGCTGATCGAGGCGTTCTGCGCATAGCGCGCGCGGCGGGCGCGGACGGACGGGCAGGGCTGGGGCGCGGCGGCGGAATGCCGCATTGCAGTAGAATGAAGCTTCACTCCGATGCCGACAATGAACGCCGATCTCCACTGCCATTCGAATGTTTCCGACGGGCTGCTGTCGCCCGTCGACGTTGCGCGCCGAGCCCATGCTGGCGGCGTCACCCTCTGGGCGCTCACCGACCACGACGAGGTCGGCGGCCAGGCGGCGGCGCGCAGCGAGGCGGAGGCGCTCGGCATGCAATACCTGAACGGCGTCGAGATTTCCGTGACCTGGGCATCGCGTACCGTGCACATCGTCGGCCTGCACATCGATCCGGAGAATCCGGCGCTCGTCGACGGCCTGTACCGCACGCGCCATGGCCGCGCGGCTCGCGCGCAGGCCATCGCCGCGCAACTCGACAAGCTCGGCATCCCGGGCGCCTACGACGGCGCGCTGAAGTACGTGTCGAACCCCGACCTGATCTCGCGCACGCATTTCGCGCGCTTTCTCGTCGAGAACGGCCACGCCGAATCGACTTCCGACGTGTTCGACCGCCTGCTCGGCGACGGCAAGCCCGGCTTCGTGCCGCACCGGTGGGCCAAGCTGTCCGACGCAGTGCAATGGATCCGCGGCGCGGGCGGCGAGGCGGTAGTCGCGCATCCGGGCCGCTATCGCTATACGCCGGTCGAGTTCGACGCGTTCTTCGGTGAATTCATCGATCTCGGCGGCCGGGCGATCGAGGTGGTGACCGGCAGTCACACGCCGGACCAGTACCGCGAGTATGCGGACGTTGCACGCCGTTTCGGCTTCGAAGTGTCATCCGGTTCCGATTTTCACGCGCCGGGTGAAGGCCGCATCGAGCTGGGCAGCTTGCCGCCGCTGCCGTCCGACCTGAAACCCGTCTGGGAACGCTGGCTCTGACGCGTGCCGCAGGCCGTGCGTGCGCCGATGCGGCGTGCGTCCGTTCACTCCCTCTTTACCTGTCCCCATGTCCCAGTTCTTCAGGATTCATCCGGATAATCCGCAGCCGCGCCTGATCAAGCAGGCGGTAGAGATCGTCAACAAGGGCGGTGTGGTCGCGATGCCGACCGACTCGAGCTATGCGCTCGCATGCCACCTCGACGACAAGGATGCGGTCGAACGCGTGCGCCGCATTCGCGGCCTCGACGAAAAGCAGCACCTGTCGCTGCTGGTGCGCGACCTGTCCGAGCTGGCCAACTTCGCGATGGTGGACAACCGGCAGTACCGGCTGATCAAGTCGGTGACGCCCGGCCCGTACGTGTTCATCCTGCAGGCGACGAAGGAAGTGCCGCGGCGGCTGTCGCACCCGTCGCGCAAGACGATCGGGCTGCGGGTGCCGGATCATGCGATCACGCTCGCGCTGCTGGAATCGCTCGGCCAGCCGCTGCTCGGCACGACGCTGATCCTGCCGCCGGACACGGATCCGCTGAACGATCCGGAGGAAATCCGCACGCGGCTCGAAAAGCAGGTCGACCTCGTGATCGACAGCGGCGCGTGCCCGGCCGAACCGTCGACGGTGATCGACCTGACGGACGACGAACCGCAGCTTGTGCGCGTCGGGCGCGGGCCGCTCGAGCCATTCGGACTGACGGCGGCCTGAGCCGGCATCGTTCCGTTGCCGCACGATTGCGCTTGTTACAATAACGCGATATGGATGCTTCCCTGATACAGACCATCGCCGTCTACGCGCTGCCCGTGATCTTCGCGATCACGCTGCACGAGGCCGCGCACGGCTACGCCGCCCGCCTTCTCGGCGACAACACTGCCTACATGATGGGGCGCGTGTCGTTCAACCCGATGCGCCACATCGACCCGATCGGCACGATCGCGATTCCGCTGGCGATGTATTTCCTGACTGGCGGCGCGTTCCTGTTCGGCTATGCGAAGCCGGTGCCGGTCGCGTTCCGCAACCTGCGCGATCCGCGCTGGGGGAGCCTGTGGGTGTCGCTCGCGGGCCCGGCCTGCAACTTCGTGCAGGCGCTCGTGTGGGGCGTGTTCGGCATCGCGCTGCACGGCGCGGGCGTCGACGAACCGTTCTTCACGGGCATGGCAGCGGCCGGCATCAGCGTGAATCTCGTGCTCGGCGTGCTGAACCTGTTCCCGCTGCCGCCGCTCGACGGCGGGCGCATCCTGGCGGCGCTGCTGCCGCCGAAGCAGTCGATCGCGCTGTCGCGCATCGAGCCGTACGGTTTCATCATCGTCCTCGTGCTGGTCACGACGGGCGTGCTGACGAATTTCTGGCTGCGTCCGCTCGTCAACGTGGGTTATCGCGTCGTGGCAGCCATCCTGACTCCTTTCGCCTCGCTTTTCTAACGACAATCATGTTCCCAGATCGTATTTTCTCCGGCATGCGACCTACCGGGTCGCTGCACCTCGGCCACTACCACGGCGTGCTGAAAAACTGGGTGAAGCTGCAGTCCGAGTACCCGTGCTTCTTCTGCGTCGTCGACTGGCACGCGCTGACGACGCACTACGAAACGCCCGAGATCATCGAGAAGAACGTGTGGGATGTGCTGATCGACTGGCTCGCATCCGGCATCGACCCGGCACAGGCGACGCTGTTCATCCAGAGCAAGGTGCCCGAGCATGCGGAGCTCGCGCTGCTGCTCGGCATGAGCACGCCGCTCGGCTGGCTCGAACGCGTGCCGACCTACAAGGAGCAGATGGAGAAGCTGAAGGACAAGGATCTGTCGACCTACGGCTTCCTCGGCTATCCGGTCCTGATGGCGGCGGACATCCTGCTGTACCGCGGCTCGCTCGTGCCGGTCGGCGAGGACCAGGTGCCGCACGTCGAGATGACGCGCGAGATCGCGCGCCGCTTCAACTACCTGTACGGCCGCGAGCCGGGCTTCGAGGAGAAGGCACTCGACGCGGCGAAGAAGCTCGGCGGCAAGCGTGCGAAGCTGTACCACGAGCTGCGCATCGCCTACCAGCAGGAAGGCGACGACGAGGCGCTCGAGCAGGCGCGCGCGATGCTGCAGGAATCGCAAAGCCTGTCGATGAGCGACCGCGAGCGCCTGTTCGGCTATCTCGAAGGCGCGCGCAAGATCATTCTCGTCGAGCCGCAGGCGCTGTTGACGGAAGCGTCGCGCATGCCGGGCCTCGATGGCCAGAAGATGTCGAAGTCGTACGGCAATACGATCGGCCTGCGCGAGGACGCGGAGACGATCACGAAGAAGGTCCGCACGATGCCGACCGACCCGGCGCGCGTGCGCCGCACCGATCCGGGCGATCCGGACAAGTGCCCGGTATGGCAGCTGCACCAGGTCTACACGGACGAAAAGACGCACGAGTGGGTGCAGAAGGGCTGCCGCTCGGCGGGCATCGGCTGCCTCGACTGCAAGCAGCCGGTGGTCGAAGGGATCCTGCGCGAACAGCAGCCGATGCTCGAGCGCGCGCAGAAGTACATGGACGATCCGTCGCTGCTGCGCGCAATCGTCGCCGACGGCTGCGACAAGGCACGCAAGTACGCAACGGAGACGATGCGCGACGTGCGTGACGCGATGGGCCTGTCTTACACCTGATGCGCATCTGATCGTCATGCGCGAATCATCCATGGCCGCGAGCGGCGCGCACGTCGGGCTCGCCGAGCCGTCGGGCTGGGTGGCCGACTGGTCGCGGCTCGTGCCGGCAGGCGGCGCGGTGCTGGACGTCGCCGCGGGCGGCGGGCGGCATGCGCGCTGGTTCGCGTCGCGCGGCCATCCGGTCGTCGCGCTCGAGCGCGATCCGGCCGCGCTCGCCGCGTTGCGCGCGATCCCGGGCGTGGACGCCCGCGAGGCCGACCTCGAGGGCGCGCCGTGGCCGCTGCCGGCCGGCGAGCCGTTCGCGGCCGTGATCGTCACGAACTATCTGCACCGGCCGCTCTGGCCCCATCTGCTCGACGCGCTGGCGCCGGGCGGCGTGCTCGTGTACGAAACGTTCGCGCAAGGAAACGAAACGGTCGGCAAGCCGTCCAATCCCGCGTTCCTGCTCGCGCCGGGCGAGCTGCTGGACGCCGTGCGCGGCCGGCTGCGGGTGGTGGCGTACGAAGACGGTTTCATCGCTGCGCCGCGCGCGGCATTCATCCAGCGCATCTGCGCGGTGCGTGAGCGCGCGGCTGCGGGGTCGGAGGCGGGAATTTCGCGTTACGAACTGCGCGGCTAATCCGCTACAATCTCAACGTTTACCGGTTCTAAATCAATCGCGTTTCATGGCTAACGGCACTCAAGACGGCATTCAAATCCGCGGCAGCATCCCCGCGATCGTCACCCCGATGCTCGAAGACGGCAGTCTCGACCTGCCGGCATTTCGCAAACTGATCGACTGGCACATCGAGGAAGGCACCGATGCGCTGGTCGTGGTCGGTACGAGCGGCGAATCGGCGACGCTCAACGTCGAAGAACACATCCTGATGATTCGCACCGCCGTCGAACACGCGGCGAAGCGCATCCCGATCATCGCGGGCGCGGGCGGCAACTCGACCGCCGAAGCGATCGAGCTGACGAAGCACGCGAAGGCGGTCGGCGCGGACGCGACGCTGCAGGTCGTGCCGTACTACAACAAGCCGACGCAGGAAGGCATGTACCGCCACTTCAAGGCGATCGCCGAAGCGGTCGACCTGCCGGTGATCCTGTACAACGTGCCGGGCCGCACGGTCGCGGACATGGCGAACGAGACGATGCTGCGTCTCGCGCAGGTGCCGGGCATCGTCGGTGTGAAGGAAGCGACCGGCAACATCGACCGCGCCGCGCACCTGATCAAGGCCGCGCCGGAGCACTTCGCGATCTACAGCGGCGACGATCCGACCGCGATCGCGCTGATGCTGCTCGGCGGCCACGGCAACATCTCGGTGACGGCGAACGTCGCGCCGCGCGCGATGAGCGCGCTGTGCCGCGCGGCCCTCGCGGGCGACGTGAAGACGGCGCGCGAGCTGCACATGAAGCTGCTGTCGCTGCACAAGAACCTGTTCATCGAGGCGAATCCGATCCCGGTGAAGTGGGCACTGCAGGTGATGGGCAAGATGCAGGGCGGCATCCGCCTGCCGCTCACGCCGCTCGACGAGCGTTGCCACGACGCAGTGCGCTCGGCACTCGCCGAAGCCGGCATCCTCGCCTGATGTCGCGGCGGCCGCGCCCGGCGGCCGCCATTCCCTGATCAACCCGCACCGGCCGGCCCGTCCGGCGCCGCTCGTGACGAGCGTTTTAGCAAGACGAAGGATTTCATGAAACGTTTCGCCTTTTCCTCTCGCGCCATCCAGGTTTCGGTGGTGGCGCTGGCGCTGGGCGCGCTCGCCGGCTGCGATACGCTGAACGACTACCTGGCCCCCGACAAGGTCAACTACAAGAACACCGGCTCGGCGCCGCCGCTTGCGGTGCCGAGCGACCTGAAGCCGGTGCCGACGAACCAGCAGTTCGTCGCGCCGCCGTCGAACGCCGGGCTCGGCACGCTGCCGCCGCGGGCCCAGACGGCCGCCGGCACGTCGACCGACGGCGTGCCGAGCGCGCAGGATCCGTTCGGCATGCACATCGAGCGCGACGGCGACCGCCGCTGGCTCGTCGTCGACGGCCGCACGCCGGAGCAGCTCTGGCCGCTGCTGAAGGATTTCTGGCAGGACAACGGCTTCTCGCTGAAGACCGACGCACCGTCGACGGGCATCATGACGACCGACTGGGCCGAGAACCGCGCGAACATTCCGGACGACTGGTTCCGCCGCACGATCGGCAAGGTCATCGACTTTGCCTACTCGTCGGGCACGCGCGACAGCTTCCGCACGCTCGTGAACCGCACGCCGGACGGCAACACCGACATTTCGATCACGCACAGCGCGATGGAAGAGATGATGGTCGGGCCGCAGGGCGGCACGTCGTCGCGCTGGGAAGAGCGTCCGCGCAACCCGGTGCTGGAAGCCGTGTTCCTCGCGAAGCTGATGGAGAAGTTCGGCCTGACCGAAGCGCAGGCGAAGCAACTGCTGACCGACGCGCGACCGGCGACGGCGCCGGCCAAGATCAGCGACACGAACGGCGGCGCGGCGACGCTGCAGCTCGCCGAGTCGTTCGATCGCGCGTGGCTGCGCGTCGGCCTCGCGCTCGACCGCACCAACTTCACCGTTGACAACCGCGACCGCGAAAAGGGCCTGTACTACGTGCGCTACGCGAATTCGATGGAAGAACTCAAGCGTGACGGTCTGTTCGGCAAGCTGTTCTACGGCGGTCCGGCGGCGGCGAAGCCGGGCAAGGAGTTCGTCGTCAACGTGCGCGCGCAGAACGGCGGCGGCACGCAGGTCGCCGTGGTCGACGCAAACGGCCAGATCGACAGCTCGTCGGACGCCCAGCGGATCATTTCGCTGCTTCACGCGCAATTGAACTGAGCGCGTGCGATTCGCCAGCCTCGGAAGCGGCAGCGAGGGCAATGCGCTGGTGGTCGAGGCCGCGAGCGGCACGACCACGACCCGCGTGCTGCTCGACTGCGGCTTTTCGGCCAAGGAGGTCGAGCGTCGGCTCGGCCGCCTGAATCTCGGCATCGACGATCTCGATGCGATCCTCATTACCCATGAACACAGCGACCATGTCGGCAGCGCGTTGACGCTCGCCAGGCGAGCGTCGCTGCCGCTGTACATGAGCTGGGGCACCGCGCGTGCGGTCGGCGCGGATGAGGCGGACGTCGAGCTTCACGTGCTGTGGGGCGACGAGACGGTCCAGATCCGCGATCTGGCCGTGTTGCCCTATACGGTCCCGCACGACGCCCGGGAACCGCTTCAGTTCGTCTTTCTCGACGGCTGCCACCGCCTCGGCGTGCTGACCGACGTCGGGACGTCCACGCCGCACATTACGGCCGTTCTGAGCGGCTGCGACGCGCTGGTGCTGGAATCCAACCACGATACCGCGATGCTGGCTGCAAGCCGCTATCCGAAGTCTCTGAAGGCGCGGATCGGCGGCAGCCACGGCCATTTGAGCAACGACGCGGCAGCGGACATCCTCGCGTCGCTGGAGCGCAGTCGCCTGCGGCACCTCGTGGCGGCCCACCTGAGCCAGCAGAACAACCGGCCGGAACTGGCCAGCGAGGCGCTGGCGGCCGTGCTGGGCACGGACGGGAGCGACGTGATCGTGGCCACGCAGGACGCGGGCTTCGACTGGCTGGGGGTGTGAGGCGGTTCGCCGCCTTGCGGGCCCGTCGCGGGCGCCGACCGGCGCAGCAAAAGGTACCGACGTAAAAAAACCGGCCCGCAGGCCGGTTTTTTTTCAGCTGATGCTGAGGCTTACTGGCTTGCGCCCGAAGCCGGAGCAGCCGTCGCTGCCGAAGCAGCCGACGCCACAGCAGCAGCTGCGTCGCTCGCAGCAGCCGTAGCCGACGAAGCAGCGGTCGTCGCTTCGCTCGCAGCACCAGCAACAGCCGAAGCAGCCGACGAAGCAGCAGCAGCAGCGTCGCTAGCAGCCGGCGCAGCAGCTTGGTCTGCGCTCTTGTTGCAAGCAGCCAGTGCAACAGCAGCCAGCAGGGAAGCTACGAGGAGGGATTTCTTCATGATCACGTCCTTTTATGGTTAAAGGTAAGCAACAGCGCGAAACAATACCGGTAATGTGCTCCAACACCGACCTGGGCCGCTGGTGGAGACGCACTTCTAGAGCGTGAATCTTCCCTACGGCTTGGGCGGAAATTATATGCACTTTCCAATCGACCGTCGACAAATGCGGGGTCAATACGTTGTCTTTCCCATACAAAATTTGATTTGCATGGGCGTACGGATCATACACGTTAATCGCGGTTTCCGACCCGTATCCAGCCCGCACGATACCATTCGTGCAGTAATGCTGTCATTGAGGGATCCCGGGATAGTGTTACAAACCGTTTCGCTTCCATCCGACGCTGATTGGCCAGTTCGGGCAGCCATTTGGCAACCTGATCGAGCGGCCCTTCCTCGCCGTTGATGAAGTACGAGCGCGCGTTATACAACAATGCGGCGCGTCTGTCGAGATGCACGCCGCGGCGGGCCGCCTGCGCGGCGAACGCCGTTTCGGAAAGCGTGCGTGCGGGCGGGTCGAACACGACGTTCGGCTTCGGCTCGCTGAGGTAGCAGCCGAGGAATTCGGCCACGTCCCGTTCGCGCCACTTGATGCCGTTGACGATTGAGGCGACCCGTTCGACCAGCGCCGGCGGCAGTTGCGCCGGCGCATCGACTGCAGGCTGTTTGGGGTCACGGTAGAGGTCGTCGCTGCGGGCACCGCTCGCCACACCGCCGCGTTCCGCGAGGTAATACAGGAACTGCGCGCTCAATTCCCCGGCCGACGGGGCTCTGAAGCCGATCGAGCAGGTCATGCATTCGCCTTCGGCGATGCCGTCGTGCGCAATGTGCGGCGGCAGGTAGAGCATGTCGCCTGGCTCCAGCACCCATTCTTCGCTCGGCTCGAAGTGTTCGAGGATCTTGAGCGGCACGCCCGGCTGCAGCGACAGGTCCTTCTGGGCGCCGATCCGCCAGCGGCGCTTGCCTTCGACCTGCAGCAGGAATACATCATATGAATCGAAATGCGGGCCGACGCCGCCGCCGTCGGTCGCATACGAAATCATCAGGTCGTCGAGGCGTGCATCGGGGATGAAGCGGAAGCGTTCGAGCAGCGTGCGTGCCGCATCGACATGCAGGTCGAGACCCTGCACGAGCAGCGTCCATGCGCTGCGCGTAACGGGCGGCAGCGCATCGGTCTCGAACGGACCGTGCGCAAGTTGCCACTTGTTACGAAAATGCGTGATCAGCCGCGATTCGGCGTCGTAGTCGCCGGCCAGCTCGAACAGCGCGTCGCGCGAAACCGGGGACGTGACGGCAGGGATCGCCTGACGGATCAGCAGCGGTTTCTTCTGCCAGTAGCGGCGCATGAATTGCGCCGGCGTGAGGCCGCCGAGCAGCGGTGTGGGAAGATCGGGTGGCGGCGCGCCGAACGCGGCAGCAGTGCCGTCCTGCGGTTCGGCTTGAGACCGTTTGCGCATCGTATAATGAGAGTTGTATTTGGGAGAATTGGATGAAAATCGCAAAAAACACCGTCGTATCGGTCACCTACAAGCTGTCGGATGCGCAAGGCAATCTGATCGAGGAAAGCGACGAGCCGATGGTCTATCTGCACGGCGGCTATGATGGCACGTTCCCCAAGATCGAGGAACAGCTCGATGGCCAGGAGCCGGGCTACCAGGCACAGATTCAGCTGGAGCCGCAGGACGCGTTCGGCGACTACGACCCGGAGCTCGTGAAGATCGAGCCGCGCGATCGTTTTCCCGAGCCGCTGGAAGTGGGAATGCAGTTCGAGGGCACGCCGGAGGACGGCGACGAGGAGGTCGACTCGCTGATCTACACGGTCACCGACATCGCCGAGGACAAGGTCGTGCTCGACGGTAACCATCCGCTCGCCGGCATGGCGCTGCGTTTCTCGCTGACGGTGAAGGACGTCCGCGAAGCCACCGAGGACGAGATCGAACACGAGCACGCGCATGGCGCGGAAGGGCTCGAAATCGTCGACGAGGATGAGGACGACGAAGACGGCGAACCGTCAGGGCGCACGCTGCACTGAGCTGGCGGGAAAGTCGGGCGCCGGGCCGATTGACGGTGCCGGCGCGGGCGCCGAAGCACCCGGTGCGCCCGATACACCATTCGGCGCCACATTGTCGCCCGGCAGCGGCGGGGCGACCGACGACGAATCGGGCAGCGCCGGCAGCGCCGGGATTTCCGGCATCTGCGGCACCGGGACGTCGTCGTGCGACGGCGTCGGCAGTGCCGGCGGCACCGGCAGGTTTTTCGGCACGTCCTGCAAGCTGATGTTGAAGAGCGTCTGCCGTGCCGGCGAGACGCCGACCCTGACCCATTGATTGGCAGGCTGGCGCGGTCCGATCGCGACGCGCGTCACGTTCCCCACGAGTTCTCCATTATCCGCATGCAGCGGGCGGTCGATGACGAAGCCGTTCGCGAGCGGTTCGCTGCTCGCATGGATTACGAGTATCGGGCCGCGGAAGGCCGCCGCAGCCTTGATCAGCGTGCGTTTCAGTTCGCGAAAGCCGTCGCGTACGCGCGGCCGGTTGAAGCGCAGCCACGCAAAGCGTTCCGCGCGTTCGTAGCGGTCGAACTGCGGGTCGCCTTCAAGGATCAGCACCATGGCGCGCGCGTCGCGCCGCTTCGCGTATTCGGCCGCATGATCGATCCAGAAGCCGTTCGCGATGATCCGATCCTCGAATTCGCCGTTGCGGCCGCCGGCCGTCAGAAAGTGATTGTTCGGTGCCGGTGCGTTGAGCGCGACGAATACGATGTCGTCGCGCATCCAGCGTGCATTCTCGCGATAGGGCCGAAAGCGTGCGATTTCGCTTTCGCGCGTGATCGGCAGCGCGCCTGGGCCGGGTAATACTGCGTCGGAGAGCAGTGTCTGGCGCAGGAAGTCGAGCCGCTCGACCGGGTCGTAGCCGCCACCCGCGGCGGTGTTGCATGCGACCCAGTCGTCGTGGCCGGGAACGAACACGAGCGGCACGCGCGACGCGTCGAGGATCGCGCCGCGTTGCATGTACAGCGTGTCCCGGCACGCTTCCTTCGCCCCCTTGAGATCGCCCGCGTACACGACGAACGCGAGGTTGCGCTCGCGCGCCATCGCTTCGAGCATCCGCTGTGCCGCGGCCTCGTCGGCAGGTGAGCCGAACACGCCAGAGACGACCGCGAACGAATAGGGCGCACCGGCGCGCTTCTCGGGCGCCGCGTGCGCGCCGGGCTGCGATATCGCGAACGCCGCGGCGATCGCGAGCGCGACCGCCACGCGTGCCCGCGGTGTCCGCGGCGCGGACGCCGTGCGCTTACGCGTGCCCGTCGGCATCGTGTGCCTGGAGGAGCGTGCGCAGTTCGTACAGCAGGTCGAGCGCTTCACGCGGTTTCAGGTCGTCGGGATCGATGTCGCGCAGCCGCTCGAGCGCCGGGTTCGGTGCGCTCGGCGCCGTCGGCGCGTCGGCACATTCGAGATCGTCGGCGGCCGGCTGCATGCTGAACAGGTCGAGCTGAGGCGTGTGTTGCGCGGCCGACTGCTGCTCGAGATACGCGAGGTGCTTGCGCGCCGCGCGGATCACCGGCGCGGGCACGCCCGCGAGCTGTGCAACCTGCAGCCCGTAACTCTGGTTCGCGGGGCCTTCGTTGACCGCGTGCAGGAACACGATGCCGTGACCATGCTCGACCGCCGACAGGTGGACGTTGGCCGCATGCGGGAATTCGGCAGGCAACTGCGTCAGTTCGAAGTAGTGCGTCGCGAACAGCGTGTAGCAGCCGTTGTGCGCGAGCAGATGCCGCGCGATCGCCCACGCGAGCGCAAGGCCGTCGAACGTCGACGTGCCGCGGCCGATTTCGTCCATCAGCACGAGGCTTTGCGGTGTCGCGTCGTTGAGGATCGCTGCGGCCTCGGTCATTTCGACCATGAACGTCGAGCGGCCGCCGGCGAGATCGTCCGCTGCGCCGATCCGCGTGAAGATCCGGTCGATCGGGCCGAAACGGGCCGAGCGGGCCGGCACGTAGCTGCCGACGTAGGCCATCAGCGCGATCAGCGCGGTTTGCCGCATGAACGTCGACTTACCGCCCATGTTCGGGCCGGTGATCAGCAGCAGCTTGCGGTCGGCGCCGAGCGTGCAGTCGTTCGCGATGAATTGCTCGACCTGCGCCTCGACGACCGGATGCCGGCCCTGCTCGATCTCGATGCCGATCTCGTCGGAAAACGTCGGGGCGACCCAGTCGAGCGCACGTGCGCGCTCGGCGAACGCGGCGAGCAGGTCGAGTTCCGCGAGTGCGGACGCGACGCGCTGGCACTCCGGAATGAACGGCAGCAGCGCCTGCAGCACCGCGTCGTACAGCGCGCGCTCGCGTGCCAGTGCACGCTCCTGCGCGGACAGCGCCTTGTCCTCGAAGGTCTTCAGTTCCGGCGTGATGTAGCGCTCGGCGTTCTTCAGCGTCTGGCGGCGCCGGTAGTCGTCGGGCACCTTGTCGGTCTGCCCGCGCGTGACTTCGATATAGAAGCCGTGCACCTTGTTGTATTCGACGCGCAGGTTCGCAATGCCGGTACGGGTACGCTCGCGTGCTTCGAGGTCGATCAGGAACTGCCCGCAGTTTTCCGAGATGTCGCGCAGCTCGTCGAGCTCCGCGTCGTAGCCGCGCGCGATCACGCCGCCGTCGCGCACCATCGCCGCGGGCTCGGGGGCAATCGCGTTCGTCAGCAGGTCCAGGCATTCGGCAGGCGGGACGAGCGCCGCGTCGAGGCGGGCGAGCGCATCCGCGTTGCCGACGATCGGCTCGATGCGCTCGCGCAGCGCCGGCAGCGCGGCGAACGTATCGCGCAGGCTCGACAGGTCGCGCGGCCGCGCGGACAGCAGCGCAAGGCGCCCGGTGATCCGTTCGACGTCGGCAATCTGCCGCAGTGCGCTGCGCAGTGCATCGAGGCTCGCGTTGGCGGGCGCGTCGAGCAGCGCGCCGATTGCCTGCTGGCGCGACTGCGCAGCCACCGACGCGCGTGGCGGATGGTGCAGCCAGTGGCGCAGCAGGCGGCTGCCCATCGTCGTGCAGCAGGTATCGAGCAGCGAATACAGCGTCGGCGATTCGGTGCCGCGCAGCGTTTCGGTCAATTCGAGGTTGCGGCGCGTGGACGGATCGAGCCCGATGTATTCGGTTTCGTTCTCGACCTTCAGGCTGCGCACGTGCCGCAACTGCTGGCCCTGCGTGGCCGCCGCGTACAGCAGCAGCGCGCCGGCCGCGCCGCAGGCGCTCGTCAGCGAATGCGCGCCGAAACCGTCGAGGCCCGCGACGTCGAGCTGGTCGCACAGGCGCTGGATGCCTGACGCGATATCGAAATGCCATGCCGGCACGCGCTTGATCGCGCCTGCGGCGGCCGGCACGCCATCGGCCGCGCCGTCGGCGGTCAGGATCTCGGCCGGACGGATACGCTCGAGCGCCGCACCGAGCTGGTCGGGCTCGATCTCGGCGAGGCGCAGCGCGCCGCTCGCGAGGTTGAGCCATGCAAGGCCGACGTTGACCGCGACGCCCCGCTTGTTGTGGCCTGCGCACATCGCGAGCAGGTAGACATCGTTCTTGTCGGACAGCAGCGCGGCGTCGGTCAGCGTACCCGGCGTGACGACGCGTACGACCTTGCGTTCGACCGGGCCCTTCGACGTGGCAGGGTCGCCGATCTGCTCGCAGATCGCGGCCGATTCGCCCATCTTGACGAGCTTCGCGAGGTATTGCTCGACCGCATGATGCGGCACGCCCGCCATCTTGATCGGCGTGCCGGCCGACGCGCCGCGCTGCGTGAGGGTCAGGTCGAGCAGCCGCGCGGCCTTCTCTGCATCCTCGAAGAACAGCTCGTAGAAATCGCCCATCCGGTAGAAGACGAGCGTGTCGGGGTGGTCGGCCTTGATGCGCAGGTATTGCTGCATCATCGGCGTGTGGTTTTCGAGTCCGCGCGCGATGCGGGACGCCGACGCCTGGGTATCGCCCGACCCCGCGGCCGGCGAGTGTTCGAGCGATGCTGAGTTCATTTGCGTTTCTTCACTCACAGGCGTGTTTTCCATCTGTTTGAATGCGGTGTATCGAGTTTGACCGCGCCGGGGATGCGGCGAAATCCGGCGCGCGTCTCAGCCGCTAGTTTACATGGGCGAGCGAGTGGGGCGCCGTCATCCGTTCGACCAATGGCGGAAGCAGGCCGCCGTGCTGCGTGCGAGCCGTCAGGACGATGTGGGTGCGGCGCGAAGCGACGCAAGGCCATGTCCGGCAAGAAGGCGGCGCCGGTCGCCGGAGCGCCGGCCGCCGGGGCCCCGGCCGCCGGAAAAGAACACGGCCCGGCCTGCGGGAAGCAGGCACGGGCCGTCGGGGCGGCAACGCGGCGCGGAGGCTTATTCCGCGGCCGGGTGCACGCGGCTGTAGCGGTTCAGGATCGGGATCATCTGCGCGTAGACCTTCGGGTTCGCCGCGACGATCTCATGGCGATGCAGGAAGTCGGCGTCGCCCGTGTAGTTGCCGACGAGGCCGCCGGCCTCGGTGATCAGCAGGCTGCCCGCGGCCATGTCCCACACGTTGATGCCCTGCTCGAAGAAGCCGTCGAGGCGGCCCGCCGCGACGTTCGCGAGGTCGAGCGCCGCGGCGCCCGGGCGGCGCAGGCCCGTGCAGGCCTGGGTCATTTCGGTGAAGAGGCGCGCGTATGCGTCCAGGCCGTCCTTTTCGCGGAACGGGAAGCCGGTGCCGATCAGCGATTCCGACAGGCGGTCGCGGCGGCCGACGCGGATGCGGCGGTCGTTCAGGTACGCGCCGCGGCCGCGCGTGGCGGTGAACAGGTCGTTCTTGTTGGGGTCGTAGACCACCGCCTGCGTGACGACGCCCTTGTGCGCGAGCGCGATCGACACGCAGTAGTACGGGAAGCCGTGGATGAAGTTGGTCGTGCCGTCGAGCGGATCGATGATCCACTGGAATTCGGATTCGTTCTCGGATGCGCCCGACTCTTCCGCGAGGATCGCGTGATCGGGGTAGGCAGTCTTCAGCGTCTCGATGATCGCGTCTTCGGCGGCCTTGTCCACTTCGGTGACGAAGTCATTCTGCTGCTTCTTGCGGATTTCGATCAGGTCGAGATCGAGGGATGCGCGGTTGATGATCTGTCCGGCGCGGCGCGCAGCCTTGACAGCGATGTTGAGCATGGGATGCATGAGCCTGGATCCTGTAGCCGGCGGCGACAAGCCGCCACGAAGTGGAACGACTCGCCCGGGACGGCGCGCACGGGCGAGATGAGACGCGAATTGACAAAGAGCGGGAACGACTCGCGCCGCAGATGGTGCGGCGCGCATAAGGGCATGATTTTACCCGACTTTCGGCAGTTTTAGGTGGTCGGAATGCGGGGAAACCCCACTGGCCGTCGGGACGGGTGGGCTTGTCCGTGCGTTGGCGATACCATACGGCCATTCTGGTAATCGAGTCGTATGGTAGTGGAAACCTTGCAGAACACCGCTGCGCCGTCCGTGTCTGACGCGGCGCAGTCGTCCGGGCCGCTGCGCGGCGGCTTTACGTCCACCCGCTTCGTGCTCGTCGAGCCGAGCCACCCCGGCAACGTCGGCGCCGCCGCGCGCGCGCTGAAGACGATGGGCTTCTCGCGGCTGGTGCTGGTCGCGCCACGGGTGCCGCACGTGCAGAGCGATCCCGACGCAATCGCGATGGCCAGCGGCGCCGATGACGTGCTCGCGTCCGCGCACGTCGTGCCGACCCTCGGCGACGCGCTGTCCGGTGTCCACTGGTCGATCGCGCTGACCGCGCGCACGCGCGAATACGGCCCGCCGCGCCTTGCGCCGCGGGCGGCAGCTGAGCAGGCGAGCCGGCAGGTCGGAGGCGGCGACATCGCGCTCGTATTCGGCAACGAGCGCACCGGCCTGTCGAACGAGCATGTCGAGCAATGCAGTGCGCTCGCGCACATCCCGGCGAACCCGGCCTACAGCTCGCTGAACCTTGCGCAGGCGGTGCAGGTGCTCGCCTATGAACTGCGTATCGCGTTTCTCGATGACGCGAGCGTGCCGCTGCCGCAGGCGGAAGCCGGCACGCTCGCGCAAAGCGACGAGATCGAGCGGATGTACATGCATCTCGAGAACGCGCTGATCGCGCTCGATTTTCTCGATCCGCGCAATCCGAAGAAGCTGATGCCTCGGCTGCGGCGCCTGTTCTCGCGCACCGGGCTGGAGCGCGAGGAAGTCAACATCCTGCGCGGGATCGCGAAGCACATCCTGCTGAAGTCGCGCACGCCCGACGGCGACGCGTGACCCAGGCCGCGCATTCACCGCCGGTGCCGGCGCGAATACCCGCGCCAGCACCGGGGTGAACGCGCGGCGCCGTGCGGGCGCGCGCGACTCGACCTACAATCGCCGAACGTCATAAACAAAGCAGCCGGCGCGATAAGGGCCGGCCATTGCCGGCGGTGCGCGCCGGTCCTTTTCCCCAGATCAGATCATGTTCACGAGACTGCGCGAAGACGTTGCGACGATTCGCGAGCGGGATCCCGCCGCTCGCAGTGCCTGGGAAGTGCTGACCTGTTATCCGGGGCTGCATGCGCTCGTGCTGCATCGCTTCGCGCATGCATGCTGGCGCGCGAAGCGCTACTGGGTCGCGCGCTTCGCGTCGCAGGTCGGTCGGTTCCTGACCGGCATCGAAATTCATCCGGGCGCGACGATCGGCCGGCGCGTGTTCATCGACCACGGGATGGGCGTCGTGATCGGCGAGACGGCGATCGTCGGCGACGACTGCACGATCTACCAGGGCGTGACGCTCGGCGGCACGTCGCTGACGCGCGGCGCGAAGCGTCACCCGACGCTCGAGGCCGGCGTGATCGTCGGCGCGGGCGCGAAAGTGCTCGGCGGCTTCACGGTCGGTGCGGGCGCGAAGATCGGCTCGAATGCGGTGGTCGTGAAGCCGGTGCCGGCAGGCGGGACGGCGGTCGGCAACCCGGCGCGCGTCGTGATGCCCGCGCAGCCGAAGCCGCAGCCGGAGCGTGCGGCGTTCTGCGCGTACGGCATCACGCCGAATGCCGACGACCCGATGTCGCTCGCGATCCACGGCCTGATCGATCATGCGGCGAAGGAGAGCCGGCGCGTCGACGAGATCGTCGCGGCGCTCGAGCGGCTCGGCACGCATCTGGAAACACTGCAGGGCGCCGATGCGGCGCGCCTGGACTTGCGCCGCCTGTCGGCAGTGCTCGAAGGCAAGGCGGTCGAGCGCCAGTCCTGAACGGCCGGCGCGGCCGCCCGTCGTCCGGCGGCTGCCGGACGGCAGGCCGGCCAGCGAGCAGTCATGGCCGGTGTCGTGGCGCTCAGTCGAGCGGCAGCGCGCGAATGCCTTCCGCGTCGACGCGCAGGTAGCCGCCGCGCGGGGCGCCGTGGTCGAGATCCCAGTCGGGCAGCACCCAGCGCACGCCACCCGGTTCGAGGTGGCGCGCCGGGCGGTGCGTATGGCCGTGGATCATCACGCTCGCGTTGCTCCGGCTGAAGAGTGCGGCGACGCCTTCGCGCGTCACGTCGTAGCGCGGCGACGGCGGGCGCGTCCGGCCGGCCTCGCTTTTCGAGCGCATCCGTTCGGCGATCGCACGACGCCAGCGGAACGGCCAAGCGAGGAACAGCCATTGCGCGGCGCGGTTGCGGGCAAACTGCCGGAAGAACTGGTAACCATGATCGGCCGTGCATTGCGCATCGCCATGCGCGAGCACGATGCGCTGGCCGAACGCCGTGATCAGCGCCGGGTCGGGCATCAGGATCGCGCCGGCCGCCTTCATGAAGCGCTTGCCGAGCAGGAAGTCGCGATTGCCGTGCATCACGTAGAGCGCGATCCCGCGTTCGGAGAGCGTACGCAGGAGCGCCGTCATGCGCGCGGCGAACGGATCGTCGTCGAGCACGTCGTCGCCGATCCAGTATTCGAACAGGTCGCCGAGAATGAACACCGAGTCGGCGCTATCGGCGGTGTATTTCACGAAATGCTCGAACGCGGCGACCGTCTTCGGAATCGCCTCGCTCAGGTGCAGATCGGAGATGAACAGGAACGGGCGTGCGGCCTGCGCATATTCGCGCTCGCCCGGCACGCCCGCGGAGACGCTTCGCGGCGGAGTCTCCTGCAGCATCGAAGTGCCTCCGTATCGAAACGTCAGGCGACGACGGCCTTCTCGATCACGACGTCGTCGGTCGGGACGTCCTGATGGAAGCCTGCATTGCCCGTCTTCACGGCCTTGATCTTGTCGACCACGTCCTGGCCTTCGACGACCTTGCCGAACACCGCGTAGCCCCAGCCTTGCGGCGTCGGCGACGAGTGGTTCAGGAAATCATTGTCGTTGACGTTGATGAAGAACTGGGCCGTTGCCGAGTGCGGATCGTTGGTACGCGCCATCGCGATCGTGTACTTGTCGTTCTTCAGGCCGTTGTTCGCCTCGTTGTCGATCGGCGCGTCGGTCGGCTTTTGCTTCAGGCCCGGCTCGAAGCCGCCGCCCTGGATCATGAAGCCGTTGATCACGCGATGGAACACGGTGCCGTCGTAGTGGCCCTTCTTCACGTAGTTCAGGAAATTCTCGACCGTCTTCGGCGCTTTCGCGGCGTCGAGTTCGAGCTTGATCACGCCGTGGTTCGTATGCAGTTCAACCATGATGAATTCCTTCGATGGGACGGTTTAAATGGCACGCGGCCGGTCGTGCGACGCGGCCGCGTGATGTGCCGGAACGACCCGGCCGGATTTATTTCGAGACGAGGTTCGCCGATTCGATCACGACGGCCTGTTCCGGCACGTCGCGCATCGGGCCGCGCGACGTCGTCGCCACGGCTTCGATCTTCTTCACGACATCCATTCCCGACACGACCTTGCCGAACACAGCGTAGCCGTTGCCGTCCGGATTCGGATAGTCGAGGCCCGCGTTGTCGACGGTGTTGATGAAGAACTGCGCGGTTGCCGAATTCGGATCGCCGGTGCGCGCCATCGCGATCGTGCCCGTCACGTTCTTCAGGCCATTGCGGCTCTCGAGCGGGATCGGCGCGCGCGTCGGCTTCTCGTCGAAGTTGGCCTTGTAGCCGCCGCCCTGGATCATGAAGCCCTTGATCACGCGATGGAAGATCGTGCCGGTGTACTGGCCGGATTTCACGTAGTCGAGGAAGTTGGCGACCGTCTTCGGCGCCTTCTCCGGATACAGCTCGACACGGATGTCGCCCTGCGAGGTCTTCAGCTGCACGACCGGGTGCGCGCTGGCCGTTTGCGCGAACGCGGGCGCGGTCGCGAGTAGGGCGGCGCCGCCAAGCGCCAGCAACAGACGTTTCATTGCGATCCTCTGGTTGGATGGGTGAAGTGACGCGTGTCGCTGATCTTATTGCGACGGCGCGACGTAGGGCGCCGCCATCGCGCCGGACGGGCCGCCGAACTGGAACGTCGGCGACAGCGGCAGCGTGGTGGTGCTGACGCTCGCGGCCGCACGGGCTGCGTAGTCGGGCGTCGACGGTGCCGCGGCGCGCGTGCCCGGTGCGGGTTTCGGCGGCGAGACGATCTTCTGCAGATCGGCGAGGCGCTGCGCAGTCGCGCCGCTCGTGCGGCCGAGCGATTGCGCGCGCTTGTACGATTCTGCCGCGAGGCGCAGGTACAGGTCGCCGAGGTTCTCGTAGGCGAGCGCGTAGCTCGGGTTCGCTTGCGTCGCGGTGACGAGCGCGGCGCGCGCTTCGTCGTAGCGGCCGTGCTTCGCATAGAGCGCCGCGAGGTTGTTGTACGGCTCGGGCAGTTCGGGGTACGCCTGCGTGATCGCGACGAACTGCTGGATCGCATCGTCGTCGCGGTTCAGGCGCACGAGCACGGTGCCGCGCTTGAACTGCGCCTGCACGTCGTGCGGGTTCGCGGCGATGCGTGCATCGAGTTGCGCGAGCGCCTGCTTCCACTGCTTGCCGGTGATCGATGCATCGATCTCGGGCGTGCCGTCGGCGGAAGGCGGGGCCTTCTGCGCGTGGGCCGCGGCGGCCGGCAGGAACGTCAGCGCGACGCCCATGACGGCGGTCGCAACGAGGGTCGCAGCGCTCGGCGCGCGGCCGCGAGGAGATTTCATAGGCGTAAATCGGAATGTTATACTCCGAGCCATTCTAACAAAACGTCTGCGCGTTCCGGCGAGCCGCAGGCAGTCTTTCTTTTTGCCTCTCGTGGCCGTCACCGCTGTGCTTGCAGCCTGACCGCCCCATGTGATACGAGGACGCGCGGCACGGCGCCGCAGCGATATCCCGGTCGTGTCGCATGCAGGGCGAGCCTCGCCAGGGCGGTTTCCTTCGGCTCACGTTCATCTCTATGGAATCACTGCGCATCTACAACACGCTCGCGCGTGACAAGCAAGTTTTCGTGCCGCGCCAGCCCGGCGAAGTGCGGATGTACGTATGCGGGATCACCGTCTACGACTATTGTCACGTGGGCCACGCGCGCATGCTGGTCGTGTTCGACCTCGTTCAGCGCTGGCTGCGTGCGATCGGATTCCGGGTCACGTACGTGCGCAACATCACCGACATCGACGACAAGATCATCCGCCGCGCGGTCGAGAACGGCGAGACGATCAAGTCGCTGACGGACCGCTTCATCGACGCGATGCATGCGGACGAAGATGCGCTGGGCATCCAGCGGCCGGACATCGAGCCGCGCGCGACGCGCTTCATTCCGCAGATGCTCGGGATGATCGAGCAGCTCGAGGCGAACGGCTACGCATATCAGGCGACGGACGGCGACGTCAATTATTCGGTGCGCAAGTTCGCGAACTACGGGAAGCTGTCGGGCAAGTCGCTCGACGACCTGCGCGCAGGCGAGCGCGTCGCCGCGAACGACGCGAAGGAAGATCCGCTCGATTTCGTGCTGTGGAAGCGCGCGAAGCCGGAAGATCCGGAAGGCACGTCGTGGGACTCGAAGTACGGCGCGGGCCGTCCGGGCTGGCACATCGAGTGCTCGGCGATGGGCTGCACGCTGCTCGGCGATCATTTCGACATCCACGGCGGCGGGCAGGACCTGCAATTCCCGCATCACGAGAACGAGATCGCGCAGAGCGAGGGCGCGACCGGCCAGACGTTCGTCAATTACTGGATGCACAACGGCTTCGTGCAGGTCGACAACGAGAAGATGTCGAAATCGCTCGGCAACTTCTTCACGATCCGCGAAGTCCTCGCGCAGTACGACGCCGAGGTCATGCGCTTCTTCATCGTGCGCACGCACTACCGGTCGCCGCTCAACTACAGCGATGTGCATCTCGACGATGCGCGCGCGTCGCTGACGCGTCTCTATACCGCGCTGAAGGACGTCGAGCCGGATACGCTCGCGCTCGACTGGAACGAACCGCATGCGCAGCGCTTCGCGGCCGCGATGAACGACGACTTCAACACGCCGGTTGCGGTGGCGACGCTGTTCGAGCTGGCCGGCGAAGTGAACCGCACGCGCGACGCGGCGCTGGCGCGCCAGCTGAAGCAGCTGGCAGGCCTCATGGGATTGCTCGGCCGCGAGCCGCGCGCGTTCCTGCAGCAGGCAGCAGGTGCCGCGCAGGAAGGCGGTTTCACGGCCGACGAGATCGAAGCGAAGATCGTCGCGCGTGGCGCGGCGAAGCAGGCGAAGGATTATGCCGAAGCGGACCGGATCCGGGCGGAGCTGCTCGAGGCCGGTATCGCGCTTGAAGACAAACCGGGCGGATCGACCGAATGGCGTCGCGTATGAGCGCAACGCGTTCCACTGACCGATTCGTCAGGTAGGAGGCAAGATGGCAACGGCCAGAAAAGCGCCGGTCAGGCGCGCGACCCCGGTCGCCGCGCGTCCGGCAGCCAAGCGTGCGCCGACGGCGAGAGCGGACGCGAAGCGCGCCGTGCCGAACGGCGCGCTCGACGGTCATGCGCAGCCGCCGGCGGTCAAGCCGGCGCGCGCGAAGGGCGCCGAGGCGGCGCGACCCGATGGCGCGGTGCCGGCGGCCGATGCGGCGGGCCGCAAGGCGCGTGCATCCGAAGTGACGGAGTTCGACGGCGTCGACGTCGTCGTGCGTCCCGCTTACTGGGACAAGGCATGTGCCGATCTCGTCAAGCGCGACCGCATCATGAAGAAGCTGATCCCGAAATTCGGTCCCGCGCATCTCGTCAAGCGCGGCGATCCGTTCGTCACGCTTGCGCGCTCGGTGGTCGGCCAGCAGATTTCCGTCGCGTCCGCGCAGTCGGTATGGGGGCGGATCGAGGCTGCTTGCCCGAAGCTTGCGCCACAGCAAGTGATCAAGCTCGGTTCCGAGAAACTGATCGCATGCGGGCTGTCGAAGCGAAAGACGGAATATATTCTCGATCTCGCGCAGCACTTCGTGTCGGGTGCGCTGCACGTCGACAAATGGACGTCGATGGACGACGAGGACGTGATCGCGGAACTCACGCAGATTCGCGGCATCAGCCGCTGGACCGCGGAGATGTTCCTGATCTTCAACCTGTCGCGGCCGGACGTGCTGCCGCTCGACGATCCGGGCCTGATCCGCGCGATCAGCGTCAATTATTTCAGCGGGGAGCCGGTCACGCGCAGCGAGGCGCGGGAAGTGGCGGCCAACTGGGAGCCGTGGCGCACCGTCGCCACCTGGTACATGTGGCGCAGCCTCGACTCGCTGGATGCCGGTGAATGAGCCGGGCTATCGAATTTTAAACATCAATAGTTGAGAGCCGGTTTTGAGCGTCGCCCGCGCGGGTAGAATACGCGCTGCCGCAAGACCCAAGGATTCGAACACATGAAGACCACGTTTCTGGATTTCGAACAGCCGATCGCCGAACTCGAGGCCAAGATCGAAGAGCTGCGATTCGTGCAGGACGACTCGGCTGTCGATATTTCGGAAGAAATCGAGCGGCTGTCGAAGAAGAGCCAGCAACTGACGAAGGACCTGTACGCGAACCTGTCGCCGTGGCAGGTGTCGCAGATCGCGCGGCATCCGCAGCGTCCTTACACGCTCGACTACGTCGCGGAACTGTTTACCGATTTTCACGAGCTGCACGGCGACCGCGCATTCGCGGACGACCTGTCGATCGTCGGCGGCCTCGCGCGCTTCGGCGGTCATCCGTGCATGGTGATCGGCCACCAGAAGGGCCGCGACACGAAGGAGCGCGCGGCGCGCAATTTCGGCATGCCGCGTCCCGAAGGCTATCGCAAGGCCGAGCGCCTGATGCGGCTGGCCGAGAAATTCGGGCTCCCGATCTTCACGTTTGTCGATACGCCGGGCGCGTATCCGGGCATCGGTGCGGAAGAACGCGGCCAGTCGGAGGCGATCGGCCGCAACCTGTACGTGATGGCCGAGCTGAAGACGCCGATCATCACGACGGTGATCGGCGAGGGCGGTTCGGGTGGCGCGCTCGCGATCGCGGTGGCCGATACCGTGATGATGCTGCAGTTCTCGACCTATTCGGTGATCTCGCCGGAAGGCTGCGCGTCGATCCTTTGGAAGAGCGCCGCGAAGGCGCCCGAGGCGGCCGAGGCGCTGGGCCTGACCGCGCATCGCCTGAAGGCGCTCGGCCTGATCGACAAGATCATCAACGAGCCGCTCGGCGGCGCGCACCGCGACCCGAAGGGCATGGCCGCGCTGCTGCGCCGTGCGCTCGCCGATTCGCTGCGCCAGTTCCAGGGCATGAGCATCGACGCGCTGCGCGAGCGCCGCTTCGAGCGCTTGATGGCCTACGGCAAGTTCAAGGAAACCACGCCGGGCGCGTGACGCGCGGCGTGCGTTCATCGACACGCGCCGCCCGGCGCGCCGTCTCATCGTGATTCCCCCGAGCGAATATTCTGCCGACCGCGTCGTGCTCGACGCCGTCGGCACTGCGCTTGCCGACGTACCGGCCGGCGCGCGCATCGCGGTCGCATACAGCGGCGGTCTCGACTCGTCGGTACTGCTCGACGCCGCCGTGCGCGTCGCGGGCGCGGCGCGCTGCGTCGCGCTGCACGTGCATCACGGGCTGAGCGCGAACGCCGACGCGTGGGCCGCGCATGCCGAAGCGGCCGCCGCGAAGCTCGGCGTCGCATTCGATTCGATGCGCGTCGACGTGCCGCGCGACAGCGGCACGGGCATCGAGGCGAGTGCGCGGGAAAGCCGCTATGCGGCGCTCGACGCAATGTGCGAGCGGCATGGCGCAGCCGTGCTGTGGCTCGCGCAGCACGCCGACGACCAGGCCGAAACGGTGCTGCTGCAACTGTTGCGCGGCGCCGGCATTGCCGGGATCGCGGCGATGGCGCCGCGCTATCGGCCGGCGGCGGCGCATGTCGAACGCGTGCGCCCGCTGCTGCGCCTGCTGCGCGCGCAGCTCGAGCGCTATGCATCCGAGCGCGGCATCGCGTGGATCGACGACGAATCGAACCGCGACACGCGCTACGCGCGCAACGCGCTGCGCCTCGACGTGCTGCCTGCGCTCGCCGTGCATTTTCCCGGCTTTCGCGATGCGCTCGGCCGTGCCGCGCAACACGCAGCGGCGGCGCAGCGGCTGCTCGACGATCTGGCCGAACTGGATTTCGCCGGCGCTGCGCGCGACGACGGGCGCGCACTGTCGCGCGATGCGCTGGTCGCGCTCGACGACACGCGCGGCGCAAACCTGCTGCGTTTCTGGATGCGCTCGCTCGGCCTGCCGGGCGCGTCTGCGGCACGGCTCGCGAACATGATGCGGCAACTGCGCGCCACGCAAGTCGCGCATGCGCTGCGCGTCGATCATGCGGGCCAGTGCCTGCGGCTGTACCGCGACGTCGTTTACTGGGAGGTCGGCGACAGTGCCGAGCCGCCCGACGACGGCAGCGCGACGCCGCGTCCCGAGTGTACGTGTGCGTGGGACGGGCAGGAGGTCTGGCATCTGCCCGCGTGGCGCGGCACGTACGTGTTCGCGCCGGCTTCGGCGGGCGACGCCGATGCGGTGCCCGAGGCCGTGCTGCGCGCCGCGCCGCTCGTCGCGCGCGCCCGCGCGGGCGGCGAACGGATGCGCGCGGCGCCGGGCGGGCCCGGCCGCACGCTGAAGAACCTGTTCCAGGAGCGCGGCGTGCCGGCATGGCAGCGCGACGTGCCGCTGCTGTTCGCGGGCGACCGCCTGCTGTTCGTGCCGCGGCTCGGCGTCAATCGCGACGACCGCGCGTCCGGCGGCGGCATATGGCGCCGGATCGAATGGCGTCCGGATCTGCTGATCGCGTAATGCGGACATGATGGCGCGCGACGATGCCGCGCTGATTTTCACCATTTGGTAAACGGCGCCGGAACGTGCGCCGACGCGGCTTGCGGCTTGTCAATCGGGCGTTGATCGGGTACGCTCGGTCGTTTGCTCGGCTCGATTTTTGAGCATTTTGTGCAGGTTTTCCGCGTGACGTACCCGGTTTGCGCGGCCTGATCCGCCTACCGGGCAAATCCGTCACGTCCGCGTGCTGCGTCCCAGCCGTTCTCCTCGTCGTCCGTCCACAGCCACAAGCCGCGTGACCGAACGGCAATGCGGCCTGCCCAGCGCGCCCGTGCGGCCTCTTCTCCAGTTCAGAACGACAATGGCACTCATCGTACATAAATACGGCGGCACTTCGATGGGCTCGGTCGAGCGCATCAAGAACGTCGCGAAACGCGTCGCAAAATGGCATCAGGCCGGGCACCAGCTGGTGGTCGTGCCGTCCGCGATGTCCGGCGAAACCAACCGTCTGCTCGGTCTCGCGAAAGAGATTTCGAGCCAGCCGAGCCCGCGTGAGCTCGACATGATCGCGTCGACCGGCGAGCAGGTCAGCGTCGGCCTGCTGTCGATCGCGCTGCAGGAAATCGGCGTCGAGGCCGTGAGCTATGCCGGCTGGCAAGTGCCGATCAAGACCGACAGCGCGTTCACGAAAGCGCGCATCCACTCGATCGACGACGAGCGCGTGAAGGCGGATCTGAACGCCGGCAAGGTCGTGATCATCACGGGCTTCCAGGGCGTTGATCCGGACGGCCACATCACGACGCTCGGCCGCGGCGGCTCGGACACGTCGGCGGTGGCGGTCGCAGCGGCGCTCGGCGCCGAAGAGTGCCTGATCTACACGGACGTCGATGGCGTCTACACGACCGATCCGCGCGTCGTCGAAGAGGCGCGCCGCCTCGATCGCGTGACGTTCGAGGAAATGCTGGAAATGGCGAGCCTCGGCTCGAAGGTCCTGCAGATCCGCTCGGTCGAATTCGCCGGCAAATTCCAGGTGAAGACGCGTGTGCTGTCGAGCCTGACCGATCCGCTGATTGCGCTCGACGAAGAAATGCGCTCGGGCACCCTGATTACTTTTGAAGAAGACGAGACCATGGAAAAGGCAGTCATTTCCGGCATCGCGTTCCAGCGCGACGAAGCACGCATTGCGGTGATGGGCGTGCCCGACAAGCCGGGCATCGCATATCAGATCCTTGGCCCGGTCGCCGACGCGAACATCGACGTCGACATGATCATCCAGAACCAGAGCGTGCAGGGCAAGACGGACTTCACGTTCACGGTCGGCCGTGGCGACTACCAGAAGGCGATGGACATCCTGACCAACCAGGTAAAGGGTCACGTGAGCGCCGAGCAGGTGCAGGGCGACCCGAAGGTGTCGAAGGTGTCGGTCGTCGGCGTCGGCATGCGTTCGCACGTCGGTGTCGCGAGCAAGATGTTCCGCACGCTGTCGGAAGAGGGCATCAACATCCAGATGATCTCGACGTCCGAAATCAAGATTTCGGTGCTGATCGACGAGAAATACATGGAGCTGGCCGTCCGCGCGCTGCACAAGGCATTCGAACTCGACCAGGCATGACGAAATTTTCGTGATGCGTTGAAGAAAATGCATCACGGAAATTGACGCGCGGTTCGAAACCCTATATTATTTCGTTCTCGTCGCACTGCCTCCCTGGTGCGAGCGAAAGTTTGGGAGACGTGGCCGAGAGGTCGAAGGCACTCCCCTGCTAAGGGAGCATCTGGGCCAAAACCTGGATCGAGGGTTCGAATCCCTCCGTCTCCGCCAGAAGTGGCGGAACAAGCCCCGCAAGTTCTCGGACTTGCGGGGCTTTTCTTTTTCCGGTCCGTCATTTCTGTCAGTTGGGCCTTTGCGGCCGCGTGTCGGGCCTCGGCGGCGCGTTCGCGATGTCGGCTGCGACGTCGCTGTCTCTGTCGCTGTCGCCGTCGTCGTTGCGCCGCATGTCGTCCTCATAGGCGACCAGGCTGCGCTGCGGATTCGCGATCCGGATGCCGCGCTCGCGGAACGTATCGGCGATCCGCCGGTTGAATTCGCGCTGCACGCCCCAGCGCGTCGTGTCCGTGCACTGCATCTGCCCGCTCAGCGCGATCGTCGCGCCGTCGACCTGGTCGACGCCCCAGTAGCTGAAATCCGACAGGATGCCGTCGCGGTACTTCGGATCCTCGCGCAACGCGGCGCCGATTTCCTTCAGCGTCGCGACCGCGCGATCGATGTCTCCGCCATACGCGATGCTGACCTTGACGGCCGCGTTGCCGAGCCCGCGATTCGTGTTGTTGACGGTCGTCACCGAACTGAACGGCACGGTGTGCAGCGAGCCGTCGCCGGCGCGCAGCCGCACCGTGCGGATCGACAGGTACTCGACTGTACCTGACACGCCGGCAAGCGTGACCCAGTCGCCGACCTGCATCGCGTTCTCCATCAGCAGGAAGATGCCGGTGATGAAGTCCTGCACGAGCTTTTGCGAGCCGAAGCCGAGCGCGACGCCGAAGATGCTGGCACCCGCGAGAAGCGGCCCGACGTTCACGCCGAGCTCGCTCAGACCCGTCATCACGACGACCAGCGCAATCAGCACGAACAGCAGCGAGCGGATCATCGGCAGCAGCGTGCGCAGCCGCGCCGCGCGCATCAGGCTGCCGTCGCGGGTCCATTGCTGCAGGCGGCGTTCGATCGCGATGTTCGCCGCTTCCCAGGCGACGAGTGCGATGACGGCGGCGATCGCGATCGTTGCGAGCGCCGACGCGAGACGGTGACCGACCGTGCCGGACTCGAACGCGTGGAACACCGGGACGCCCCAGATCTGCAACAGCAGCACGATCGTCACGAGGCCGAGGATGGCCGACACCGCTTGCCGCAGCAGCGGGTAGTAGCGGTACGCGTGGCGATGGACGAGCGTGCTGTCGTCGTCGCGCTGGAACAGGCGCGCGAGCGCGCCGAACACGAAGATCGACACGATCCGCATGCCGATCATCGCGGCGATCGAGCGTCCGCCGAGCGTGACCAGCACGCGGTAGCCGTGGTGGACGTCGAGCGCCCACACGAACCACAGCGCCATCACGACGAATATCGCCGCGGGCGCCCACGCGTCCGCGAGTGCATTGCCGGCGACCGCGAGCGACGGCCGGCCCGCACAGCGCGCGCGGATCCGCGCGGCGACAGGGCGGCTGCACTGGAGGATCAGCAGCGACATCATCAGATGGCCGACTAGCGCGACAGTCTTCAGCAGCGCGACATGGCCCGCTTCGCTGAGGCCGAAGTTCGCTGCGATCTCGACAGCGGCCGTGCTGCCGCCGACGGCCAGCACGATCCGGTGGATCGAGCGCTGCGCGAAGCCTGCCCACCGGTCGCTGATATGCAGCAGGCGCAATTGCGGCGCATCGGGCTGGAAGAACAGCCGGCTGACGATCGCGATCAGGCGGCAGATCACGTAAATGTCGATCAGCGATTCGAGCGCGGTCTCGGCTGGCGTGCCGCTGGCGGCGAGCAGCGACGTGGTCAGGCTCGCGGCGCCGACGAAGACGAGCAACGGCGCCGCACGCAGCAGCAGGCTGACGCTTGCGCGCGGCATCCGGTACAGCAGCGTGCGATGAAGCCGCGCATGGCCGCGTCCCCGCAACGACGCCGGCACCCATTCGGGGGAATCCTGTGGCGGCGACGTGTCGGCCTCGTCCGGATCGTCGTCGGACGCTTGCGGCCCCGATGCGGCGCGTCCGGCGCGACGCGCGGCCAGTGCGGTCAGCGTGCGTCGCAGCAGCCGCGTCGTGAGCCACTCGACGACGAACGCGGGCAGCAGCACGGCGACGATGATCGACAGCGCATGCACGAGAGCGGCGCGTTCGTCGGCGCGGACCAGCACGTTGCGCCACCAGTTGACGACCGAGCCGACGTCGAGCAGCGAATGCAGCGACTCGCTCAGCGCGCTGCCGATTTCCGTTGCCCAGCGCGAACCCTGACGGACGAGCATCGACGCGAGACCGTTCGACGTCAGCGCGGCCGGCGTCGCGGCCGTCGATGCGGCGCTTGCCGGCGCCGCCGCATTCGTCGGTATCGTCGGCGTGCTCAATGCGCCGGCGGCGGCGATCGCGCGCAACGTCGTTTCGACCTGTGCGCGCTCGTGCGGATTCTCGAGCACCGTGAGCGCCTGTTGCGCCTGCTGCGGCGTCAGCGCAGGCACGGTGCCGGTGGTGGCCGACGCGCCGGCCGGAGCGGGTGGCGCCGCGTGGGCGGCGATGACGACGATGGCGAGCAGCGAGCCGAGCAGGAGGTGTCGCATGGCTTGACATGCGGGCGCGCGCCAGGGCGGTGGCCCGTCGAGGAGTGCGGTGGATGGTTAACTTGATTGCGGCCGGCGCCGAATAGTTCCGCGCGACGCATTCGCGCGTCGAGCGCGTCTGCGCCTGATGAAAGTGCGAGGAGGGGGAGGGGCGCCGTTTGCTCGGGCGGTGCAACCGACATTGAATCGTAAGAATGATTGTAAGCAATGCTGGCCATCGCAAGCAGCGATCAGGCAAATGGTGCGCGATGCCATCGGATGGGCGTCGACGGCCGGGCGCGTCAAAAATGCGGCATTGCACCGACGAACGAGTGGGCGCACACGCGTTGATGACACAAAATTACATATAAAAATCATGCGACTGACATCGCTTCGCAAAAACATTGCATTGCTGCGCTGCAGAAAATATTCAGCCGCTTTATGCTCGTTAACCCGGTGACACTTGTGCTGCGTCAAGCTTTTGCTTGATGCAGCTTTACATTCTCCCGACACCGGCGATCCACGAAATCTACCTGTCGATTATCTTTCGTTCCTTTCGTCGTGCCTGCCCCCGATCCAGTGCGCGACACTCTCAAGGCTTGACTGACATGCATGATTTCCCCTATCTGAGCCTGGCAATCTGGGTTCCGATCCTGTTCGGCGCGTGCCTGTTGCGTGCCGGTTCCGACCGTCATCCGCGCCGCACGCGGCTGATTGCGCTTGCAGGCGCGATTGCGGGTTTCGCGGCCGTCGTGCCGCTCGTCGCGGGCTTCGACGCGCATTCGGCCGCGCTGCAGTTCGTCGAGCACCGCGACTGGCTCGCCGCATTCAATTCGGGCTGGCGCCTCGGGATCGACGGCGCGTCGCTGTGGCTCGTCGTACTGACCGCCTTCACCACGCTCGTGATCGTGATCGCATCGTGGGAGTCGGTCACGGTGCGCACCGCGCAATATCTCGCGTCGTTCCTGATCCTGTCGGGACTGATGGTCGGCGTGTTCGCGGCGCAGGACGGCCTGCTGTTCTTCATCTTCTTCGAGGCGACGCTGATTCCGCTGTACCTGCTGATCGGCACGTGGGGCCGTGAAAACCGCGTGTACGCGGCGGTGAAGTTCTTCTTCATCTCGTTCGCGGGTTCGCTGCTGCTGCTGATGGCGATGCTGTACCTGTACGCGAAGTCGCACACGTTCGACATGAGCGTGTGGCGCACGCTGCAGCTCGGCTTCGCGCCGCAGCTGCTGGTGTTCCTCGGCTTCTTTGCGGCATTCGCGGTCAAGGTGCCGATGTGGCCGGTGCATACGTGGCTGCGCGACGTCTACTCGGACGGCCCGACGGGCGCCGCGCTGATGCTCGGCATGCTGAAGCTCGGCGGCTACGGTTTCCTGCGATTCGCGCTGCCGATCACGCCGGATGCGAGCCATTTCTTCGCGCCGGCGGTGATCGCGCTGTCGCTGTTTGCGATCGTCTACGCGAGCCTGCTCGCGCTCGCGCAGACCGATCTCGCGAAGCTGCTTGCATATTCGACGGTCGCGCACATGGGGATCGTCACGCTCGGCCTGTTCCTGTTCAACCGGATCGGCGTCGAGGGCGCGATCGTGCAGCTCGTGTCGTACGGCTTCGTCGCCGGCGCGATGCTGCTCTGCGTGAGCGTGCTGGCCGACAGAACGAAAACCCGTGCGATCGCCGAGTACGGCGGTGTCGCGAGCGTGATGCCGCGTTTCGCGACGTTCGCGCTGCTGTTTGCGATGGCGAACATCGGGCTGCCGGGCACGTCGGGTTTCGTCGGCGAGTTCATGGTCATCATGGGCGCGATCCGCGTCAACTTCTGGATCGGCGCGCTGGCCGCGCTGACGCTGATCTTGAGCGCGTCGTACACGCTGTGGATGCTCAAGCGCGTGGTGTTCGGCAAGATCGCGAACCCGCGCATCGCGCAGCTTGCCGATCTGAGCCGCCGCGAGAGCGTGATATTCGCGTCGCTCGCGTTTGTCGTGCTGATGGTCGGCCTCTATCCGAAGCCGTTCACCGACGCGATCGATCCGACGGTCGCGCGCCTGGTCGCCGAAGCCGACCAATCGAAGGTGCCGGCAGGGGACGGTGTTGCGCCCGCGCAGCCGGCCTACATGGCGTCCGCGCACGACTAAGGCGGACCGCTGCTGAGCGCGCACGATGCGCCGCACTCGGCATGCCGCGTGCGGACGGTTGCGCGCGCATCCTTTCCGGATACGCTGCCCGCTGCGGCGGGCCTGCGCGCGCATGTGCCGCGCACCCCGCGACAATCTGACTCAGGCCAGATTCTGCAATGATGATTTTCCTCATTGACTGATTTTCATACAATCCGCTCGCCGTATGATTCGGGCACTTTCGTGGATCGAAGGTGCATCGGGCGTACGCAACGGATTCAATGACGATCAGGCTGTGTGATGAAAAGAAGAGCTTCAAGGGGCTTGTCGGCGCTGCTTTCAGTGGGCGCGGCATTGAGCCTTTCAGGATGTAATTTAGACGTACTAAACCCGAAAGGAAGCATTGGCGCTGCGGAGAAATCGCTGATTGCGACCTCGACGTGGGCGATGCTGATCGTCGTCGTGCCGGTGATCCTGCTCACGCTGTACTTTGCGTGGCGCTATCGCGCATCGAACCGCAACGCGACCTATGCGCCGGAGTGGTCGCACTCGACCGCGATCGAGGTCGTGATCTGGACCGTGCCGACGCTGATCATCCTGTTCCTCGGCGTGCTCACGTGGAAGACCACGCACGAGCTCGACCCGTACAAGCCGCTCGAATCGTCGGTCAAGCCGATCGACGTCGAAGTCGTCGCGCTCGACTGGAAGTGGCTGTTCATCTATCCGGAGCTCGGCATCGCGTCGGTCAACCAGCTCGCGATTCCGGTCGGCACGCCGGTGAATTTCCGCATCACGTCCGACTCGGTGATGAACTCGTTCTTCATCCCGCAGCTCGGCGGCCAGGTTTACGCGATGGCCGGCATGCAGACGCGCCTGCACCTGATCGCCGACGAGGCGGGCGACTATGCCGGTACATCCGCGAACTTCAGCGGCCGCGGCTTCTCCGACATGAAGTTCCGCACGCTCGCCGAGCCGCGCGAGCAGTTCGACGCGTGGGTGCAGAAGGTGAAGGCATCGTCGGACCGGCTCGACATGACGGCATACGGCACGGTCGCGCAGCCGAGCGAGAAGGCGCCCGTGCGCTACTTCTCGTCGGTCGATCCGCGCCTCTTTCACAACATCATCGCGAAATACAACGATGGCCACGTCCTCGACCTGAAGGACGCCGCCTGCGGAACGAAGGGATAACGCATGTTCGGCAAACTGACACTTTCGGCGATCCCGTTCGATCAGCCCATCATCATGGGGGCGGGCGCCTTCATGGGGCTCGTCGTGCTGGGCATTCTCGCCGCGCTGACGATCACCGGCCGGTGGAAATGGCTGTGGACCGAGTGGCTGACGACAGTCGACCACAAGAGACTCGGCGTGATGTACATCATCGTCGCATTCATCATGCTGCTGCGCGGCTTCGCGGACGCGATCATGATGCGCCTGCAGCTCGCGCTCTCGTACAACGCGCCCGGTTTCCTGCCGCCGCACCACTATGACCAGATCTTCACCGCGCACGGCGTGATCATGATCTTCTTCATGGCGATGGTGTTCATGGTCGGCCTGATGAACCTGATCGTGCCGCTGCAGATCGGCGCGCGCGACGTCGCATTCCCGTTCATCAACTCGCTGAGCTTCTGGATGACGGCAGTCAGCGCGATCCTGATCAACGTGTCGCTCGTGATCGGCGAGTTCGCGCAGACGGGCTGGCTCGCGTATCCGCCGCTGTCGGAGCTGCAGTTCAGCCCGGGCGTCGGCGTCGACTATTACCTGTGGGCACTGCAGATTTCCGGCGTCGGCACGCTGCTGACGGGCGTGAACTTCTTCGTGACGATCATCAAGATGCGCGCGCCGGGCATGTCGCTGATGAAGATGCCGGTGTTCACGTGGACGGCACTGTGCACGAACGTGCTGATCATGGCGTCGTTCCCGATTCTGACCGCGACGCTCGCGCTGCTCGGCCTCGACCGGTACCTCGGCATGCACTTCTTCACGAACGATGCCGGCGGCAACGCGATGCTGTACCTGAACCTGATCTGGGCGTGGGGGCATCCGGAGGTGTACATCCTGATCCTGCCGGCGTTCGGCATCTTCTCGGAAGTGATCGCGACGTTCGCGAAGAAGCCGCTGTTCGGCTACAAGACGATGGTCTACGCGACCTGCGCGATCATGGTGCTGTCGTTCCTCGTGTGGCTGCATCACTTCTTCACGATGGGCTCGGGCGCGAACGTGAACGCGTTCTTCGGGATCATGACGATGATCATCGCGATCCCGACCGGCGTGAAGGTGTTCAACTGGCTGTTTACGATGTACCGCGGCCGGATCGAATTCACGACGCCGGTGCTGTGGACGATCGGCTTCATGGTGACGTTCACGCTCGGCGGCATGACGGGCGTGATGATGGCGATCCCCGGTGCGGACTTCGTGCTGCACAACAGCCTGTTCCTGATCGCGCACTTCCATAACGTGATCATCGGCGGCGTGCTGTTCGGCTATCTCGCGGGCTTCAACTACTGGTTCCCGAAGGCGTTCGGCTTCAAGCTGAACGAGAAGCTCGGCAAGGCGGCGTTCTGGTTCTGGCAGGTCGGCTTCTATGTCGCGTTCGTGCCGCTGTACGTGCTCGGCTTCATGGGCATGACGCGCCGCCTGAACCACTACGACAACCCGGCCTGGCATCCGTGGCTGCTGGTCGCTGCGTTCGGCGCGGTGCTGATCGCGATCGGCATCGGCTGCCAGCTGCTGCAGCTCGTCGTCAGCATCCGCAACCGCAATCTGCCGCAGTACCGCGACACGACGGGCGATCCGTGGGGCGGCCGCACGCTCGAATGGGCGACGAGCTCGCCGCCGCCGGATTACAACTTCGCGGTGATTCCGAAGGTGCGTGCGCTCGATGCGTACGCGGACATGAAGGCGCGTGGCGACGGCCGGCCGAATCCGGCAACGTTCCGCGACATCCACATGCCGTCGAACACGTGCGCGGGCCTCGTGATCGGGATCTTCAGCCTCGTGCTCGGCTTCGCGCTGGTGTGGCACATCTGGTGGCTCGCGATCGCAGGGCTGGTCGGCATCGTCGCGACGCTCGTGATCTACAGCTCGCGTGACAACGACGGCTATTACATCCCCGCGTCGACCGTGCGGCGGGCCGAAGAGAAGCAAGGCAAGACGCGCGTGGCCGCGCGCGTCGACGACGTGGAACTGGAGGCCAACTGATGTTGCAGAAAACCCTGGACGTGAACCTGCACGTGCACGATCACGCGGACGATCATCCGCCGTCGCATTCGGTGTTCGGTTTCTGGCTGTACCTGATGACCGACTGCGTGATTTTCGCGGCGCTGTTCGCGACATTCGCGGTGCTCGGCCACCAGTTCGCAGGCGGGCCGACCGCGAAGGACCTGTTCGACATTCCGGGCGTCGCGGTCGAGACGGCGGCGCTGCTGCTGTCGAGCATCACGTACGGCTTCGCGATGCTCGGCGCGCACCGCGGCAAGCGCGGCGCGACGCTCGTGTGGCTCGCGGTGACGTTCGTGCTCGGCGCGGCGTTCCTCGCGATGGAACTGCGCGAGTTCTCGCACCTGATCGCGGAAGGCGCGGGCCCGCAGCGCAGCGCGTTCCTGTCGGCGTTCTTCACGCTGGTCGGCACGCACGGGCTGCACGTGACCGCGGGTCTCGTGTGGATGATCGTGCTAGCCGCACAGATCCTCAGCCGCCACGAACTGACCGATCGCGACATCCGGCGCCTGACGTGCCTGAGCCTCTTCTGGCACTTCCTCGACATCGTGTGGATCTGCGTGTTTTCCTTTGTCTATCTCGCGAGCGTGATCTAAATGGCCCATTCGCATTCGTCTCAACTTGAAGAAGGGCACGGCAGCGTCGGCGGCTACGTCGCCGGGTTCATCCTGTCGGTCGTGCTCACGGCCGCGTCGTTCGGGCTCGTGCTGGGCGGCGTGCTGTCGCCGCACGCATCGCTCGTCGCGCTCGCGGTGCTCGCGTTCGTGCAGATCGTCGTGCATCTCGTGTACTTCCTGCACATGAACGGCTCGTCGGGGCAGCGCTGGAACGTGATGGCGTTCAGCTACACGGTGCTGACGGCGGCGATCCTGATCGTCGGCACGATGTGGGTGATGCACAACGTCAGCATGAACATGATGTCGCGCTGAGCGGCATCGCGGGACGCGTCCTGCATCGCGGACGACGAAAGAAGCGGCACGCAGGTGCCGCTTTTTTTTCGTGTTGCAGGCGCGCGAGCCGGTCGGCGCACGCGGGGGCCGCGTAGGCCGGCGGGTGGCCTCCGGCCGCGTATCATGCGGCCCCGGCGGCGCCGAATGTTACAAGACGTTAGCAGCGCGTCCGCGTTGCGATTCCGCGCATCAGTTCTTACAAAGTGGAAATATGCAGGCGCGCCGCATGCCGCTATAGTCGAATCACCCACGAAACAACCAGAAGAGGAATCCATGAAGACCTTGCGTATTGCCTCGCTCATGACCGGAGTCACAGCCTTGCTCGTGTCGGGCGCAGCAATGGCGGGTGTCAATGTCGGGATCAACGTCGGCGTGCCGGCACCGGTCTACGTCGCGCCCGCGCCGGTGTATGCGCCGCCGCCGCCGCCGGTCGTCTACCAGCCTGCGCCGGTGTATGTCGCGCCGGCGCCGGCGATCGTGATCGGCTGGCACGGCGATCGATACTGGGACGGTCGCCGCTACTGGGGCCGCGACGAGTGGTATCGCCGTCATGGCGGCTGGGACCGCGATCGCGGCGGCTGGGATCACGACCGAGGCCATTGGGATCACGATCGCGGCCACCGCGACTGGCATTGATCGTCACGCGCGTCGCGTGCCGATGAGGAAAGCCGCCCTTCGGGGCGGTTTTTTCTTGCGCGCGCCGAATGTTCGCCGGATGTTCGCCGGTTTTGCGGGGGCGTCCGGGCGGCGCGACCGCCTGCAACCCCTTTTGAATGGGTAGAATCCTCGCACATCGCCACTCTCAATCGACCGACAGGGCCTCTATGACGAAGGGTTCGCCCCGGGCCGCCGCCGCGCGCGCCCGTTCCGGCGCAGCGAGCGCCGTGCGGGCCGCCGGCCGCGTCGCGGCCGTGCTGCTCACGCAGGCCGCGTTCACCTTGTTTGCCGCGACCGCCGCGCATGCAGCCTATGCGATCGCCCAGTACGGCGAGCCGAAGTATCCGCCGGGCTTCAAGCATTTCGACTACGTGAATCCGGACGCGCCGAAGGGCGGCACGCTCGTGCTCGCGAATCCGAGCCGGCTCACGTCGTTCGACAAGTTCAACCCGTATACGATGCGCGGCAACGTCGCGCCCGGCATCGAGGTGCTGTTCGAAAGCCTGGCGACCGGCAGCTCGGACGAGCCGGCCTCCGCGTACGGGCTGCTGGCCGACGACATCGCCGTGGCGCCGGACGGCCTGTCGGCCACGTTCCACCTGAACCCGCGCGCGCGCTTTTCGAACGGCGATCCGGTGACGGCGGCGGACGTCAAGTACTCGTTCGACACGCTGAAGAGCAAGCAGGCGGCCCCGCAGTTCGGCGCGTACTTCGCCGACATCACGCGCGCGGTGATCGTCGACCCGGCGACGGTGCGCTTCGAATTCCGCCAGCACAACCGCGAGCTGCCGCTGATCGCGGGCGGCGTGCCGGTGTTCTCGCGCAAATGGGGGCTGCGCGCGGACGGCACGCGGATTCCGTTCGACCAGCTCGCGTTCGAGCAGCCAATCGGCAGCGGCCCGTACCTGATCGAGCGCTACGACAACGGCCGGACGATCACGTACCGGCGCAACCCCGCGTACTGGGGCGCCGACCTGCCGGTGCGGGTCGGCACCAACAACTTCGACCACATCGTCTACAAGCTGTATGGCGACGGCGTCGCGAGGCTCGAGGCGTTCAAGGCGGGCGAATACGACGTGCTCGTCGAATACATCGCGCGCAACTGGGCGCGGCGCGACGTCGGCAAGCGCTTCGACAGCGGCGAGCTGATCAAGCGCGAGTTCCGGCAGCACAACGGCGCGGGCATGCAGGGCTTCATGATCAATCTGCGCCGGCCGCTGTTTCGCGACGTGCGGGTGCGCCAGGCGCTCGATCTCGCGTTCGACTTCGAATGGTTGAACCGCCAGCTGTTCTACAGCGCGTACACGCGCCTCGACAGCTATTTCGCCGACACCGACCTGCAGGCGACCGGCATGCCGGGCCCGGGCGAGCTGAAGCTGCTCGAGCCGCTGCGCGCGCAGCTCGACCCGGCGGTGTTCGGCCCGATGGTCGTGCAGCCGAACACGAACCCGCCCGACTCGCTGCGCGCGAACCTGCTGAAGGCGCGCGCGCTGCTCGCGCAGGCCGGCTGGACGTATCGCGACGGCGCGCTGCGCAACGGGAAGGGCGAGCCGTTCACGTTCGAGATCCTCGACGACGCGGGCTCCGCGTTCGAGCCGGTCGTAATCGCGTACCAGCGCAACCTCGCGAAGCTCGGCATCGACGCACGCTTTCGCACTGCCGACTACGCGCTGCTGCAGAAGCGTCTCGACGCGTTCGACTACGACCTGACGACGATCCGCTATCCGGGCGTGCAGGTGCCGGGCGCCGAGCAGTTCGCCCGCTTCGGCAGCAAGTTCGCGGACGAGCAGGGCTCCGACAACGTCATCGGGCTCAAGTCGCCGGCCGTCGATACGCTGCTGCAGGCGCTCGCGGCCGCGCAGACCCGCGAACAGCTGCTCGACGCGACCCATGCGCTCGACCGCGTGCTGATGCACGGCTACTACGCGGTCCCGCAGTGGTACAGCGCGACGCACCGGATTGCGTACAAGCGCACGCTCGCGTATCCGCAGACGCTGCCGCTGTACTATTCGGCGGAGGGCTGGGTCGTGTCGACCTGGTGGGTCAAGCCGGGCGGTTGAGCGCGGCGCGCGCTTGCCGGCCGGGCCGGCCTTCGTCCAATCGTTGCCTGTTTGCCTTTCGATCGCGAGTCGACGCCTATGTGGAGCTATATCCTCAAACGCCTGCTGCTGATGATCCCGACGCTCGTCGGCGTGCTGACGCTGACGTTCGTCGTGATCCAGTTCGTGCCGGGCGGCCCCGTCGAACAGGCCGTGCAGGAATTGCGCAAGGGGGCGACCGAGCAGGGCGCGGTACCGTTCGGGATGCGCGCGCATACGGGCGTCGATCCGCAGCAGATCGCGCAGCTGAAGGCGCTGTACGGCTTCGACAAGCCGCCGCTCGAACGCTACGTGCTGATGCTGAAGCGCTTCGCGCGCTTCGATCTCGGCGACAGCTACTTCCGCCACCAGAGCGTGTGGTCGCTGATCGTGCAGAAGCTGCCGGTGTCGATCAGCATCGGGCTCTGGACCTTCTTTCTCACTTACCTGATCTCGGTGCCGCTCGGCATCGCGAAGGCGGTGCGCAACGGCTCGCCGTTCGACGTCGCGACGAGCCTCGTCGTGCTCGTCGGCTATGCGATTCCGGGCTTCGTGCTTGGCGTGCTGCTGCTCGTGCTGTTCGGCGGCGGGTCGTTCTGGCAGCTGTTTCCGCTGCGCGGGCTCACGTCGGACAACTTCGCCGGGCTGTCGACCCTCGGCAAGATCCTCGACTATCTGTGGCACATCGCGCTGCCGATCACCGCGTCGGTCGTCGGCAGCTTCGCGGTCATCACGATGCTGACGAAAAACGCGTTCCTCGACGAGATCCGCCGGCAATACGTGCTGACCGCGCGTGCAAAGGGGCTCGCCGAGCGGACCGTGCTGTGGAAGCACGTGTTCCGCAACGCGATGCTGCCGCTCATCGTCGGGTTCCCGGCCGCGTTCATCGGCGCGTTCTTCACCGGCAGCCTGCTGATCGAGACGCTGTTCTCGCTCGACGGCCTCGGGCTGCTGTCGTACGAATCGGTCGTACGGCGGGATTACCCGGTCGTGCTCGGCACGCTGTATCTGTTTACGCTGATCGGGCTTGCGACCAAGCTGATCTCCGATCTGTGCTACGTGTGGGTCGACCCGCGCATTCAATTCGAACACCTGGAGCGCTGACTTGAAACAACGCCACCACGCGCTTCGCCGGCAGCGATTCGGCGAGAACGCCCGCGGAGGGCACGCATGAGCCAGGCCGCCGTGTCGTCCCGCCTCGACGCCGCGCGCGCACGCGTGTCGCCGTCGCCCGCGCGCCGCGTGTGGCGGCGCTTCACGCAGCAGCGCCTCGGCTACTGGAGCTTCGTGATCTTCGTCGTCGCGTTCGCGGTGAGCCTCGCCGCGCCGCTGTGGTCGAACGACAAGCCGCTCGTCGTGCGCTACGACGGCCACTACTACTTCCCGATGTTCCACGCGTATCCGGAGACGACCTTCGGCGGCGACTTCCCGACGCCGGCCGACTACCTCGATCCGTATGTCCGCAAGCGCCTCGAGGCGCCCGGCAACTTCGTCGTGTATCCGCCGAACCGCTACCACTACGACACGCTGAACTACTTCTCGACCGTGCCGAACCCCGCGCCGCCGTCGCGCGAGAACTGGCTCGGCACCGACGCGCAGGGGCGCGACCTGCTCGCGCGGCTCGTCTACGGGTTCCGCGTGTCGGTCGAGTTCGGGCTGGTCCTGACGCTGATCGGCACGATCCTCGGGATCGCCGCGGGCGCAGTGCAGGGCTTCTTCGGCGGCCGCATCGACATCGTCGGGCAGCGCCTGATCGAGATCTGGAGTTCGCTGCCGGAGCTGTACCTGCTGATCATCTTCGCGTCGATCTTCGAGCCGAGCTTCCTGCTGCTGATCGTGCTGCTGTCGCTGTTCGGCTGGATCGGGCTTGCCGACTACGTGCGCGCCGAGTTCCTGCGCAACCGCACGCAGGACTATGTGCGCGCGGCGCGCGCGATGGGGCTGTCGAGCTGGCAGATCATCTGGCGCCACGTGCTGCCGAACAGCCTGACGCCGGTGATCACCTTCCTGCCGTTCCGGATGAGCGGCGCGATCCTCGCGCTCACGAGCCTCGACTTCCTCGGGCTCGGCGTGCCGCCGCCGACGCCGAGCCTCGGCGAGCTGCTCGCGCAGGGCAAGGGCAACCTCGATGCCTGGTGGATCTCGCTGTCGACATTCGGCGTGCTGGTTACGACGCTGCTGCTGCTGACCTTCATGGGCGACGCGCTGCGCAATGCGCTCGACACGCGGATGGCCGACGCCGTGCAGGCGGCGGGAGGCCAGCGATGAGCGCGCCGACGATGCCGCTGCCGGACGAGCCGCTGCTGTCGCTCGAGCGGCTGCAGGTGCGTTTCGGCGACACGGTCGCGGTCGAGGACGTGACGCTCGCGATCGGCCGCGGCGAGCGCGTGGCGCTGGTCGGCGAGTCGGGGTCGGGCAAGAGCGTGACCGCGCTGTCGATCCTGCGGCTGCTGCACGATGCGGAAGTGGGCGGCACGATCCGCTTTGCCGGCCGGGATCTCGCGGCGTGCAGCGAGCGTGAGATGCGCGGGCTGCGCGGCTCCGACATCGCGATGATCTTCCAGGAGCCGATGACGGCGCTCAACCCGCTGTATACGATCGGCTCGCAGATCGGCGAGACGATCGTGCTGCACGACGGCGTGTCGGCCGCCGAGGCGCGCAAGCGGGCGATCGCGCTGCTCGAGCGTACCGGGATCGCCGAGCCGGAGAAGCGCGTCGACAGCTATCCGCACCAGCTGTCGGGCGGCCAGCGGCAGCGCGCGATGATCGCGATGGCGCTCGCATGCCGGCCGCGCCTGTTGCTCGCTGACGAGCCGACCACGGCGCTCGACGTGACGATCCGCGCGCAGATCGTCGAGCTGCTGCTCGAGCTGCAGCGCGAGGAAGCCGAAAAGCGCGGGATGGCGATCCTGCTGATCACGCACGACCTGAACCTCGTGCGGCACTTCGCCGACCGCGTCGCGGTGATGGAGCGCGGGCGGCTCGTCGAAAGCGGGCCGGTCGAGCGGATCTTCGCGGCGCCCGAGCATCCGTATACGCAGCGGCTGCTGAACAGCCGGCCGCAGCGCGCGGTGGTGCCGGTGATGCCGATCGCGCCCGTGTTGCTCGACGCGCGCCACGTGACCGTGCAGTTCGCCCGCAAGCGGCCGGGCATCGCCGGCTGGTTCCGCTCCGCGCCGGTGACGGCGGTGGCGGACGTGTCGGTGTCGGTCCGGCAGGGCGAGACGCTCGGCGTCGTCGGCGAGTCCGGTTCCGGCAAGTCGACGCTCGCGATGGCGCTGCTCGGGCTGCAGAAGACAGCGCACGGCGAGATCGAATTCCAGGGGCGCGCGCTGGCGAGCTATCGCGGCCGCGAGCAGACTGCGCTGCGCTCGAACATGCAGGTCGTATTTCAGGATCCCTTCAGTTCGCTGTCGCCGCGCCACACGATCGAGCGGATCGTCGGCGAGGGGCTCGAGCTGCATCGTCCGGACCTGTCGGCCGACGCGCGGCGCACGAAATCGCTTGCGGTACTGCGCGAGGTCGGCCTCGACCGCACCGTGATGCACCGCTATCCGCACGAGTTCTCGGGCGGACAGCGGCAGCGCATCGCGATCGCCCGCGCGCTCGTGCTCGAGCCGAGGATCCTGATCCTCGACGAGCCCACGTCGGCGCTCGACGTATCGATCCAGCAGCAGGTGCTGAAGCTGCTCGCGAATTTGCAACAGAAATACAACCTCGGCTACGTGTTCATCAGCCACGACCTGGAGGTGATCGGCGCGATGGCGCACCGCGTCGCGGTGATGCAGGGCGGGGTGATCGTCGAGTCGGGCGACGTCGCCGACATCTTCACCAAACCGTCACATCCTTACACACAAAAGCTGTTGAAAGCGGTCTGGAAAGCGTGATAGGCGTCCAATGGTCTGACTATCTCGATTGTATTTTTTAATTTGTTTTGACAAACGATTACGCGCTGGCTACTATCGACCGAAATTTTCCGCCAATCAGCTGATTTTTAAGCACTTTCCATCGACCAATGCAGCATCGATCCCTGACCCAGGCATGCGCGCGCACCATCGCCGGGCTGTTCATCGGCGCCCTGTTCGCAGCAGCTCCCGGCGCGTTCGCCGACGAAGTCAGCAGTTTTAACCAGAATGTCACGAATTCGACTCAAATCGGGTCGACTTCCTCCGTCCAGCAGACCAGTGCCCAGCCGTCGAGCGGCGGCGCGAAGTCGTTCCTCGCCGGCATGGCGGGCAAGGCGGGCGACGTCGTCGTCGGCGCGCTGAACATGATCGGCGTGCGCTACCGCTGGGGCGGCAACTCGCCGGATTCGGGCCTCGACTGCAGCGGCTTCGTCCGCTACGTGTTCCAGGACACGCTCGGCATGTCGCTGCCGCGCCGCGCGGAAGAGATGAGCCGTGTCGGCGAGAAGGTGAGCATGAGCAACCTCAAGCCGGGCGATCTCGTGTTCTTCAACACGATGCGCCGCACGTTCTCGCACGTCGGCATCTACATCGGCGACAACAAGTTCGTGCACTCGCCGTCGACGGGCAGCACCGTTCGCGTCGACGATCTCGATAGCGGCTACTGGGAAAAGCGTTTCACCGGCGCGCGCCGGATCGAGTCGCAGTTCCCGATGAAGGCCGACGATCTGCGCCAGCGCGTGCGCGCGACGATCGGCGACGACGCGGCGAACAACGGCAGCAACTGAGCGTTCCCCGGCAGTCGGATCCCATCGAACCCTGTCGCCCGAAAGGCGACGGGGTTTTTTCTTTTGGGGCGTCGTTGACGCGCCGTCCAGGCCAGCGGCTAACGCGCGCGCCGCGGCAGGCGCGCGTGCCCAAGCCGCCGGGGCAATGCTTACGCGGTTGCCGTGCGGGCCGCCGCGAGCTTGCGCTGCAGCTCGGGCATGATGCGCGCGACGGCTTCCTCGCCGGCGAGGATCGCCGCATTGCGCTGATTGAAGTCGCTGCCGCCCATTGCGTTGAGGTTCGGGCGGATCACGATGTCGGCGTATTTCTCAAGTTCGTAGGTCTTGATCGTCTGGCCCATGATCGTGAAGGTCTGCAGCAGCATCTCGATCGGGTTGCTGGTCGCCGCGCCGTCCGGACGCGCCGAGATGTCGACCGCGATCACGAAGTTCGCGCCCATCTTGCGCGCGTACGACGCCGGCACCGGGCTCACGAGGCCGCCGTCGACGTACTCGCGGCTGCCGATCTTCACCGGTTCGAACACCGACGGCACGCTGCACGACGCGCGCACCGCGAGGCCGGTGTTGCCCTGCTGGAACAGGATCGGCTGGCCGTTCTGCAGATCGGTCGCGACGATGCCGAGCGGTTTCGCCATTTTCTCGATCGGCCGGTTGTTCAGCGACTTGTTGATGAAGTTCTGCAGCGCGACGCCCTGCAGCAGGCCGCGCGAGCGGAACGGCAGCGCCCAGTCGCTGATCGCGGCCTGGTCCATTTCGAGCGCGAGCTTGTTGAGCTGCAGCGCGTTCAAGCCGGACGCGTAGAGCGCGCCGACGACCGAGCCCGCGCTCGTGCCGGCGACGAGTTCGACGGGGATGCCGCGTGCCTCGAGTCCCTTCAGCACGCCGATGTGCGCGAAGCCACGCGCGGCGCCGCCGCCGAGCGCGATGCCGATCTTCACCGGCCTCTCGTTCGGCTGGGCCGGGGTGGTGGCATTGTCGGGGCGGCTCTTGCCGCCCATCGACGTGCAGGCGGCGAGGCTGGCGGAAGCGCACGCGATCGTGAACTGGCGGCGCGACAGGCGAGGGGACGACATCGAAGGTTCTCCAGCATCGGGCGGCGGGCGAGGGCCCGCCGCGGCGGTAGGTTCCGGGCGGCGGCGCGGCAGGTTCCGCGCGGCCGCGTACTTTATGATGTGCGCGCCGGCTGGCGGCCGCGGCGCGCACATCATAAAGCAAGCGGCGCGCTTGGCGCGATGAGCGGCGCGAGTATAATTCCGGCTTCATTCCGTTCCGGGTGTCGCCGGCCCGTTGGAGCCTCCGGGCAGCCGCCGCCGACCCCGCGTCGAATCATTCATGCGCCTCAGGCGTTCGAGTTACCGTTTATGACCCGTCCAGTCCGTACCCGCTTCGCACCGAGTCCCACCGGCTTCATCCACCTCGGCAACATCCGCTCTGCGCTCTATCCGTGGGCGTTCGCCCGCAAGATGAAGGGCACGTTCGTGCTGCGCATCGAGGATACCGACGTCGAGCGTTCGTCGCCGGAAGCGGTCGACGCGATCCTCGAGGGGATGAAGTGGCTCGACCTGGATTTCGACGAAGGTCCGTTCTACCAGATGCAGCGGATGGACCGTTATCGCGAGGTGCTCGCGAAGATGCTCGAAGAGGGCCTCGCCTACCCGTGCTACATGTCGACCGAGGAACTGGACGCGCTGCGCGAGCGCCAGCGCGAGGCAGGCCTGAAGCCGCGCTATGACGGCACGTGGCGTCCCGAGCCGGGCAAGGTGCTGCCCGAGCCGCCGGCCGGCGTGAAGCCGGTGCTGCGCTTCCGCAACCCGCTGACGGGCACCGTCGCGTGGGACGACGCGGTGAAAGGCCGTGTGGAGATCTCGAACGAGGAGCTCGACGATCTCGTGATCGCGCGTCCGGACGGCACGCCGATGTACAACTTCTGTGTCGTGGTCGACGATCTCGACATGGGGATCACGCACGTGATCCGCGGCGACGACCACGTGAACAACACGCCGCGCCAGATCAACATCCTGCGTGCGCTCGGCGGCGAGGTGCCCGTGTACGCGCACCTGCCGACCGTGCTCAACGAGCAGGGCGAGAAAATGAGCAAGCGCCACGGCGCGATGAGCGTCATGGCGTACCGCGACGCGGGCTACCTGCCGGAAGCGGTCGTGAACTACCTCGCGCGCCTCGGCTGGTCGCATGGCGACGCGGAGCTCTTCTCGCGCGAGCAGTTCGTCGAGTGGTTCGACCTGGAGCACCTCGGCAAGTCGCCGGCGCAGTACGACCACAACAAGCTGAACTGGCTGAACAACCACTACATCAAGGAAGCGGACAACGCGCGCCTTGCCGGCCTGTCGAAGCCGTTCTTCGCGGCGCTCGGCATCGACGACGCGGCGCTCGCGGGCGGTGCGGACCTCGACACGGTGATTGGCCTGATGAAGGATCGCGCGTCGACGCTGAAGGAACTCGCCGATGGCGCGGCGATGTTCTATCGCGTGCCGGCGCCGGAAGCGGACGCGCTCGCGCAGCATGTGACCGATGCGGTGCGTCCGGCGCTGGCCGAACTGGCGGCTGCGCTGAGGACGGCCGATTGGACCAAGGAGGCGATTTCGGCCGTACTGAAGGCGACGCTCGCCACGCACAAGCTGAAGATGCCGCAACTGGCGATGCCGGTGCGCCTGCTGGTCGCGGGCACGACGCACACGCCGTCGATCGATGCGGTGCTGATGCTGTTCGGTCGCGATGTCGTCGTGTCGCGCATCGAGGCTGCGCTGGCCTGAGGTTCGCGCATTTGCGAAGCCGTCGGCGGACGGCTTCGCAAGAAATTTTGCTCGAATCGCAAAAAAAGTATTTACAAGTTCAAAGACGGTCCATATAATCTCATTTCTGTTCTGCAAGGGGGTATAGCTCAGCTGGGAGAGCGCTTGCATGGCATGCAAGAGGTCAGCGGTTCGATCCCGCTTACCTCCACCAACAGAACAAATAAATCGCGTCGCGAAGCAGGATAGTAAAAAATGCTTCACAAAACGATTTAAAGCAGTTAGAATTTCGGTCTTCGCTGTTGACGAAAAATTAATAGCGAAAGCCAGACAGATCTGAAAAGATTTTGTCCCCTTCGTCTAGAGGCCTAGGACATCACCCTTTCACGGTGAGTACAGGGGTTCGAATCCCCTAGGGGACGCCAGATTCAGCGGCGTTTCGGTAGAAGTGTCGCAAAGCTTGCAGGAACGTAACCGACGTCCTGCAGGTTAGGGTGAAGAAAGCTGGAGCGGTAGTTCAGTCGGTTAGAATACCGGCCTGTCACGCCGGGGGTCGCGGGTTCGAGTCCCGTCCGCTCCGCCAGAACGAAGCCCGCTCAAGGGGTTGTTGAGCGGGCTTTTTCGTTAAAGGTGTAAGCAGTACGTTGTCCCCTTCGTCTAGAGGCCTAGGACATCACCCTTTCACGGTGAGTACAGGGGTTCGAATCCCCTAGGGGACGCCAGATTCAGCGGCGTTTCGGTAGAAGTGTCGCAAAGCTTGCAGGAACGTAACCGACGTCCTGCAGGTTAGGGTGAAGAAAGCTGGAGCGGTAGTTCAGTCGGTTAGAATACCGGCCTGTCACGCCGGGGGTCGCGGGTTCGAGTCCCGTCCGCTCCGCCAGAACGAAGCCCGTTCAAGACGTCATTGAGCGGGCTTTTGATTTAAAGATGTAAGCAGTATGTTGTCCCCTTCGTCTAGAGGCCTAGGACATCACCCTTTCACGGTGAGTACAGGGGTTCGAATCCCCTAGGGGACGCCAGATTTCGGCGTCGTTCGAACAAACGATGCGCCGGCAGGAAGCAACCGACGCCTGCCAGGCAAGCAGCAAGACTGGAGCGGTAGTTCAGTCGGTTAGAATACCGGCCTGTCACGCCGGGGGTCGCGGGTTCGAGTCCCGTCCGCTCCGCCAGAAAATGAGAAAGCCCGCCTTGTGCGGGCTTTCTCATTTGCGTTTCCGGTTGCGCCCGTTGGCGGGCGTGACTGCGGAGCGGAGGAAGCCGCCTGCGCGGCTTCCGGCGGGACTCGAAGGGATGCGCGTGCACGCGCATTGGCGGACAATGCGCGTCCGCTTCCTCCTCCTCGAAAACGAAACCCGTTCAGGGCAGTCCCGAGCGGGTTCTTGTCCTGGCGCGCCGTCGATGCGCGAAAATCGCGATTGCATCCGGGCCGGACTGCGCTATCGTGGCGGAATGCGTCCTTGATCATCGTGCGATGCTCGATCCCACCGACCTGCGAATCCTGTATCAGCTCCGCCCCGCGGAGCCCGGCGATTTTCCGTTTGCCGAAGCGCTGACGCACGGCAACATGGGCGGCTATTACAAGCGCCACGGGCTCGTATGGCGCAGCGACCTGTTCTACGCGAGCTGGCGCGAATCGGAGAATTTCATTCTCGAGGCCGACGGCGAGCGAATCGGCGTGCTGCGCGTGACGGAAGAGGGCGACTCGCTCCACATCCGCGACGTGCAGATCGCGGCCGGCCATCGCGGGCACGGCGCCGGCACCTATCTGCTCGAGATGTCGCACCGCTGGGCGAAGGCGCGCGGGCTGAACGAGCTGCAGTTGCGCGTGTTCGTCGACAATCCCGCCGCACGGCTGTACCTGCGCATGGGCTATCGCGTCGCCGGATCGCGGCTCGCGCAGCTCGGCTCGATCCGGCACATGGTGCGGCCGGTCTGACGCGCGGGGCCGGTGTCAGAGCGGTGCGCCGTCCGGCGACGCTTCTTCCCCTGTCAGGCCTTCCGCGCCGCGGTGTTCGTGACCGCGCAGCATGAATGCGCGCGGGCTCTGGCCGAATGCGCGCCGGAACATCGCGGAGAACGCGCTCTGGCTCTGGTAGCCGAGTTCGCGCGCAATATGCGACAGCGGGCGCCCCTGGTTGAGCAGCGGAATCGCGCGCGCGAGCAGCGCCTGCTGTCGCCATTGCGAGAAGCTCACGCCGAGTTCCTGCTTGAACAGCCGTGAAATCGTGCGCGTGCTCGCGCCGACTTCGCTCGCCCAGTGTTCGAGCGACTCGGCGTGCGCAGGCTGCGCGATCACCGCTTCGCACAACATGCGCAAACGTTTCTCGACCGGCATCGGCACCGCGAGCGGCAGCGGCTCGGCGTGACCGAGTTCGTCAAGCACCAGCGCGCACAGCATGCGTTCGCGCGTCGCGCTCAGGTCGAGCGCATCGAGTGCGACGATCAGCTCGCGCAGCAACCCCGTCACTTCGACGACGCGGCACGCATCGAGCCCGTCCGGCACGATCGACTCGTCGATGTACAGCGTGCGCAGATAGGCGTCCTCGACGATCACGACCTCGTGCGTCACGTGCGGCGGCACCCAGATCGCGCGCGACGGCGGCACCATCCAGGTCGTGCCGCTCGTCGTCACGCGCAGCACGCCGCGCGACGCGTACGCGAGCTGCGCCCATGCATGCGTGTGGCGCGGGATGCGCACGCTGGCGGCGAGCGGACGCGCGCGCACGCGCATCGGATGGCCCGGTGTCGGCGCAAATTCCGGCGGAATGTCGATGACGTCGTAATGGGCTGACGCGTCTGCTTGGGCGGACGGATTCATGGGGGATCGGGTGGCGCGGCGGCGATGCCGCTATTGTAGAAGGGGCCACGCGCGGGCACGCGGTGGTTTTTTGGGTCGATAATGCCTCCGTTGAATGAACGTTGTATGGGGCCAGCGTGCGCTGCGCGGTCGTCGGCGGCAACCTCGGCGCGCTGGCCGGGAAGAACCATCGGGCCGGTATCGTGGTCTATGGATGCGTGCGCGACGCGGCGGAACTGCGCGCGTGCAACGTCGGCGCGCGGATCGCACCCGGAGAATGGAACTGCGCCGACGAAGACGGCGTGCTCGTCAGCGCGACGCCGCTGGCCTGGCACGGCAACACACGAATCAAAGAAGGAGAAGCATGATGCGCTACGTATTCGTCTATGGCACGTTGAGAGCCGGAGAGGCCAACGATATCGGCAGCGCGGCTGCGCGGCACGGCATCGCGGTGCCGACGCTCGTCGGCGCCGCTGCGTTGCCGGGCGAACTGTACGACTTCGGCACGTATCCGGGGATGGTGGCCGCGGGAGACGGCAAGTCGCTCGTCTGGGGCGATGTCTATGAAGTCGACGAGCAGCTCATGCCCGTGCTCGACGAGATCGAGCGCGTCTATCCGGGCGTCGACAGCCTGTTCAAGCCCGAGACGGCGACGGTCGAACTCGGCGGCCGGCAGTACACGTGCGTGTATTACCCGGTGGCGGCCCACGCAGTGTCGGACAAGCCGCGCATCGGGTCGGGCGACTGGGTCCAGCATCGGCAGGACCGCAAACGCTTGAGTGCGTGACGGCCGACGCCGCATGCAATAAAGGCGCCCTGCGGTTCGGAGGGCGCCTTTTTTTCAACGCATCGGGCCGTGAGGTGCAGCCTGCCGCGCTTCGCATCGCCACGCGCGCGCGGCCTCGTCAGGCCGGGCGGGGCAGCGCGGCCGGGTCAGGCCAGCCGCGCATGGTCGGCTGAACCCGGCCGGGCGTGTCAGATTTCCTCGTAGAGCGGCAGCGTGAGGAATTCCGTGAAACCTTCGGACGTCGACATCTGCTCGAAGATCGCTGCAGCGCGCTCGTACGGCTGCGTATCGCCGCCGACCGACTGCTTCACGTTCTCGAGCTCGGTCTTCGCGTAGCCGCGCACGAGTTCCGCCGTCACCTTGCGGCCGTCGTCGAGCACGCCCTTCGGCGAGCGGATCCACTGCCACACCTGCGAGCGGGAGATCTCGGCCGTCGCCGCGTCTTCCATCAGGTTGTGAATCGGCACGCAGCCGTTACCCGCGAGCCACGCGCCGAGGTAGTGGATGCCGACGTTGATGTTGTTGCGCAGGCCCGCTTCGGTGATCGGCGCTTCCGGCTGGAAGTCGAGCAGGTTCTTGCCTTCGACCTGCACGTCGTCGCGCTGCTTCGCGATCTGGTTCGGCTTGTCGCCGAGCACCTTGACGAACTCTTCCATCGCGATCGGCACGAGGCCCGGGTGCGCGACCCAGCCGCCGTCGTAGCCGTCGGTCGCGTCGCGCTGCTTGTCCGAGCGCACGCCGCCCATCGCCTTGTCGTTCGCTTCCGGATCGTTCTTGATCGGGATCAGCGCGCTCATCCCGCCGATCGCCGGCGCGTTGCGCTTGTGGCAGGTCTTCAGCAGCAGCAGCGCGTATGCGCGCATGAACGGCACCGTCATCGTGATTTTGGAACGATCCGCGAGGCAGAAGTCGCGGTCGTTCTTGAACTTCTTGATCGCCGAGAAGATGTAGTCCCAGCGGCCGGCGTTCAGGCCCGAGCTGTGCTCGCGCAGTTCGTACAGGATCTCGTCCATCTCGAACGCGGCGAGGATCGTCTCGATCAGCACGGTCGCGCGGATCGTGCCGCGCGGGATGCCGATCGCTTCCTGCGCGGCGACGAAGATGTCGTTCCACAGGCGCGCCTCGAGATGGCTTTCCATCTTCGGCAGGTAGAAGTACGGGCCCGAGCCGCGCGCGATCAGTTCCGTCGCGTTGTGGAACAGGTAGAGCGCGAAGTCGAAGATGCCGCCCGACACGCGCTGGCCGTCGACGGTCACGTGCTTCTCGTCGAGGTGCCAGCCGCGCGGACGCACGATCAGCGTCGCGACCTTGTCGTTGAGCTTGTACGACTTGCCGTTTTGTTCGAGCGAGATCGTGCGGCGCACGGCGTCCTTCAGGTTGATCTGGCCGTCGATCTGGTTGGTCCAGCTCGGCGCGTTCGAATCCTCGAAGTCCGTCATGTACGAATCGGCACCCGAGTTCAGCGCGTTGATGATCATCTTGCGCTCGACCGGGCCGGTGATCTCGACGCGGCGGCACTGCAGGTCGGCGGGCAGCGGCGCGACCTTCCAGTCGCCTTCGCGGACGGCCTTCGTTTCAGCCAGGAAGTCGGGGCGCTCGCCGGCGTCGAGGCGCTTCGTGCGCTCGGCACGTGCCTGCAGCAGGGTTTGGCGGCGCGGCTCGAACGTGCGGTGCAGCGCCGCGACGAGCGCGAGCGCGTCGGGCGTCAGGATCGCGTCGTAACCCGGCTGGATTTCGCCGGTAATCGCCATGCCTTGCGGCAGCGTGAGCGTGGTGGTCATGAGTCTCATCTCCTTGGTCGGTCAGTTGCGGTTTCGATGAAGGGGGGAAGGGGCCGGCAGCGGTGCTGGCCATTCGTGTGTCACGCGCCCGGGCCGGGGCGCGCGCGGCTTGCGCTTCTGCCGGACGGAGCCGGGGTGGCGAGGAAAGCGAGCAGGTCGGCCATGCCGGTGCCGGCGCCGTCAGGCGGCGTGCCGAGCTCCTCGGCAGGGGCGCCCGTGCGGTTGAGCCAGAACGTCGTGTAGCCGAACCAGGTGGCACCCGTCACGTCCCAGCCGTTCGACGACACGAACACGATGTCGCGCGGGTTCGACCCGAACGCGGCGGTGCCGAGTGCATAGGCGGCGGGGGACGGCTTGTACGCGCGCACCGCGTCGACCGACAGCACGCGATCGAACAGGCCGGTCATGCCGGCGCTCTTGACCGCGATGTCGAGCATCTGCGGGTTGCCGTTCGACAGGATCGCGAGTGGCGGACGCGGATCGAGCGCGCGCAGCTTGCGCAGCGCGGGCACCGTGTCGGGATAGGTGGACAGGCACGCATATTCGTCCATCAGGCGTTTCTCGGCGGCGCTGTTGAGTGCGAGGCCGAGCGAGCGCGCGGCGAACCGCAGCGCGTCGAGCGTGATGTCCCAGAACGGGCGATAGCGGGCGCCGGCCGGATCGGCGAGCGTGCGCAGCTGCGAGTATTCGATTTGCTTGCGTCGCCACAGCTGCGACAGCCGTTCCCCGTGACCGGGGAACATCTGCTCTGCCGCGGCCACGACCGCGTGCACGTCGAACAACGTGCCGAATGCGTCGAAAAGGATGGCGTTGGGAGAGAGTGTCGTTGTGGCCGACATAGCCTTGCGCTCCAGTATCAGAGGTCGGAAACGATTTTATTCGTGATCGTCAGTGCAAAAAAAGGCGCTAAACATCACTTGATCTTTTACTTTCATATACCTAATCTGGAGCCGCTTCAGTCAATATGACGGACGGCTTCCACCGTCCCGACGATTCATGGACCGCTTCAAACAGATCGAAACATTCGCCGCGGTCGCGGCGAAAGGCAGCCTGTCGGCGGCCGCGCACGCGGAAGGGGTCGCGCCGGCGATCATCGGCCGCCGCCTCGATGCGCTCGAGGAGCGGCTCGGCGTGAAGCTGCTCGTGCGCACGACGCGCAAGCTCACGCTGACTTTCGAAGGGTCGGCGTTTCTCGAAGATTGCCAGCGCATCATCAACGACATGCAGAACGCGGAGGCGAGCGTGTCCGCCGGCGGGGTCAAGGCGAGCGGCCACCTGCGCATCTCCGCACCGGCGGGTTTCGGCCGGCGGCACGTCGCGCCGCTCGTGCCCGAATTCAGTTGCGCCCATCCGGACGTGTCGGTCACGCTCGACCTCTCCGACCGGATGGTCGATCTCGTCAACGAGGGCTTCGACTGCGCGGTGCGGCTCGGCGAATTGCCCGATTCGTCGCTCGTGTCGCTGAAGCTCGGCGAGAACCGCCGCGTGTGCGTCGCGTCGCCGGCGTATCTTGCGCGGCGCGGCACGCCGGCCACGCTCGCGGAACTCGCGCGGCACAACTGCCTCGCGCTCGCGGCCAACGCGAACCAGCAGCGCGGCTGGGCATTCCAGGAGGACGGCAAGGTCGCGTCGATCCGCGTGAGCGGCATGATGGAATGCTCGGACGGCGCGGTGCTGCACGAATGGTGCCTGGCCGGCCACGGCCTTGCGTGGCGCTCGTGGTGGGAGGTCGGCGAGGACATTGCCGCCGGCCGGCTCGTCAGCGTGCTCGACGCGTTCGCGGCGCCGCCGATCGGCATCCACGCGGTGTTTCCGCAGCGCCGGCATCTGCCGCTGCGCGTGCGGATGTTCCTCGACTACCTGAAGCATACGTACGAGCGGCCTGGCTACTGGGGCTAGGCACCGGTCGCGCGCGACGCGGTCTGCCGCGCGCGGGAGCGTGGCGGGCCCGGGCGATGCACGGTGCTCCGTGGCGCACGGGCCGGGCGGGGCATCGTCGCACGGGTGTTTCCGATATGAGGGCGAACCCGCTGCCGGAGCGGGGCGCACCGATTCGCACACTACAATCGAGACAGGCACACCGGACCCGCGACGGCCGCGGCGTGCGGCGGCGCGTCGCGCCGGGTGCGAATGACGATGGAGGGCGCGATGTTCAAGCACATCCTCGTGCCGACCGACGGCTCCGACCTGTCGAAGAAGGCAATCGACGGCGCGATCGATCTCGCTCGCGCGGTCGGCGCGCGCGTGACGGCCTATGCGTGCCTGCCGCAGTATCCGTACTCGCCGTTCTCGGAAGTGATCATCGAGCCGCCCGCCGATTTCCGGGCGCGCAGCGAGCGCGAGGCGCGCACGCACCTCGACGAGGTCGAATCCGCCGCGCGGCAGGCGGGCGTCGACTGCGACACCTGGACGAGCGTGCATCCGTCGCCGTACCTCGGCATCATCGAGGCGGCCGAACGCGGCGGCTGCGACGTGATCTTCATGGCGTCGCATGGGCGCCGCGGGCTCGGCAGCCTGCTGATCGGCAGCGAGACGCAGCGCGTACTGACTCATACGAAAATTCCGGTGATCGTCTATCGGTAGGCCCGGCGCACGCTCGCGAGGCGCGGGCGACCGGTCCGTCGGCCGAAGCCGAAAAGAAGGCGCGCCGGGCAGGGCCGGCGCGGGTTGTCGTGTGCAGCCCGCAGGCTGCGCGGCCGGTCGCGCGACACATGTCGCGCGCCTGCCGTCTCCTCCCTGATCCTTGTTCGTGATTCGGGTGCCGATGCCGCGCCGTCGCATGACCGGCGGGCATCGGCGTGACGCCCGCAAGGCGTCTTAAGCGACCTTCTTGCCGTCGAAGAACTGCTCGTCTTCGGTCGAGCCGTGCAGCGCGGTCGTCGACGCTTCGCGTTCGACCGTCTGCGTCACCGCGTCGAAGTAGCCGGTGCCGACTTCACGCTGGTGCTTGACCGCGGTGAAGCCCTTGTCCGCTGCCGCGAACTCGGCCTGCTGCAGTTCGACGAACGCGCTCATCTGCGTGCGGGCATAGCCGTGCGCGAGGTTGAACATCGAGTAGTTCAGCGCATGGAAGCCGGCCAGCGTGATGAACTGGAACTTGTAGCCCATCGCACCGAGTTCCTTCTGGAACTTCGCGATCGTCGCGTCGTCGAGGTTCTTTTTCCAGTTGAACGACGGCGAGCAGTTGTACGACAGCATCTTGCCCGGGAACTGCTTGTGGATCGCTTCCGCGAACTTCTTCGCGTACTCGAGATCCGGCTTGCCCGTTTCGCACCAGATCAGGTCGGCGTACGGCGCATACGCGAGACCGCGCGAAATCGCCTGCTCGAGGCCCGGCTTCGTGCGGAAGAAGCCTTCGACCGTGCGCTCGCCCGTCAGGAACGGCTTGTCGTTGTCGTCGATGTCGGACGTGATCAGGTCCGCTGCTTCCGCGTCGGTACGGGCGACCAGCACGGTCGGCGTGCCCATCACGTCGGCCGCGAGACGCGCTGCCGACAGCTTCGCAACGGCTTCGCGCGTCGGCACGAGCACCTTGCCGCCCATGTGGCCGCACTTCTTCACCGAAGCGAGCTGGTCTTCGAAGTGGACGCCCGATGCGCCGGCTTCGATCATCGCCTTCATCAGCTCGAACGCGTTCAGCACGCCGCCGAAGCCGGCTTCCGCGTCAGCGACGATCGGCGCGAAGAAGTCGACGTAGCCTTCGTCGCCCGGGTTCTTGCCTTCCGACCACTGGATCTGGTCGGCGCGCGTCAGCGTGTTGTTGATGCGCTTCACGACCTGCGGCACCGAGTTCGCCGGGTACAGCGACTGGTCCGGGTACATTTCGCCCGCAAGGTTCGCGTCGCCCGCGACCTGCCAGCCCGACAGGTAGATCGCCTTGAGGCCGGCCTTCACCTGCTGCATCGCCTGGTTGCCGGTCAGCGCGCCGAGGGCGTTGACGAACGGCTCGTTGCTGATGAGGCTCCACAGCTTTTCCGCGCCGCGCTTCGCAAGCGTGTGCTCGACCTGGATCGAGCCGCGCAGGCGGACCACGTCGTCAGCCGAGTAGCTGCGCTTGATGCCCTTCCAGCGCGGATCGGTTTCCCATTGCTGTTGCAGTTCCTGTGCCTGTTGCTGACGCGACATGATGTGCTCCTTGAACGGGTGTTGCCTGAATCGGGGTGAATCGAACGGTGGTGATGCTGTTCACGAAGCCGGGCGTGGTGCGTTTCGTTTCGTGAAGTCTTGTATAAGAGTCTAGGCAAATCGAGGATCGCGAAACAGAGGCTGTCTCAGGAAGTTTTGAAATTTTTAATCGTTATTAATCAAGTGTTTGTGATGTTGATTTCGCGATAAGAAATGCATTTTTCCATCCTGCAATGGCCCGGGTTGTGCCACGCAACATGATTTTTTACGACGCAAAAAAATTTTTCGCATCGTGAAATGGTGGCGAGGGCGAAAAAAAACCGGCGCGGATGCGCCGGTTGCGTATTGCGGGGCGGTTGACGGACGGCCGATGAAGCCGCCCGCGCGCCATTACGACGCCGAATTGCCGCGTCGCGGGCCGCCGCGCTGGCCGTCGCTGCGGCGGTTGCCGCCGTCGCGGCTGCCGCCCGGCTTGCCGCTCCAGCCGCCGTTGCCGCCGCCGTAGCTGCGGCCACCGCCGTTGCCGTTGCCGTGACCGCTGCCCGGCTTGCCGCCGAAACGCCGGCCGCCGTTACCGCCGCCCGGACGGCCGCGGCCGCCGTTGCCGCGATCGTTGCGCGGCGGCGCCTTGCGGGGCTCGAAGCCTTCGATGACGTTGACCGGCAGCGGCGAACGCACGAAGCGCTCGATACGCTTCAGCGCGCCTTGCTCGGCGTGATGCACGAGGCTCACCGCGGTGCCCGAGCGGCCCGCGCGGCCGGTACGGCCGATCCGGTGCACGTAGTCTTCCGCGAACTTCGGCAGGTCGTAGTTGAACACGTGCGTGATGCCCGGGATGTCGATGCCGCGCGCCGCGACGTCGGTCGCGACGAGCACGCGCACGCGGCGCTCGCGCAGCGCGCGGATCGTGCGGTTGCGCGCGCCTTGCGGCAGGTCGCCGTGCAGCGCGGCCGACTCGAAGCCTGCGTCGGCAAGGCGGCCGGCGAGCTGGTCGGCGTCGATCTTGGTCGCCGTGAAGATGATCGCCTGGTCGAGCGCGTCGTCGCGCAGCAGGTGATCGAGCAGGCGGTCCTTGTGATCGCGGTCGTCGACGTAGTGCACCGTTTGCGCGATGTTCGCGCGCGATTCGAGGCGCTGCTGGATCTCGATGCGCTCCGGATCCTTCAGCAGGCGGCTCGTCAGCGAACCGATCTTGCCGTCGAGCGTTGCCGAGAACAGCATCGTCTGGCGCGATTCAGGCGTTGCGTCGACGATCGTCTCGATGTCGTCGATGAAGCCCATGTCGAGCATGCGGTCGGCTTCGTCGAGCACGAGCATCTTCAGCTCGGACAGGTCGATGCGGCCACGCTCGAGGTGATCGAGCAGGCGGCCCGGCGTCGCGACGAGGATTTCCGGGTTCTTCGCGAGCAGCATCAGCTGCTGGCCATAGGCGACGCCGCCGAGGATGCTGACCGTGCGCAGGCGCTTCAGGTGCTTGCCGTAGGTCGATGCGGCCGTCGTGACCTGCATCGCGAGTTCGCGGGTCGGCGTCAGCACGAGGAGGCCCGGGCGTGCGACCGGCTGCGGACGGCGGACACGGCGGTCCCCGTTGTTCGGTTCGCGCGGCGCGCGCGGCTGTTGCGCCTGCGCCTTCTGCAACTGAGCGAAGCGCTCGATCGCGGGCAGCATGAACGCGGCCGTCTTGCCCGAACCGGTCGGGCTCGACACCAGCAGATCGCGGCCGGCGATGCCGGCCGGAATCGCACGCTGCTGGACCGGCGTCGGCTTTTCGTAGCCGGCGGCCTGCAGCGCGGAGACGATCTCCGGCGACAGCCCGAGCGACGCGAAGGTCGGCTCGTCGGCAGCCGGCGCGGCTGCAGCCTGCGCGGCGTCGTCGAGACCGAGTGCCTTGTCGGCGGTCGCGTTGAGGGGGCTGTTGGAAATGCTCGAAGTCATAACAATCCTTGAATCACAGTGGGTGAAACGTCGGCGCCAATCGCGCATGCCCAAGTTGTCGGATTCAACGAGCAAATCGGAAAACGGGTGCAATCCGCCAGTCGTGAGGCGGATGAGGCTAGAAGCTGTTTTGGGTGCGGCGTGCGATGACAGCGTTGCCGCCAGCCTGATAATTGACGGCTGCAAGAGCCGAAGCAGGAAGGGGACAGGTTCTAAACCGGATTGGAGCTTAACGCTACGAGGCGTCTGGCCGGATCGGCCAGTTGGCCGGGCGCGGATATGACGCAGCCAGCATTATAGAGACTTTTGCTGCGCTGCGCCACTGTCCTTGATGCGGTGGCGGGCGATCAGGCTGCGGTGCCGTTCTTCAGCGAGTCGACGAGCGCGATGTATTGCTGCTTCGCCGCATCCTGCGACGTGCCCTTCAGCGCTTCCCACGCGTCGTACTTGTACTTGCCGACGATGTCGGTGAAGCCCGGCTTGTCGCCGTGCACGTCGCCGTCGGTGGCTTGCTTGAAGAGCGCATAGAGGCGCAGCAGGGTCAGGTTGCCCGGACGCTCGGTCAGTTGCTTGACGTCGACCTGGGCCTGGTCGAATTGGACGGTGAGTTCGCTCATCGGGTGTCTCCGGTAAGGGTTTCGAGTCGGGCGATCTTAACAAGCGGACCGGCGCGCGGGGTCGAGCGATCCTTCCAAACCGCCGCGGGCGTTCGCGGCACGTCGCAATGAGCCGGGATCGCCCGTGGGAGCGGGGCGCCGCATTACAATGTCGGCCATGACGCAAACAGTGCTCCTCGCCATCGATACGTCGACCGAATACTGCTCGGTCGCGCTGCTGCGCTCGGCTACGGCCGAATCCGCGGCTTCCTCCCTGCAAAGCTGGGTCCGCCACGAACTGACGGGCGCCGTGTCGAGCACGCGCGTGCTGCCGGCCGTCCAGGAACTCTTCGCCGAATCCGGGCTGACGCTCGCCGATTGCAATGCCATCGCCTTCGGCGCGGGCCCCGGCTCGTTTACGGGCCTGCGCACCGCGACCGGCATCGCGCAAGGCCTCGCGTTCGGGCGCAATCTGCCGGTCGTGCCGATCGGCACGCTGCTCGCATGCGCCGAGCATGCGCGGCTGCGCGCGCCGGGCACCGCGCGCGTGCTCGCCGCGCTCGACGCGCGGATGGACGAGGTCTACTGGGCCGATTTCGTGTGGGACGACGGCGCCGGCGACTGGCGCACGCTGCATCCGGCCGCGCTCGACGCGCCGGGCGCGGTCGGCGTGCCCGACGCGCCGTTCACGCTCGCGGGCAACGCGGCTGCCGCGTTCGGTGCGCAGCTGCCGGCCGTCGCGCGGGCCGCGGCGGTCGACGGCGACGCAATGCCGCATGCGCTGGCGGTCGCGCACGCGGCATTGCGCGCGTATCGGGCCGGGCGCACGGTGCCGGCCGAGCAGGCCGCACCCGAGTACGTGCGCGACAAGGTCGCGCAGACGACCGCCGAGCGGATGGCGGCGCGGGCCGCACGACCGGGCGGAGCGCCGGAATGACGGGTGTACTGCTGAGCGACCGGTATCTGTCACCGATGACGGACGCCGATCTCGACGAAGTCGTGGCGATCGAGCACGCCGCCTATGAATTCCCGTGGAGCCGCGGCAATTTCGAGGATTCGCTGCGCAACGGCTATTTCGGCGTGTGCCTGCGTCACGTGACGGGCGCGCTCGTCGGCTATTGCGTGCTGATGCCCGTGATCGACGAGATGCATCTGCTGAACCTGTGCGTCGCGCCTGCCGCGCAGTGCACGGGCGCGGGCCTCGCGCTGCTGCGCGAGGCCGTGCGCATCTCGCAGGCGGAACGGCTCGACGGCGTGCTGCTCGAGGTGCGGCCGTCGAACCCGCGGGCGATCCATCTGTACGAGCGCTTCGGCTTCGTGACGATCGGGCGGCGCAAGAACTACTATCCGGCGCGGCATCGCAGCCGGGAGGACGCGATCGTGATGCGTCTGACGCTGAACAAGGACGGAGGCGCGCATGGCGTGGGCTGAAGCGGCACTCGAGGAAATGGGGCTCGCGCATCGCTGGGTGCGGCGCGGGCTGCCTGCGGGCGATGCGCCGGCGGCGGCCGGGCAGGATGCGCTGGCGGAGACCTCGGACGCGCAGGCCGATACCGATACGCGTGCGCGGACTGCGGACAAGGCGGCTGCGGCACGCGAGGCCGTTCCTGCGGCGCAGGCTACTGCTTGGCCGGCTGACGATACGGCGAACGCGCATGAACCGGACGTGCGGGCAAGCGCAACGGCGAAGATGCGCGAGCCGGACGTGAAATCGACCGCCGACGCGGCGCCGCAATCGACGCATGTCCCGGCTGGGGCAGGCGACGCAGGGGCGGCGCAGGCGCGTGGCACGCGATCGCCTGCCACCGCGCAGACTTCCGACGCGCGCGCAGAAGCAAACGCTGTCGGCAACGGCCGCGCGGCGATCTCGAATCACGAACCCGCCATGCGCGCGGACGCGTTCGCGCCGCCCGACGACGCCCCTCCGCTCGGCGAGGACGATTTCGCGTGGTTCGATGCCGCGCCGCCTGCCGATCCCGTGCCGGTCACCGAGCTGCGTTCCGCCGAAACGCCGGTGGCCGAACTCGACTGGGACGCGCTTGCGGCACGCGTGGCGGACTGCACGCTGTGCCGGCTCTGCGAGAAGCGGACCAACACGGTGTTCGGCGTCGGCGACCGCGAGGCCGACTGGATGCTGATCGGCGAAGCGCCCGGCGAAAACGAGGACAGGCAGGGCGAGCCGTTCGTCGGCCAGGCCGGCAAGCTGCTCGACAACATGCTGCAGTCGCTGTCGCTCAAGCGCGGCGACAACGTGTACATCGCGAACGTGATCAAGTGCCGGCCGCCCGGCAACCGCAATCCGGAGCCGGATGAAGTCGCGCGTTGCGAGCCGTATCTGCAGCGCCAGGTCGCGCTCGTGAAGCCGAAGCTGATCGTCGCGCTCGGCCGCTTCGCCGCGCAGACGCTGCTGAAGACCGACGCGAGCATCGCGTCGCTGCGCGGCCGCGTGCATGCATACGAAGGCGTGCCGGTGATCGTCACCTACCACCCGGCGTATCTGCTGCGCAGCCTGCAGGACAAGTCGAAGGCGTGGGCCGATCTGTGCCTCGCGCGCGATACGTTCCGTGGGGCGGCCATCCGTGGGGCGGCCATCCGTGGGGCGGCCATCGGCAGCGCAGACGAGCGGTCCGCGCAATGACGGCCCGCGCAGCGTTGTCGTTCGTCGAAACGCTGCGCGACGCTGCAGTCCGCGATCTGGCGTGGCTGCTGTCGAGCCCGAGCCTGCTGACGGCGGCGCCCGGCGCGCCGCTCGCGCAGCCGTGGTCCGACGCGACGGAACAGGCGGCCGCAGAGGCGTGGCTGGCCGCGCTCGATGCGGCGCCCGAGCCGCTGCACCGCGCGCTCGAAGGGCTGCGCCCGGTCCGGCTCGGCCGCTATGCGGAATGCCTGCTCGAATACTTCCTCACGCACGGGCCGTCGCTGCGGCTCGTCGCGGCCAACCTCGCGCTGCGCATCAACGGCAAGACGCTCGGCGAGGTGGACTTCCTCGTCGATACGCCCGGCGGTCAGCGCCTGCATTGGGAACTGGCGGTGAAGTGCTACCTGTGCGCACCGGTGCGTGACGCGGCCGGGCTCGCCGATTTCGTCGGCCCGAATCTCGTCGACCGCTTCGATCGCAAGCGCGGCCGGCTGATCAGCCACCAGCTGCGCCTGAGCGGGCGCGACGGATTCGCGCGGCTCGGCTACGGCGCGCTGGCCGATGCACAGATGTTCATCAAGGGGTGGCTGTTCTATCCGCACGACGCGCCGTTGCCGCGCGTCGCCGACGACATTGCGCCGGTCCACCCGCGCGGCTTCTGGCTGACGCACGCGCAATGGTCGGGGTGGGCGGCCGCGCAGCCGGCGGATGCCGCGTGGGCCGTGCTGCCGCGGCTTGCATGGCTCGCGCCGCGGCGCATCGCACCGGGCGACGCGGCGCCCGAGCCGTTCGTGGCCGAGCACGCGCTGCCGGCGGTGCTGACGGCGCGCCAGGCGCCGGCCTTGATCGGGGTCTATGCGCGGGGCGGCGACGGCACATGGCACGAGACCGCGCGCGGGTTCGTCGTGCCGGACGACTGGCCCGAGCGGGCGCAGGCATTCGCGGCACTGGCCGACTGACGCGGGCGCTGGCCGGCGCTTACCACCAGCGATGGAAGTGGTGCACGGGGCCGACGCCGTGGCCGACGTCGAGCCGGCCGCTTGCGGCGATCGCGCCGGTCAGGTACGCCTTCGCTTCGCGCACGGCGGTTTCGAGGTCGGGATGCCGCGGCAGCAGCGCCGCGATCGCCGACGACAGCGTGCAGCCCGTGCCGTGCGTATTGGCAACCGGCACGCGCGGGCCGTCGAGCCGCACGGTGCGCGTCGCGTCGACGAGCCAGTCGGGGCTCGACAGGCTGTCCGGCAGATGGCCGCCCTTCATCAGCACGGCGCGTGCTCCCGTCGTCAGCAGCGCACGGCCCTGGCGCACCATTTCGTCTTCGGTGGCCGCCTCCGTGTCGCCCAGCAGCGCGGCCGCCTCGGGCAGGTTCGGCGTGACGACCGTGGCAAGCGGCAGCAGCTCGCCGCGCAGTTCGTCGACCGCGTCCGGTGCGAGCAGCGCGTGCGCGCTTTTCGAGATCATCACCGTGTCGAGCACGACGTAGCGGGGGGTGTAGCGGCGTAGCGCGTCGGCGACTGCGCGTACGATCGGCGCGTTCGCGAGCATGCCGATCTTCACCGCGTCGATCCGGATGTCGCCGAACACCGCGTCGAGCTGCGCGGTCACGAATGCCGGATCGGGTGCGTGCACGCCGGTCACGCCGCGCGTGTTCTGCGCGGTCAGCGCGGTGATCACGCTCGCGCCGTATGCGCCGAGTGCGGAGAACGTCTTCAGGTCGGCCTGGATGCCTGCGCCGCCGCCCGAATCGGAGCCGGCGATCGTCAGGACGTTGGGGATCGGTTGAGTCATGATGGCAAAGCGCCGGTTCGAGAACCGGCGCGGACAGGCGGAAGCGGGAAGCGCGGCGTCAGTGTTTCGCCTCGCCGATCAGTGCGACCGAATCGAACTGGCGCTGGTTCGCCTGGTGGCGGCGCATCACGAGCCACATCGTCAGGCAGACGAAGGTGCCGAACAGCACGATCACGACGCCGACCGGCACGTCGAGCCACACCAGCACCGCGTACAGGCACAGCATCACGAGCACCGACAGGTTCTCGTTGAAGTTCTGCACCGCGATCGAGTGGCCCGCCGACAGCAGCACGTGGCCGCGGTGCTGCAGCAGTGCGTTCATCGGCACGACAAAGTAGCCGGACAGCGCGCCGACGCACATCAGGAACAGGTACGCGATCAGCAGGTAGACCGGCATGCGGACGTGGCCGAGATGGATGACCCAGCTCGACGGGAACAGGTCGCGCGTATAGAACGCCATCAGCATCACCGCGATGCCCATCACGATGCCGACGGGCAGTACGGTGAGCGACTTCTTCAGCGGGATCCGGCCGGCCGCGGCAATCGCGCCGGCCGCGACGCCGACCGCGACGACAGCCTGCAGCAGCGCGCCTTCTGATAGCGACATGCCGAGCGACACCTCGGCCCACTTCAGCACGATGAACTGCAGTGTGGCGCCTGCGCCCCAGAACAGCGTCGTGACCGCGAGCGAGATCTGGCCGAGCTTGTCGTGCCAGAGCGCCATGAAGCAATCCGCGAAGTCGGTGACGAGCTTGACCGGGCCGTGCTGCTGCCGCGGGTAGCGCGCGCCGGTATCGGGAATGCGCAGGTTGAACAGGGCGGCAATGATGTAGATCGCCATGATGATCGCCATCGCGGCTTCGGCCGGCGTGTTGATCCAGCGGGGAGTGTGTGCGATCACGTGCGATGCGATGTGCGGACTGATCAGCGCGCCGCCGAGCACGGTGCCGAGGATGATCGAGCTGACGGTCGTGCCTTCGATCCAGCCGTTCGCTGCAACGAGCCGGTCGGCCGGCAGCAGCTCGGTGAGTATCCCGTACTTGGCGGGCGAGTACGCCGCCGCGCCGAAGCCGACGATGCCGTACGCGATCAGCGGATGGGCGCCGAACAGCATGATCAGGCAGCCGACGACCTTGATCGAGTTGGTGATGAACATCACGCGCCCCTTCGGGCGCGAATCCGCGAAGGCGCCGACGAACGCTGCGAGCACCACATAGGACAACACGAAGAACAGCTTGAGCAGCGGTGTCATCCAGTTCGGCGCGTTAAGGTCTTTCAGCAGGGCGATGGCGGCGATGAGTAGCGCATTGTCGGCCAGCGACGAGAAAAACTGCGCGGCCATGATGGTGTAAAAACCTTTTTTCATCTGATGCGATGCTTTCGTCGCTGCGGCTCGGCCGTGAAGGCCGCCTGGTATGCGATCGGCTTATTCCGTTCGAAATGGGTTGTGCGCACGGCTTTATAACACGAAAATACAGCGATTCGGACTAGCAAGATTCCCCGATCGTTCCGCAAGTTGTCGGCTTCGGCGCCCAAAAGGCGCGGTAAGCTGATGATTCGCAAGCGTCTTTACGTAAATTTCCCATGCCGCGCCCGATCTCCGCCACCATCCATACCGCCGCCCTCGCGAACAATCTCTCCGTCGTCCGCCGTTATGCCGGTCAGTCCAAGGTCTGGGCGATCGTCAAGGCCAACGCATACGGCCACGGCCTCGCGCGCGCGTTTCCCGGGCTGCGCGGCACCGACGGGTTCGGGCTGCTCGACCTCGACGAGGCCGTCAAGCTGCGCGAACTCGGCTGGGCCGGCCCGATCCTGCTGCTCGAAGGGTTCTTCCGTTCGACCGACATCGACGTGATCGACCGCTACAGCCTGACCACGACCGTCCATAACGACGAGCAGATGCGGATGCTGGAGACGGCGCGGCTGTCGAAGCCGATCAACGTGCAACTGAAGATGAACAGCGGGATGAACCGGCTCGGCTACCTGCCCGAGAAGTACCGCGCCGCGTGGGAGCGTGCGCGCGCCTGTCCCGGCATCGGCCAGATCACGTTGATGACCCATTTTTCGGACGCGGACAGCGAGCGCGGCGTCGCCGAGCAGATGGCCGCGTTCGAGCGCGGCGCGGAAAACATCGCCGGCGCGCGCAGCGTCGCGAACTCGGCGGCGGTGCTCTGGTACCCCGGCACGCATTTCGACTGGGTGCGCCCGGGGATCATCCTGTACGGCGCATCGCCGTCCGGACGCTTTGCCGACATCGCCGACACGGGCGTCAAGCCGGCGATGACGCTCGCGTCCGAGCTGATCGCGGTGCAGACGATCGCGAAGGGGCAGACGATCGGTTACGGCTCGACGTTCTCCGCGCAGGCGCAGATGCGCATCGGCGTCGTCGCGTGCGGCTACGCGGACGGCTATCCGCGCGTTGCGCCCGAGGGTACGCCGGTGATCGTCGACGGCATCCGCACGCGGATCGTCGGCCGCGTGTCGATGGACATGATCACGGTCGACCTGACCCCATGCCCGCAGGCGGGCGTCGGCTCGCGCGTCGAGCTGTGGGGCAACGACCTGCCGATCGACGACGTCGCGCGTCACTGCGGGACGATCGGCTATGAACTGATGTGCGCGGTGGCCGCCCGCGTGCCGGTGCGCGCGGAATAAGGGCGCACCGCGTGGCCAAACAGAAAACGATCTACGTCTGCAGCGAGTGCGGCGGCCAGACGCCGAAGTGGCAGGGGCAGTGCCCGTCGTGCCAGGCCTGGAACACGCTCGTCGAATCGGTGGCCGAATCGCCGGCCGCGCACCGCTTCCAGTCGCTCGCGAAGCGCGCGCCGGTGCAGCGCCTCGTCGACATCGAAGCGGCCGACGTGCCGCGCTTCTCGACCGGCATCGGCGAGTTCGACCGGGTGCTCGGCGGCGGGCTGGTCGCGGGCGGCGTCGTGCTGATCGGCGGCGATCCGGGCATCGGCAAGTCGACGCTGCTGCTGCAGTCGCTCGCGGACATCGCGAGCGAGCGGCGCGCGCTCTATATCAGCGGCGAGGAATCGGCCGCGCAGATCGCGTTGCGCGCGCAACGGCTCGCGCTCCTCGACGGCGGTGCGCCCGCGGCCGAGCTGAAGCTGCTGGCCGAGATCCAGCTCGAGAAAATCCAGGCCGCGATCGACGCGGAACGGCCGGACGTCGCGGTCATCGACTCGATCCAGACCGTCTATTCGGAGGCGCTGACGTCGGCGCCCGGTTCCGTCGCGCAGGTGCGCGAGTGCGCGGCGCAGCTCACGCGCATCGCGAAGCAGTCGGGCACCGCGATCATCATGGTCGGGCACGTGACGAAGGAGGGCAACCTCGCCGGCCCGCGCGTGCTCGAGCACATCGTCGATACGGTGCTGTATTTCGAGGGCGACACGCACTCGTCGTTCCGCCTCGTGCGCGCGTTCAAGAACCGCTTCGGCGCCGTCAACGAACTCGGCGTGTTCGCGATGACCGAGCGCGGGCTGCGCGGCGTCGCGAATCCGTCCGCGCTGTTCCTGTCGCAGCACGAGCAGGTCGTGCCGGGCTCGTGCGTGCTCGTCACGCAGGAGGGCACGCGGCCGCTGCTCGTCGAGATCCAGGCGCTCGTCGACACCGCGCACGTGCCGAACCCGCGCCGCCTCGCGGTCGGCCTCGAGCAGAACCGGCTCGCGATGCTGCTGGCGGTGCTGCACCGCCATGCGGGCATCGCGTGCTTCGACCAGGACGTGTTCCTCAACGCAGTGGGCGGCGTGAAGATCGCCGAGCCCGCCGCCGATCTCGCGGTGCTGCTCGCGATCCATTCGTCGATGCGCAACAAGCCGCTGCCGAAGGGGTTGATCGTATTCGGCGAAGTGGGGCTCGCCGGCGAGATCCGGCCGTCCCCGCGCGGGCAGGAGCGTCTGCGCGAGGCCGCAAAGCTTGGTTTCACGACTGCGCTGATCCCGAAGGCGAACGCGCCGAAACAGCCGGTCGACGGGCTCGAGGTGATGGCGGTCGAGCGGCTCGAGCAGGCGATCGACCGCGTACGCGGGCTTGAGTGAGTGCCTTGCCGACAGACGCCGGCGGCCATGCCCCGGCGATCTGTCGCGTAATTCACTGTAAAGAATATGTAGGGATATGTAACCTGCCGGACATTCCTTTTCCCTATCCTTGGGTGAATTGTCGAGCCGCGCAATGCCGCGCAATTCGAAAGGGACTCATGTTGAAACAGTCTGGGCAAGTGCCGGGCGGACGCGCATACAACCTGCGCGGCTGCCGCGTGTCCGAGCCGATTCGCCAGCCCTGGGGCGGTGGGTGCCGGATCGTCGAATGGATCGATGACGAAGGGCGCCTTGCGCGCCGGGTCGTGTCGGAGGACGTGACGGAGGCGGAAGTAGCCGCAACGATCCGGCGGCCGACCGAAGGGCGCCGTCACCTGATGGGCGACGACGAGCAGATGCCGCGCGACACGCTGCCGCGGCGCTGAACGCGCGGGCCGGGCGGGTTGCAGGAAGCATTGGCCGGGCCGGCGAGCCCGGCCATGTCGTATTCGCGGCACGGATTTGCGCAGGCGTGCAGGCCGCGCCGGCATTCAGGCCGGCAAACGCGACATGCCCGCTCGTTCACGCATCGACGTAGCGGCCGTCGGCGAGCCGGCCGCTACATTCCGCACTCAGCATTCCGCACTCAGCCGATCTGCTCGAGTTCTTCCTGCGCGGCGAGCCAGTCCGCTTCGACGGTTTCGAGGCGGGCGGTGATGTCGCCGAGCTTGCGGATCGCGTCGGTCAGTTCCGTCTTGCGGGCGGCCTCGTAGCTCGCCGGATCGGCAACGAACGCGTCGAGGCGCGCCTTCTCCGCGTGCAGCGTCTCCATTTCCTTTTCCAGCTTCGTGATGCGCGACTGCAGCGGCTTCTTCAGATGCGACAGGCGCTGCCGTGCCTCGGCCTCCTGGCGCTTCTGGTCCTTGCGGTTGACGGCCGGCCCTGCGGCTGCCGCCGCCGCGCTGTCGGCCTTCGCGGCGGCGCGCTGCTCGGCCGCATGCTGCAGCAGCCAGTCGCGATAATCGTCGAGATCGCCGTCGAACGGCTGCAGCCGGTGCTTCGCGACGAGCATGAACTGGTCGGTCGTCGCGCGCAGCAGGTGCCGGTCGTGCGACACGAGGATCAGCGTGCCCTCGAATTGCGCGAGCGCCATCGTCAGCGCGTGGCGCGTCTCGAGGTCGAGGTGGTTGGTCGGCTCGTCGAGCAGCAGCAGGTTCGGCTTCTGCCAGATGATCAGCGCGAGCGCGAGGCGCGCCTTCTCGCCGCCCGAGAACGGGCCGACCGCGCTGGTCGCCATGTCGCCCGAGAAGTTGAAGCCGCCGAGGAAGTCGCGCAGCTCCTGTTCGCGGGTATCGGGCGCGAGGCGCGCGAGGTGCGCGAGCGGCGAATCGTCCTCGCGCAGCGTTTCGAGCTGGTGCTGCGCGAAATAGCCGATCGTCAGCCCCTTGCCTTCGCGGACCTGGCCCGACAGCGGCGCGAGCGTGGCGGCCAGCGTCTTGATCAGCGTCGACTTGCCCTGGCCGTTCGCGCCGAGCAGGCCGATGCGCTGGCCGTTCTGGATCGACAGCGACACGCGCTCGACGATCGGGATCTCGGCACCGCCGTCGCCGTGGTAGCCGCAGCGGACGTCTTCCATCACCATCATCGGGTTCGGCGCGGCGTCGGGCGTGCGGAATTCGAACGTGAACGGCGACGCGATGTGCGCCGGCGCGATCAGCTCCATCTTCTCGAGCGCCTTCATCCGGCTTTGCGCCTGGCGCGCCTTGGTGGCCTTGGCCTTGAAGCGGTCGACGAAGCTCTGCAGGTGCTCGATCGTCTTCCGCTGCTTCTCGTACGCGCTTTGCTGCAACGCGAGCTGCTGCGCGCGCAGCACCTCGAACTGCGAGTAGTTGCCACCGTAGCGCTTGACCTGGCGGTTCTCGAGATGCAGCGTCACGTTGCAGATGGAGTCGAGGAATTCGCGGTCGTGCGAGATCACGACGAGCGTGCCGGGGTAGCGGTGCAGCCAGTCTTCGAGCCAGACGATCGCGTCGAGGTCGAGGTGGTTCGTCGGTTCGTCGAGCAGCAGCAGGTCGGACCGGCACATCAGCGCCTGCGCGAGGTTCAGGCGCATGCGCCAGCCGCCGGAGAAGCTCGCGACCGGTTCGCGCGTCTGCGCGAGCGTGAAGCCCAGGCCGAGCAGCAGCGCCTCCGCGCGCGCCGGCGCGGTGTAGCCGTCGGCGTCGGCGAACGCCGCATGCGCTTCCGCTTCGGCCGCGCCGTCATGCGCGGCGGACGCGGAAGCGATGCGCGCCTCGATTTCGCGCAGCGCGGTGTCGCCGTCGAGCGTGTAGTCGAGTGCCGTACGGTCGACGGCGGGCGTTTCCTGCGACACATGGGCGATCCGCCACGACGGCGGCATCGAGAAATCGCCGGCGTCAGCGTGCAGTTCGCCGCGCAGGACCGCGAACAGCGTCGACTTGCCGGCGCCGTTCGCGCCGATCAGGCCGGCTTTCTCGCCGGGATTGAGCACGAACGAGGCCGCGTCGAAAAGCGGCTTGGTGCCGCGCGCAAGGCTGAACTGATTGAAACGGATCACGACGGAAATGACTGGGCAAAACCGCTATTCTAGACTGCGGACCGCGCGCCGGGCATTGGCCGTTCGGGAGATCGCGCGCCGGCGCGATTTCATATAGGGTCGGCGGAGGTCCGATATTGGCGTGGACAGGCCCTATACTCCACGTCGATCCGATTTCGAAGGGGGTAGCCCGATGTCCACACTGTATTCCTTCAGCGCGGAGACGCTCGCCGGCGCGCCGGTGTCGCTCGACGCGTATCGCGGCAAGGTGCTGCTGATCGTCAATACCGCGAGCGAATGCGGGTTCACGCCGCAGTACGCGGGGCTGCAGAAGCTCTACGACCAGTACACGGAGCGCGGCTTCGTCGTACTCGGTTTCCCGTGCAACCAGTTCGGCAAGCAGGAGCCGGGCGACGCCGCGCAGATCGGCGCGTTCTGCGAGCGCAACTACGGCGTCACGTTCCCGATGTTCGCGAAGATCGACGTGAAGGGCGACCACGCGCACCCGCTGTATCGCTATCTGACCGACGAGGCGCCCGGCATCCTCGGGCTCAAGGCGATCAAGTGGAACTTCACGAAGTTTCTCGCCGATCGCGACGGCAGGATCGTCAAACGCTATGCGCCGTCGACCAAGCCCGACGAAATCGCCGCCGACGTCGAAAAGCTGCTCTAACGGGGCGGGCCGGCCAATCAACGGTCTGGCCCCGCCAACGACGGGCCCGCTTGCCGGCCGTGCCGGGCGGCGGGCTGCGGGGCGCGTGCCACGCACGACGGGCGACAGCGCATGCAGCCGCCGCAGGTGCGCGTTCAGCGCGAGCGGAACCTAGAGAATCGGCGCGAACAGCCGCGCGATGTGCATCGCGACGCGCCGCCATGCCGGCGAATGGCGATATTCGCCGTCATCGACCTCGTACGCCTGCGCGAAATCGGCCGCGAGCATCGTTTCGACTTCGTCGGCGAATGTGCGGTCGACGGTCAGCACCATGATCTCGAAGTTCAGGCGGAACGATCGGTTGTCGAGATTGGCGCTGCCGATCGCCGCGGCGCGGCGGTCGATCAGCACGACCTTCTGGTGAAGGAACCCCGGCCGGTAGCGGAACACCTTGACGCCCGCGTCGACGAGGTCGCGTGCATAAAGCTTCGACGCCTCGAACACGACATAGTGGTCGCGCCGGCTCGGGATCAGGATGCGCACGTCGACGCCGCGCATCACCGCGAGCTTGAGCGCGGCGATCACGGCTTCGTCCGGAACGAGATACGGCGTCGTGATCCACACCCGTTCGCGCGCCGCGTTGATCGCCTCGACGAAGAACAGCGAGCCGGTCTCCTGCTTGTCGGCCGGCCCCATCGGCACCGCGAGGCAATGCATGTCGGCGTCGGCGAGCGCGGCGGGGGGGGGCGCGAGCGGCGGCAGTCGCTGCGTCGCCCAGTGCCAGTCTTCCGCGAACACGTACTGGATGCTCGCGACGGCGGGGCCGCGCACCTCGATGTGCGTGTCGCGCCACGGCGACAGCCGCGGTTTCGCGCCGAGATACTCGACGCCGACATTGTGTCCGCCGACGAACGCGCGATCGCCGTCGACGACGACGATCTTGCGGTGATTGCGGAAGTTGAGCTGGAAGCGGTTGACGAACTGGCGCTTGGTCGCGAACGGATGGACTTCGACGCCGCCCGCGCGCAGCGCGTCGACATAGCCGTGCGGCAGGTCGAAGCTGCCGATGCTGTCGTACAGCACGTAGCAGCGCACGCCGGCGGCTGCGCGCGCGAGCAGCGCGTCGCGCAGCATTTGCCCGAGCGCGTCGTCGCGGATGATGAAAAACTGGACGATCACGTAATCGCGCGCGCTGTCGATCGCCGACAGGATCGCCGCGAACGTCGCCTCGCCGTTGACGAGCGTGCGCACCGCATTGCCGGCGAGGAACGGCATGCCGCCGAGCCGCGTCAGCGCGCGCACCGCGGCCTCGCCGAGCGCATCCGCGGGCGGACCCTCGGTCGAGCCGCTGTCGCGCCACGGTACGGGGTGGGTATGCGTGCGCAGCGTTTCCGCCTCGTGGCGCCGCGCGTCGACGTAGCCGGAAAACTTGCTGCGGCCGAGGAACAGATACGGGATCAGCGTCAGGTAGGGCATCGCGGCAAGCGACACCGCCCACGCAATCGCGCCTTGCGACGTGCGGGTATTGAGGATGGCGTGGCAGGCCGCGATCACCCCGAGCACATGGATGGCGAGGATGAGCGTGCCAAGATGTAGCCAGTCGAGGGTCATAGGCGCGTGACGGACTCCTGAAGTCGTGCGGCGCGGTGGCCGCTTACGCGCATCTTACCGAACCGCGCGGCGTAGCGGGACGCGGTGGGGCGCCGCGCCGCGCGGTTCGGTCGGGGCCGATGGGGGCCTGGAAACGGCCGTCAGGCTTTCAGCGGGAGATCCGACGCCTGGATCAGGAACACGCTGTCCTCGCCGGCGCTGGTCGGCAGCCACGTCATCTCGAGGCCGCCGAACGCCGCCTCGACGTTCGCGCGCTCGTTGCCGATCTCGACGACGAGCACGCCGTCGTCGTGCAGCCAGTTGCGCGCGTCCGCGATGATGCGGCGGACGATGTCCATCCCGTCATCGCCGCCCGCGAGCGCCATCTCGGGCTCGTGCCGGTATTCCGGCGGCAGCGCGGCCATCGACGCCGCGTTCACGTAAGGCGGGTTCGTCAGGATCACGTCATAGCGCGAGCCGGGCTCGGTCGAGCGGAACACGGGCAGCGGCGTATAGAGGTCGCCGCGATGCAGCGCGATGCGGTCCTGGAGACCATAGTCGCGCACGTTGATCTCGGCGACTTCGAGCGCCTTGTCGGACAGGTCGACCGCGTCGATTTCCGCGTTCGGGAACGCGCTCGCCGCGAGGATCGCGAGGCAGCCGGAGCCCGTGCACAGCTCGAGCACCGCGCCGACCTGCTCGGGGTCGGCGACATACGGCTGCAGCCCGTCGTCGAGCAGCTCGCCGATGAACGAGCGCGGCACGATCACGCGCTCGTCGACGTAGAAGCGATGACCGTGCATCCACGCTTCATGCGTGAGGTATGCGGCCGGCACGCGCTCGGTCGCGCGCCGCTCGACCACCGCGAGCACCGCGTCGATCTCTTCGGGCAGGAGGCGTGCGTCGAGGAACGGTTCGAGCGTGTCGAGCGGCAGGTCGAGCGTGCGCAGCACGAGATAGGCCGCTTCGTCGTACGCATTGTCCGAGCCGTGGCCGAATGCGAGCTTCGCCTTCGAGAAGCGCGTGACTGCGTAGCGCAGCAGGTCGCGGACTGTTGCAAAAGGTGTCGTCGTCATGCGGGGCTCCGTCAGGCGATCAGTTGTTCGAGCACGCGGCGATACACGTTCTTCAGCGGGTCGATGAAGCGGACCTCGATGTGCTCGTCGATCTTGTGGATGCTGCCGTTCGGCGGGCCGAATTCGATCACCTGCGGGCAGATGCGCGCGATGAAGCGGCCATCGGACGTGCCACCCGTCGTCGACAGCTCGGTGGTCAGGCCCGTCTCGGCGCGAATCGCGTTTTCCAGCGCGTTCGACAGCTCGCCGCGCGGCGTCAGGAACGGCAGGCCGCTGACCGACCAGTTGAGCTCGTAGTCGAGCCCGTGCTTGTCGAGGATCGCATGCACGCGCGCCTGCAGGCCGTCGACGGTGCTCGCCGTCGAGAAGCGGAAGTTGAACAGCAGCTCGGCGTGGCCGGGGATCACGTTGGTCGCGCCGGTGCCTGCCCGCAGGTTCGACACCTGCCAGGTGGTCGGCGGGAAGTATTCGTTGCCTTCGTCCCACTGTTCGGCGGCGAGCTCGGCGAGCGCCGGCGCGAGCAGGTGGATCGGGTTCTTCGCGAGGTGCGGGTACGCGATGTGGCCTTGCACGCCCTTGACGATCAGCTCGCCGGACATCGAGCCGCGGCGGCCGTTCTTCACGACGTCGCCGAGTTCGGCGGTCGACGTCGGCTCGCCGACGATGCAGTAGTCGAGGCGTTCGCCGCGCGCGCCGAGCAGCTCGACGACCTTCACGGTGCCGTCGGTCGCCGGGCCTTCTTCGTCGCTCGTGATCAGGAACGCGATCGAGCCGCGGTGGTTCGGGTGCGCGGCGACGAATTCCTCGGCTGCGACGACGAAACCGGCGAGCGAGGTCTTCATGTCGGCTGCACCTCGGCCGTACAGCTTGCCGTCGCGGTGCGCGGGGACGAACGGCGGCGACGTCCATTGCTCGAGCGGGCCGGTCGGCACGACGTCGGTGTGGCCGGCGAATGCGAGCAGCTTGCCGTCGCGGCCGTCGGCGCCGCGCTTGACGGCCCACAGGTTGGTGACGCCGTGCGACGCGATCGTCTCGCATTCGAAGCCGAGCGCGGCGAGGCGCTCGGTCATGATCTGCTGGCAATGCTGGTCGTCGGGCGTCACGGACGCGCGGGCGATCAGCTGTTCGGTAAGGGCTAGGGTGGCGGACATGGTTCGAACCACTTTCGATAAAAAATGCCGGCGCGGTGGCCGGCAGCGATGAGGCTTCGGGCGCGCAGCGCCTACGCGGCGAACAGCGCCGCGTACTGGTCGGCCGCGAAGCCGAGTGATTTCACGCGGCCGTTGACGACGAGCACGGGCCGCTTGATGACCGACGGCTTGTGGATCATCAGCGCGATGGCGCCGGACGGCGTGTCGGCGGCGGCCTTCATCGCGTCGTCCAGGCCGCGCCACGTGGTGCCGCGCTTGTTGACGAGCGCGTCGAGCGACACGTCCTTCAGCCAGTCCTCGACCAGCGGCGCGCTGACGCCGAGCTTCTTGAAATCGTGAAACTCGAACTCGACACCGTGATCGTCGAGCCACACGCGGGCCTTCTTCACGGTGTCGCAGTTCGGAATGCCGTACACGACCACGGTGTGCGGCTTCGCCATCAGTCGCCTCGCAGCAGCTCGTTCAGGCCGACCTTGGCACGGGTCTTCGCGTCGACCTTCTTGACGATCACCGCGCAGTACAGGCTGTGCGAGCCGTCCTTCGACGGCAGGTTGCCCGCGACGACGACCGAGCCGGCCGGGATGCGGCCGTAGCTGACTTCGCCGGTTTCGCGGTCGTAGATCTTCGTGCTCTGGCCGAGGTACACGCCCATCGAGATCACCGAGTTCTCCTCGACGATCACGCCTTCGACGACTTCCGAGCGCGCGCCGATGAAGCAGTTGTCCTCGATGATGACCGGGTTCGCCTGCAGCGGCTCGAGCACGCCGCCGATGCCGACGCCGCCCGACAGGTGCACGTTCTTGCCGATCTGTGCGCAGGAACCGACGGTCGCCCACGTGTCGACCATCGTGCCTTCGTCGACGTACGCGCCGATGTTCGTGTACGACGGCATCAGCACGACGTTCTTCGCGATGAACGAGCCGCGGCGCGCGATCGCCGGCGGCACGACGCGGAAGCCGCCCGCGGCGAAGTCTTCGGCCGTGTAGTTCGCGAACTTCGACGGCACCTTGTCGTAGAACTGCGAGTAGCCGCCGGCCGGCATCGGTGCGTTGTCTTCCAGGCGGAACGACAGCAGCACGGCCTTCTTCAGCCACTGGTGCACGGTCCAGTTGCCGTCGATCTTCTCGGCGACGCGCAGCGCGCCACGGTCGAGCTGCTCGATCGCGTGCGCGACGGCTTCGCGGACTTCGGCGGGCGCGGCCTTCGGCGACAGCTCGGCGCGGTTTTCCCAGGCGGTATCGATGATTTGCTGAAGTTGTTGCGACATGTTCGTTTTCGCAGGAGATGGATGGAATTGATCGGGATGGCCGTTTTACCGCGCGAGGCCGCGGCAGAAATCGACGATGCGTTGCGCGCCCTCGACGCATTCGGGGGTGCCCGCGACGAGCGCGATCCGGATGAAATCGCGGCCCGGGTTCGTGCCGTGCGCGTCGCGCGCGAGGTACGAGCCGGGCAGAACCGTCACATTATAGTCGGCGTACAGGCGCCGGGCGAACTCGGTGTCCGACAGCCCGGTGCGCGCGACGTTGGCCCACAGGTAGAACGCGGCGTCCGGCAGTTTCACGTCGATCACGTCCGCGAGCATCGGCGTCACGGTGTTGAACTTCTGCACGTACAGCGCGCGGTTCTCGCGCACGTGCGCCTCGTCGCCCCATGCGGCGATGCTCGCCTGCTGCCAGACGGGCGACAGCGCGGCGCCGTGGTACGTGCGGTACAGCAGGAATTTCTTCAGCAGCGCCGCGTCGCCCGCGACGAACCCCGAGCGCATGCCCGGCACGTTCGAGCGCTTCGACAGGCTCGACAGCATCACGAGGCGCTCGAAGCCGCGGCCGAGGCGGTGCGCGGCCTCGAGCCCGCCGAGCGGAGGGCGGGATTCGTCGAAATAGATCTCCGAATAGCATTCGTCGGACGCGATCACGAAGCCGTGGCGATCCGACAGCGCGAACAGCTCGCGCCAGTCGTCGAGCGTGAGCACCGCGCCCGTCGGGTTGCCCGGCGAGCACACGTACAACAGCTGGGTGCGCGCCCACACGTCGTCCGGCACGGCCGCGTAGTCGCACGCGAAATTGCGGGCCGGGTCGCTATTCGCGAAGTACGGCTCGGCGCCCGCGAGCAACGCCGCGCCCTCGTAAATTTGATAGAACGGATTCGGACAGAGTACGATCGCTTTCTCGCCGCTTTCGGACCGGTTCGGGTCGATCACCGTCTGCGCGAGCGCGAACAGCGCTTCGCGCGAGCCGGATGCGGGCAGCACCTGCGTGGCCGGATCGATCGCCGGCAACCCGTAGCGGCGCTCGAGCCAGCGCGCGATCGACGTGCGCAGCGGGTCCGAGCCGGCCGTGGCCGGATACGAGGCAAGGCCGTCGAGGGCGGCTACCGCGGCGTCGCGGATCAGTGCCGGGGTCGGATGCTTGGGCTCGCCGATGCCGAAGCTGATCGGCTTCAGGTTGGCGGCGGGCGTCACGTCCTTGAACAGGGCGCGCAGCTTTTCGAAGGGATAGGGCTGGAGCGAGTCGAGTCGAGGATTCACGGGCGAAGCGGCCATCGCGGCCGGTTTGGGGCGAAAGGGGCGGCGTGCGCGCCGCGCGGCAGCGAGGCGGGGCCGATGAAACGGAGCCGGCGAGGCGGCACGTGTCGCGACCGATGATTATAGCGTGACGGAATGCGGTCACGGCGGGCCGGAGCACCGGGCGGGCAACGAAAAACAGAGGGTATCGAACGAGATGAATAATGCGGTACGCGGCAGCCTGCCGACGCTGGCGATCCTGGTCGGCGCATCGGTTTGGGGCCTGATCTGGTATCCGCTGCGGATCCTTGCGTCGCTGGGCCTGACGGGCACCGCGGCGAGCGCGCTGACGAGCATCGTCGCGTTCCTGTCCGTCGTCATCGCCCGGCGCAGCACGATCGCGACGCTGCGCTGGCACTGGGTGCTGCCCGGGATCGCGGTGACGGCCGGCGTGACGAACCTCGGTTTTGTCTGGGGCACGATCCACGGCGAGGTGCTGCGCGTGATGCTGCTGTTTTATCTGACCCCTGCATGGACCGCGATCTACGCGCACTTCCTGCTGCGCGAACGGCTCACGTGGGCGGGCGCGGGGCTCGCCGCGCTGTCGATCGGCGGCGCGATGCTGATGCTGTGGTCGCCGCAGCTCGGCGTGCCGCTGCCGGCCAACCCGGCCGAATGGGCGGGGCTCGCGGCCGGGCTTTCGTTCGCGATGAGCAACGTGCTCGTGATCAAGGCGAGCCGCGAGCTGCCGCAGATGCGCGCCGAGATGCGCACCGCGACGCTGTTCGGCGGCGCGGCCGTGTTCGGCGCGATCGCGTCGCTGTTCGAGGGGCTGCCGGCCGTGCCGGCGGGTGGCAATCTCGGCGTGGCGGCGCTGATCGTCGTCGCAATCGGCGTGACGATGGCGTCGAACAACCTGCTCGTCCAGTACGGGCTGGCCCGCGTGCCGGCGAACCGCGCGTCGATCATCATGCTGTTCGAGATCGTGATCACCGCGCTGTCGGCGTGGGTGTTCGCGAACGAATTGCCGAGCGCGCGCGAGTGGGTGGGCGGCGCGTGCATCGTGCTCGCGACGCTGCTGTCGAGCCGGGTCCACCGGTCGCTTCCGGCGCAGGACAAACCCGGCGACGGGCGGGACGGCACACGCGCGATGGTATGATGGGTGCCGTTTGCGGGGCACAACGCTTGGGCATTGCTTGAGCGCGCGGCCCCGCTTTTGAATTCGGGGGCGCGCCGCGCGCAAGGGCCGGCAGGTCCGGCGCGGCGTGCCGCCGTCCGTTTCACACATTCTTCACATCCGATACCGCCGTGCGTCTGAGCTCGATCAAACTCGCTGGCTTCAAATCCTTCGTCGATCCCACGCATTTCCAGGTTCCGGGCCAGCTCGTCGGCGTCGTGGGCCCGAACGGCTGCGGCAAGTCCAACATCATCGACGCCGTGCGCTGGGTGCTCGGCGAGTCGCGCGCGTCCGAGCTGCGCGGCGAGTCCATGCAGGACGTGATCTTCAACGGCTCGACCGCGCGCAAGCCGGGCAGCCGGGCGAGCGTCGAACTGATCTTCGACAACTCCGACGGCCGCGCCGCCGGCCAGTGGGGCCAGTACGGCGAGATCGCCGTGAAGCGCGTGCTGACGCGCGACGGCACGTCGAGCTACTACATCAACAACCTGCCGGCGCGCCGCCGCGACATCCAGGACATCTTCCTCGGCACGGGCCTCGGGCCGCGCGCTTACGCGATCATCGGGCAGGGCATGATCGCGCGGATCATCGAGGCGAAGCCGGAAGAGCTGCGCGTGTTCCTCGAGGAAGCCGCGGGCGTGTCGAAGTACAAGGAGCGCCGCCGCGAGACCGAGAACCGCCTGCACGACACGCGCGAGAACCTGACGCGCGTCGAGGACATCATCCGCGAACTCGGTGCGAACCTCGAGAAGCTCGAGGCGCAGGCGGTCGTCGCGACCAAATACAAGGAACTCGTCGCCGACGGCGAGGAGAAGCAGCGTCTGTTGTGGCTGCTGCGCAAGAACGAGGCCGCGGGCGAGCAGCAGAAGCAGCAGCGCGCGATCGAGCAGGCGCAGATCGACCTCGACGCGCAGACCGCGAAGCTGCGCGAGGTCGAGTCGCAGCTCGAGACGCTGCGCGTTGCGCACTACGCGGCGAGCGACGCGATGCAGGGCGCGCAGGGCGCGCTGTACGAAGCGAACGCCGAAGTCAGCCGGCTCGAAGCCGAGATCAAGTTCATCGTCGAATCGCGCAACCGTGTGCAGGCGCAGATCGCCGCGCTGAACGCGCAGCGCGAGCAGTGGCGCGCGCAGGCCGACAAGGCGCAGGACGAACTCGAGGACGCCGAGGAAGCGCGCGCGATCGCGGACGAAAAGGCCGCGCTCGCAGAGGACGCCGCCGCCGCGAAGCACGACGCGCTGCCGGCGCTCGAGGCAACCTGGCGCGACGCGCAGGCGCAGCTCAACGACGAGCGCGCGCGGATCGCGCAGACCGAGCAGTCGCTGAAGCTCGAGGCCGCGCACCAGCGCAATGCCGACCAGCAGCTGCAGCAGCTCCAGCAGCGGCACGAGCGCCTGAAGGCCGAATCCGGCGGCCTCGACGTGCCGGACGAAGCGCAGCTCGAGGAGCTGCGCATGCAGCTCGCCGAGCAGGAAGAAATCCTGTCCGACGCGCAGGCACGCGTCGCCGACGCGCAGGAAACGGTGCCGCGCCTCGATGCAGAACGCCGCGCCGCGCACGAGCGCGTGCAGGCCGAGAGCGCACAGATCCACCAGCTCGAGGCGCGCCTCGCCGCGCTCAGGCAGCTGCAGGAAAACGTGCAGACCGAGGGCAAGGTGCAGCCGTGGCTCGACAAGCACGAGCTCGGCGCGCTGCCGCGTCTGTGGAAGAAGCTGCACGTCGAGCCGGGCTGGGAAACGGCGCTCGAGGCCGTGCTGCGCGAGCGGCTCGCCGCGCTCGAGGTGTCGAATCTCGACTGGGTGAAGGCGTTCGCGACCGACGCGCCACCTGCGAAGCTCGCGTTCTATGCGCCGCCGCCGGCCGGCGAAGCGCCTGCGGCCGCGGCCGGGCTGTGCCCCGTGCTGTCGCTCGTGCGGATCGACGACGCGGGCATCCGCGCAGTGCTGAACGACTGGCTCGGCAACGTGTACGTCGCTGACGACGTCGCGCAGGCCCTCGCGACGCGCACGCAGCTGCCGGCGGGCGGCACGTTCGTCGTCAAGGCGGGCCACATCGTCACGCGCGTCGGCGTGCAGCTGTACGCGGCCGATTCGGAACAGGCGGGGATGCTCGCCCGCCAGCAGGAAATCGAGAACCTGACGCGCCAGGTGCGTGCACAGGCGCTCCTCGCCGACGACGCGAAGTCTGCCGTGGTGCGCGCGGAAGCCGCGCATACGCAGGCGACCCAGGCGCTCGGCGACGTGCGTGCGCAGGCCGAACGCGCGACGCAGCGCGTGCATGCGCTGCAGATGGACGTGCTGAAGCTCGCGCAGGCGCACGAGCGTTATACGCAGCGCAGCACGCAGATTCGCGAGGAGCTCGAGGAAATCGGCGCGCAGATCGAGGAGCAGCGCGCGCTGCGCGCAGAGTCGGAAGCGAATTTCGAGCGCTTCGACGGCGAGCTCGCGGAGCTGCAGGCGCGCTTCGAGGACAACCAGCTCGCGTTCGAGTCGCTCGACGAATCGCTGACCCAGGCGCGCCAGGAAGCGCGCGACCTGGAGCGCGCGGCGAACGACGCGCGCTTCGCGGCCCGCAACGCGGTGACGCGGATCGACGAGCTGAAGCGCAGCATCCAGGTCGCGCACGAGCAGAGCGAGCGCGTTGCCGCGTCGCTGGAGGATGCGCGCGCCGAACTCGAGACGATCAACGAGCAGACCGCGCACACCGGGCTGCAGGATGCGCTCGAAATCCGCGCGGTGAAGGAAGAGGCACTGCAGGCGGCGCGCATCGAGCTCGACGACCTGACCGCGAAGCTGCGCGCGTCGGACGAGCAGCGCCTCGTCGCCGAGCGTTCGCTGCAACCGCTGCGCGACCGCATCACCGAATTGCAGTTGAAGGAGCAGGCCGCGCGCCTGTCCGTCGAGCAGTTCGCCGAGCAGCTCGCGGCGGCGCAGGTCGACGAGGAAGCGCTGCGCGAGAAGCTCACGCCGGACCTGAGGCCGTCGTACCTGCAGGGCGAGGTCACGCGCCTGAACAACGCGATCAACGCGCTCGGCCCCGTGAACATGGCCGCGCTCGACGAGCTGAAGGCCGCGAGCGAGCGCAAGGTGTTCCTCGACGCGCAGTCGGCCGACCTGACCGACGCGATCACGACGCTCGAGGACGCGATCCACAAGATCGACCAGGAAACCCGCACGTTGCTGCAGGGAACCTTCGACGAAGTCAACCGTCACTTCAGCGACCTGTTCCCGCGCCTGTTCGGCGGCGGCCAGGCGAAGCTGATCATGACGGGCGACGAGATTCTCGACGCCGGCGTGCAGGTGATGGCGCAGCCGCCCGGCAAGAAGAACGCGACGATCCACCTGCTGTCCGGCGGCGAGAAGGCGCTGACCGCGACCGCGCTGGTGTTCGCGATGTTCCAGCTGAACCCGGCGCCGTTCTGTCTGCTGGACGAGGTCGACGCGCCGCTCGACGACGCGAACACCGAGCGCTTCGCGAACCTCGTGCGCGCGATGTCGGACAAGACGCAGTTCCTGTTCATCTCGCACAACAAGATCGCGATGGAGATGGCGCAGCAGCTGATCGGCGTGACGATGCAGGAGCAGGGCGTTTCGCGGATCGTCGCGGTGGACATGGAAACCGCCGCGGGATTTGCCCAGAATTGACGTTTGACGACTATGGCTCGCGGGTGCGCGGCATGGCGATGCCCCGTGCATCGACGCCCGCTTGCGAGTCCAACGAAAAAGAATTGCTGATGGAGCGTGCATGGACGAGTTGACACTCGGTTTGATCGGCGCGGGCGCGGTCGTGGTAGGCGGCGTCGTGGTCTATAACGCGTGGCAAGGTGCGAAGGTGCGGCGCAAGATGCCGCGGCCGATGCCGCAGGAGGCCGCGGAGGCGCTGAACCGCCCCGAGCGCGACGATGAACTGCCGTTCATCGAGCCCGTGCGTCAGCCGGTGCGCCGCGAGCCGGCGGCACCTGCGGCCGAGGCCGCAACGGCCGCAACGGGCGCGGCAGCGGAAGCCGCGCGCGTCGAGCCGACCTTCGGCGGCGCCGCGCCGGCCGACATGCCGGCAGACCTGCAGGCCGAGGCGACGTTGCCCGACGTGCCGACTGACGAGCCGGTCGAGGCAGTCGAGACGGCCCACGAATCCGCCGCGGGCGAACCTGTCGAGCCCGTGCTGCCGGCGGCGACGACGATTTCCGCCGCGCCGCCCACGGTCGTCGACCGCCGTATCGACTGTATCGTGCCGATCCGTCTTGCGTCGCCGCTGCCGGGCGACAAGATCCTGCCGGTCGCGCAGCGCCTGCGCCGCGCGGGCAGCAAGCCCGTCCACATCGAAGGCAAGCCCGAAGGCGGCAACTGGGAGCTGTTGCAGAACGGCGTGCGCTACGAGGAACTGCGCGCAGCCGCGCAGCTCGCGAACCGCAGCGGCCCGCTGAACGAGCTCGAGTTCTCGGAATTCGTGACCGGCGTCCAGCAGTTCGCCGACGCTATCGACGGCGCGCCTGAATTCCCGGACATGATGGAAACGGTGTCGATGGCACGCGAGCTCGACGGCTTCGCCGCGCAATGCGACGCGCAGCTGTCGATCAACGTGATGTCGGACGGCGCGCCGTGGTCGGCCAACTACGTGCAGGCGGTTGCATCGCAGGACGGCCTGCTGCTGTCGCGCGACGGCACGCGCTTCGTCAAGCTCGACGCGAAGCAGAATCCGGTGTTCATGCTGCAGTTCGGCGACACCAACTTCCTGCGCGACGACCTGACCTACAAGGGCGGCAACATGATCACGCTGGTGCTCGACGTGCCGGTCGCGGAAGAGGACATCCTGCCGTTCCGGCTGATGTGCGATTACGCGAAGTCGCTGTCCGAGCGGATCGGCGCGCGGGTCGTCGACGACTCGCGCCGGCCGCTGCCGGAATCGACGCTGCTCGCGATCGAGCAGCAGCTGATGAAGCTGTACGCGAAGCTCGAAGAGGCCGGCATTCCGGCCGGCTCGCCGGTCACGCGGCGGCTCTTCAGCCAGTAACGCGATCGTCCGGACGGCGCGTCCCGCAGTTGCCGTCCGCATCGCCGTCCGCTGCGGCGCCGACGCGGGCGCAGGCCCGCCGCCAGCCCTGCGCGGGCGGGCGATTCGGGCGCCCCGTCGGGACGCCAAACTGAGATAATCTGGCATTCGAATATCTCAGCAAGACACTGCCGCCAGCATGGCCCGAACCCAAGCCGAACCGCCAGCCAGCCAGCCCGACGCGCGCGCCGCGTGGCTGCGCGACCAACTCGAGCGGGCGAACTATGCCTATTACGTGCTCGACCAGCCGGAACTGCCCGACGCCGAATACGACCGGCTGTTCCGCGAGCTGCAGCAGCTCGAGGCGGACCATCCCGAGCTCGTGACGCCCGAATCGCCGACGCAGCGTGTCGGCGGCGAAGTCGCGAGCGGCTTCACGCCGGTCGTCCACGCGATGCCGATGCTGTCGCTGAACAACGGCTTTGCCGACGACGACATCGTCGCGTTCGACAAGCGCGTCGCCGACGCGCTCGACAAGACCGCCGACCTTGCCGGTACCGTGACCGATCCGGTCGAATATGCGTGCGAACTCAAGTTCGACGGCCTCGCGATCTCGCTGCGCTACGAGCACGGCACGTTTGTGCAGGCATCGACGCGCGGCGACGGCGCGACCGGCGAGGACGTGACCGAGAACGTCCGCACGATCCGCTCGATTCCGCTGAAGCTGAAGGGCGCCGACGTGCCCGCCGTGCTCGATGTGCGCGGCGAGGTGCTGATGTTCAAGCGCGATTTCGCACGCCTGAACGAACGTCAGCGCGCCGCGGAGCAGCGCGAGTTTGCGAACCCGCGCAACGCGGCAGCCGGCAGCCTGCGCCAGCTCGATCCGAAGATCACCGCGCAGCGCCCGTTGTCGTTCTTCGCGTACGGGATCGGCATGCTCGACGGCGCGGAGATGCCGGCAACGCATAGCGCGCTGCTCGACTGGTACGAGACGCTCGGCCTGCCCGTAAACCGCGAGCGCGCGGTCGTGCGCGGCGCGGACGGGCTGCTCGAGTTCTTCCGCAGGATCGGCGAGAAGCGCGAGTCGCTGCCGTACGACATCGACGGCGTCGTCTACAAGGTGAACCGCCGCGACGAGCAGGAGCGGCTCGGTTTCGTGTCGCGCGCGCCGCGCTTCGCGCTCGCGCACAAGTTCCCGGCGCAGGAGGCGCTCACGACGCTCGTCGCGATCGACGTGCAGGTCGGCCGCACCGGCGCGATCACGCCGGTCGCGCGGCTCGAGCCCGTGTTCGTCGGCGGCGCGACCGTGACCAACGCGACGCTGCACAACGAGGACGAAGTGCGCCGCAAGGACGTCCGGATCGGCGACACGGTGATCGTGCGGCGTGCGGGCGACGTGATTCCCGAGGTGGTCGGCGCGGTGCTCGACCGGCGGCCCGAGCACGCGGCCGAATTCGTGATGCCGACCGAGTGCCCGGTGTGCGGCTCGCGGATCGAACGGTTGCCGGACGAGGCGATCGCCCGCTGCACGGGCGGCCTGTTCTGTCCGGCGCAGCGCAAGCAGGCGCTCTGGCACTTCGCGCAGCGGCGCGCGCTCGACATCGACGGGCTCGGCGAGAAGATCATCGACCAGCTCGTCGAGCTGAACCTCGTGCGCACGCCGGCCGACCTGTTCAACCTCGGTTTCGCGACGCTCGCCGAGCTCGACCGGTTCGCGGAGAAATCCGCGCAGAACCTGCTCGACTCGCTCGACAAGGCGAAGCACACGACCCTTGCGCGCTTCATCTACGCGCTCGGCATTCGTCAGGTCGGCGAATCGACCGCGAAGGACCTCGCGAAGCACTTCGGTTCGCTCGATCCGATCATGGATGCGTCGATCGACGCGCTGCTCGAAGTCAATGACGTCGGGCCGGTGGTCGCCGAGTCGATCCACCAGTTCTTCGCCGAAGCGCATAACCGGACCGTGATCGAGCAGCTGCGCGCGCCCGGCAAGGTCACGTGGCCCGAGGGGCCGCCCGCGCCGAGGGCGCCGCAGGGCGTGCTGGCCGGCAAGACCGTCGTGCTGACGGGCACGCTGCCGACGTTGACGCGCGACGCGGCGAAGGAAATGCTCGAGGCCGCCGGTGCGAAAGTCGCGGGCTCGGTATCGAAGAAGACGGATTACGTCGTCGCCGGCGCGGACGCGGGCAGCAAGCTCGCGAAGGCCGAGGAACTCGGCATTCCCGTACTCGACGAAGACGGTCTGCACAAACTCCTGGAGGGCAATGCGTGATGATTCGCGAAATCCTGAAGATGGGCGATCCCCGCCTGCTCGAAATCGCCCGGCCGGTCGAAAAGTTCGATACGCCCGAGCTGCACGCGCTCGTCGCGGACATGTTCGAAACGATGCACCATGCGGACGGCGCGGGCCTCGCGGCGCCGCAGATCGGCGTCGGCCTGCAGGTGATCATCTTCGGTTTCGGCAACAACAACCGCTATCCGGACGCGCCGCCCGTGCCGGAGACCGTGCTGATCAACCCGAAGATCGAGTACATGCCGCCGGACATGGAGGAGGGCTGGGAGGGCTGCCTGTCGGTGCCCGGCATGCGCGGCGTCGTCAGCCGCTATGCGAAGGTCCGCTACAGCGGCTTCGACCAGTACGGCGCGAAGATCGACCGCGTCGCCGAAGGGTTCCACGCGCGGGTCGTCCAGCACGAATACGATCACCTGATCGGCAAGTTGTATCCGATGCGGATCACCGATTTCACGCGCTTCGGGTTCACCGATGTGCTGTTTCCGGGGCTCGACGCGAAGGACGACTGAGCAACGCGGGCGCGAGACCGCATAGCGTGATCGCGCGCTGCCGGACTGCCGATTGCGTGGTGGCCTGTTGCTCGATCGGCGGTGCGTTCGTGAGATCGGTTGTGTCCGGGCCGATGTCGGTTCAATGCCGGTTCGATCACGCATCGCTCGCCCGGAATAGCGTTGCCTGCCTGACGACGACACGCCGGAACGAGAAAAGCCCGCTTGCGCGGGCTTTTTCACGACCGGGGAGAGCGGCGCGAGCCGCCTTCAGAACGTCTCGTCGGCCGACAGGTAGCGCCATTGCCCCTGCGGCAGCGCGCCCAGCATCACGCGGCCCATCCGCACACGCTTGAGGCCGATCACTTCAAGGCCGACCAGCTCGCACATGCGGCGGATCTGGCGCTTCTTGCCTTCGCGCAGCACGAAGCGCAGCTGCTCGCCGTTCTGCCAGCTCACCATCGCGGGCTTCAGCGCGACGCCGTCGAGCTCGAGCCCGTGGCGCAGCTTCGCGAGGGATTCGGCGGGGAAGTGCTGGTCGATGTCGACGAGCCGTTCGCCGAAGCGCACGCGCACCAGGTATTCCTTGTCGATGTCCGACTGCTCGCCGATCAGCTGCTTCGCGATCCGGCCGTTCTGCGTCAGCACGAGCAGGCCCGTCGAATCGATGTCGAGCCGGCCGGCCGGCGCGAGCGCACGCAGTTGCTGCGGCGAGAAGCGCACCGGTGAGCGATCGCCGCTCCAGTGGTTCTCGCGCGTGATCAGCACGGTCGCGGGCTCGTAGCCGTCTTCCGCCTGGCCCGACACGTAACCGACCGGCTTGTGCAGCAGGATCGTCACCTGCGCGGCCTGCTCGGCCTGCGCGCGTTCGTCGATCTCGATGCGCTGGTCGGGCCGGACCTTGGTGCCGAGCGTGTCGATGCGCTCGCCGTCGACGAGCACCCAGCCCTTCTCGATCCATTCGTCGGCTTCGCGGCGCGAACACAGGCCGAGTTCGGACATGCGCTTCGACAGGCGCAGCAGGCCGGACTCGTCGCCGTGATCCACGTCGGCCGCGCCGCGCTTCACCGGTTGCGCGGTCTTGAAGCGCGAGCCGGACGACGGCCGCTCGGCGTTGTCGCGCCTGGGGGGCGCGCCCGCGCTGCGCGCGGCGCGTTCGCCGTCGCGCGGCGCACGTGCCGGACGTTCGGACCCGGTGCGGCGCTCGCCGAAGCTGCGCTTCGCGCCTTCGCCGCCCGTCGCGTCGCGATAGGGCGTGCGCTTGCCGCCTTCGGCGCCGGCGCTCGCGCGGCGGGGCCGCGCGTCGTCGTCACCGCGGCGGGCCGGGCGTGCGTCGGATGGGCCGCGGCTGAACTTGCTTTCGGCGCTGCGATACGGGCGACTGTCGTTGCGTTCGCCGCGTTCACCGCGTTCGCCACGGGCGGCGGGTTTGCCTTCCGCGCTGCGATATGGGCGACCCTCCGGGCGACCTTCGCCACGCTCGGTGCGGCCCATGGGTTTCGCATCTGCGCCGCGATACGGACGACTGTCGCCGCGCTCGCCACGGGCGGCGGGTTTGCCTTCCGCGCTGCGATACGAGCGACCTTCGGGGCGACCTTCGCCACGCTCGGTGCGGCCCGCGGGTTTCGCATCTGCGCCGCGATACGGACGACTGTCGCCGCGTTCGCCACGGGCGGCGGGTTTGCCCTCCGCACTGCGATATGGGCGACCCTCGGGGCGGCCTTCGCCACGCTCCGTGCGGCCCGTGGGCTTCGCATCCGTGCCGCGATACGAGCGGCCTTCGCCGCGTTCGCCGCGCGCAGCGGGCTTGCCTTCCGCGCTGCGATACGGGCGACCTTCAGGGCGGCCTTCGCCGGGACGGCCCGCGCCGCGTTCCGCGCGGCCGACAGGCTTCGCACCGCCGCCGCGCACGCTCCGCTCGGCGCTGCCGTCGCGCGGCGGACGTTTCGCCGGTGCGCGATCCGCGCCGGGACGGCCCGCGTCACCGGCGGCGCGCGGTTTGAACGTGCGCTCGCCGGCGGCCTTCGGCGCGAGCGCCTTCTTCGGGCCGGCCGGCTTGGTTGCCGCGGCAGGCGCAGCGGGGCGCACCGGCTTGCGGGCGACGAGGCTGCCGGAACGGACGGGGGCGCGGGTCGGCGAGGCCGGCCGCGGATTCTTGACGGTCAATTTGGTGCGCATAAACGCTGGAATACACTCAGACTGCGATCGCTCGCAGCAATTCGGTTTCTAACTGGATCTGCAGACGGTTGTCGGACAGGCCGGCGCCGTCGAGCAGGAAGATGTCCTCGACACGTTCGCCGAGCGTATTGATCCGCGCCGCATGGACGCCGACCCGGTGCTCGGCCAGCACGCGCGCGATCGAATAGAGCAGGCCCGGCCGGTCGTTGGCGGACACGGACAGGATGTAGTACTGGCCGCGCTCGTCGGCCCGCAGGTCGACGCGCGGCGTGATCGGGAACGTCCGCGACAGCCTCGACAGCCGGCCCTTGGACGGTTCCCGCAGCGGCGCGGCCTCGCCCAGACGCATCGCGAGCTGCTGCTCGACGAGGTTCGCGATGTCGCGGTACTGCACGTCGTGCTCGGTCTGCGTGACGATGAAGTTGTCGAGCGCATAGCCGTGCCGCGTCGTGCTGACACGCGCGTCGAGCACCGACAGCCCGTTGCGGTCGAAGTACGCGCAGATGCCTGCGAACAGGTCTGCGCGGTCCTTCACGTACACGAGCACCTGCAGCGCGTCGCCGACCGGCGACGGCCGCGCGCGGACGATCGCGGTCTCGGCATTCACGTGCCGGTACAGCACGCGGGTCTGCCACGCGATGTCGGCGGCGTCGTGACGCAGGAAGAAGCCGACGTCGAGCTGGTCCCACAGCGCGCGGTGCGCGTCGGTCGGCACGGTTTCGAGGCGCAGCAGCGCGAGCGCTTCCTCCTGGCGCGACTTCAGCTCCGAGTGCGTGTCGGGCTGCGCGCCGCCGAGCACGGCGAGTGTCGCGCGGTACAGGTCCTCGAGCAGCTTGCCCTTCCACGTGTTCCAGACCTTCGGGCTGGTGCCGCGAATGTCGGCGACGGTCAGCAGGTACAGCGCCGTCAGCCGGCGCTCGCTGCCGACGAGATCGGCGAAGCGCTTGATGACTTCCGGGTCGCTCGTGTCCTGCTTCTGTGCGACCTGGCTCATCGTCAGGTGGTGCTGGACGAGCCACACGACCAGCGCCGCATCGTCCGCGGCGACGCCGTGCTCGCGGCAGAAGCGCCGCGCGTCGGCCATCCCGAGCGTCGAGTGGTCGCCGCCGCGGCCCTTCGCGATGTCGTGGAACAGCGCCGCGATGTACAGCACCCACGGCCGCTCGAAGTTGCCGATCAGCTGGCTGCAGAACGGATATTCGTGCGCATGCTCGGCGACCGCGAAGCGGCGGATGTTGCGCAGCACCATCAGGATGTGCTGGTCGACCGTATACACGTGATACAGGTCGTGCTGCATCTGGCCGACGATGCGGCGGAAATTCAGCAGGTAGCGGCCGAGCACGCTCGTCTGGTTCATCAGCCGGAACGCGTGCGTGATGCCTTCGGGCTGCTGCAGGATCTGCATGAACGTATGGCGGTTCTGCGGATTGCGCCGCCACGCGTTGTTCATGATCTCGCGCGAGTTGTACAGCGCTCGCAACGTGCGTGCGGACAGGCCCTTCACGCCGCGCGTCGTCTCGTACAGCAGGAACGCTTCGAGGATCGCGTCCGGATGGCGCTCGAACACGCCGTCGTCGACGATCTCGAGCATCCCCTGTTTTTCGACGAAGCGGTCGGGCGACAGCACGCGCGTGATGCCGCTCGTCGCGGGAAAGAGCTGCGCCTCGATGTTCTGGATCAGGATCGTCGCGAGCTGCGTGACGGCCTTCGCGGCCCAGTAGTAGCGGCGCATCAGCTGCTCGCTCGCGCGCTTGGCGGGCGTCGGCTTGTAGCCGTAGCTGTCCGCCGCTTGGGTCTGCAGGTCGAACACGAGCATGTCCTGGCGGCGCCCGGCGATCACGTGCAGCCGCGCGCGCAGCGTCTTCAGGAAGCCCTCGTTGCGGCGCAGCTCGCGTGCTTCGCGGTCGGTGATCAGGCCGCGCGTGTCGAGTTCCCGCCAGCTGCTGCCGAAGCCGGCCGCACGCGCGATCCACAGGATCGTCTGCAGGTCGCGCAGCCCGCCCGGGCTTTCCTTCACGTTCGGTTCGAGGCTGTACGGCGTGTCCTGGAACTTCGCGTGGCGCTGGCGCATCTCGAGCACCTTCGCGGTGAAGAACGCGCGGGCGTCGAGCGCCTCGTGGTAGCGCACCGTGAAGCGCTCGAACAGCGCGGTGCTGCCGACGATGCGGCGCGCCTCGAGCAGCGACGTCTGCACCGTCACGTCCTGCGATGCCTCCTCGATGCACTGCGCGACCGAGCGCACGCTGCTGCCGATCTCGAGGCCGAGATCCCATGCCATGCCGATGAAGCGCTCGATGCGCGCGTCGAGTTCGGTGTCGTGCCCGTCGGGCAGCAGCACGAGGATGTCGACGTCGGAATAGGGCGCGAGTTCGCCGCGCCCGTAGCCGCCGACGGCGACGAGCGCGAGCGTCGCGGGCAACCCGCAGTCGTCCCACACGCGCTTGAGCGCATCGTCGGTGGCCTTCGACAGCGCGTGCATCAGCGGCGCGACGTTGGCCGCGCTGCGAAAGCGCGCGAGCAGGGCGGCCTTGGCGGCCTTGAATTCGGCGCGCCGCGACAGCGCTTCGGACGAGGGGGCGGCGTGAGCGCTCATGGGCGGCCGGTCAGGTGGCGGGCAGGCTGGCGCGAACGCGCTCAGACCGCCGTCGTCGCCGAGTTGGCGAACACGGGACGGGCCGGGGAGCCTGCGGACACCGTCAGCACGTCGTAGCCGGTCTCGGTGACGAGCACGGTGTGCTCCCACTGCGCGGACAGGCTGCGGTCGCGCGTCTTGACCGTCCACTGGTCGGGCATCGTGCGGATGTCGCGCTTGCCGGCGTTGATCATCGGCTCGATCGTGAAGATCATCCCCGGCTTCAGCTCGACGCCGGTGCCCGGACGGCCGTAGTGGACGACCTGCGGATCCTCGTGGAACACCGTGCCGATCCCGTGGCCGCAGTATTCGCGCACGACGCTGTAGCCTTGCGCTTCCGCGTGCTTCTGGATCGCGTGGCCGATGTCGCCGAGATGCGCGCCCGGCTTGACCTGCTCGATGCCGAGCCACATGCACTCGTAGGTGGTCTGCACGAGGCGCTTCGCGAGGATCGACCCTTCGCCGACGATGAACATCCGGCTCGTATCGCCGAAGTAGCCGTTCTTGATGACCGTGATGTCGATATTGAGCGCGTCGCCGTTCTTGACCACCTTGTCGCCCGGGATGCCGTGGCAGATCACGTCGTTGACCGAGATGCAGGTGGCCTTCGGGTACGGCGGGTAGCCGGGCGGCTGGTAATTCAGAGGCGCGGGAACCGTGCCCTGTTCCTTGACCATGTATTCATGGCAGAGGCGATCGAGTTCGGCCGTCGTGACGCCCGCGACGACATGCGGGGTGATGAAATCGAGCACTTCGCTCGCCAGCCGGCAGGCGACGCGCATCTGCGCGATATCGTGTTCGTTTTTGAGCGTAATAGCCATCGAGGTGTGCCTGGAAAGCGGTGAATTGACGAATTATCGCACCTTATGCCGGGCGTCGCAGCCCCCGGTGCCCGCGCGGGCACGGGTTTTTGCGGATTGCCGTGGGCGCTGCGGCCGGTGCGGCAAAGTGGCGGGCGACTTGAGGGGCGACAGATTGGCATGCTATACTCTTTGGCTAAGTCGACACTCAAATGCTTGTCATGTCCCGATTCGATGACCCGATTCGGGGCGGCTTCAGCGAATGAAGCCGGGCGGGCATTTCGCGGTGAAGGCTTGCGGCACGGGCGTTTCGCACGTGCCGAATCGCAAGCCGGCGCAACCAGGGTGCCGGCCGCGCGGAATCTGGCGCCCTTCGGGGTGGCAAGCCTTTCGGGGCGCGTTCGCGCGGCGGTACGGCAGCCGGCTTAAGACCTAACCCTCGTGGAGAATTCACATGGCAGTTACGATGCGCCAAATGCTGGAAGCAGGTGTCCACTTCGGTCACCAGACCCGCTTCTGGAACCCGAAGATGGCACCGTTCATTTTCGGTCACCGCAACAAGATTCACATCATCAACCTCGAAAAGACGCTGCCGATGTTCACGGACGCACAGAAGTACGTGCGTCAGCTGGCAGCGAACCGCGGCACGATCCTGTTCGTCGGCACGAAGCGCCAGTCGCGCGACACGATCGCCCAGGAAGCGCAGCGCGCGGGCATGCCGTACGTCAACGCACGCTGGCTCGGCGGCATGATGACCAACTTCAAGACGCTGAAGGTTTCGATCAAGCGCCTGAAGGACATGGAAGCGGCAGTCGAGGCAGGCGAGCTCGAGAAGATGAGCAAGAAGGAAGCGCTGCTGTTCGAACGTGAAATCGCCAAGCTGCAGAAGTCGATCGGCGGCGTGAAGGACATGGGCGGCATTCCGGACGCAATCTTCGTCGTCGACGTCGGCTACCACAAGATTGCCGTCACCGAAGCGAACAAGCTGGGCGTGCCGGTCATCGCCGTGGTCGATACGAACCACTCGCCGGAAGGTGTGGACTACGTGATCCCGGGCAACGACGACTCGAGCAAGGCAGTCGCGCTGTACGCGGAAGGCGTGGCCGACGCGATCCTGGAAGGCCGTGCCAACGCGGTCAACGAAGTGGTCCAGGCGGTGCGTGGCGGCGACGACGAGTACGTCGAGGAAAACGCGTAACTGGCCCCGAGCCGGCGCAAAAAGGGGGCTCTCAACAGGCCCCCTTTTTTTAAGCTTGTGCGCCGGACCTGATCGCGCCGAATTGGCGCGGGTCCGGAACCGAATCTCGGCCGTTCGCGTCCAAGCGGGCGGCGTTGTGAATACAGACTCAAGGAGCGAATGATGGCGGCAATTACCGCAAGCATGGTGGCAGAACTGCGCGCAAAGACCGACGCACCGATGATGGAGTGCAAGAAGGCGCTGACCGAAGCCGACGGCGATCTGGCCAAGGCTGAGGAACTGCTGCGCGTCAAGCTCGGCAACAAGGCGAGCAAGGCGGCATCGCGCGTGACGGCAGAAGGCATCGTCGCATCGTTCGTCGGCGGCAACGCCGGCGCGGTCGTCGAGCTGAACTGCGAAACCGACTTCGTCGCGAAGAACGACGATTTCAACGCGTTCGCAAAGACGATCGCCGAACTCGTCGCGGCGCAGAACCCGGCCGACGTGGCTGCGCTGTCGGCGCTGCCGCTCGACGGCAAGACGGTCGACGAAGTGCGTCTGGCACTGGTCGGCAAGATCGGCGAGAACATTTCGATCCGCCGCTTCGTCCGTTTCGAAACCGCGAACAAGATCGCGACTTACCTGCACGGCAGCCGTATCGGCGTGATCGTCGAGTACACGGGCGCGGACGAGCAGGTCGGCAAGGACGTCGCGATGCACATCGCGGCGATGAAGCCGGTCTCGCTGTCGTCGGCTGACGTGCCGGCCGAGCTGATCGAGACGGAGCGCCGCGTCGCCGAGCAGAAGGCTGCGGAATCGGGCAAGCCGGCCGAGATCGTCGCGAAGATGGTCGACGGCAGCGTCCAGAAGTTCCTGAAGGAAGTGTCGCTGCTGAACCAGCCGTTCGTGAAGAACGACAAGCAGACGATCGAGCAGATGCTGAAGGCAGCGGATGCCGCAGTGCAAAAATTCGCACTGTTCGTCGTCGGCGAAGGCATCGAGAAGCGCCAGGACGACTTCGCCGCCGAAGTGGCCGCGCAAGTCGCAGCAGCAAAGCAGCAGTAAGCAGTCAAGCAATACCCGCGGCGGGCGTCCGTCCCGCCGCGGCCGGCGGCGCCGCCGGTCGGCCGGGAAGCCCGGTCTGCCCGGCGGCGCTTGCCCGAATCAGTATTTCGCCCCTACAGTTCGTGGTTGTCATCCTCTCGTCGCTCGGAAGCCCCTATGCCCAATGCCTATAAACGCGTCCTCCTCAAACTTTCCGGCGAAGCGCTGATGGGCGACGATGCCTTCGGCATCAATCGCGCTACGATTGAGCGGATGGTGGCCGATATCGCCGAAGTCGTGCGTCTCGGCACGCAGCTCGCGGTGGTGATCGGCGGCGGTAACATTTTCCGTGGCGTCGCGGGCGGCGCGGCCGGCATGGACCGCGCGACGGCCGACTACATGGGGATGCTGGCGACGATGATGAACGCACTGGCGCTGCAGGACGCGATGCGCCACGCAGGCATCGAGGCGCGCGTGCAGTCCGCGCTGCGGATGGACCAGGTCGTCGAGCCGTACATTCGCCCCCGCGCGATCCGCCAGCTCGAGGAGGGCCGGGTGGTGATCTTCGCGGCCGGCACCGGCAACCCGTTCTTCACGACGGATACGGCCGCCGCGCTGCGCGGCTCGGAAGTGGGCGCCGAGGTCGTGCTGAAGGCGACGAAGGTCGACGGCGTCTATTCCGCCGACCCGAAGAAGGATCCGTCCGCCACGCGCTACACGACGATCACTTTCGACGAGGCGATCAGCCGTAACCTGCAGGTGATGGACGCAACCGCGTTCGCGCTGTGCCGCGACCAGAAGCTGCCGATTCGCGTGTTTTCGATCAACAAGCCGGGCGCGCTCAAGCGCATCGTGCTCGGCGAGGACGAAGGTACGCTCGTCCACGTGTAAACTCTCGCGGATGCGGTCGACCGGATGCGGTCGACCGGATGCGGGCGACCGGCGAGGGCGACCGGCGAGGGCTGCGGGCGCGGGTGACCGGCGTGGGCGTCGGCGCGTATGCGAGAGGCCCGCGATCATTGAAGATTTGAAGGTTCGGAGGTTGAAATGAGTGTCGCTGATGTCAAGAAGGGCGTAGAGCAGAAGATGCAGCGCTCGATCGAAGCGTTCAAGAACGATCTGGCGAAGATCCGCACGGGCCGTGCGCACACGGGCCTGCTCGATCACGTACAGGTCGACTACTACGGCTCGATGGTGCCGATCTCGCAGGTGGCCAACCTGACGCTCGTCGACGCGCGCACGATCGGCGTGCAGCCGTGGGAAAAGAACATGGTCGCGAAGGTCGAGAAGGCGATCCGCGAAGCCGATCTGGGCCTGAACCCGGCGACGGCCGGTGACCTGATCCGCGTGCCGATGCCGGCGCTGACGGAAGAGCGCCGCCGCGAGCTGACGAAGGTCGTGAAGGGCGAGGGCGAAACGGCCAAGGTCGCGATCCGCAACCTGCGCCGCGATGCGAACGAGCAGCTCAAGAAGCTCGTGAAGGACAAGGAAATCTCGGAAGACGACGAGCGCCGTGCCGGCGACGACGTGCAGAAGCTGACCGACAAGCACGTTGCTGAAGTCGACAAGCTCGTGCAGACCAAGGAAGCCGAGATCATGACGGTCTGACGACCGTCCTCGCGTGCCGCCTTCTTCCCGCATTACAGTCTCAACGGCCATGACTTATACCAGCTCTACCGTTCGCGTGCCTGACGTCGGCGCCGTGCCGCGCCACATCGCGATCATCATGGACGGCAACGGCCGTTGGGCGACCGAACGCCGCCTGCCGCGCGTCGCGGGGCACACCCGCGGCGTGGACGCCGTACGGGCGGTGGTCGAAGGCTGCGCGCGCGCCGGCGTCGAATACCTGACGCTGTTTGCGTTCAGCTCGGAAAACTGGCGGCGGCCGACCGACGAGGTGTCGTTCCTGATGCGCCTCTTCATCACCGCGCTCGAGCGCGAGATCGGCAAGCTCCATGCAAACGGGATCCGCCTGCATGTGGTCGGCGATCTCGAGCGTTTCGAGCCGCGCATCCGCGACCTGATCCGCCGCGCCGAAACCAAGACGGCGCGCAACACGCGCCTCACGCTCACCATTGCCGCGAACTACGGCGGCCGGTGGGACATCCTGCAGGCGACGAAGAAGCTCGTCGAGCAGGCCGTGCGCGAGGGCCGCGAGGTGGAGGTCAGCGAGGATTCGTTCGCGCCCCATCTGGCGATGGCCTACGCGCCGGAACCCGATCTCTTCATCCGAACCGGCGGCGAACAGCGCATCAGCAACTTCCTGCTGTGGCAGCTCGCGTACGCCGAATTCTATTTCACCGACAAATACTGGCCGGATTTCGACGGTGCCGCGCTGGCCGACGCGCTGGCGTCGTATACCGACCGCGAGCGCCGTTTCGGGCGCACGAGCGCGCAGGTCGAGTCGCAGTCGCAGAACGCCGACTCCCTTTCATGCTGAAAACCCGTGTAATCACGGCGATCGTGCTGCTGGCGGTGCTGCTGCCGGTGACGCTGTTCGCGCCGCTGATGGCGTTCGGCGCACTGATCGGCGTCGTGCTGGTGTTCGCGGCCTGGGAATGGGCGCGCCTCCTGAAGCTGAGCGGCGCCGGTCCGGTCGTCTATGCGGCGGTCGCCGCGCTTGCGCTCGTCGCGACCACGCGGCTCGGCATCGGCGAATCGTCGTCCCGCCCCCTCTTTGCGGCAGCCGGCGTGTTCTGGCTGCTGGTCGGCCCGTTCGTGCTCAGGCGCAAACCCGTGCTCGCCGACGGCGTGTGGCGGCCGTTCCTGCTTGCGGCCGGCCTCGTGATCTTCGCGGCCTGCTGGCATGCGCTCGTCGCCGCGCGCGCGCAGGGCGTGCCGTTCGTGCTGTCGCTGCTGCTCGTCGTCTGGCTGGCCGATATCGGCGCATACTTCGCGGGCAAGGCCTTCGGGAAGCGTAAACTGGCCGTGACGATCAGCCCCGGGAAGACCTGGGAAGGGGCCATCGGCGGCTGGCTCGCCGTGATGATCGTCGCGAGCGCCGCGATGGCGGCTCATCTGTTTGAGCCGACCCTTTTTTCTGCATTTGCCGCACGCTTCGGCGGGCCGGGCGCGTGGGTCGCGCTGACACTGCTCGTCGCTTACAGCGTGATCGGCGATCTGTTCGAGTCGTTGCTGAAGCGCCAGGCGGGCGTGAAGGACTCGAGCGGGCTGCTGCCGGGGCATGGCGGGGTGCTCGACCGCGTCGACGCGCTCCTGCCGGTGCTGCCGCTCGCGATGCTGCTGTTTCACGGTTAAAACCTACACTTCTGTTATGCAAAAACGCCTGACATTGCTCGGTTCCACGGGCTCGATCGGAGACAGTACGCTCGACGTGGTCGCGCGCCATCCGGAGCGCTTTTCGGTCTACGCGCTGACCGCGCACCGCAACGGCGACAAGCTGGTCGCCCAGTGCCTGCGCTTCGCGCCCGAAGTGGCCGTGGTCGGCGATGCCGACACCGCCGCGCACGTCGAGGCGCAGCTGCGCGCGGCCGGCAGCAAGACGCAGGTGGCCTACGGGCCGCAGGCGCTCGTCGACGTGTCGAAGAGCGACAGCTGCGACACCGTCGTCGCGGCGATCGTCGGTGCGGCGGGCCTCGCGCCGAGCCTCGCGGCCGCGCGCGCCGGCAAGCGCATCCTGCTCGCGAACAAGGAATCGCTCGTGATGTCGGGCGCGATCTTCATGGACGCCGTGCGCGACCATGGCGCGATCCTGCTGCCGGTCGACAGCGAACACAACGCGATCTTCCAGTGCATGCCGCGCGATGCGGCCGAGCACGGCGGGATCGCGAAGATCATCCTGACCGCGTCGGGCGGCCCGTTCCGCACCCGCGAACCGGCGACGCTCGCCGACGTGACGCCCGACGAGGCGTGCAAGCACCCGAACTGGGTGATGGGCCGGAAGATCTCGGTCGATTCCGCGACGATGATGAACAAGGGCCTCGAGGTGATCGAGGCGCACTGGATCTTCGGGCTGCCGGGCGACCGGATCGACGTGCTGATCCATCCGCAGAGCGTGATCCACTCGCTCGTGTCGTACCGTGACGGCTCGGTGCTCGCGCAGCTCGGCAACCCCGACATGCGCACGCCGATCGCGCACGCGCTCGCTTACCCGGACCGCGTCGACGCGGGCGTCGAGCAGCTCGACCTCGCGCAGATCGCGCAGCTGTCGTTCGAAAAACCCGACTACGCGCGCTTCCCGTGCCTGGCGCTCGCGCTGAAGGCGCTCGCCGAAGGCGGCGTCGCGAGCGCCGCATTGAACGCGGCGAACGAGGTGGCGGTCGAAGCGTTTCTCGAGCGCCGGATCGGCTTCATGGCGATCGCGTCGACGGTCGACGCCGTGCTCAACGCACTGCCGAACCATATGCCCAACGGGCTTGACGACGTCCTTGCGGCCGATGCCGACGCGCGCCGTCTCGCCGCCGAGATCATTGCGAAAGCGCCTGCGCCACGCGTGGAGCGCACTGCCTGAATGAGGTGCTCATGAACGTGCTGGTTGAACTGATCGCGTTTGCGGTGGCGATCGGGGTACTGGTCGTCGTGCATGAGTACGGGCACTATCGCGTCGCGCGCTGGTGCGGCGTGAAGGTGCTCCGCTTCTCGATCGGCTTCGGCCAGCCGCTTGCGCGCTGGGTCAGCCGGAAGACGGGCACCGAGTGGACGCTGTCCGCGCTGCCGCTCGGCGGCTACGTGAAGATGCTCGACGAGCGCGAGCCGGGCCCCGGCGTGAAGCCGGAAGAACTCGGGCAGGCGTTCAACCGCCAGTCGGTCGGCAAACGCATCGCGATCGTCGCGGCCGGGCCGATTGCCAACTTCCTGCTGGCAATCGCGCTGTTTTCCGTTGTATTCGCAACTGGCGTGACCGAGCCCGCGGCGGTGATCGCACCGCCGGCGGCCGGCACGGTCGCGGCCCGGGCCGGGTTCGACGGCAACGAGACGATCGTGTCGATCCGCGACGCGCAGGGCGGCGACGCGCAGCCGGTACGCTCGTGGTCGGACCTGCGCTGGAAGCTCCTCGCGGCGGCCTTCGATCGTCGGGAAGTGGTGCTTGGTGCGCGCGACGGCGGGGCGTCGACCTACGATTTCCGCGTCGACCTGCGTCACGTCCCGGAAAGCGAGCTCGACGACGATTTCATGATGCGGCTCGGCTTCGATACGGGCGGCGGCGCGCTGTCGGTCGCGTCGGTGCAGCCGGGCAGCGCGGCCGAGCGGGCCGGCCTGAAGGGCGGCGACAAGCTGCTGGCGCTCGACGGCGAGCGGATCGGCGGCGCGTCGCGCTTCATCGATGCGGTGAAGCACCATGCGGGCAAGTCGCTCGCGCTCAGGATCGAGCGCGACGGCGCCGCGCAGACGGTCACGATCGTGCCGCAGGCGCAGCGCGACGACGAAACCGGGCAGCAGGTCGGCCGCATCGGCGCGGCCCTGGCGATGCACACGCCGAGCGTCGACGTGCGCTACGGGCCGCTCGAGAGCCTGAAACTGGGCGCGCGCCGCACCTGGGACATCTCGGTGTATTCGCTGCGGATGTTCGGGCGGATGATCACCGGCGACGCGTCGCTGAAGAACCTGTCCGGCCCGGTGACGATCGCCGACTACGCAGGCAAGAGCGCGCGGCTCGGTCCGTCGGCGTTCCTGTCGTTCCTCGCCCTTGTCAGCATTAGCCTTGGCGTACTTAACTTGTTGCCGATTCCCGTTTTGGACGGGGGGCATCTGTTATATTATCTGGTTGAAGCCGCGACCGGGAAAGCCGTCTCGGAACGCTGGCAACTGATTCTGCAAAGAGCCGGGTTGATCTGCATCGTCGCATTGTCGGCGATCGCGCTGTTCAACGATCTGGCTCGGTTAATCCATTTCTGAAGCGTCAGGCGGCAGCCGCAGGGCAGCCGCCTGATTTGATGCAGCTAAATATTGGGGATGCATGTTGTTCAAACCTCATCGCTTTGTACCTAAGACAGTTGCAGCGGCGGCGCTCGCTGCGCACGGCCTCGCGGCGCATGCAGCGGCACCGTTCGTGGTGCAAGACATCAAGATCGAGGGCTTGCAGCGCGTCGAACCCGGTTCCGTGTTCGCGTACCTGCCGATCAAGCAAGGCGACACGTTCACCGACGACAAGGCATCCGAAGCAATTCGCGCACTGTACGCGACGGGCTTTTTCAACGACGTGCGCATCGCCACCCAGGGCAACGTCGTGATCGTGCAGGTGCAGGAGCGCCCGGCGATCGCATCGATCGACTTCACCGGCACGAAGGAGTTCGACAAGGACAACCTGACGAAGGCGCTGCGCGCGGTCGGTCTCGCGGATGGCCGCTACTACGACAAGGCGCTCGTCGACAAGGCGGAGCAGGAGCTCAAGCGCCAGTACCTGACGCGCGGCTTCTACGCGGCCGAAGTCAAGACGACGGTCACGCCGGTCGACGCGAACCGCGTGTCGATCCTGTTCGCGGTCGCCGAAGGGCCGAGCGCGAAGATCCGCCAGATCAACTTCATCGGCAACAAGGCATTCAGCACGAGCACGCTGCGCGACGAGATGCAGCTGTCGACGCCGAACTGGTTCTCCTGGTACACGAAGAACGACCTGTACTCGAAGGAAAAGCTCACGGGCGACCTCGAGGCGGTGCGCTCGTACTACCTGAACCGCGGCTACCTCGAGTTCAACATCGAGTCGACCCAGGTGTCGATCTCGCCGGACAAGAAGGACATGTACCTGACGGTCACGCTGCACGAAGGCGAACCGTACACCGTGTCCGGCATCAAGCTGTCGGGCAACCTGCTCGACCGCGAGGCCGAGCTGAACAAGCTCGTCAAGGTCAAGCCGGGCGACCGCTTCTCGGCCGAGAAGCTGCAGCAGACGACGAAGGCGATCGTCGACAAGCTCGGCGAATACGGCTACGCGTTCGCGACCGTCAACGCGCAGCCGGACATCGACCAGGCGAACCACAAGGTGAACCTGACGCTCGTCGTCGATCCGAGCCGCCGCGTGTACGTGCGCCGCATCAACGTCGTCGGCAACACGCGCACGCGCGACGAAGTGGTGCGCCGCGAAATGCGCCAGCTCGAGAGCTCGTGGTTCGATTCGAACCGCCTCGCGCTGTCGAAGGACCGCGTGAACCGTCTCGGCTACTTCACCAACGTCGATGTGGCGACGGTGCCGGTCGAAGGCACGAGCGACCAGGTCGACGTGAACGTGAAGGTCGACGAAAAGCCGACCGGCGCGATCACGCTGGGCGCGGGCTTCTCGTCGACGGACAAGGTCGTGCTGTCGGCCGGGGTGTCGCAGGACAACGTGTTCGGTTCGGGCACGAGCCTCGCGGTGAACGTGAACACCGCGAAGAGCTACCGGACGCTGACCGTCACGCAGGTCGACCCGTATTTCACGGTCGACGGCATCAAGCGGATCACGGACGTCTACTACCGTACGTACCAGCCGCTCTACTATTCGACGAGCTCGAGCTTCCGGATCATCAGCGCGGGCGGCAACATGAAGTTCGGCATCCCGTTCTCGGAAGTCGACACCGTCTACTTCGGCGCGGGCTTCGAGCAGAACCGCCTCGACGTCGATTCGGCGACGCCGCAGAGCTACCAGGATTACGTGAACGAGTTCGGCCGCGTGTCGAACACGGTGCCGCTGACGGTCGCGTGGTCGCGCGACGCGCGTGACAGCGCGCTGATCCCGAGCCGCGGCTACTTCACGCAGGCGAACATGGAGTACGGCGTGCCGGTCGGCAAGATCCAGTACTACAAGGCCGACGTGCAGGCGCAGTACTACTATTCGTTCTCGCGCGGCTTCATCCTCGGCCTGAACCTGCAAGGCGGCTACGGCAACGGCATCGGCAACCCGTACCCGATCTTCAAGAACTACTACGCGGGCGGTATCGGCTCCGTGCGTGGCTACGAGCCGAGCTCGCTGGGCCCGCGCGACACGAAGACGAACGACCCGATCGGCGGTTCGAAGATGGTCGTCGGCAACATCGAGCTGACGTTCCCGCTGCCGGGCACCGGCTACGACCGCACGCTGCGCGTGTTCACGTTCCTCGATGGCGGTAACGTGTGGGGCAACGCGCCGGGCGGCACGAGCACGGGCGCGAACGGCCTGCGTTACGGCTACGGTGTCGGTCTCGCGTGGATCTCGCCGATCGGCCCGCTGAAGCTGAGCCTCGGCTTCCCGCTGCAGAAGCACGAAGGCGACCAGTACCAGAAATTCCAGTTCCAGATCGGGACGGCGTTCTGATCGAACGCATGACAACAGTAACGAGAGGGTAATTTTGCTAATCGGTAAGTTTTCGAAACGAGTGATGTGTGCGCTGACCGTTGCGCTGGCCTTGGGCGCGACGACGGTGCACGCACAGGACGTCGCCCGCATCGCGGCGGTCAATTCGGATCGGATCCTGCGCGAGTCCGCGCCCGCGAAGGCGGCGCAGACGAAGCTCGAAGCCGAGTTCGCGAAGCGCGACAAGGATCTGCAGGACCTGGCGGCACGCCTGAAATCGATGTCCGATTCGCTCGACAAGAACGGCGCGTCGCTGTCGGCCGCCGATCGCGCGCAGAAGCAGCGTGATCTCGCCCAGCTCGACACCGATTTCCAGCGCAAGCAGCGCGAGTTCCGCGAAGACCTGAACCAGCGTCGCAACGAAGAACTGGCCGCCGTGCTCGAGCGGGCGAACAAGGTCATCAAGCAGATCGCCGAACAGCAGAATTACGACCTGATCGTGCAGGAAGCCGTGTACGTCAGCCCGCGCATCGACATCACCGACAAGGTGCTCAAGGCGCTCGCGTCCGGCTCCACGAACTGAACGGAGCAGACGACGAATGGCATTGACGCTTGATGCACTCGTAAAGCGGTTCGGCGGCGAGATCGCCGGCGACCGCGAGTACCAGGTCGCCGGCCTTGCGCCGCTCGACCAGGCCGGCCCCCAGCAGCTCGCGTTCCTCGCGAACCCGAAATACCTGGCGCAAGTCGAGACGACCCGCGCAGGCGCGGTGCTGATTGCGCCGAAGGATCTGGAAAAGCTGGGTGCCGCCGCTAACGGTCGCAATTTCATCGTAACGCCGAACCCGTACGCGTACTTCGCGCGCGTCGCGCAGATGTTCATCGACCTCGCCGCGCCACCGCGCGCTGCTGGCGTGCATCCGAGCGCGACGATCGATCCGGCCGCGCAGGTCGCCGCAACCGCGGTGATCGGGCCGTACGTGACGATCGAGGCGGGCGCGGTGATCGAGGACGGCGTGCAGCTCGACGCGAACGTGTTCGTCGGCCGCGGCACGACGATCGGCGCCGGCTCGCACCTGTACCCGAACGTAGCGGTCTACCACGGCTGCAGGATCGGCCCGCGCGCGATCGTCCATGCGGGCGCCGTGATCGGCTCCGACGGGTTCGGTTTCGCGCCGGACTTCGTCGGCGAAGGCGATGCGCGCACCGGCAGCTGGGTGAAGATCCCGCAGGTCGGCGGCGTGTCGATCGGCCCGGACGTCGAGATCGGCGCGAACACGACGATCGACCGCGGCGCGATGGCCGACACGGTCGTCGAGGAATGCGTGAAGATCGACAACCAGGTCCAGATCGGCCACAACTGCCGGATCGGCGCATACACGGTGATCGCCGGCTGCGCGGGCGTCGCCGGCAGCACGACGATCGGCCGCCACTGCATGATCGGCGGCGCAGTCGGCATCGCCGGCCACGTGACGCTCGGCGACTACGTGATCGTCACCGCGAAGTCGGGCGTATCGAAGTCGCTGCCGAAGGCCGGCATCTACACGAGCGCGTTCCCGGCCGTCGACCACGGCGACTGGAACAAGAGCGCCGCGCTCGTGCGCAACCTCGACAAGCTGCGCGACCGCATCAAGGCGCTCGAAACCGCACTCGCCGCCCAGGGCGGCAGCGCGGACGCGTAACTCATACCATGCGACATCATGAACCGGGCACGGACAGCACGTACCGCCCGGTTCGACCGACAGGGCCGGGCGCCGGCCCGCATCAGCATTTGCTTCACCACCGCGCAGCCTTTGCGTGAGACGAACCATCATGAGCACTGAAAAAATCAATCTCGACATCCACAAGATCCTCACGCTGCTGCCGCATCGCTACCCGATTCTGCTCGTCGACCGCGTGCTCGAACTCGAGCCGCACAAGGGCATCAAGGCGCTGAAGAACGTGTCGATCAACGAGCCGTTCTTCCAGGGACATTTCCCGAAGCGGCCGGTGATGCCGGGGGTGCTGATCCTCGAGGCGCTCGCGCAGGCCGCCGCGCTGCTGACCTTCGCCGAAGAGCAGCCGAAGGATCCGGAAAACACGCTGTACTACTTCGTCGGGATCGACGGTGCACGCTTCAAGCGCGTTGTCGAGCCGGGCGATCAACTGATTCTGAACGTGACGTTCGAGCGCTATATCCGCGGCATCTGGAAATTCAAGGCGGTGGCGGAAGTGGACGGCAAGGTCGCGGCGGAAGCCGAGCTGATGTGCACGGTCAAGACGGCCGACGCGGCGCCCTGAGCGGCGCGGCAAGCATGGGCAACGCAACGCGACACATCACACTGAGAGGCAACGGCGCATGACCAGGATTCATCCCACGGCGATTGTCGAGGCGGGCGCGCAGATCGACGGATCGGTCGAGATCGGCCCGTACGCGGTCGTCGGTCCGCACGTCACGATCGGCGCGCGCACCACGATCGGCTCGCACAGCGTGATCGAAGGTCACACGACGATCGGCGAGGACAACCGCATCGGCCATTACGCGTCGGTCGGCGGCCGGCCGCAGGACATGAAGTACCGGGACGAGCCGACCCGGCTCGTGATCGGCAACCGCAACACGATCCGCGAGTTCACGACGATCCACACGGGCACCGTGCAGGACGCCGGCGTCACGACGCTCGGCGACGACAACTGGATCATGGCGTACGTGCACATCGGCCACGACTGCCGCGTCGGCAACCATGTGATCCTGTCGAGCAATGCGCAGATGGCCGGCCACGTCGAGATCGGCGACTGGGCGATCATCGGCGGCATGTCGGGTGTGCACCAGTTCGTGCGCATCGGCGCGCACTCGATGCTCGGCGGCGCGTCGGCGCTCGTGCAGGACGTGCCGCCGTTCGTGATCGCGGCCGGCAACAAGGCGGAGCCGCACGGCATCAACGTCGAAGGGCTGCGCCGCCGCGGTTTCTCCGCGGACGCGATCTCGGCGCTGCGCAGCGCATACCGGCTGCTGTACAAGAACGGCCTGTCGCTCGAGGAGGCGAAGGTGCAGCTGCGCGAGCTGGCGGAAGCCGGCGGCGACGGCGATGCGCCGGTCAAGTCGCTCGTCACGTTCATCGACGCGTCCCAGCGCGGCATCATCCGCTAAGCGATGCCGCTCACGACCAACCAGCTCCGGCTCGCGATGGTGGCGGGCGAGCCGTCGGGCGACCTCCTTGGGGCGTCGCTCCTCGGCGGGCTGCGCGAGCGGCTGCCGGCGTCGGCCCAGTATTACGGGATCGGCGGCCAGCGGATGATCGCGCAAGGCTTCGACTCGCACTGGCAGATGGACAAGCTGACGGTGCGCGGCTACGTCGAGGCGCTGGGCCAGATTCCCGAGATCCTGCGGATTCGCGGCGAACTGAAGCGCCAGCTGCTCGCAGAGCGGCCGGACGCGTTCATCGGCATCGACGCGCCGGACTTCAACTTCAACGTCGAGCAGGCTGTGCGGGACGCGCGCATCCCGTCGATCCACTTCGTCTGTCCGTCGATCTGGGCATGGCGCGGCGGCAGGATCAAGAAGATCGTCAAGTCGGTCGACCACATGCTGTGCCTGTTCCCGTTCGAACCGGCGATGCTCGACAAGGCGGGCGTCGCGTCGACCTACGTCGGCCATCCGCTCGCCGACGAGATCCCGCTCGAGCCCGACATGCGTGGCGCGCGGATCGCGCTCGGTCTGCCGGCCGACGGCCCGGTGATCGCCGTGCTGCCCGGCAGCCGGCGCTCGGAAATCGCGCTGATCGGCCCGACGTTCTTCGCGGCGATGGTGCTGATGCAGCAGCGCGAGCCAGGCGTGCGCTTCGTGATGCCGGCGGCGACGCCGGCGCTGCGCGAGCTGCTGCAGCCGTTCGTCGACGCGCACCCGCAGCTGGCGCTGACGATCACCGACGGCAGCGCGCAGGTCGCGATGACGGCGGCGGACGCGATCCTCGTGAAGAGCGGCACCGTGACGCTCGAGGCCGCGCTGCTGAAAAAGCCGATGGTGATCTCGTACAAGGTGCCCTGGCTGACCGGGCAGATCATGCGCCGGCAGGGCTACCTGCCGTATGTCGGCCTGCCGAACATCCTCGCCGGGCGCTTCGTCGTGCCGGAACTGCTCCAGCATTTCGCGACGCCCGAGGCGCTCGCCGATGCGACGCTCACACAGTTGCGCGACGACGCGAACCGCCGCACCCTCACTGAAATCTTTACCGAAATGCATCATTCGCTGCGGCAGAACACGGCCGCCAAGGCCGCGGAAGCGGTCGTTCGCGTGATCGAACAGCGCAAGGGGCGCGCATGACGGCAGCACGTGCAACGCGTCGCCGCGCGCCGGCCGACGCGCAGGGCGGCTTCGACTTCAGCCGGCCCGACGAGATCGTCTGTGGCGTCGACGAAGCCGGCCGCGGGCCGCTCGCGGGTCCGGTCGTGGCCGCCGCCGTGATCCTCGATCCCGCGCAGCCGATCGACGGACTCGACGATTCGAAGGCGCTTTCCGCGAAGAAGCGCGACGCGCTCTTCGAGCTGATCGTCGCGCGCTCGCGCGCTTATTGCATTGCGTCGGCGAGCGTCGAGGAAATCGACACGCTGAACATCCTGCACGCGACGATGCTCGCGATGAAGCGGGCCGTCGAAGGGCTCGCGGTCGTGCCGACGCTCGCGCAGATCGACGGCAATCGCTGCCCGACGCTGTCGGTGCGCGCGGAGGCGATCGTCAGCGGCGACGCGCTCGTGCCGAGCATCTCGGCGGCGTCGATACTCGCGAAGGTCACGCGCGACCGCATGCTCGTCGACCTGCACGAGCGCTTCCCGGTTTACGGATTCAACGTGCATGCGGGCTACGGCACCGCGAAACACCTTGCCGCGCTGCGCGAGCACGGGCCGTGCGAAGCGCATCGCCGCTCGTTCGCGCCGGTCCGCGCGTCGCTCGAATTGATTCGATGAAAGTCATTACCTCACGCGACAACCCGCTGTACAAACGCCTGAAGGCGCTCGCGGGTTCGACGCACCATCAGCGCAAGAGCGGGCAGGCGCTGCTCGAAGGGTTTCACCTCGCGAGCGCGTATTTGGACACGTGCGTCGACACCGGCGCGATTCCCGAGCTGTGCGTCGCGACCGAAGGCGCGCTGCGCCACGACGAGGCGCAGGCGATCGTCGCGCGGATCGACGCACACCGGGTCGTCACGTTGCCCGATGCGCTGTTCGGGCAGCTGTCGAATGTCGTCAACGGCGTCGGCTTTCTGCTGCTCGTCGACCGGCCGTCCCATCCGCTGCCCGCGCGCGTTACGCAAACGTCGGTCGTGCTCGACGGCGTCCAGGATGCCGGCAACGTCGGCTCGATCCTGCGCAGCGCGGCGGCGGCGGGCGTGCAGCATGTGTTCTGCGCGCCGGGCACCGCGTACGCGTGGTCGTCGAAGGTGCTGCGCTCGGGGATGGGGGCGCATTTCCTGCTGTCGATCCACGAGGACGTCGCGGCCGATGCGCTCGCCGAACGGATCGCCGTGCCGATCGCGCTGACGGATTCGCACGGCGCGCAGGCGATCTACGATTGCGACCTCGCGGGGCCGGTCGTCTGGGTGTTCGGCAACGAGGGCGCGGGCGTGTCGGCGTTCTGGCGCGACGCGGCGACGCATCGCGTGACGATTCCGCAGCCGGGCGGGATGGAGTCGCTGAACGTCGCGGCGGCCGCTGCGGTGTGCCTGTTCGAGCAGGTGCGGCAGCAGCGGGGCGCGTGACGTCCCGACACATTCCGTTCCCCGAAACGAAAAAGGCCGCGTCGAACGCGGCCTTTGTTTTTCCGGCAGCGGCCCTGCATGGCCGCGTGCATGGTCAGTATGACTGCCGGTCGAGACGGACTTCCTGCAGGACCGTCGTCGCGATCTCCTCGATCGACTTGTGCGTCGACGACAGCCACTTGATCCCTTCGCGGCGCATCATCGCCTCGGCTTCGTTGATCTCGTAGCGGCAGTTCTCGGGCGCCGCGTACTTGCTGCCCGGCCGGCGCTCGTTGCGGATCTCCGACAGGCGCTGCGGATCGATCGACAGCCCGAACAGCTTGTCGCGATGCAAGCTGAGCGCCGACGGGAGCTTGCCGCGCTCGAAGTCCTCCGGAATCAGCGGATAGTTCGCGGCCTTCACGCCGTACTGCATCGCGAGATACAGGCTCGTCGGCGTCTTGCCGCTGCGCGACACGCCGACGAGGATCACGTCGGCTTCGGACAGGTTGCGGTTCGACTGGCCGTCGTCGTGCGCGAGCGAGAAGTTGATCGCCTCGATCCGCGTCTTGTATTCCTCGGTGTCCGCATTCTGGTGGCCGCGGCCCATCGCGTGGCTCGACTTCAGCTGCAGCTCCTGCTCGAGCGGCTCGACGAAGCGCTGGAACATGTCGAGCACGAGCGCATTCGAGCGCTTGACGATCTCGTTCGACTCGCTGTCGACGAGCGTCGTGAACACGATCGAGCGGCGGCCGTCGTGCACGGCGGCTTCGTTGATCTTCTCGACGGTCGCATAGGCCTTGTCGAGCGAGTCGACGAACGGCACGCGCACGAGGCGGAATTTCTGGTCGAACTGGGAGAGGATCGAATGCGCGAAAGTCTCGGCAGTGATCCCGGTGCCGTCGGAGACGATGAAAACGGTAGGCAGCATGAATCTGGACGTCGAACGTGAAAGGCGGGCGGCGCGCACGGCTGGAGGTTGCATTCCAGACGCAATGACAAGGTCGCGCCACATCCGGCAGCCGGCACGGTAGAATAGCGGCAACCTGTTGGATAAGCAATTGCGGGGACAGTGCGCGAATCGGACCGACCACGCGCCGGATCCTGGCCGCAAGCGATCGAAAATTCCCGGCAAGTTCGGCGATGACGCTTCAGATTTCGCCTTTCTGCCGGGATTTTTGCAAATCGGGTCGGAAGACATGCCGGGCCGCGATTGTTTATCTAACAGGTTGCGCAAGACGCGCCGCGCCTTTTTGCAAGCGCCCGCGTCCAAGCCCACTTGCGCGATCGAGCATTTTTTTCACACTTAGGGGCTTGTATGACTAACGCAGCAAACGTCGCAAAGGACCAGGCGTATGTAATTCCGTTCGAGCAGTTGCGGATGACCGATGTGGAGATCGTCGGCGGCAAGAATGCGTCGCTCGGCGAGATGATCAGCCAGCTTTCCGAAGCAGGCGTTCGCGTGCCCACCGGTTTCGCCACGACCGCGCTCGCGTTCCGCGATTTCCTCAAGCACAACGACCTTACCGACCGCATTGCCAAGCGTCTCGAGTCGCTCGACATCGACGACGTGAAGGCGCTCGCCGAAGCCGGTGCCGAGATCCGCAAGTGGATCGTCGACGCACCGATGCAGGCGCGTCTCGAGCAGGAAATCCGCGCGCAGTTCGAAATCCTGAAGAACGGCTCGCCGGGCGAGCTGTCGTTCGCCGTGCGCTCGTCCGCGACCGCGGAAGACCTGCCCGACGCATCGTTCGCCGGCCAGCAGGAGTCGTACCTGAACGTTGTCGGCATCGAAGACGTGCTCGACCGCATGAAGCACGTGTTCGCGTCGCTGTATAACGACCGCGCGATCTCGTACCGCGTGCACAAGGGCTTCACGCACGCCGAGGTCGCACTGTCGGCCGGCGTGCAGCGCATGGTCCGCTCGGACGTCGGCGCAGCCGGCGTGATGTTCACGATCGATACCGAATCGGGCTTCAAGGACGCCGTGTTCATCACGTCGAGCTACGGCCTGGGCGAAACCGTCGTGCAGGGCGCGGTGAACCCGGACGAGTTCTATGTGTTCAAGACGACGCTTGCCCAGGACAAGTACCCGATCATCCGCCGCTCGATCGGCTCGAAGCTGATCAAGATGGAATTCACGCAGCCGGGCGAGCCGGGCCGCGTGAAGACGGTCGACGTGCCGCACGAGCAGCGCAACCGCTACTCGATCACCGACGAAGACGTGATCGAGCTCGCGAAGTACGCGGTCATCATCGAGAAGCACTACGAGCGTCCGATGGACATCGAGTGGGGCAAGGACGGCCGTGACGGCAAGATCTTCATCCTGCAGGCTCGCCCGGAAACGGTGAAGAGCCAGGCGAGCGGCAAGGCCGAGCAGCGCTTCAAGCTGAAGGGCCAGTCGCAGGTGCTGGCGACCGGCCGCGCGATCGGCCAGAAGATCGGCGCAGGCCCCGTGCGCGTGATCCAGGATCCGTCGGAAATGGAGCGTGTGCAGCCGGGCGACGTGCTGGTTGCCGACATGACCGACCCGAACTGGGAGCCGGTGATGAAGCGCGCGGCCGCGATCGTCACGAACCGCGGCGGCCGTACCTGCCACGCGGCGATCATTGCACGTGAGCTCGGCGTGCCGGCGGTGGTCGGCTGCGGCGACGCGACCGACGTGCTGAAGGACGGCGCGCTCGTCACCGTGTCGTGCGCGGAAGGCGACGAAGGCAAGATCTACGACGGGCTGCTCGAGACGGAAGTCACCGAAGTGCAGCGCGGCGAACTGCCGGAAATCCCGGTGAAGATCATGATGAACGTCGGCAACCCGCAGCTCGCGTTCGACTTCTCGCAGCTGCCGAACGGCGGCGTCGGTCTCGCGCGTCTCGAGTTCATCATCAACAACAACATCGGCGTGCACCCGAAGGCGATCCTCGAGTACCCGAACATCGACCAGGATCTGAAGAAGGCGGTCGAGAGCGTCGCGCGCGGCCATGCGTCGCCGCGTCAGTTCTACGTCGACAAGCTGACGGAAGGTGTCGCGACGATCGCCGCGGCGTTCTATCCGAAGCCCGTGATCGTGCGTCTGTCCGACTTCAAGTCGAACGAGTACAAGAAGCTGATCGGCGGTTCGCGCTACGAGCCGGACGAGGAAAACCCGATGCTGGGTTTCCGCGGCGCGTCGCGCTACATCGCCGAGGACTTCGCGCAGGCGTTCGAGATGGAGTGCCGTGCGCTGAAGCGCGTGCGTGACGAAATGGGCCTGACCAACGTCGAGATCATGGTGCCATTCGTGCGCACCGTGAAGCAGGCGGAGCGTGTCGTCGGCCTGCTCGAGAATTTCGGCCTGAAGCGCGGCGAAAACGGCCTGCGTCTCGTGATGATGTGCGAAGTGCCGACGAACGCGATCCTCGCCGAAGAGTTCCTGCAACACTTCGACGGCTTCTCGATCGGTTCGAACGACCTCACGCAGCTCACGCTCGGCCTCGATCGCGACTCGGGCATGGAACTGCTCGCCGTCGATTTCGACGAGCGCGACCCGGCGGTCAAGTTCCTGCTGAAGCGCGCGATCGATACCTGCCGCAAGATGGGCAAGTACGTCGGCATCTGCGGCCAGGGCCCGTCCGATCATCCGGACTTCGCGCAGTGGCTGACCGACGAAGGCATCGTGTCGATCTCGCTGAACCCGGACACGATCATCGAGACGTGGCAGGCGCTGGCCAACCGCAAGTAACGGTCGGTAACGCTCCTTCGGCGGAAGCGCGGCGGCGCCGCACTTTCGCTGAAGGCAGAACGCAAGGTTCATGCTATAAACACCCCGGTAAGCACCGGGGTGTTTTTGCTTGTCGGTACGCGCCGGGCTGCCACAAGCGTGCGGACTGCCCCGTCGTGGCGCAGCGAACGCAGTGAGCGTGGGGCACGTTTTTTCTGGAGACCACACGATGTCGGGGCATCTGTTCTGGTGGATCGGGGTCGGCGTGCTGGTCGTCGCCGAAACGCTGACGGGGACGTTCTACCTGCTGATGATCGCGCTCGGCTTTCTCGCGGGCGGGCTGCTGCAGGTGGCCGGCTTCGCGCCGCACGCCCAGTTCGGGGCGGCCGGCGCGGTCGCGATCGTCGCGATGATCGTGCTGCGCCGTTCGGGGCTCGGGCGCAAGCAGCGGCGCGACGCATCGGCCAATCCCGACATCAATCTCGATATCGGCGCGATCGTCACGGTCGACGCGTGGCGCGATCGCCGCGCGCGTGTGCAGTACCGGGGCGCCGAATGGGATGTCGAGCTGGCCGACGGCGAGCGCGACGATGCGCGCGTCTATCAGGTGAGTGCCGTGCGCGGCAGCTGTCTCGTGGTCGTGGCGAAACCCGCGGGCTGATCGTCCGCTGACAACAAGGAGGGAACGCTTCATGGACTCGCTGATCATCTGGGTCGTGCTGCTCGTCATTGCGATCGTGATCGTCTCGAAGACGGTGAAGATCGTGCCGCAGCAGCATGCGTGGGTGCTCGAACGCTTCGGGCGCTATCACGCGACGCTGTCGCCCGGTCTCAACATCGTGCTGCCGTTCGTCGATCGCATCGCATACCGGCATGTGCTGAAGGAAATTCCGCTCGACGTGCCGAGCCAGGTCTGCATCACGCGCGACAACACGCAGCTGCAGGTCGACGGCGTGCTGTACTTCCAGGTGACCGATCCGATGAAGGCGTCGTACGGGTCGAGCAACTTCGTGCTCGCGATCACGCAGCTCGCGCAGACGACGCTGCGTTCGGTCGTCGGCAAGCTCGAGCTCGACAAGACCTTCGAGGAGCGCGATTTCATCAACCACAATATCGTGTCGGCGCTCGACCAGGCTGCGGCGAACTGGGGCGTGAAAGTGCTGCGCTACGAGATCAAGGACCTGACGCCGCCGAAGGAAATCCTGCACGCGATGCAGGCGCAGATCACCGCGGAGCGGGAGAAGCGCGCGCTGATCGCCGCGTCGGAAGGGCGCAAGCAGGAGCAGATCAACCTCGCATCCGGTGCGCGCGAGGCCGCGATCCAGAAATCCGAGGGTGAGCGGCAGGCCGCGATCAACCAGGCGCAGGGCGAGGCTGCGGCAATTCTCGCGGTGGCCGAGGCGAACGCGCAGGCGATCCAGAAGATCGCGAACGCGATCCAGTCGCAGGGCGGGATGGACGCGGTGAACCTGAAGGTCGCCGAGCAGTATGTCGGCGCGTTCTCGAATCTCGCGAAGCAGGGCAACACGCTGATCGTGCCGTCGAACCTGTCGGATCTCGGCACCGCGATCGCGTCGGCGCTGTCGATCGTCAAGCGTGCGGCGCCGGCCGGCAAGGCGTGATCACGTTAGTCCGCTGACAGGTCGCAAGAACGCAACGGCCCGCTTCGAGCGGGCCGTTGTACATGCAAGGAAGGCGGCGGGCGTCAGGTGCCGGAGCGCATGATGCGTGCCTTCTCGCGTTCCCAGTCGCGCTTTTTCTCGGTTTCGCGCTTGTCGTGCAGCTTCTTGCCTTTCGCGAGGCCGATGTCGCACTTCACGCGGCCGCCCTTGTAGTGGAAGTTCAGCGGCACGAGCGTGTAGCCGCGCTGCTCGACCTTGCCGATCAGTTTCTTGATCTCCTCGGCATGCAGCAGCAGCTTGCGGGTGCGCACCGGATCGGGCTTGATGTGCGTCGAGGCCTCGGGCAGCGGGCTGATGTGCGTGCCGATCAGGAAGATTTCGGCGTTCTTCACGACCACGTAACCTTCCTTGATCTGGCCTCGCCCGGCGCGCAGCGCCTTGACTTCCCAGCCCTCGAGCACGAGCCCCGCCTCGTAGCGTTCCTCGATGTGGTAATCGAAGTGCGCTTTCCTATTGTCGATGATGCTCATGAAAGGATCGGGCCAACTCGTTTAAAATTACAATTTTAGCAAAGCGGGGCGGGAATCGCCCGGCTTGCGTTCCCACCTTTGCGATGCCGCGCGATTTATGGCAGATGTCCAGAAAACCGTATTGATCCGCCATTCGGCGGAACAGATGTTCGACCTCGTCACCGATGTGGCCGATTACCCCAATTTCCTGCCCTGGTGCGGCGGCGTCGAGATTCGCCGCCAGGACGAGAACGGGATGGAGGCACGCATCGACATCAGCTTCAAGGGCATCAAGCAGCACTTCGCGACGCGCAACACGCAGCAGCGCCCGACGCGGATCGACATGGAGTTCGCGGACGGCCCGTTCAAGAAGTTCACGGGATCGTGGCGTTTCACGCCGCTGCGCGCCGATGCGTGCAAGATCGAGTTCGCGCTGCATTACGAGTTCTCGAACATCATCCTCGAGAAGCTCATCGGGCCCGTGTTCAACCACATCGCGAACACGTTCGTCGATTCGTTCGTCAAGCGGGCGGACCAGCGCTACGGCAAGGGGTGACGCGATGCTGTCGATCGAAGTCTGTTACGCGCTGCCGGACCGCCAGACGCTGATTCCGGTCACGCTGCCGGACGGCGCGACCGTCCGCGAAGCGATCGACGCGAGCGGCGTGCTCGCGCTGCACCCGGAGATCGATCTCGCGCAGGCGAAGACGGGCGTATTCGGCAAGCTCGCGCCGCTCGATGCGGTGCTCGCCGACCACGACCGCGTCGAGATCTACCGGCCGCTGACCGTCGACCCGAAGGTCGCGCGCCAGCGCCGCGTCGAAAAGTCGCGCCGCGCGGGCTCCGTCGAAGGGCGCAAGTGGATGCACAAGGACGCGCGCTGAAGCGCGTCACCCGCGGCCGAGCGTCGCTTCGTCGCCTGCCATCCGTTTCCGATTCGTCCGATTGGTCCGATTGGTCCGATTGGTCCGATTGGTCCGATGAAACCCGCCGCGCTCAGTGCGCGGTGAGGTTCGCGTTCAACGGATCATCGTCCGTGTGCGTGTCGCTGTGCCGGCGCACCGACCCGTAGACCCCCGCCAGCAGCAGCACGAGGGCCGCGATCTCGAGCACGCGCGGCAGCCGGTGGTCGTAGACGAAGCCGTACAGCAGCGCGAACACGGTCTCGAACACGATCAGCTGGCCCGACAGCGTGAGCGGCAGGCGCTTCGACGCGGCATTCCACAGGCCGTTGCCGAGCCACGATGCGCCGATCGCAAGGCCGAGGTTCAGCAGCCAGAACAGCTGCCAGCGCGACGCGGGCAGCGCCTGCTGCACCGTGCCGGCGGGCAGCGCGAGGATCGCGATCCAGCAGAGTCCGCCGATCAGCCCCGTCACGACACCCCACAGCACCGACCATTCGTTGCCGTCGAAATGATGATGGCGCTGCAGGTAGCGGGCGTTCGCCACTGCGTACCAGGTCCAGCTCGCGAGCGCGCCGGCCGCGCATCCGATGCCGGCGAGCTTCTGGCCGAGCGTCGTCGCGTGCGCGGCCTCGGACGTGAAGAGATCGACGTTGATGCACGCGATGCCCGCGACGACCAGCGCGAGCGGGGCCGCGAGCCGCTTGAGCGGCACCGCGCCGTGGTCGCCGAGGCCCGCGAGCGTGACGGTCACGGGCAGCACGCCGACGATCAGCGAGCTCGGCGCAATGCCGATCATGTGTACCGCGGCCGACAACAGCATGTAGTAGGCGACGTTGCCGACGAGCGCGAGCTTCACGAGCGCGACGAGATCCGCGCGGGTGAGGCGCGCGAACAGCGAGCGCGCCGCCGGCAGCGCAGCCGCGACCGACACGAGGCCGTACATCGCGTAGCGGCCGACGCTGAGCAGCAGCGGCGAAAAATCCGTCAGTAGCCGCGGCACCAGGAACACCATGCCCCACAAGGCACCCGCCAACACGCCATACACCACACCACGCTGCATCGACTTCTCCAACCGAATCCACTAACGAGCGCGCATCTTAGCGAGGTCGGCGGGGAGGCGTCTTGTTCATTCCTGCACTCGGTTCGAATCCGCGTGTCGTCGGCAGCATGCCCGACCTATCTGTCCGACGAATCGGCCGGCGTCGCGGCATCGCCGCCACCTTGCGCGGCATGCCCGGGGCGCCGCACGGCTCGAACCTTGCCGCTGTTGCCGCCACCGCAGAAGAACCGGTCGCCGCCGTCGGATTCGAGCCCCGACACGCCGACGCCGGGCGGCATCTCGAGCCTTTCGAGCACATCGCCCGAGCGCGGATCGAGCCGCCTCAGCTCGCTCTGATCGCCTTCCCACGTGCCGTGCCACAGCTCGCCGTCGACCCATGTGACGCCGGTGACGAAACGGTTCGACTCGATCGTGCGCAGCACCGCGCCCGATTGCGGATCGACCTGGTGAATCTTGCGCGCGCGATACTCGCCAACCCAGAGCGTGCCTTCGGCCCACGCGAGCCCCGAATCGCCGCCGTCGCCGGGCGCGGGGATCGTCGCGAGCACGCGGCCCGTCTGCGGATCGAGCTTCTCGATCCGGTTCTCGACGATCTGGAACAGATGGCGGCCGTCGAACGCGGTGCCCGCATGCGCCGCGACGTCGAGCGAGCGGCGCACCGTCCCGCTGGCCGGATCGAGCGCGTTGAGCTTGTTGCCGGACGCGAACCAGACATTCCGGCCGTCGAACGTGACCCCGTGCACGCCGTCGACGCCCGGAAAGGGGCCATATTCACGGATGATTTCTGCTGCAGCGCGTTTCATGTCGGCATCCTCGTCGTTGGGTAACGACATCCTAGTCACCCGGCAGCGGCGCGGGGAGTAACAAGGTCGTCGCGAATCCCGGCATCGGCGGCGTCATCCAGCGGCGCGCGCGGCCGAGGCCGAAGGTCTGCACCTTGCCGGCTGCCGCGAGCGCGTCGAGCGCGCGCTGCACGGTGCGCTGGCTCGCGCCGAGTGCCAGCGCCAGCGCGGAGCTCGACCACGCTTCGCCGTCGGCGAGCAGCGCGAGCACGGCCGCATGCCGCTCGTCGAGCGGGCGCGCCAGCACGACGACGTCGCGCGCGCCGAGCGGCGCCAGCGCAAAGCCGCGCTTCGTCGCGGTCACGTCCGCGAGTGGCCGGAGCATCGCGCGCAAGCGTCCGATCTCGACGCGCAGCCGCGCGCGATGCGTTTCGTCTGCGTGTTTCGTGCGGAACGCCTGTGCGATGAGCGCATCCCGCGGCAGGTCGGCCGGCCACGCTTCGCCGAGTGCCCGCGCGAGCACGAACAGGACCGGCCGCCGTGCGAGCGGAACCGTCGTGCGCGCATCGCGCACCGCGTAGCGGCACGCATCCACGACGAGCGTGTTCGACGCCAGCAGCGTCTCGACTTCGTCGAGACGCAGGATCCGCGTGTCGCCGCGTGCGATCAGGCGCGCAGCCGGCGCGTCGAGGACGCGCCGGGCGCTGTCGATCTCAGCCGTCAACGCGTGGATGCCGGCGTCCTGCGCGGCCTGGGTCGCGCGGGCGAGCGCGTCGCGGGCGGCTTGCGTCCGGATGCGGCGCATCGCGATCCCGGCCGTCACGAGCGCGTGGGCGGCGCGCGACGCGGCAGGCAGGGGCGCCGGGTCGAGCCCGGCGAGCGTGCGCTCGGCGTCGTCGATCCGGCCGATCAGCAGCAGGCGGCGCACCTGCAGATAGCGCGCATGCGCGGCGTTGGCGTGGTCGCCGTGCGCTTCCAGCGTGGCGCGCGCCGTGTCCAGCGCCTTCGTCGGCCAGTTGAGATCGCGCGACACGAGCGCGATCTCGGCTTCCGCGACGATGCAGCGCGCGCGGGCCACGGCTTCCCGCGGGCCGAATGCGCGGCCTGCGCTGCGCACGAGCGCCTTCGCGCGCTCGAAGTCGCCGAGTTGCGCCATCGCGATGCCGCGCAGCGCGAGCGCGGCCGCATCGTCGCGCAGCGCGACCCGGTTCAGCGCGCCGAGCGGGTCACCCGCGGCAAGCGCGCGTGCCGCCGCCGTGATCAGCGAATCCATCCGAATCCCGACACACTTGTCACTCCCTCCGTTCGGCGCCCGGCACTAATCTAGCACCACGCTTCCTGCACGGCATGCCGTGCCGGTACGGGAACGCGCAACGCAGGACACCGAAAGGAGGGGCGCGCGATGGCGACACATCTCACCGGCATGCGAGCGGAACGGCTGGCGGCGCGCGTCGCGGGTGATCGTGCTTCCCGGCAGGCGTTCGCCGGCGTCATGGCCGTGCTGTTTGCCGCGGGTGTCGCGGTGACGATCGTGGAAAGCGCGTCGATGACGGCGATGGGCGGCGTGCCGATGGCCGGCGGCTGGACGTTGTCGATGGCGTGGGGGCGGCTGTGCGGCCGGACATGGCCGGGCGCCGCGGCCGCGTTTCTCGGCATGTGGGGCGCGATGACGGTGGCGATGATGCTGCCGTCGCTGGCGCCGGCGCTATGGCGTTACCGTCAGGCGATCGGCGCGGCTGGCGTGACCGGCGGCGTGCGCGCGGGATCGCTGACCGCGCTCGTCGGCGCCGCATATTTCTCGGTCTGGGGCACGTTCGGCGCGGCCGTCTTTCCGGCCGGCGCGGCGCTGGCCGGGATTGCCGAGCAATTGCCGGAGGTGGCGCGTACGTTCCCCGTTCTGGCCGGGGTCGTGGTCCTGCTCGCGGGCGCGCTCCAGTTCTCTGCGTGGAAGGCGCGCCGGCTCGCGTGCTGCCGGGGCGAAGTGGCACATGCCGCGTCGCGGGCGGCGGGCGCCTGCGCCGCATGGCGGCACGGTCTGCGCGCCGGTCTCCACTGCGGCGCCTGCTGCGCAAACCTGATGGCGATCGGGCTCGCGGCCGGCATCATGGATCTGCACGTGATGGCCGCGCTTGCGGTGGCGATTGCGGCGGAACGCGTTGCGCCGGACGGCCGGCGCGCGGCGCGGATCGGCGGGGCCGGGGCCGTCATCGCGGGCCTGGCGATGATCGCGTACGCGGCCGGGCTGGCGTGACGGCGCGGGTGCAGATCCGGACGCCGATCGCGCACCGGCCGCCGGCGCGATCGGACATGCTGCAGGGCAAAACGAAACCGGTTCGAAAACGACCCGAACGGCGAACCGAACGATTCGGGGCCTCAGCCGCCCGAAAACGGCTAAGCCTTTGTTCGTGTTGTGAAATTCAACGGCACATCGCGTATAATTCGATTTTGCGCCCATAGGATTTGCCATGCGTCTGATCCAAAAAGCACTCACTTTCGATGACGTGCTCCTCGTCCCGGCCTTCTCCGACGTTCTGCCGCGCGACACCAGCCTCAAAACCCAGCTGACCCGCAACATCTCCCTGAACATGCCGCTCGTGTCCGCCGCCATGGACACGGTCACCGAAGGCCGACTCGCGATCGCGATGGCGCAGCAAGGTGGCGTCGGCATCATCCACAAGAACCTCACGCCTGCCGAACAGGCCCGCGAAGTCGCGAAGGTCAAGCGCTTCGAGTCCGGTGTCGTGCGCGACCCGATCACGGTGCCGCCGCAGATGAAGGTGCGCGACGTGATCGCGCTGTCGCGCCAGCATGGCATTTCGGGCTTCCCGGTTGTCGAGGGCCCGCAGCTCGTCGGCATCGTCACGAACCGCGACCTGCGTTTCGAATCGCGTCTCGACGAGCCGGTCAAGTCGATCATGACGCCGCGCGAGCGCCTCGTGACGGTCAAGGAAGGCACGCCGCTCGCCGAAGCGAAGGCGCTGATGCACAGCCACCGCCTCGAGCGCGTGCTGGTCGTCAACGACGCGTTCGAGCTGCGCGGCCTGATGACGGTCAAGGACATCACTAAGCAGACCGAGCACCCGGACGCATGCAAGGACGAGCACGGCAAGCTGCGCGCCGGCGCGGCGGTCGGCGTCGGCCCGGATAACGAAGAGCGCGTCGAACTGCTCGTGCAGGCGGGCGTCGACGTGATCGTCGTCGATACCGCGCACGGCCACAGCAAGGGCGTGCTCGAGCGCGTGCGCTGGGTCAAGCAGAACTTCCCGCACGTCGAAGTGATCGGCGGCAACATCGCGACGGCCGCGGCGGCGAAGGCGCTCGTCGAGTACGGCGCGGACGCGGTGAAGGTCGGCATCGGCCCCGGCTCGATCTGCACGACACGGATCGTCGCGGGCGTCGGCGTGCCGCAGATCAGCGCGATCGCGAACGTGTCCGACGCGCTGCGCGGCACGGGCGTGCCGTGCATCGCCGACGGCGGCATCCGCTTCTCGGGCGACGTGTCGAAGGCGCTGGCCGCCGGCGCGAACGCGGTGATGATGGGCAGCATGTTCGCGGGCACCGAAGAAGCGCCGGGCGACGTGTTCCTGTACCAGGGCCGCCAGTACAAGTCGTACCGCGGCATGGGCTCCGTCGGCGCGATGAAGGACGGCGCGGCAGACCGCTACTTCCAGGACAACTCCGCGAACATCGACAAGCTCGTGCCGGAAGGCATCGAAGGCCGTGTCGCGTACAAGGGTTCGGTCAACGCGATCATCTTCCAGCTGATCGGCGGCGTGCGCGCGAGCATGGGCTACTGCGGCTGCCAGACGATCGCCGAGCTGCACGACAAGGCCGAATTCGTCCAGATCACCGCGGCGGGCATGCGCGAGTCGCACGTGCACGACGTGCAGATCACGAAGGAAGCGCCGAACTACCACGTGGACTGATCGCCGATGAAACCGCTGCTGCGAGCCGTGCTGGTCGTCGACGCCGTGCTGCTGCTGGCGTTCGGCGTGCTGTTCGTGCTGACGCCGTGGCGTGCGCTGTTCGACGCGCTGCAGCTTGCGAACGTCGAGCCTGCGATGCTCGGCCAGGCGTTCGGCATCGCGCTGCTCGGCCTCGGCTGGCTCGCGCTGCACGCAGCGGTCAACGGCGACCTGACGGCACCGATCGCACGCGTCGTCGGCCACGTGAACTGGCTGACCGGCGTGCTGACGATCATGTGGGCGATCGGCTCGCACGGCCCGGCGCTCGCAGCGGCCGGCCAGGCGCTGTCGGCAGCGGTGGGCGCGGTGCTGGTCGTGCTCGGCGTCGGCGGCGTGCGCGTTGCTGCTGCCGTGCGGCGGCGCGAGAAGGCGCAGGCGCTCGACGCGCAGGCGGCGAAGCGGCCGGCCGAGCCGGCGGCGGGTCCGTCGCGGCGGGTCGAGCCGGTCGTCGGCGGCACCGTGGCGCGTGCCGCGTCCTCGGCCGCCCCCGGCGCGGCGCCGTCCGCACCGGCGCGCGCATCCGCCGCAGCCGGCTCGGCATCGGACGCCGTCGCGCTCGACGAGCGTCCGCCGATGCAGGATTGACCGGCCGTGCGTCGCGTGCGATCGCCGCCCGACGCCGCCGTCCATGCTATTGACGCAGCGCATGATGCACGATGATGCGCTGCTTTTCTTATTCGTTTGTTCTTCATCCCGTCCGCAGCCATGCACGACAAAATCCTGATTCTCGACTTCGGTTCGCAAGTCACCCAATTGATCGCGCGGCGCGTCCGCGAAGCGCACGTCTACTGCGAAATCCACCCGAACGACGTGTCCGACGAATTCGTCCGCGAGTTCGCGCCGAAGGCGGTGATCCTGTCGGGCAGCCACGCGAGCACGTACGAAGACCACCAGCTGCGCGCGCCGCAGGCCGTGTGGGATCTCGGCGTGCCGGTGCTCGGCATCTGCTACGGCATGCAGACGATGGCCGTGCAGCTCGGCGGCAAGGTCGAGTGGAGCGACCATCGCGAATTCGGCTACGCGGAAATGCGTGCGCACGGCCATACGCGCCTCCTGAACGGCATCGAGGATTTCACGACGGCGGAAGGCCACGGGATGCTGAAGGTCTGGATGAGCCACGGCGACAAGGTCGCCGAGCTGCCGCCGGGCTTCGCGCTGATGGCGTCGACGCCGAGCTGCCCGATCGCCGGCATGGCCGACGAGGCGCGCGGCTACTACGCGGTGCAGTTCCACCCGGAAGTCACGCACACGGTGAAGGGCCGCCAGATCATCGAGCGCTTCGTGCTCGACATCGCCGGTGCGAAGCCGGACTGGATCATGCGCAACCACATCGAGGAAGCCGTCGCGAAGATCCGCGAGCAGGTCGGTGACGAGGAAGTGATTCTCGGCCTGTCGGGTGGCGTCGATTCGAGCGTCGCGGCCGCGCTGATCCATCGCGCGATCGGCGATCAGCTCACCTGCGTGTTCGTCGACCACGGCCTGCTGCGCCTGAACGAAGGCAAGATGGTGCTCGACATGTTCGAGGGCCGCCTGCACGCGAAGGTCGTGCACGTCGACGCGTCCGACCAGTTCCTCGGCCACCTGGCCGGCGTGACCGATCCGGAAGCGAAGCGCAAGATCATCGGCCGCGAGTTCGTCGAGGTGTTCCAGGCCGAGGCGAAGAAGCTGTCGAAGGCGAAGTGGCTCGCGCAGGGCACGATCTATCCGGACGTGGTCGAATCGGGCGGCACGAAGACGAAGAAGGCGACGACGATCAAGAGCCACCACAACGTCGGCGGCCTGCCGGAAACGCTCGGCCTGAAGCTGCTCGAGCCGCTGCGCGACCTGTTCAAGGACGAAGTGCGCGAGCTGGGCGTCGCGCTCGGCCTGCCGCCGGAGATGGTGTACCGCCATCCGTTCCCGGGCCCGGGCCTCGGCGTGCGGATCCTCGGCGAAGTGAAGCGCGAATACGCAGACCTGCTGCGCCGCGCGGACGCGATCTTCATCGAGGAGCTGCGCAACACGACCGCGACCGCGCAGGATGCGGCAGCCGGCCTGTGCGGCGAAGCCGACGTCGGCAAGAGCTGGTACGACCTCACGAGCCAGGCGTTCGCGGTGTTCCTGCCGGTGAAGTCGGTCGGCGTGATGGGCGATGGCCGCACGTACGACTACGTGACGTCGCTGCGCGCGGTGCAGACGACCGATTTCATGACCGCACACTGGGCGCATCTGCCGTACGCGCTGCTCGGCCGCGCGTCGAACCGGATCATCAACGAGGTGCGCGGGATCAACCGGGTCGTGTACGACATCTCCGGGAAGCCGCCGGCGACGATCGAGTGGGAGTGACCTGAACGGCTCCCAAGTGGCTCCGGGAGCGTTGGTTTTGCCTGTTTTTCCTTTAAACAAACAGGCGGTTGTTGCCCGGTGTGATCCACTGTGATCCGGGTCATGCCAGGAGGAAATGTCGGGGTCGCTCACAGGACCGACATTTCCTCGTCGGACGGCCTCATCCGACACCACCAAGTCGTCCTGACGCTTCTATCCATCCCCAGCGTTCGGCGCGCGCTTCCTCGCCGGCTGCGTCGAGTTTCTGCGCACGCGTCGAAGGGATCCCTCCGCGGGTCGGCCCCGATCTTCGTTTCCCCTTGCTCCGTCCACGGCAACGTGAAGGATTCAATCCGTTACGGGCTGACATGGCTCTGCGAAGGGCTGGTCAATCCGTCGCCCAGTTTCTCCAGCAGAAATTCCGCAAAGACCGCTACTGCGGGCGGCACCGGTGGACGGCTCGTGTACACGAGCTGCAAGCCGAGCTCGGTGCTTGCGCGCCGATAGGTTGGCAGCACGCGTACCAGTTTCCCCTGCGCGATGATGGGCTCGACCATCAACTGCGGCAGTAGCGCAATTCCCAGCCCGGCGATGCAAGCCTGCACCAGCACGCGCATGTCGTTCACCGCGAACCGGCTGTTGATCGACACCTCCTGACTGCCGCGCGGACCCTGCAGACGCCACGTGTTGCGACCCTGGCGACTGGAAATCGTCAGACAGTCGTGTTCGGCCAGTTCGCGCAGCGTGCGTGGTGCAGGGCGCCGTTCGAGGTAGGCCGGGCTCGCCGCGAGGATCGTCGTATTCGGCGCCAGCCGGCGTACCCGGAAGCCGCTACCGGTCTCGATGCCCATCCGCAAGGCCAGATCGATGCGCTCGGTGATCAGGTCGGTCGGCGTGTCGTCGAGCAGGAAATCGACGCTGATATGCGGATAGCGCGCGTAGAACTCGACCAGCCATTCCATGCGGAAGACTTCGAACAGGCCTGCGATCGCGGTGACGCGAACCGTGCCCGACGGTGCCTGCGCATCGGCGTGGCGCTGCTGGATCTCGAAGATCTGGTCAAGTGCCGGCGCATAACGCTCGAACAGCACCTGACCCTCCGCGCTCGGCGCGAGCTTACGCGTCGAGCGATGCAGCAGGCGTGTGCCGAGTTGCCCTTCGAGTTGATCGATGCGCCGGCTCAGCGTATTGGCCGGCATGCGCAGACGCCGTGCCGCCTCGGAGAAGCTGCCGGCGCGGACTACCTGGACGAACATCGCCAGATCATTCAGGTCGAGCATGATATTTCTCCAAAAATGGATGAATCAAATCCTATTTTACCGTCTAGTGTGAGGCGCTCCCGATCTCCATACTGGAGCCGTCAACAGCAATCCCGTTCGGAGAGATATCTCATGAAACTGCTACACATCGATTCCAGCATCCTCGGGCAAGGATCCGTCAGCCGTGATCTGTCCGCGGAGGCAGTCGCGACCTTCCGGGGCAGCCATCCCGACCTTGTGGTCGCACGTCTCGACCTTGCCGCCACACCGATCGGCCATCTGACGGCAGCGCACCTCGCGGCCGCGCAGGGCGCGCCGGTCGACGATGCATTGAAGTCCGACGTTGCGATGGGCCAGGCCGCGCTCGACGCATTCCTGGCAGCCGACATCGTGGTCATCGGCGCGCCGATGTACAACCTTGGCGTGCCGTCTCAACTGAAGGCCTGGATCGACCGCATCTCCGTCGCCGGGAAGACGTTCCGCTATGGGGACCACGGCCCGGTCGGACTGTGCGGCGGCAAGAAGCTGGTCATCGCGTCGTCGCGTGGCGGTGTTTACAGCGAAGGCACGCCTGCTGCCATCTTCGATCATCAGGAAACCTATCTGAAGGCGGCGTTCGGCTTCCTGGGCATCACGGATATCACGTTCATACGCGCGGAAGGTGTGGCGATGGGGCCGGAGGCGCGCAGTGGGGCCATCGCATCGGCGAAGAAAGAGACTGCCGCGCTCGCTGCGTGAGCTGGCGCGGCCCAAACGAAATCCCACTGGAGAGCGATCATGTCGAACACCCGGAAGCTCATTGCCGTCGTCGGCGCAACCGGTCAGCAAGGCGGTGCCGTCGTGCGGGCACTGCAGGCGAGCGGTCGATTCAAAGTGCGCGCGTTGACGCGCAATCCGGACAAGCGTCCGAAGCTGGGCGACGAAGTCGTTCTGGCGGATTTCAATCGTCCGGAAACGCTGAAAGCCGCGTTTGCCGGCGCACACGGCGTTTTCCTGGTGACCAATTCGTGGGAAGCCGGTGCGGATGAACCGGAGCAGGCACACGCCGCCGTCAACGCGGCGAAAGAGGCCGGCGTGCAGCACCTCATCTGGTCGACGCTTCCGGACGTGGAGGCGATCAGCGGCGGCACGATCGATGTTCCGCATTTCACCGCGAAGGCGAAGGTCGAGCGCATCGTGCGGGAAGCCGGCTTCGCTTGGCACACGTTCGTGATCGCGCCGTTCTACTACCAGAACCTGATCGGCGTGATGGCGCCTCAGAAACAAGCGGATGGCACCGCAGGTTGGGTGCTGCCGCTTGATCCCGAGCAGCGGGTCATCCACATGGGCGACATCACGGAGCTCGGCCGTATCGTGGCGGGTGCGTTCGCGCAGCCGGAACTCGCGGGGCACGGTGAGCACCTGCCGCTGGTCGGCGATTTCCTGAGCTTCAACGAGATCATCGCCACCCTGAATCGTCAAGGAAACACGCTCTCGTTCAAGCGCGTCCCGCGCGAGGTTTTTGCTGGCTGGTTCCCGGGCGCCGAGGGCATCGCGGCGATGCTCGCCTACTTCGAAGCGCACACGTATCTCGGCTCGGACTCGCGCGACGCGATCGCGCTGGCCAACAAGGTCGCCGGCCAGCAGCCGACGAATTTTGCTGCGTGGTCCAAAGCGAACTTTGTGATCCCGGCTGCCGCCTGAAATCACATCTCTCCAAACGAGAGGAATCCTTGAAGCGCACGAAGACGTCAATTGCGCGGAAACCGATACAGACATCTGACCAGACACCTCATCTGTGTCAGGTCAAATACCTGGAACCAACCCCATGAACGCCGTCATCCAGACTCAGCCCAGCCCCGTCGTCGGGGTCGGCCGTAACGTCATCTTCCGCACGCGCGGCCACGCGCACGGGCCGGTCGTCCGCATGGCCAGCCCCTCAGACGTCGGCGAGATGATCAAGCCGTTCGTATTTCTCGACCTCGTCGATACGCAACAGGCGGCTGGCCCACAGAGTTTTGGCTGGCATCCGCATTCGGGCATCGCCACGTTGACCCTGGCGATGGAAGGGCAGGCTCGCTATGTCGAATCCCTCGGCCACGAGGGAACGATGGCGGCGGGCGATATCGAATGGATGAGCGCCGGTCGTGGCGTCTGGCATTCCGGCGTCGCCGAGCCGCCGATGAAGGCCTTCCAGTTGTGGGTCGCGTTGCCACAGGAACGCGAGCTGGCTCCCGCGTTCAGCCAGCATCTTTCGGTCCACGACATCCCGTCGGACGGCCCGGCGCGCGTGCTGCTCGGCCGTAGCGGCGAGGCGGTCAGCCCGATTGATGCGCCGCCGGGCGTCAACTATTTCGTTGTGGAGCTCACACGCGGCCAGCGCTGGCGCTACCAGCCGCCGCAGGGCTACCGGGTCGGCTGGGTCGCAGTAATGGACGGTAGCCTGCGCACGCCCGAGCCGGTCGACAAAGGTGAGCTGGCCGTATTCGACCAATCCGACGCGGCGATCGAATTCGAAGCCGTGTCCGATGTGCGCTTCGTGCTCGGTACGGCGATCCCGCATCCGCACGATCTCCACCTTGGCTACTACTCGGTGCACACCAGCCCCGCGGCGCTGGTCGAGGGCGAGCGCGAAATCGCGCGCATCGGTCACGAGCTGCGCACCAAGGGCGTGTTGCGTTGAGTCGATGATCGACTTGCCCATCCCCCCGATATCCGCTGTGCAGTTCTGAACTGCCGGCATCCGACAGGAGCTTTCCATGACGCATGGCATCGACGAGCGCAAACGCTGGCTTGCCCTGATCGTGCTCTGCCTGGGCATGCTGATGATCGTACTGGACACGACCATCGTGAACGTCGCACTGCCATCCATCCGGGCAGACCTGGGCTTTACCGAGACTTCGCTCGTGTGGGTGGTCAACGCCTACATGCTCACCTTCGGCGGCTGCCTGCTGCTTGGCGGGCGGCTGGGCGATCTTTATGGCCACCGCAAGCTGTTCCTCGGCGGCATTGCGCTGTTCACGCTGGCGTCGCTCGCATGCGGCACGGCGAATTCGCCAATCGTGCTGGTAGGCGCGCGCGCCGTGCAGGGTTTGGGCGGCGCGGTCGTCAATGCCGTTTCGCTGTCGCTGATCATGACCCTGTTCACCGAGACCGGCGAACGGGCCAAGGCGATGGGCGTGTACGGCTTTGTCTGCGCGGGGGGCGGCAGCATCGGCGTATTGCTTGGCGGCCTGCTGACCAACCTGCTGAGCTGGCACTGGATCTTTCTCGTCAACTTGCCCATCGGTATCGCCGTCTATGCGCTGTGCGTCGCGCTGCTGCCGTCGGCACGCGGCCAGGCCCATGGCGAACGGCTCGACGTGGCCGGCGCGGTGACGGTGACGGCTTCGCTGATGCTCGCCGTGTACGCAGTCGTGAACGGCAATGAAGCGGGCTGGACCTCGGCGCAGACGCTGGGTTTGCTGTTCGCCGCGCTGGCGCTGCTGGCCGCGTTTCTGGCGATCGAAGCGCGCGCGCAGCATTCGTTGATGCCGCTCGGCCTGTTCCGCATGCGCAATGTCGCGATTGCCAATGTGGTCGGCGTACTTTGGGCGGCGGCGATGTTCGCGTGGTTCTTCATGTCCGCGTTGTATCTGCAGCGCGTGCTCGGCTATCGGCCGTTGCAGGTCGGCCTCGCGTTTTTGCCGGCCAGCCTGATCATGGCGTTCTGTTCGCTCAGCGTGTCGGCGCGCGTGGTCATGCGCTTCGGTCTGCGTCTTCCGCTTGCCGTCGGGCTGCTCGTCGCGGCGTGCGGCCTCGCGCTGTTCGCGCGGGCCCCGGTGAACGGCAACTTCGTATTCGACGTGCTGCCCGGCATGATCCTGTTCGGTGTCGGCGCGGGTATCGTATTCAATCCCGTGCTGCTGGCTGCGATGAGCGACGTCGATCCGAGCGATGCGGGCCTCGCGTCCGGCATCGTCAATACGTCGTTCATGATGGGTGGCGCGCTCGGTCTCGCGCTGCTCGCAAGTCTCGCCGCCGCGCGCAGCGACGCGATGCGGGCATCCGCAAGTGCCGCGGCAGCGCTCAACAGCGGTTATCACGTGGCGTTTCTGTTCGGTGCGATTCTCGCGGCGGCGGCGGGTGTGCTGGGCGGCGTGTTGCTGCGGCGCGGGCAGCCGGGCGGCGCCGGCGCGCGACCGGCCGCTGACAGTGAAGGCGTGGCGACAGTGCGCTCCGCACCGACCACCGGCAACGCGGCAGCGACAGAGCACGGATGACGTGTCATCAGCCGTTTCGGCGGTCAGTCATGCCCGACAGCAAAACCGCGAGCGCGATCGGATGTACCGGTTCGCTACGCGCGCGCGACGGCCCGCACAGCACCGACTCGGCACTCACTCGTACCGCAGCGCCTCGGCAGGGCGGACCCGTGCGCTGCGCCAGCTCGGATAGAGCGTCGCGAGCGACGACATCAGGAATGCGACCACGCCGACTTCGACGACGTCGGCCGCGACGAGCTTCGATGGAAGCTCGCTGAGGAAATATACGGAAGGCGTCAGGAACTGGATGCCGAGCGCGTGCTCGATCGCGGGCAGCAGCCACGGGATGCTCGCCGAGATCGCACAGCCGAGTGCCACTCCGGCCATCGTCCCGACGAAGCCGATCGTCATGCCCTGGATCATGAAGATCTTCGTGATCGAGCCCGGTTGGGCGCCGAGCGTGCGCAGGATCGCGATATCGGCCTGCTTTTGCGTGACCGTCATCACCAGCGAAGAAACGAGATTGAACGCCGCGACGGCGATGATCAGCAGCAGGATCACGAACAGCATGCGTTTCTGGAGCTGCTCGGCGACGAACCAGGTCTTGTTCTGCTGGGTCCAGTCGCGGATGTAGAGATCGCCGGACAGCGACCGCGACAACTGCAGCGCGATCTCCGGCGCGCGCTCCATGTCGTCGACGCGCAACCGCACGCCCGTCGGCGCGGCGAGATGGAACAGCGTTTGCGCGTCGCTGATGTGGATGAACGCGAGCGCGCTGTCGTACTGGTAGTGTCCCGATTCGAACGTGCCGACCACCTTGAATTGCCGGAACTGCGGCAGCAGGTCGTGCATCGGTGTCGAGCCGCCGGGCGCGAAGAACGTCAGCCGGTCGCCGACCTGCACCTGCAGGTTGGCGGCGAGCGCGGACCCGAGCACGACGCCGAGCTCGCCCGGAACGAGCGCGTCGAGGCGGCCGCTCTTCATGTCTTTCGCGATGTCGGACACCCGGGGCTCGAGCCGCGGATCGATGCCGCGCAATGCGACGCCCGTCACCTTGCCGCCGTGCGTGAGCAGCGCCTGGGCCTCGACGTACGGTGCCGCAGCCTTGACCGACGGGTTGTCGAGCGATTCGCCGGCGGTCCTCATCCAGTTCGGCATGGTTCCGGTCGGCGAGAAGATCTCGACGTGCGCGAGCACCGACAGCATGCGGTCGCGCACTTCGCTCCTGAACCCGTTCATCACCGACAGCACGATGATCAGCGCCGCCACGCCGAGCGCGATGCCCGCCATCGACACGGCGGCGATGAACGAAATGAAGCCATTGCCGGTCGTGCGCTTGCCGGCGCGCGTATAGCGCCATCCGATTTGCCATTCGTACGGGAGTTTCAACCGGATTTCCTCTGCGTGCGCGCCATGCCCTGAAGCGGAGCATTCTAGCGAATATCGTATGCGCGACTTGTCGGGATTTGTGGCGCCGGCGCGAGCCGCTCGCCGCGCTACCCGTGCGAGCCGAGCCGAAACACGCTGCGCAGCTCGTCGTGATTGTGCACGTTGAGCCTGCGATAGATCTTCCGCACGTGATCGACGACGGTGCTGTCGCGCAGCGCGAAGCCGCGGGCAATCTCGCTGTGCGAGCGGCCGAGCACGAGCTGCGTGCAGAGCTGGCGCTGGCGCTCGGTCAGGCCGAACTGGAAGCCGAGCCGTTCGATTTCCAGCTCGAGCGGCGGAAAGTGCTCGATGTAGATGACGATCGCGAAGTCGCGCCGCAATGCGCCCGCGTCGGCGAAGCGGTAGGCCTTGAAGCGGAACCGGCCGGCCGTATTGCGGCGTTCGAGCGTCGCGGGCGGCGCGGGGTGGCCGCGCCAGATCCGGTTCACGTTCGACAGCAGCGGCAAGAGCCAGTCCGGCAAGCGGTCGTGACGATAGAACGCGAGCGGCTCGCCGGTCGCGAGCGACAGCATCCGGATGCTGTCCGCGTTGTGCAGCAGCAGCCGGCCTGTGTCGTCGACGACCACGATCGCGGACAGGCAACCTTCCGCTTCATGAAGCGGCGCTTGCACCGGCCGCGACAGCGCATGCGCGAGATGCCGCGCAATGGGCTCGAGATCGCGATGATTCTTTTCGGAGAACGGAGGACTGCCCGGCGCGCGTGAAAGCTGCAGACTGCCCCAGCCGCGCGTGCCGTCCGTCGCGGTCAGTTCGAGGCAGTGCCGCATCGAGACCGGCTGCCACAGGTCCGCATACATGGCGCTCGACAGCAGCGCGTCGTCGTAGCGGACGCTGTTGTCGAAGCCGCGTCCGCGGCGCATCGCGTCGGAGAACGTGACGCCGAGCACTTCCTGCCGCACGGTGTTGTGGACGTTCGCGAAATACGCGGGCAGCATCGAGTAGACCGAGTCGTTCTCGCTGTACACGTCGGACAGCGCATAGTGCTCGTCGGCGTAGAAGAACATGCCCCAGTCGGCGCCGACGATGTGCCGCGCAGCTTCTATCACATGAGGAATGACGAGGCGCGGCTCGACGCCGAGCGAACAGAGCCGTCGAATGTGACTCGCAAGCGCGACGTGCTTGTCAGACATGAAGGTGCTCCCCGAGCGCGCGGCCAACGCGCTCGCAGGAATGCAGCGAGGCGGCCGTTCGCGCGTTCTGCAACGTGTGTCCAGCTTAGACGCCCAACATGACAACTGCGGCAATTGCCCCCTTTCAAGGGGGCGTCAAACCGGCAAGCGGTTCCTATGATTGCCCCATTCCGGCTGCATTCACGTTGTGCGGACCTCATCGCGTCCGGCGCGCGGGATCCGTCCGATGCGTGCGATGGCAACCGGAGTATCCGATCCGCGATGCGGCGACACGCGCCAGCAACACGACGACTCGACACGCGCGACACGACTGCACCGCGACTGTGCGCATCCCGATGCGCTGGCCCGGGGGAAACGTAGGGGGAACGTCACGGATGAACGACGATACCGCGCGTGCGAGCCGGCTGGTGCAGCCCTGTCGATCTCGCGTGCCGACGCGGCGCACGTCACGATGCAGGTGACTGCGTGATGCAGCGGCACGAAAGCGGAGCGTCGAAATGTGCGGACGGTGGAGCATCGGCGCCGCTCGCATCGTATGTGTCGCTTGGCGGCTTCATGTGAGGTGCCACGATGAAGACTGTGTACAAGGCGGCGCTGGCCGCCGTTTGCGTGCTGGGCGCGGTGGGGCTCGCCCGGGCGCAGGAGGGGAGCGCTCCGGCGTCGTCCATGACGCCTTCCGACTCCGCGATCAGTGCAACGGCGGTGGGCGGCATGCCCAGTGCCGGTTCGCAGGCGGGTAGCCCGGCCGGACTCACGCGTGCGCAGGTCAAGCAGGAATATCTGCGCGCGAGGCAGTCGGGCGAGCTCGATCGCCTCAACCAGCTCTACGGCGGCGGCCAGTAGCGGCCGACGCGACGATACGGCGCGGCCGCCGCATCGCTCGGCCGCGTCGCCAGTCGGCACCGCGCAGCAAGCGGCGTAGCGTGATGGGGTGCGATCACGCATCGCCGGCGGGCAGATTCCGGCGTAAAAAGGGGAGGAGCACCGGTCGTACAAGCACGCCGCGAGCGTGCCGTCAATGCGATGTCGAGCATTCGTTCGAAGGGCCTGTCACACGCGCGTCACCCTGCTAGAATTCGGCTGCCGCATTGTTTCGATTGACCGATGAGATTGCTTGACGCGCTGGTCGAACAGCGTATTGCCGCCGCCGCCGCGCGGGGCGCGTTCGACGATTTGCCGGGTACCGGCGCGCCGCTGGCGCTGGACGACGACCTGCTCGTGCCCGAGGAGGTGCGGGTGGCCAACCGTATTCTGAAGAATGCGGGTTTCGTGCCGCCGGCCGTCGAACAACTGCGCGCGCTGCGCAATCTGCATGACGAACTGCGCGCGGTCAGCGACCGCACGACGCGCTGCCGGCTGCAGGCGAAGATGCTGGCGCTCGACATGGCGCTCGAGTCGCTGCGCGGTGGCCCGATGACGGTGCCGCGCGAATACTGCCGCCGCATCGCGGCACGCCTGTGCGAGCGCGGGCTCGACTACGCGGCCGCTGAAGCGGGGCCGATGTGACGTCCGACGTGCTGCCGGGCGAGCCTGCCGAACCCACGACCGACATTCCTGCACCCGTTGACGCACCGGTATCGGCGCGCGACGCGCATTTCATGCGTCTCGCGCAGGCCGCCGCCGACGAAGCGCGTGCCGCCGGCGAAGTACCGGTCGGCGCCGTGCTGGTGCGCGGCGACGAGGTGATCGCACGCGGCTTCAATCATCCGATCGGCGGGCACGACCCGTCCGCCCATGCCGAAATGGCCGCGCTGCGCATGGCCGCCCAGCACCTGCAGAATTACCGGATGCCCGGCTGCGAGCTGTACGTGACGCTCGAACCGTGCCTGATGTGCGCAGGCGCGATCATGCATGCGCGGATCGCGCGCGTCGTGTACGGCGCGGCCGACCCGAAGACGGGTGCTTGCGGCAGCGTGATCGACGCGTTCGCGAATCCGCAGCTCAATCACCATACCGAAGTCGTCGGCGGCGTGCTGGCCGACGAGTGCGGCGCTGCGCTGAAGTCGTTTTTCGCCGAGCGTCGCCGCGCATTGCGCGAGGCGCGGCTCGCGCGCGAGCAGGCGTCCGGCGCGTCGTAACGCCGGTGCGGCGCTACCGTGAACCCGACGCAGTTCCGGCCCTCTAAGCTGCTTTGACCACCGACACGCCCCGCTCATGACCGTCCCGTCCGCCGCCACCTATTCCATTCGCCTGCTGGCACCGTCCGGCTATCCGCACGATCCCGACGCGATCAATCGCGCGCTCGAACGCCTGAGCAACGCACAGCACCGCGTCGACAACCTCGAGGCGACGCAGCGCCGCTACCAGCGCTTCGGCGGCACCGACGGCGAGCGGGCGGGGGACCTGAACCGGCTCGCCGATCCCGCGCGGCCGTTGCCCGACATCGGGCTCGCCGTGCGCGGCGGCTATGGCGCGGCGCGCATCCTGCACGGGCTCGACTACCGCGGCCTCGAACGCCGGCTGCGCGACCAGCCGATCGCGCTCGTCGGCCACAGCGATTTCACGGCGGTCCAGCTGGCGCTGTACGCGAAGGCGCGCATCAAGACGTTCGGCGGCCCGATGCTGTCCGCCGATTTCGGCGCGGAAACGCCGAGCGAATTCACGATGCGGCATTTCTGGCAGACGATTACGCAGCCAACCACGACGATCGTCGCGGAGGCGCCGCAAGTGCAGAGCGTCAATGTGTCCGGCACGCTGTGGGGCGGCAATCTCGCGATCCTCACGTCGCTCGTCGGTACGCCGTACATGCCCGACATCGACGGCGGCGTCCTGTTCGTCGAGGACGTCAACGAACAGCCGTTCCGGATCGAGCGGATGATCTACCAGCTTCATCTGTCGGGGCTGCTCGCGCGCCAGCAGGCGCTCGTGATCGGCCAGTTCACCGGCGCGAAGCCGTTCGAATACGACAACGGCTACGACATGCAGGCGATGCTCGAGCAGGTACGCGCGGTGATCGGCATTCCGGTCGTGACGGGGCTGCAGTTCGGTCACGTCCCCGACCTGGTGACGCTGCCGTTCGGCGCTCAGGCGCAGCTCGTCGCGAATGCGCACGGCTTCCGGCTTACGCTGTCGGACTATCCGCATCTCGGCTGACGGCCGGCCGCGGGCGAATGAAACAGGCGGGTCTTCCGCCTTTTTCTTTAAGCAACTACGCAACTAACGGAAAATGATCTTTGCCCGCTTCGACAGCAGGGCGCTCGCGCGTTGCACCAGTTTTGTCAACAAAATGTCTGGCCATCAGGCACGTCAGATCTGCCTCGGGAGGTGACAGAGGCTCGTCGTGCGCGGATTCGATGCGAAATGCACCGTGCTGTGACATCGCGAAGCCCGGCGATTGTGCAAAATTGGCGAAATGAATTGTTGACAATCTTTATGTCCGTTCTACGATATGGATCATCAACCGATGCAGATCATGAACGAACCCGAATCCGTCCTGTCCGGCACGCCCGGTCCTGAAGCGATCGCCGAACGCATCCGCACCGCGATCCTCGAGCATCGGCTCGCGCCCGGCGCGAAGCTGACCGAGGCGCAACTCTGCGACGTGTTCGGCGTGAAGCGGGGGACGATCCGGCAGGCGCTCGCGCTGCTCGCGACCGACCGGCTCGTCGACCTGGAGCCGAATCGCGGCGCGTTCGTCGCGAGCCCGACGCTGCAGGACGTGCACGAGGTGTTCGAGATGCGCCGGATCATCGAGCTGGCCGTCGTCGAGCGGCTCGCGACGGGGCCGGGCGCGAAGCGCCTGAAAGGCGTCGCGGCACTGATCGACAAGGAACGCAAGGCGTTCGAGCGGCGCGATTTCCCCGCGTGGATCCGCCTGTCGGGCGAGTTCCACACGGCGCTCGCGGCGCTGATGGGCAACGAGACGCTCAGCGCGTGCCTCGACGGGCTCGTCGCCCGCTCGACGCTGATGTCGGCACTGTATGAATCGCACGGACGCAGCCCGTGCTCGTTCGACGATCACGGCGAGATTCTCGCCGCGCTGGAGGCGGGGGACGCAAAGCAGGCGGCGGAGCTGATGGCGCATCACCTGCAGCACGTCGAACTGAAAATGCTGGACCGTCCCGCGCAAGGGGCGGTCGACCTGCGCGAAGTGTTCGGCGGCGCCGCGTAAGCTGCGACCCGAACCCGACCACGCGCCACAAGAACCGAAGCATGCCGATCCGCGGCGCGGGCCGCGGACCGCAAGTCCGACTCCGGCCGACGATCCGGGGCGATTTCGATGACGTTGAAGCGGCCGTCCGGCCGCGGTCAAGGAGAGGTCATGGCTCAGTTCAGTGTGGCGCACGACAGTGCGTATCCGGCGGAAGGCGGCGAGGAAGAGCGTGCTGCACACATGCCAAATGGTTTCAGCGAACGTCTGTATAACGAAGATTTGGCACCCCTGAAGAATCAGGCGTGGGGGTCATACAACATCTTCGCGTTCTGGATGTCGGACGTGCACAGCGTCGGCGGCTACGTGTTCGCGGGCAGCCTGTTCGCGCTCGGATTGACGAGCTGGCAGGTGCTGATCGCGCTGATCGTCGGCATCGGCCTCGTGAACGTGCTGTGCAACCTGATCGCGCGGCCGAGCCAGCAGATCGGCGTGCCGTATCCGGTCGCGTGCCGCGCGACGTTCGGCGTGCTCGGCGCGAACGTGCCGGCCGTGATCCGCGGCCTGATCGCGATCGCGTGGTACGGGATCCAGACTTATCTCGCGTCGAGCGCGCTCGTGATCGTCGTGCTGAAATTCTTTCCGCAATGGCTGCCGTATGCGGACGTGCACCGCTACGGCTTTCTCGGGCTGTCGGCCGTTGGCTGGACCGGGTTCATGCTGCTGTGGGTGCTGCAGGCATTCGTGTTCTGGAACGGGATGGAGACGATCAAGAAGTTCATCGACTTCGCCGGCCCGGCCGTCTACGTCGTGATGTTCATCCTTGCGGGCTACATGGTGTGGCGTGCGGGCTGGCGCAACATCGGGATCAACCTCGGCGGCGTCAGGTATCACGGCGCCGAAGTGATTCCGGTGATGATCACGGCGATCTCGCTCGTCGTGTCGTACTTCTCCGGCCCGATGCTGAATTTCGGCGATTTCTCCCGCTACTGCCGGACCTTCGGCGACGTGAAGCGCGGCAACTTCTGGGGGCTGCCGGTCAACTTCCTCGCGTTTTCGCTCGTCACGGTGATCACGACCGCCGCGACGCTGCCGGTGTTCGGCGAACTGATCACCGACCCGGTCGAGACGGTCGGGCGCATCGATCATCCGACCGCGGTGATTCTCGGCGCGCTGACGTTCACGATCGCGACGATCGGCATCAACATCGTCGCGAACTTCGTGTCGCCGGCATTCGACTTCTCGAACGTCGCGCCGCGCCTCATCAGCTGGCGCGCGGGCGGGATGCTCGCAGCCGTCGCGTCGATCTTCATCACGCCGTGGAACCTGTTCAACAACCCGGCCGTGATCCACTACACGCTCGACGTGCTCGGCGCGTTCATCGGCCCGCTGTACGGCGTGCTGATCGCCGACTTCTACCTCGTCAAGCGCGGCAGGCTCGTGCGCGACGACCTGTACACGATGTCGGAACACGGCACGTACTGGTACACCGGCGGCGTGAACCGTCGCGCGCTCGGCGCGCTGCTGCCGGCCGCGCTGATCGCGATCGTGTGCGTGATGATGCCGGGCTGGCAGGGCGTCGCGAACTTCTCGTGGTTCATCGGCGCGGCGCTCGGGTTCGTGTTCTACCGGGTGCTCGTCGGCACCACGGTCAATACCAGCGCCAAGGCCTGAGGAGCGTGCGATGAAAATCAAGCTGATCAATCCGAACACGACGCAGCGGATGACCGACGCGATGGGCCGCTGCGCACGCGAGGTCGCGGGCGCCGGTACCGCGGTGGTCGCGGTCAGCCCGCCGATGGGCCCGCCGTCGATCGAAGGGTATTACGACGAGGCGCTTGCGACGCCCGGGCTGCTCGCCGAAATTGCGCAAGGCGAGCGCGACGGCTTCGACGCGTACGTGATCGCCTGTTTCGGCGATCCCGGGCTGTATGCGGCGCGCGAACTCGCGCGCGGGCCCGTGATCGGCATTGCGGAAGCGGCGATGCATGCGGCGAGCGTGCTCGCGCCCGGCTTCTCGGTCGTCACGACGCTCGCGCGTACCTGCGGGATGGCGTGGCATCTCGCCGAGCGCTACGGGATGAAGCGGTTCTGCCGCAACGTGCGCGCGACCGACGTCGCGGTGCTCGAGCTCGACCGGCCGGGCTCGGCCGCACGCCGGATCATTGTCGACGAGTGCCGGCGCGCGCTCGACGAGGACGGCGCCGACGCGATCGTGCTGGGCTGCGCGGGCATGGCCGAATTCGCGCACGAGATCGAACAGCAGATCGGCGCGCCGGTGGTCGAAGGCGTGACCGCGGCGGTGAAATGGGCCGAGGCGCTCGTCGCACTGCGGCTCGCGACCGCGAAACGCGGCGACTACGCGCGCCCGCTGGCGAAGCGCTACGACGGCGAATTCGCGCGCTTTAGCCCGTCCGCGCACGCGTCGGCCGCGATCCCGGCGTCAACTGTGGCCGTTGCAGCCGGGGGCACCGCACCCGGGGCCGTCGCGCCGGAACCGGCCCCAACTTTGCCGCATCCGCACATACACACCGTCTGACACGCACTATCTGCGCCGCTGTATGGGCGCATATGGGCGTTTTCGCTACACTGGGCCGTCATCGCATCGGTCTGCGCGGACGGCTTCCGGTGCGGCCGGCCAGGTGCGGCCGGCCAGGTGCGACCGGCCAGGTGCGGCCGGTGAGGCGCGCCAGGCCCAGGCGCCGCGCAGCCGATGCGAACCCATTATTTCAGCAAGCTTTCGTCGCACATCGAACCATGTCACTCGATTCCAACTACCCACGCGATCTGATCGGCTACGGCCGCCATCCGGTGCAGGCGAACTGGCCCGGACGGGCGCGGGTCGCCGTGCAGTTCGTGCTGAACTACGAGGAGGGCGGCGAGAACTGCGTGCTGCACGGCGATCCGGGCTCCGAGCAGTTCCTGTCGGAAATCGTCGGCGCGGCCGCGTATCCGGACCGCCACATGAGCATGGAGTCGATCTACGAATACGGGTCGCGGGCCGGCGTCTGGCGCATCCTGCGCGAGTTCGAAAAGCGCGGCCTGCCGCTGACGGTGTTCGGCGTCGGCATGGCGATCGAACGCCACCCGGAGCTCGCGCGCGCGTTCGTCGAACTGGGCCATGAAATCGCGTGCCACGGCTGGCGCTGGATTCACTACCAGAGCGCGACGCCCGAACTCGAGGCCGAGCACATGCGCCTGGGGATGGAGGCGATCGAGCGCGTCACGGGCGAGCGGCCACTCGGCTGGTATACGGGCCGCGACAGCCCGAACACGCACCGGCTCGTCGCCGAATACGGCGGCTTCCTGTACGACTCGGACTACTACGGCGACGACCTGCCGTTCTGGATGGATGTCGAAGTGTCGGGCGGCGGCACGACGCCGCAGCTGATCGTGCCGTACACGCTCGACACCAACGACATGCGCTTCGCGACGCCGCAGGGCTTCAACACCGCGGATCATTTCTTCCACTACCTGCGCGATGCATTCGACGTGCTGTACGAAGAGGGCGACGAGGCGCCGAAGATGCTGTCGATCGGCATGCACTGCCGCCTGCTCGGCCGTCCGGGACGCATGCGCGCGCTGCAGCGTTTCCTCGATCACATCGAGAAGCACGATCGCGTATGGGTGACGCGGCGTGTCGATATCGCGCGTCACTGGCGTGAACATCATCCGTATCAGCCCAATCATCGAAACGAAGGGAAAGCATGAAGGCGATGCGTTACACGTTGGAGCAACTGAACACGATGGCCCAGGGCGCATTCGTCGCGGCGCTGGCGGGGATCTTCGAACATTCGCCGTGGGTCGCCGAGGCGGCCGCGGGCGTGCGGCCGTTCGCGAGCATCGACGCGCTGCACGAGACGATGTCGGGGGCGGTGGAGGCGGCGGGTGAAGCACGCCAGCTCGCGCTGATCAACGCTCACCCGGAGCTGGCGGGCAAGGCTGCCGTGCGCGGCGAGCTGACCGCCGAATCGACGCGCGAGCAGAGCGGCGCGGGGCTCGACCAGTGCACGCAGGACGAGTTCGACAAGCTGCAGACGCTGAACCGTACCTATCGCGAGAAGTTCGGATTCCCGTTCATCCTCGCGGTGCGTGGCTACGATCGCCACGGCATCATCGCGAACTTCGAGTCGCGCGTGAACCATTCGCGCACCGAAGAACTGCGCACGAGCCTCGACCAGATCTACCGGATCGCGCGTTTCCGGCTCGACGACCTGATCGACGCATGACACCGTAATACAGCCTGCTGCGTGGCAGCGGCAACTTCGCAATACTGACAAGGATACATCATGGCAATCCTGCTTCTCGATCCCGACGCACCTGAATTCACGCGGCGCTACGTGAACCTCGCGGACCCGCGTCTCGGTGCGCAGGCGCTCGAGGCGAGCGACGATTTCTTCGCGCCGAAGGAGCGCATGCTGAATCCCGAGCCGGCGGTGTTCATCCCCGGCAAGTACGACGATCACGGCAAGTGGATGGACGGCTGGGAAACGCGTCGCAAGCGCACGACGGGCTATGACTGGTGCATCGTCAAGCTCGGGCGTCCGGGCGTGATCAAGGGTTTCGACATCGATACGAGCCACTTCACCGGCAACTTCCCGCCGGCCGCGTCGATCGAGGGCGCGTACGTGGCCGACGGCGCGCCGACGCATGCGACCGAGTGGGTCGAGATCGTGCCGTCGACGACGCTGCAGGGCAACAGCCACCACTACGTCGACGCGAGCGACGCGCGCGCGTTCACGCACCTGCGCGTGAACATCTATCCGGACGGCGGCATTGCACGGCTGCGCGTATATGGCCAGCCGCAGCTCGACTGGGCCGGCGCGAGCGCGACCGAGCAGTTCGATCTCGCGGCGATGGAGAACGGCGGCTACGTGGTCGCTGCGAACAACCAGCACTTCGGCGTCGCGTCGAACCTGCTGCTGCCGGGCCGCGGCGTGAACATGGGCGACGGCTGGGAAACCCGCCGCCGCCGCGAGCCGGGCAACGACTGGGCGATCATCGCGCTCGCGCAGCCGGGCGTGATCCGCAAGATCGAAGTCGACACCGCGTTCTTCAAGGGCAATTATCCGGACCGCTGCTCGATCCAGGCCGCGTACGTGACGGGCGGCACCGACAGCTCGCTGATCACGCAGTCGATGTTCTGGCCGGCGCTGCTCGGCGAGCAGAAGCTGCAGATGGACAAGCAGCATTTCTTCGAGCACGAGCTCGAGTCGCTCGGCCCCGTCACGCACGTGCGCCTGAATATCATTCCGGACGGCGGCGTGTCGCGCCTGCGCCTGTGGGGGACGCTCGACAAATGAAGACGCTCGCTATCGAACCGCTGACCAAGGAAGCGTTCGCGCCGTTCGGCGACGTGATCGAAACGGAAGGGGCGAAGCAGATCCCGATCAATCTCGGCACGACGATCCGCTTTCACGATCTCGCGAAGGTCGACGTCGACGACGAAGGCGGCCGTACGCTCGTCAACCTGTTTCGCGGCCAGCCGCGCACGCTGCCGTTCGAGGTGAAGATGCTCGAGCGGCATCCGCTCGGCAGCCAGGCGTTCGTGCCGCTGAACGACCGGCCGTATCTCGTCGTCGTCGCGCCTGCGGGCGATCTCGACCCCGCGAAGATCCGCGCGTTCGTGACGAGCGGGTGGCAAGGCGTCAACTATGCGAAGGGCGTGTGGCATCACCCGCTGATCGCGCTCGGCGGCGTCAGCGACTTCATCGTCGTCGATCGCGGGGGGGAAGGGCTGAACCTCAACGAGCAGGATCTGGCGGAATCGCTGTGGCTGACCGAGGAGGCGTTGCTGGCGCTGACGGCCTGAGCGTTCGCGTCTATTGCGCGAGGCCGGACGGTTCGAATGTCCGGTGATGTGCCGAACGGACCCGCGACTTGTCGCGGGTTTTTCTTTTGTGCGTCGCGCGGCGTGTTGCATCCATGCAAGCGGCGGCGCGCGTCACCGGACAGTCGATGCGGCGGCGCGCGCCCCGACCCCGACATCGCCGAAGCAGTTGGCGTCGCACGTGCTATCGTGCCCGCATCGCCTTCATCACACCATCCGCTCTGGACGCATTCCCTCCGATGAGCCAGCCCGAATCCGACCTCGCAATCCTGCTGCGCACGATGCAACCCGAGTTGCATCCCGGCGCTTGCGTGTTCGCGACGCTTGCGCACGATGCCGACGTGCCACTGTCTGAAACGATCGCGACTTTTCGCGAAGAAGAGGGGCTGACCGTCGTCGTCCGCGAGGAAACGGCCACCCGCCACGGCTGGCCCGTGCTGTTCCGCGCCGCGTGGATCACGCTGACCGTGCATTCCGACCTGCAGGCCGTCGGGTTGACGGCCGCGTTCGCGCAGGCGCTCGGTGCAGCCGGCATCAGTTGCAACGTGATGGCGGCCGCGTACCACGACCACATCTTCGTCCCGTTCGACGACGGCGCGCGAGCGCTCGATGCGCTGACCGCGCTTCAGCGGGATGCGCAGCGCGGTTAGCGACGCCGAACACATATCGAGAGGATGACTTGCAATGCCGCGACTGGCCTCGTCGAGGCCCAGGTCTAGCCAGGCGAGCCCTCTGCACGCCGGAACCTGCTTGCCTTCCAGCACCTTGACTGCCGCGTCCGCTTCCGGGGGGCGAGGGGCGGCTCCGGGTCGGCCAGCGCTTCATCCCCCGGCGAATCCGCGAAGCAAAAAAACGGGCCCGTCACCGGGCCCGCGAACGGAGAGGACTTGCGCCGGGACCCCGAGGGCGGGCGCTGCAGGCCGGCTTACTTCGCCGCGCCAGCCTCGAACCACGCGGCGAGCTTCGTGCGCTCGTCGTCGGTCATGTGCGTGACGTTGCCGATCGGCATCGCCTTCAGGCGCACGGCCTGTTCGTAGATGCGCTGCGCGTTCTTCGACACTTCATCCGGCGTATCGAACATCACGCCGGCGGGCGCGCTGCCCATCAGCGTCGGCTTCGACGAGTGGCATTCGACGCAACGCTGCTGCAGGATCGGCATGATGTCGTTGATGACGATCTTCGGCGCGTTCGCGGCCTGCGCCTCCGGTGCGACCGGCTTCGGCATCGTCCATACCAGCGCGCCCGACAGCAGCGCGACGCCGCCGATCGGCAGGTACCACAGCTGCTTGCCGCGGTGACGCATCACGAAGAACTGACGGATCAGCGCACCGGCCAGCATGATCAGCACGAGCACGACCCAGTTGAACTTGTTCGTGTACGTCATCGCATAGTGGTTCGACAGCATCGCGAACACGACGGGCAGCGTGAAATACGTGTTGTGCACGGAGCGCTGCTTGCCGCGCTTGCCGTAGATCGGGTTCGGCTCTTCGCCCTTGAGCATCTTGTCGACCATCTTGCGCTGGCCGGGGATGATCACGAAGAACACGTTCGCCGACATGATCGTCGCGAGCATCGCACCGACGATCAGGTATGCCGCACGGCCCGAGAAGATGTGGCAAGCGAGGTACGCTGCGACGACGACGTAGAGGCCGACGCAAATGCCGAGCACGCGGTCGTTGGTGCCGAGGATGCGGCACAGCGAGTCGTAGACGATCCAGCCGGCCATCAGGAAGCCGAGTGCGGATGCCACGGCGACCACCGGGCCCATGTCGAGCACGCTCTTGTCGATCAGGTACGTGTTCGGCGCGAGCAGGTACAGCACGAAGAACAGCGAGAAGCCCGACAGCCAGGTCGTGTACGACGGCCACTTCGACCAGTGCAGGTCATCCGGCATTTCCGGCGGAGCGACCGTGTACTTCTGCATGTTGTAGAAACCGCCGCCGTGGACGTGCCACAGTTCGCCGAACACACCGCGCTTGCGCTGGTTCGGGTCGGTCGGCGGTTTCAGGCTGTTGTCGAGCGCGACGAAATAGAACGACTCGCCGATCCACGCAATGGCGACGATGACGTGCAGCCATCGCAGCGCGAGGTTCAGCCAGTCGGTGATGAAGCCTTCCATGAAACTCCTCCAGACTCAGATCGTTTGTCTTTGATGCAGGCGCTGATGCGTATGTCAGCTGCCGCGATAGGTGCTGTACGACCACGGCGACACGAGCAGCGGCACGTGGTAGTGCGAGCCGGTGTCGGCGATGCCGAAGCGCAGCACGACGCGGTCGACGAAACGGGGTTCGGGTACCTTCACGCCGAGCGATGCGAAGTAGTCGCCGGCGTGGAACACGAGTTCGTATTCGCCGGCAGCAAGCGCGGCGCCTTCGAGCAGGGGTTCGTCGCAGCGGCCGTCGCTATTGGTCAGCACGGTCTTGATCGCGCGGCGCGATTCGCCGTCCAGCGCGTAGAGGTCCACCTTGAGTGCGGCGCCGGGACGGCCGTGCGCCGTATCGAGTACGTGGGTAGTGAGCTTTCCCATTCGCTGTGTCCTTGTGTGAATGCGAGGTTCGGCGGCGGCTCGATCCATGGACTGTGCGGCGGATCGAGGCTCCACGTCACGTGGCTACATACCCGTCGGCGAGTTGAAGCGAGCGCCGTGCAGGCATTGTAAGAAGGTTCCTTTTGCAAATACGCGCGCGATAGCAAAGATAATGCGCCGCGCATGAGCCGCTGTCGACGGCGCGAAATACGCCGTTTCAGCGCCGTTTCGCCCGCGGCCGGACGCCTCTGCGCACCAGCTGCGCGCGTACCATATCGGAACCGTGACCTTGAGTATTCGGGATCGCGCATTGTGTGCTGCACGCGCTTGCGCGATCCTCCGGCCGTGCGCGTCGGCTCCGGCCGGCGCGTACCCCGAAGACGGCGAGCACGCCGGGTAACCGGGCCATGGCGTTCGAACGGACGCAGGCACCGGGCGTGCCGCGAATCAGCGTTCGAACGGCTTTGTGACCGCCCACAGGCACCGCCTTGGGGCAGACCGACGCGGAGAACGCATGAACCTCGAGCAGCACTCCGGCGCGCAAGCACGCGCGCCGCACGATTCCTCATCCCGCCCCAGAACCCTGCTGGTCAAGCACGCCGACGTGCTCGTGACCATGGACGACGCGCACCGAGAACTGCGCGACGCCGGGCTCTACATCGAAGACAACCGGATCGTCGCGGTCGGCCCGACCGCCGAGCTGCCGGACACGGCCGACGAAGTGCTCGACCTGCGAGGCCACCTCGTGATCCCCGGGCTCGTGAACACGCACCATCACATGTACCAGAGCCTGACGCGCGCGATTCCCGCTGCGCAGAACGCCGAGCTGTTCGGCTGGCTCACGAACCTGTACCGGATCTGGGCGCACCTGACGCCCGAGATGATCGAGGTGTCGACACTCACCGCGATGGCCGAGCTGCTGCAGTCCGGCTGCACGACGTCGAGCGATCATCTGTACATCTATCCGAACGGCAGCCGGCTCGACGACAGCATCGGCGCCGCGCAGCGGATCGGCATGCGCTTTCACGCGAGCCGCGGCGCGATGAGCGTCGGCCAGCGCGACGGCGGGCTGCCGCCCGATTCGGTCGTGGAGCGCGAGCCGGACATCCTGCGCGACGCGCAGCGGCTGATCGAGACCTATCACGACGAAGGGCGCTACGCGATGCTGCGCGTGGTGGTCGCGCCGTGCTCGCCGTTCTCGGTAAGCCGCGAGCTGATGCGCGATGCGGCCGTGCTCGCGCGCGAGTACGGTGTATCGCTGCACACGCACCTCGCGGAGAACGTCAACGACATCGCGTACAGCCGCGAGAAGTTCGGGATGACGCCCGCCGAATACGCGGAGGATCTCGGCTGGGTCGGCCACGACGTGTGGCATGCGCACTGCGTGCAGCTCGACGATGCGGGCATCGGCCTGTTCGCGCGCACCGGTACGGGCGTCGCGCATTGTCCATGCTCGAACATGCGGCTCGCGTCGGGCATCGCGCCGGTGAAGAAGATGCGTCTCGCGGGCGTGCCGGTCGGGCTCGGCGTCGACGGTTCGGCATCGAACGACGGCGCGCAGATGGTCGCGGAAGTGCGACAGGCGTTGCTGCTGCAGCGGGTCGGCTTCGGGCCGGACGCGATGACTGCGCGCGACGCGCTGGAGATCGCGACGCTCGGCGGCGCGAAGGTGCTGAACCGCGACGATATCGGTGCGTTGAAGCCCGGCATGGCTGCCGACTTCGCCGCGTTCGACCTGCGCCAGCCGCTGTTCGCGGGCGCGTTGCACGATCCGGTCGCGGCACTGGTGTTCTGCGCGCCGTCGCAGACGGCGTATACGGTGGTGAACGGGAAGGTCGTGGTGCGGGAAGGGCGGCTGACGACGCTCGACCTGCCGCCCGTCATCGAACGTCATAACGCGCTCGCGCGGTCGCTCGTCGAAGCGTCGCGCTGACGCGGTGCGGCGGTTGCGGTGGCGATCGGGCTGCCGCCGCCACTGCTGCCACTGGTGCCGCCGCGCCGCCGTTGCCGCCGTTGCCGCCGTTGCCGCCGTTGCCGCGGGCCGCGACGATGCGCGGCCCCCACCGGCCGGCGCGACGCGCGCGCCTGTTACGGCTCGATCAGCGTGCGCGTGGCCTCGGCGACGAGGCTGCGCAGCCAGCGCACTTCGTCGGAGTAATGGCAGCGTTCGTGCCAGAGCTGGTAGTACTGCATCGGCGGGAAGTCGAGCGGCGCCGGCACGACCGACAGCGGCAGGAACTTCGCATAGTGATCGGCGAACAGCCGCGTCGTCGTGAAGATCAGGTCGGACTTCACGAGCACGTACGGCGCGAGGTTGAAGTACGGCAACGTGACGACCACGTGGCGCTTGAGCCGCTCGCGCGCGAGGTGCACGTCGATCGCGCCGCGCTGGCCGACCGAGTACGGCGTCGGCGCGAGGTGCGGCGCGTTCAGGTACTGGTCGAGCGTGAGGCCGCCGCGCTTCGCGAACGGATGCGTGTTGCTCATCAGGCAGACGATCTCGTCGACGAACAGGTTCGACAGGTGCAACTGCTCGGGCGGTTCCGGCCAGTTGCCGACGACGATGTCGAGCTTGCCGTCCTCGAGCGCGAGTTCGTAGTCGAAGGCCGGCCCGAGCGAGTGGAACTCCAGCGTCGCGTTCGGCGCGGCCTGCCGGAAGCGCTCGACGACGGTCGGCACGAACAGCACGTTCAGGTAGTCGGGGCAGCCGATCCGGTAGCAGCGGATCGACGTGGCCGGGTCGAAGCTGTGCTGCTGGAACTTGATGCGCTCGATCTCGCGCAGCGCGTTCTGCACGGGCTCGAGCAGGCGCAGCCCGTATTCGGTCGGCACCATGCCGGACTTGCCGCGCACGAGCAGCGGGTCGCCGGTGATGTCGCGCAGGCGCCGCAACGCGGCGCTGATCGCCGGTTGCGACTGGTTCAGTTTGACGGCCGCGCGCGTGACGCTGCGCTCCATCAACAGGGTGTGCAAGACGCGCAAGAGGTACGTGTCGATCGCCTCGCGTTGCTGACTCATGATTTCTCCGTTTATATGTACGGGCTGATCGAGGGGCAGTGGGGGTATATGATTTTTAATATGAACGAAAGGAAGCGTCAAGAGATGGATACCCGCACGTGCCCTCCGGCGCGGTGCCGGCCGCGACGGGGAGCGACGTGCGGGAATGCGCGCGCAGGCGCGTCAGGTCAGTCGTCGATGCGCAGGCCGACTTTCAGCGTCACCTGCCAGTGGATCACCTGGTTGCCTTCGATGTGGCCGCGCGTCTCGGTCACCTGGAACCAGTGCAGGTTGTGCAGCGTCGCGGCCGCTTTGGAGATGGCGTTGCGGATGGCGTCGTCGCTCGATTCTCGCGACGAGCCGGTCAGTTCGATCAGCTTGTAGACGTGGTCGCTCATGATGTGCTCCCTGTCGTGTCGGGTTCTGTCGCGGGCACGCGCCACACCCGGTTGCACGCGCGTGAACGCGTGCGCAACGCGGTGCGGCATGCGCCCGGCTAATTGAGTGATAGGTATGATGGGCGGCAAGTTCAACCCATATCGGAGACGAGGGATATCGTGGAAGTCGGATTTTGCGGACCGGGATTGATGGGCGCGCCGATGATTCGGCATCTGCTGGCGGCGGGCCACCGGGTCGGCGTATGGAATCGCACGCGCGCGAAGGCGGACGCGCTGGCCGGCGATGGCGCCTATGTCGTCGACACGCCGCGCGCGCTCGCGGAGCAGGTCGAGACGGTGCTGCTGTGCGTGCTCGACGCACGTGCGGTCGGCGACGTCGTGTTCGGCGCGGACGGCCTGCTGTCCGGCGACGCGTCGGCGCGGCGCGTGCGCCGGATCGTCGATCATTCGAGCATTCCGCCCGGCGTGACGCGTGCGTACGCGCAGCGCGCGGCGGAGCTGGGCGTCGGCTGGGTCGATGCACCCGTGTCGGGCGGCGTGCCCGGCGCGCAGGCCGGCACGCTCGCGGTGATGGCGGGCGGCCGCGCGGCGGATCTCGATGCGGCACGTCCGCTGATCGACACCTACGCGGCGCGCATCACGCACATGGGCGACGCGGGCGCGGGCCAGACCGCGAAGCTGTGCAACCAGGCGATCGTCACCGCTACGGTCACGGCGATTGCCGAGGCGGTCGGCCTAGCGCAGGCGAGCGGCATCGATGCCGCGCGTCTGGCGCAGGCGCTCGCCGGCGGCTGGGCCGATTCGGTGCTGCTGCAGACGTTCGTGCCGCGCATGACGTCGGGCGGGCACGCGCCGATCGGCGCGCTGAGCACGTTTCAGAAGGACGTCGATGCAATCGCCGACGCGGCGCGCGAGACGGGCGCCGTGATGCCGGTATCGGCGACCGTGCAGCAGGTGCTGCGGCTCGGCGCGGCGCAAGGGCTCGCCGATGCGGATTTCGCCGCGTTCATCGACATCGTCAGGCCGGGCAATGGGCGCCAGCAAGCGTAACGGCCGCGCAGGCCGTGCGGCCGACATGCGTGCCGACCGGCTCGTGAGCGCGCGCGTTCGTACATCTAGGGGGAGGGGCGCTGCGCGCGCCGTTGCAGCGTACGGAACGCGTGAATGGCAGATGGGCCGCGCTGAGGCGGCCCATCGAGAGTCGGCGTCGAATCAGCCGAGCGAGCGAGGTGTCGTGTCGCCGGCGTTCTGCCGGCCGAGGCCGCTGCGTATCGACGCTTTCGTACCCGCACCAAATTCGGGCAGGATGCGCGCGCGGGCGCGGCTCGCGAACACGAGGAAGCCGAAGCCGTTCGCTTCGTACCAGTAACCGCCGTTCTCGAGGCCGTCGAGCGGCTGCTCGAGCGCATTGGCGATCGACTCGATGCAGCGCTTGCGCAGTTCGGCGATCGCCGGATACGGCGGCTGGGCACCGCGCACGCTGCACAGGAGCACGTCCAGGCCGGGAAGCACATGCGCGTACAGCACCGGTTCGTCCTGCGCGCGAGCGCGTGCGATCTTGGTGTCGAGCTGGGCGAACGGTTTCGAATGGCGCAATACCGCAAGGAAAGATTCCTGGCCATCCTGCTGCGCGCGTCGACGTTTTTTCGGGAAGGACATAAACACTCGCCTCAAAAACAATTGCAAGAAATGCGGCACTTTCATGCGACCCACTCCCGGCTATGCGCGCCGCATGTCGATCCTTTATAGCACACGAAAATGCTGCGCTCGTGCGGTGCGACGAATCGATGTCTCCCGTCGACCCGCTGCCACGATCGACACAGTCAGCGCCTGGCGCCTGTACTGTCGTTTAGTCTCCATCATAGACCCGCTTCGCGGGCGCGTGCATTCGCGCGTCACAAAAAAATGCGATACGCGTCGCGCGGCGGCCCGGATCGCGCGGCCATGAAAAAGCCCGCGCGAGGCGGGCTGGTCGGATTCCGGCGAGCCGGCGTTCAGCGCTGCTTCAGCGAATCGCGGATCTCGCGCAGCAGCACGATGTCTTCCGGCGTCGGAGCCGGCGGGGCTTCCACGACTTCCGCGGGCTTGCGCAGCTTGTTGATGAATTTCACCATCAGGAAAATGATGAACGCGAGGATGATGAAATTGATCAGCACCGTGATGAACGAGCCGTAGCCGAACACGGCGACGCCGGCTGCCTGCAGGTCCTTGAACGAATCGGGATTACCCTTGAACGACGGCGGAATCGTGCCGAGCTGGACGAATTTGTTCGAGAAATCGAGGCCGCCCGTCAGTACGCCGATGACCGGCATGATCAGATCCTTCACGATCGAGTCAACGATCTTCGAGAATGCGCCGCCGATGATCACGCCGACGGCGAGATCCATCACGTTGCCCTTGACGGCGAACTCCTTGAATTCCTTGATGATGCTCATGAGCGGCTTTCTCCTGTTTGGGGCAAGGGGAGGCGTGCCGCGATGCGATTGCGTCGAATTGAGGGTCGGTGGCACGCCGATGGCCGCATGATAGCGAACGTGCCCCATTGCCGATAGCCCATCTTGAAATGATTGACAAATCGGCGCCGCGCGCCGGGCGCGGTCGGGAATGCGAAGGAATGCGCGTGGGTCCGAGGCGTCGGACGTCGCGCGCCGACGCCCCGGATCGTGTGGGTCAGCTGTTGTTGTCGTTCCAGCCGTCGTCGTTGCTGCCGACGTCGACGCCGCCACTGCCGCCGCTGCCGTCGTCCCAGTTCGCGTTGTCGCCGCGGCCGAGATCGAAGCCCGGATCGGCCTCGCGGCGGCGGCGCTCGTCGTCGACGATCACGTCACGCTCGACCACGCGCTCGCGCCCGCCCGACATCGCCTCGCCGAGCAGCACGCCGGTCAGCAGGCCGCCCATCCCGCTGCCGAAGCCGCCACCTTGCTGGATCACGACAGGCGGCTGCTGTTGCTGCGGATACTGAGGCGGATAGGGCTGGCCCTGCGCGCCGGTCACCCGATCGGCTTCCTGCGCGAACACGGAGCCGCCGGCCGATGCTGCGGATTGCGCGGCCGGATCTGGCCGGCCTTCGACGCGCGCCTTCACGCTTGCATGGCGCTTCTCGAGTTCGTCGACCCGATACGGCGGCACCGGGTTCTTGCCGTTCGACAACGCCTCGACGAGGTCGCGCGCATCGGTTTCGATGCCCTCGATCTCGCTCGTCAGCGCAGCGGCACCGGGCGCAGTCGACAGCCGCGCATCGAGCTTCAGCGGGCGGACGTCGTTGAGCACGTCGGTCGCGCGCTTGAGCTGCGCGCGGCGTTCGTCGTCGGCGCGACGGTCGTCGGTCGAGCGCGCGCGCCGCAGCGTCCAGCGCAGCACCAGCGCGATCACCGCGACGATCAGGCCGAGGCCGATCCACATGCCGGCCGACGGGCCGTGCTTTTCAGCCGGCGCGGCGGGCGCGACGGCCGGCGCGAGCGACGACTGCAGCGTGCCGGCGCCGGTGCCCGGCTGCACGTTGCTCACGCGCCCGGCGTCCGCGCGGACGCGTGCTTCCGTCTGCGCGAAGCGGGACGGATCGGTGAAGCGAAGCTGCGGATCGAGCGTCTTCGCGCGCTGCAGCTGCGCGAGCGCGTCGGCTGGGCGGCCTTCGCGGTCGAGCACCTGCGCATACAGGTAGTGCGCGTGCGCGTTGTTCGGATGGGCATCGATGACTTGCGACAGCTGCGTGTCGGCGCGTTGCCAGTCGCGCTGCGCGATCGACTGCTCGACCTGCTGCAGCGACGGCACCGCAAACGCGGCAGACGACAGCATCATTAGCGAGAAGCCGAGAGCGGCGAGGGATTTCTTCATGGTCGAATCGGGCGCGTGCGCCCGTCTCCTTGCGATCGGTCCGCGCCGCGCGCCCGGACGGGGCGGCGGCGCGCGCCGGTTACTGCGCGGGCGTGTCGAGCTGCTTCTTCAGCGCGGCGAGGCGGTCTTCGACCGACGGGCCCTTGTTCAGCGCCGCGAGCTTGTCGTCGAGCGCCTTGCCGCTCGACGTGTCGGCCGAGTTGATACGGGCGTCCGAGCGCGCGTTCTGCAGCGCGACCTTGTCCTCGAGCTTCTGGAAGTCTTCCGACAGGTTTTTGCCGCCGATGCCGCCGAGCGCGGTTGCCGCGACGTCCTTGGCCTGCGCGATTTCCTGCTTCGCCTGCAGGATGTTCGACCGCGCATTCAGGTCGTTGCGGCGCTGGCGCATGTCGGCGATCTGCCCCTTCAGCTTGTCGACCGACGGCTCGAGCGTCGCGAGTTCGGCCGCAAGGGCATCGCGCTCTGCTTCGGCGTTCGACTGCGCGCCGAGCGCCTCGCGTGCGAGCGCTTCGTCGCCGGCCTGCAGCGCGCGCTTCGCGCCGTCTTCGTATTTCTTCACCTTGTCGTCGGCCGCATCGCGCTTGCTGCGCTGGGTCGCGACCTGCGCCTCGATCTCGATCAGCGAGTTTTCGGCGCGGCCGATGCTGTCGTCGAGCTCTCGCACGATCTGGCGTGCATCGCGCGACGGATCCTGCACCGAATCGGCCGCATCGTTCATGAGGCCCTTGATCGTGCGCGAAATAGAGTCGAAAAGCGACATGAAATCCTCCGTGTTTGAAAGGCGCCGCGTGGCTGCGGCATGGCCTGTGGCGGGGCCGGTTCCGGACCGCCAGTGCCGGCGGATATTACACCACCGGTACACTTAAATACGGCTTAAACGCGTGATATCAAGCGGTGCGAATGTGCGGTTGCCCCGCGGCCGCGCCGCGCTCGCGCGTGCCGCGCGGGCGTCGCGCCCGGCCTTTCGTCATTGAAAGGTTGCGCGCCACACGCATGCCGTGTTCCGTGTTCATGATAGGCCGCGGGGGCGGGCAAAATGTCGCGCGGATACATGGAGTGAGGGAATTTTTACAAAAAATCGCGAAGCCGATCGGTCGATTTCATTAAAATGCGCTGTCACGTCGCGGGAACGGATCGCCGCGCGACGGGGTCTGTCGACGTGACAGTAGCCACGAAACACCCCTCTCTGATTCATCCGCTTGCATTCCGCATGCGTCCGAGGGCGCCGCGCGCGTCCGACATTCCGACATGCCAATTATCAAACGACCGTCTTCTTCTCCCCAGCGGAACGAACCCCACTACACGCTGCGCCGTTCGCCGTCGGGAGCCTATTACACCGATGACGACGACCGCGACGCGCACCGCGCGTCGCCGGGGGGCGGCGGGGGCGGCCGGGGCCGCCGCTCGTTCGGTTCGCGCGTTGCGCTGTGGTTCGTGGGCCTCATCGTCACGCTGGCGATCGTCGGCGCGCTGATCGTCGGCTACGCGCTCGTCGTGATGGCGCCGCAGCTGCCGTCGCTCGACGCGCTGACGAACTACCAGCCGAAGGTGCCGCTTCGTGTCTACTCGGCCGATCACGTGCTGCTCGGCGAGTTCGGCGAGGAGCGCCGCAGCCTCGTGCGCTTCCAGGACGTTCCGGACGTGATGAAGAAGGCGGTGCTCGCGATCGAGGACTACCGCTTCTACGAGCACGGCGGCGTCGACTTCCTCGGCATCATGCGCGCGGGTGTCGCCGACCTGATGCATGGCGGCGCGCGGCAGGGCGCGAGCACGATCACGATGCAGGTCGCGCGCAACTTCTTCCTGTCGAGCGAGAAGACCTACACGCGCAAGATCTACGAGATGCTGCTCGCGTACAAGATCGAGAAGGCACTGACGAAGGATCAGATCCTCGAGCTGTACATGAACCAGATCTACCTCGGCCAGCGCTCGTATGGTTTCGCCGCGGCCGCGCGCGTGTACTTCGGCAAGGACCTGAAGGACATCACGCTCGCGGAGGCCGCGATGCTCGCGGGCCTGCCGAAGGCGCCGTCCGCGTATAACCCGGTCGTCAATCCGAAGCGCGCGAAGGTGCGCCAGGAGTACATCCTGAAGCGGATGCTCGAGATCGGCTACATCACGCAGCCGCAGTACGATGTGGCGGTCAAGGAAGAGATCCACGTGCGCACGCCGGGCAATCAGTACGCGGTGCACGGCGAATACGTCGCCGAGATGGTGCGGCAGATGATGTATACGCAGTACAAGGACGAAACGTACACGCGCGGCCTGACCGTCACGACGACGATCAACGCGGCCGACCAGGAAGCGGCCTACCAGGCCGTGCGCCGCGGCATTCTCGACTACGAGCGCCGTCACGGCTATCGCGGGCCGGAAGGCTCCATCACGCTGCCGGCGGCGGGCGACGACCGCGACGAGGCGATCGACGACGCGCTCGCCGATCACCCGGACAACGGCGACCTGCAGTCGGCAGTGGTGCTGTCCGCCGCGCCGAACGCGGTCGACGTGCAGTTCGTCGGCGGCGCGACGACGACGATCGGCGCGGGCGGGCTGCGCTTCGTCGCCGCCGCGCTCGGCCCGCGCGCGAACGACACGCTGCGGATCAGGCCCGGCTCGATCGTGCGCGTGATGAAGGACGCGAAGTCCGGCTGGCAGGTCGTGCAGCTGCCGCAGGTCGAGGGCGCGCTGGTCGCGATCGCGCCGCAGGATGGTGCGATTCGTTCGCTCGTCGGCGGCTTCGACTTCAACAAGAGCAAGTTCAACCACGTGACGCAGGCGTGGCGCCAGCCGGGCTCGTCGTTCAAGCCGTTCATCTACTCGGCGTCGCTCGACAAGGGCCTCGGGCCGGCGACGATCATCAACGATGCGCCGCTGTACTTCCCGCCGAGCCTGCCGGGCGGCACCGCGTGGGAGCCGAAGGACGACGATCAGCCCGACGGTCCGATGTCGATGCGCACGGGCCTGCAGCGCTCGAAGAACCTCGTGTCGATTCGCATTCTCGCGTCGATCGGCACGCAGTACGCGCAGGAGTACGTGACGCAGCGCTTCGGCTTCGATCCGGCGAAGACGCCGCCGTACCTGCCGATGGCGCTCGGCGCGGGCCTCGTCACGCCGCTGCAGCTCGCGACGGGCTACGCGGTGTTCGCGAACGGCGGCTACAAGGTCGATCCGTACCTGATCGCCGAGGTCGACGATGCGCACGGCCAGCCGCTGCAGAAGGCGCAGCCGGTGATCGCGGGCAACACCGCGCCGCGCACGATCGAGGGCCGCAACGCGTACGTGATGAACAGCCTGCTGCACACCGTCGCGACGGCCGGCACGGGCGCGGGCACCAACGCGCTGGGCCGCGCCGACCTGCAAGGCAAGACGGGTACGACGAACGACGCGAAGGACGGCTGGTTTGCCGGCTACCAGCAGTCGCTCGTCGCGGTCGCGTGGATGGGCTTCGACCAGCCGAAGAGCCTCGGCAGCCGCGAATTCGGCGCGCAGCTCGCGTTGCCGATCTGGGTGAACTACATGCGCACCGCGCTCAACGGCGTGCCCGAGCAGCCGATGCCGATGCCTGACGGGCTGGCGACGATCGACGGCGAGCTGTACTACGCGGACCGCACGCCGGGCAGCGGCTTCGTCGGCAGCGTTGACATCAACCCGGCCGAGAACGCGATCAGCGCGAACGACGCGCTCGGCTCGGCCGGCGCGGCGGGCCTGGCGCCGCCGCCCGTGACGCCGCAGGAGAAGCAGCAGATCATGGACATGTTCGAGGGCAACAAGCCCTGATCGGTGAAGGCGGGCGCTTGCTGCGCCGGTGACACGACGAACGGCGGCCGCATCGCGCGGGCCGCCGTTTTTTTATCCGGACGATGAGGCGGAGCCGGCTCAGCGGAGGGCGGCACGCGTGCGCGCCAGCACTGCACGACGTGGCCGTGCAATCGCGGCGACATGCCGTCGCGCCACACCGCGGCCCACGACGCGTGCGGACCGGACGATTCCTTTCGCATCAAGGACTTGGCCCGCTGATCCCGACCTTATCAACATGCCTGTCAACAAAAATTGTGGATAACCCGCGGTAGCGGCGGGCGCTGCCCAATCTGCAACGCAACCGGGGGTGCCGGCATTTTCTCTAGTCGAAACAATGGCTTGGCGGGCTTATTGGAAAGTTCTCCACAATTCTTTCAACAGGAATTGGGGATAACCCGAAGTTCCGCGGCGTGCGCGGCGCGGCCGCTGCCGCATCCGGCATCGCGCCGGGAAAGCCGAGTCGGATCAATGGGTTGGCGCAGTTTCCCGAAACTTTTCAACAGGCTCTTCAACACGAACCGTGGATAACCTTGCGTGCGTCAACGCTGCAGCTTCGCGTGCGCGAGATGCATGCCGAGCGTGACCGGATCGGTGTTCGTGCCCGACAGCAGCACGCCGACCCGCTTGCCCTGCAGCGTTTCGCGCAGCGGGCCGAGCAGCGCGGCCATCGCGGCTGCGCACGCCGGTTCGACGGCGAGCTTCAGGTGCGAGAACAGGAACAGCATCGCCGCGCGCAACGCGTCGTCGGACACGGTGACGATGCGCTCGATGTGGCGCCGGCACAGCTGGTAGCTGTATTCCTCGGTGTGCGGTGCCATCAGCGAATCGGCGATCGTGTGCATCGCGGTCATCTTGACCGTGTGATTCGCCGCGAAGCTGCGGCTCATCGCGTCGGCGCCTTCCGGCTCGACGCCGTACACGCGCACGCGCGGGTTCGCGAGCCGCAGCGCGGTCGACACGCCGGCCGCGAGCCCGCCGCCGCCGACCGGCACGATCACCGCGTCGAGGTCGGGCGTCTGCGTTGCCCATTCGTAGCCGAGCGTCGCGGTGCCGAGGATCGTGTGATAGCCGTTGAACGGATGGATGAAGAAGCGGCCTTCCTCGGCCTCGATCCGGCGCACGAGGTCGAATGCCTGCGACGCGCTTGCCGCCAGCACGACTTCCGCGCGGTACTGCTTGCATTGCGCGATGCGCGTCGGGCTCGCGGTCTGGAACATCACGACCTTCGCGCTGCTGCCGAGCCGCATTGCCGCGAATGCGACCGCAGCCGCATGGTTGCCGGCCGACACGCAGGTGACGCCGGCGCTCTTGCGCGCTTCGTCGAGCGCGAGCAGATGCGTGAACGCGCCGCGCGCCTTGAAGCTGCCGCTTGCCTGCAGCAGCTCGAACTTGAAGTTGACATGCGTGCCTTCGAGCGAAGGCAGGTCGGCGCGCTCGAACACCGGTGTGCGCGCGAGCCACGGCGACAGCGCGAAGTGCTGCGCGGCGATTTCGTCGAGCGTCGGGATCGGCTCGCCGTCGATCGTGTGGGCGGTGCCCTGTTGTGGTGTCGACATGGCCTGGCGTGTGGGGGAATTAACCGGCCCGCACACGCAGGCCGGCGTGGCGGGGAACGGTCAGTGCGCGTCGACCGACATGCTGCGGATGAACTTCCGCAGGAACTGCTCGCATGCGGCCAGCTGCGCGAGTTCGACGTATTCGTTCGGCTTGTGTGCCTGCTCGATGTTGCCGGGCCCGCACACGATGCTCGGGATGCCTGCGCGCTCGAACAGGCCGGCCTCGGTGCCGTATGCGACCTTGCGCTTGTCCTGGTCGGCGGTCAGCGCGCGTACGAGCTGCGTGATCGCGGCCTGTTCGGTCGCGTCGAGACCCGGCGCCGCGGCGATCTTCGAGAACTCGATCGCCGCGTTCGGATGCTCGCGGCGCATCTGCGGCAGCAGCGTTTCCTGCGCATACGCTTCGATGCGCGCATAGATCTGCTCGGGATCGAGCGTCGGCAGATTGCGGAACTCGAAATCGAACCGGCATTCGGCCGGCACCGTGTTGATCGCGTTGCCGCCCTGGATCGTGCTGGTCTGCGCGGTCGTGAACGGCACGTCGTACAGGTCGTCGAACGGGCCTTCGGCGCGAAAGCGCTCCGCGAGGTCGCGAATGTGGCAGATCAGGCGCGCCGCGTATTCGATCGCGTTCAGCCCCTTCGGCGTCAGCGACGAGTGCGCCGCATGGCCGCGCACGCAGCAGCGGTATGCGTTGATGCCCTTGTGCGCGATGATCGGCCGCATGCTGGTCGGCTCGCCGACGATGCAGCCGGACGGCTTCACGCCGCGTTTGACGAGATCCGCGATCATCAGCGGCGCGCCCGCGCAGCCGATTTCCTCGTCGTACGACAGCGCGAAATGGATCGGCTTCGCGAGCTTCGTCGCCTGCATGTCGGGCAACAGCGCGAGCGCCGCGCCGATGAAGCCCTTCATGTCGCAGGTGCCGCGGCCGTACAGGCGGCCGTCGCGGATTTCAGGACGGAACGGGTCGCTATCCCATTGCTGGCCGTCGACGGGCACGACGTCGGTGTGCCCGGACAGCACGATGCCGCCGTCGGTCGTGCCGTCGTGCGCGGGCACGGTCGCGAACAGGTTCGCCCAGCCTTCGCGCGGATCGTGCGTGAGCGTCGACGCGATGCCCTTCGCGGCGAGCGCGTCGCGCACCGTTTCGATCAGGCCGAGGTTCGGCACGCGGCTCGTCGTGTCCATCGCCACCAGTTGCGTGACCCAGGGCAGGCTGACGAGCGATGCGTCGCCTTGGGTGGCGGCCGACGACACCGTCGCGTCGAGAGTGGACATGGCTGAACTCCGTCTGATGAATGGGAAAATCATACGTCAAAAACGGTGCGGCGCGCCCCTGCGGGCCGCCGTGCGGTGCAGCATCCACGACACGTCATGGCGCCGAACCCGTCAACGCGACGCGGCGGCCGCGCCTTGCCGCGGCGTATGGCCGAGCGCGCGCAGCGTTTCCTTGATCGTCGACACGCGGATCGCGAGATCCGGCGAGCGCGTCTCGATCCGCAGCCGGTCCTGGCCGGCGAGCTTGATGTGCCGATGCTTCTGCACCATCTCGATGATGCGCATCGGATCGATCGGCGGATTCGGCTCGAACTGCAGCCCGATTGCCGCTTCGCTCGCGTCGATCTTCACGATGCCGAGCGGTTTCGCCGCGAGGCGCAGGCGGTGCGTCTCGACGAGCGCGTGCGCCTGCGGCGGCAGCTTGCCGAAGCGGTCGATCAGTTCTTCCTGGATCCCGTCGATCGCGTCGCCATGCTCGCAGTTCGCGAGCCGCTTGTACAGCGACAGCCGCTCCTGCACGTCCGTGCAGTAGTCGGCCGGCAGGATCGCGGGCGCGTGCAGGTTGATCTCGGTCGTCGCGGCGAGCGGGGCGGTGAGGTCGGGCTCCTTGCCGTTCTTCAGCGCCTTCACCGCGTCGTTCAGCATGTCCGTGTAGAGCTGGAAGCCGATCTCGTGGATCTCGCCCGACTGCTTGTCGCCGAGCACCTCGCCGGTGCCGCGGATCTCGAGGTCGTGCATCGCGAGATAGAAGCCGGAGCCGAGCTCCTCCATCTGCTGGATCGCCTCGAGGCGGCGCTGCGCCTGCTTGGTCAGCGCCTGCGGATCGTGGACGAGCAGGTACGCATACGCCTGGTGGTGCGAGCGGCCGACGCGGCCGCGCAGCTGGTGCAGCTGCGCGAGGCCGAACTTGTCCGAGCGATGCATGATGATCGTGTTCGCGCTCGGCACGTCGATGCCGGTCTCGATGATCGTCGTGCACAGCAGCACATTCGCGCGCTGCGCGACGAAATCGCGCATCACGCGCTCGAGCTCGCGCTCGTGCATCTGGCCGTGCGCGATCGCGATGCGCGCCTCGGGCACCAGTTCCTCGAGCATCGACTTGCGGTTCTCGATCGTCTCGACCTCGTTGTGCAGGAAGTACACCTGGCCGCCGCGCTTCAGCTCGCGCAGCATCGCCTCGCGGATCACGCTTTCTTCCTCGCGGCGCACGAAGGTCTTGATCGCGAGCCGCTTCTGCGGCGCGGTCGCGATCACCGAGAAGTCGCGCAAGCCCTCGAGCGCCATGCCGAGCGTGCGCGGGATCGGCGTCGCGGTCAGCGTCAGCACGTCGACCTCCGCGCGCAGCGCCTTCAGCGCTTCCTTCTGGCGCACGCCGAAGCGGTGCTCCTCGTCGATGACCACGAGGCCGAGCCGCTTGAACTGCACGTCCGACGACAGCAGCTTGTGCGTGCCGATCACGATGTCGACGCTGCCTTCGTTGATCTGCGCGATTGCCGCGTTGACTTCCTTCGCGGTCTTGAAACGCGACAGCTCGACGATCCGCACCGGCCAGTCGGCGAAGCGGTCCGCGAAAGTCTGCGTGTGCTGCTCGGCGAGCAGCGTCGTCGGCGACAGCAGCGCGACCTGCTTGCCGCCCATCACCGCGATGAACGCGGCGCGCAGTGCGACTTCCGTCTTGCCGAAGCCGACATCGCCGCACACGAGGCGGTCCATCGGCTTGCCGCTCGTCATGTCGCCGATCACCGACGCGATCGCCGCGGCCTGGTCGGGCGTTTCCTCGAAGCCGAAGCTTTCCGCGAACTTCACGTAGTCGCGCGGCTCGAGCGCGAATGCGTGACCCTCGCGGGCCGCGCGGCGCGCGTACAGGTTCAGCAGCTCGGCGGCCGTATCGCGGATCTGCTGCGCGGCCTTGCGCTTCGCGCGCTCCCACTGGCCCGAGCCGAGCGCGTGCAGCGGCGCGCTGTCCGGATCGGCGCCGCTGTAGCGCGAGATCACGTGCAGTTGCGCGACCGGCACGTAGAGCTTGCTTTCGCCCGAGTATTCGAGATGCAGGAACTCGGTCTCGCCTTCGCCGAGGTCCATCGACACGAGGCCCATGTAGCGGCCGATGCCGTGCTGCGCGTGCACGACCGGGTCGCCGACCTTCAGCTCGGACAGGTCGCGCACCATCGCGTCGACGTTGCTCGCCTGTTCCTGCCGGCGGCGGCCCGCGCGGCGGCCGAGCGCACCGTACAGCTCGGTCTCGGTGACGACCGCGTAGCCTTCGCCCGGCACCGCGAAGCCGCTCGACAGCGGCGCGACGCCGAGCGCGAACGGCGCCTCGCTCTCCAGCCAGCCGGCGAAGTGGTCGTTCGACGCGGGCCGCAGGTGATGCTCGGCGAGCAGTTGCAGGATCGTTTCGCGGCGGCCCGCCGATTCGACGGTCAGCAGCACGCGTTTGCCTGACGTTTCGACGAACGTGCGGAGTGCGGCGAGCGGATCGTCGGCATGGCGGTCGACCGTCAGGTCCGGCAGGCCCGTCGCCCAGCCGCCGGCCGGCTGCGCGGGCAGCACGACGCGCGCGAACGGCTTCGCGAACGCGAAGAAATCCTCGTCGGACAGGAACAGGCGCTGCGGCTCGAGGATCGGCCGCTCGCGGTCGTGCGACAGGAACGCATGGCGCTGCTTGGTGTCGGCGGTGAAGCGCCGGATCGATGCTTCGAGGTCGCCCGTGAACACGAGATGCGCGTCTTGCGGCAGGTAGTGGAACAGCGTCGCCGTTTCGTCGAAGAAGAGGGGCAGGTAGTACTCGATACCGGCCGACGGCACGCCGTTGCCGATGTCCTTGTAGATCGGCGCACGGCTCGGGTCGCCTTCGAAGGTCTCGCGCCAGCGGCTGCGGAACGCGGTGCGCGCGGCTTCGTCGAACGGAAACTCGCGGCCCGGCAGCAGGCGCACGTCGCGCACGGGGTAGAGGCTGCGCTGCGTATCCGGATCGAACGCGCGGATCGAGTCGACCTGGTCGTCGAACAGGTCGATCCGGTACGGCAGCGGCGAACCCATCGGGAACAGGTCGATCAGCGAGCCGCGCACGCAGTATTCGCCGGGGCGCACGACCTGGCTCACGTGCTCGTAGCCGGCGAGCGTCAGCTGCGCCTTCAGCTTCGCCTCGTCGAGCCGCTCGCCCTGCGCGAACGCGAACGTGTACGCGGCCATGAAAGACGCGGGCGGCATCCGGTACAGCGCGGTGGTCGCGGGCACGAGCAGGATGTCGCAACGGCCTTCGCCGAGGTCGTGCAGCGTCGCGAGACGCTCGGACACGAGATCCTGGTGCGGCGAGAACGTGTCGTACGGCAGCGTTTCCCAGTCCGGCAGCAGGCGCACGCGTGCGTCGGGCGAGAAGTAGCCGATTTCCTGCGCGAGGCGCTGCGCGTCGACCGCGTTCGCGCAGATCACCGCGAGGAGCGGCACGCCGTCGCGATGCGCGGCGAGGTAGCGGGCGATGGCGAGCGCGTCGGCGGAGCCGTGCGTGCCATCGAAGGCGAAGCGCTGGCCGGGCTTGACGCGCGCGACGGGCGAGGCGAACGGGGTGGAAGCGTTGTCTGGCATAGGGACGGCTGGAGTGGCTTGCGCAGGCGCAATCGCAGTGCGCCGGTCGAGACGAAAGACCTATTATAAAATCCGCTTCTTGATTTCATCTTTCCGGCGTTTCCCTTCGTGACTTCCCGACTCTTCGCCCTGATTCCCTGCGCCGGCACGGGCAGCCGCTCCGGCTCGGCCGTGCCGAAGCAATACCGCACGGTCGCAGGCCGCGCGCTCCTGCATTACACGCTCGCCGCGTTCGACGCGTGCAGCGAGTTCGCGCAGACGCTCGTCGTCCTGGCGCCGGACGACACGCATTTCGACGCACGCCGCTTCGCGGGCCTGCGCTTCGCGGTGCGCCGCTGCGGCGGCGCGTCCCGGCAGGCGTCGGTGCTGAACGGGCTGCTCGAGCTGACCGAGTTCGGCGCGACCGACCGCGACTGGGTGCTCGTGCACGACGCCGCGCGCCCGGGCATCACGCCGCAACTGATCCGCACGCTGGTCGCGACGCTGAAGGACGACCCGGTCGGCGGCATCGTCGCGCTGCCGGTCGCCGATACGCTGAAGCGCGTGCCGGCCGGCGGCGACGCGATCGCGCGCACCGAGTCGCGCGATGCGCTGTGGCAGGCACAGACCCCGCAGATGTTCCGCATCGGCATGCTGCGCGACGCGATCCTGCACGCGCAGCGGGAAGGGCACGACCTGACCGACGAGGCGAGCGCGATCGAATGGGCCGGCCATACGCCGCGCGTCGTGCAGGGCAGCCTGCGCAACTTCAAGGTCACGTATCCGGAAGACTTCGCGCTCGCGGAAGCGATCCTCGCGCGCGCGCCGCAATCCTCCTGACCCACACTCAATCTCAATCGGAACACGCATGGATTTCAGAATCGGACAAGGCTACGACGTGCACCAGCTCGTCTCCGGGCGGCCCCTCATCATCGGCGGCGTGACGATTCCGTACGAGCGCGGCCTGCTCGGCCACTCGGACGCGGACGTGCTGCTGCACGCGATCACCGACGCGCTGTTCGGCGCGGCGGCGCTCGGCGACATCGGCCGGCATTTCTCCGATACGGATGCCGCGTTCAAGGGCGCCGATAGCCGCGTGCTGCTGCGCGAGTGCGTCGCGCGCGTGAAGGCCGCGGGTTTCACGATCCAGAACGTCGACAGCACCGTGATCGCGCAGGCGCCGAAGCTCGCACCGCACATCGACGGGATGCGCGCGAACATCGCCGAGGATCTCGGCCTGCCGCTCGAGCGCGTGAACGTGAAGGCCAAGACCAACGAGAAGCTCGGCTATCTGGGCCGCGGCGAAGGCATCGAGGCGCAGGCCGCTGCGCTGCTGGTCAGGCAGGCCGGGTGACGGGTGGGGCCGCCGGCTTCCCGGCGGCTTTCCAACGACGATTCCGGAAATGAAAAATGCCACGCGGCGCACGCGTGGCATTTTTATTCGGGCGCGGCCCGGGCGGGCCGCAACCGTGACGCTTATTCGCCTTCCGCGGCGATCACTTGCGCGGCAGCGTTGATCACCGACGCGATGCGGCCGACGTCGCGCAGTTGCGTGACGGTCATGCCTTGCTCGTTCTTCAGCAGCGCGTAGTGCGACTTCACGCAGAAGTGGCACTTGCCGACGATCGACGCGGCGAGCGCGTACATCTCGAACTTGCGCTTGTCGACGCCGCCATGCGTCGCATACGCGCCCATCCGCAGCTCGGCGCGCTGGGTCTTCAGGTCGGCGTCGTCGGCCATCTCGACATACGGATACCACGTGTTGTTCATCCCCATCAGCGCGGCCGCCGTCAGCACAGCGTTCGTCTCTTCGGGCGACAGCACGCCGGCTTCGCGAATCGTCTTCACGAGCACCGTGCTCTTTGCCGCGATCGCTGCCGCGAGCGCGACGCCGACTGCGTCGGTGCCTTCGAGCGACGAGCGCGAGATCGTGCCGTCGAGGTTCAGGCGGATGTCCTTCGCGTAGTCGGGGATGCGCGCCTTAATCGAATCGATGAATTCCATTGATATCTCCTATGGGTTGGCCGTTAAAAAAGCCCGCAGGCAGCACGTGCGCCGCGGGCTTCGTTGCATCGACGCTTACAGCGTCGCGCCGCCGATTACACGGTTGCACGGGCACAGTTCGTCCGTTTGCAGACCGTCGAGAATGCGCAGGATTTCGTCCGGGCTACGGCCGACGTTCAGGTTGTTGACCGAAACGTGCTGGATCGTGTTGTCCGGGTCGACGATGAACGTCGCGCGCAGGGCCACGCCGGCTTCCTTGTCGCGCACGCCGAGCTGGTCGATCAGCTCGCCCTTGACGTCGCCGAACGCGTAGTGGTTCAGCTTGTCGAGGTCCTTGTGCTCACGGCGCCATGCGAGCTTGACGAATTCGTTGTCCGAGCTGCCGCCGAGCAGGATGGCATCGCGCTCTTCGAACTGCTTCGCGAGCTTCGAGAACTCGACGATTTCCGTCGGGCACACGAACGTGAAGTCCTTCGGGTAGAAGTAGATGATCTTCCACTTGCCCGGGAACGACGCTTCGGTGATCGTCTCGAATGCCGACTGGCCGTTTTCTTCGTGGTGGTTGAAGCCGGGCTTCGCGGCGCCAACGGTGAAGGCTTCGAGTTTATCGCCGACAGTTTTCATGCGGATGCTCCTGTATGAGTTGGGAAGAAGACTCGAGTCAAGCTACCTCGGTGCTGCAACGTTGGTGTGACAGCATGGGCTGGATCATAACACTATTGGCTTAATGCTTCAATAGATTTTAACTAATGCGTCCCATAGATTTTTTCAACCGGCGCGATAGTGTGACGCGCGGCAGGCGTGCGCGCCCGCGTCATGCGGCCACACGCGCCTTGCCGCCGGGGAATTCGAGCGTGACTTCGAGCCCGGGTTCCGGGCTGCGGTTGCGCAGGCGCAATGCGCCGCGATAGCGGCCGACGAGGCGCTGCACGATGGCCATCCCGAGGCCCGTGCCGTCGGCCTTGGTGCGGGCGGTGTCGACGCGGTAGAACGGCCGCATCACGAGCGGCAGCTGATCCTCGGGGATGCCGGGGCCTTCGTCGCTGACCGACAACTCGACCCGCGCGTGCGACACGCGCGTCTCGAGCGTGATGCGCGCAACGCCGTCCTGACGGCTCTGGCCATACTTGCGCGCGTTCTCGACGAGGTTGCCGATCACGCGCCGCATGTCGGTCTCGTCGGCCTCGATGACGGCAGTGGGCGCGAGCCGGGTTTCGATCTGCACGCCGTCCTCGCCCGATACGCGCGCGGCGACTTCCTGCACGATCGTCGACAGGTCGACCGGCTCGGGCTTGCGCTGCGTCGGGCGCGCGTAGTCGATGAACGCGGCGATGATGCGGTCCATCTGCTCGATGTCGTCGACCATCGCGTCCTTGGTCGCCTGGTCGGACGGGCTCATCTCGGTTTCGAGCCGCAGCCGCGCGAGCGGCGTGCGCAGGTCATGCGAAATGCCCGCGAGCATCAGCGCGCGGTCGGCTTCGAGCTGTTCGAGGTCGCGCACCATCTGGTTGAAGCTGCGGTTCGTGTCGGCCGCGACGCCCATGCCGCGCTCCGGCAGCGGCTCGGGCGCCTGGCCCGAACCGACCTGGCGCGCGGCGAGCGCGAGGTGCGAGAACGGCCGGTTCACGAGACTCGTGATGAACGCGGAGCCGAACAGCGATAGCGCGAGCGCGAACAGGCCCCAGCCGGCCCACTGCAGGCCCGTGACGGTGTCGAGCTGGTCGCGGTCGAGCGCGACCCAGTAATCGTCGTCGTCGATCTTGAAGCTGATCCACACGCCGGGGATGTCGTTGACCGACTGCGCGATCACGGTATCGTCGCCGAGACGGCTGCGGATGTCGTGCTCGATCAGGCGGTTCAGCGACTCGTCGGGCTGCAGCTTGAACTTGTCGGTCTTCTCGCGCGGATACACGCGCACGCCTTCGTTGCTCTCGAGATCCTGCAGCAGCGCGCGGCGCAGGTCGGGATCGGAATAGAGCAGCGCGGTGCGCGTGAGCTTCACGATCGCGACGAGCTGCAGCGCCACGCGCTGCGCGCGCGGCTCACGCTCGATCACGCGAAAGCTCTGGAACCACGCGGCAAGACTGACCGAGATCAGCAGCGCGATCAGCAGGAAGGTGCGCCAGAACAGCCCGCCGAAGGCGAGCTGCAGGAGGCGCCGGTCGATACGCATGGGACGTGCCGTAAAAGACGGGCGAAACCGGACGAACGGAAGGTCAGGCCGCGCCGTCCGGGATGAACACGTAGCCGAGGCCCCAGACGGTCTGGATGAAGCGCGGGCTGCCCGGATCCGGTTCGATCAGCTTGCGCAGACGCGAGATCTGCACGTCGAGGCTGCGGTCGAACACTTCGTATTCACGGCCGCGCGCGAGCTCCATCAGCTTTTCGCGCGACAGCGGCTGGCGCGGATGGCGTGCGAACACCTTCAGCACCGAGAATTCGCCGGTCGTCAGCGGAATTTCCTGGCCCGATTTCGTCAGCGTGCGGGTGGCGAGATTCAGCGAGAATTCGCCGAATTCGAACACCTCGGTCGTTTCCGACGGCGCACCCGGCAGTTCGGCCGGCGCCTGGCGGCGCAGCACCGCGTGAATGCGCGCGACGAGTTCGCGCGGATTGAACGGCTTCGGCAGGTAATCGTCGGCACCCATCTCGAGACCGACGATGCGGTCGACGTCCTCGCCCTTGGCCGTCAGCATGATGATCGGCGTGCGGTCGTTGCTGCCGCGCAGGCGGCGGCAGATCGACAGGCCGTCTTCGCCGGGCAGCATCAGGTCGAGCACGAGCAGGTCGAAACGCTCGCGCACCCAGAGCTTGTTCATCGCGGTCGCGTTTTCCGCGACGTACACGTTGAAACCTTGCTCGCCGAGGTAGCGGCGCAGCAGATCGCGCAGGCGCGGGTCGTCGTCGACGACGAGAATCTTGGAGGGGTTTTTCGTTTCCATGATCGGCATCTTATCGCGAATGGGAAAGGGCGCACGGCCGGCTATTTTCGCGCGTTACAGTCAGTTACAAAATTTACCCGTGGTGTGGCGCGGAGTAAAGGCACGCTATAGAGATTCCTTTACTCGAAGCCGAAATTCGGTAGATACTCCCTGCACTTCATCTTTCATGGTTTGCACACCCGATTTTCGCAGGGTTTTTCAAGTACCAGAGGTAGCCGGTTGCCGCGTGACGAAGGGAACAAATCGACCAAAGAAGCGAGGACGGTCATGCGATCTGCCCGGATTGCACTGATGCTGACGATCGCGCTTGCCGGTCCGTATGCGTCGAACTTCGCGTATGCGCAACGCCCCGAGCAGGGCGCCTCGTCGCGCAAGCTGCCGCCGCGCGGCAAATCGCTGCAGGCGGACCGCAGCGCCGACGCCGTCGCCCGTTCCGCCGTGCCTCCCGATCTCGAGCAGCACCGCCGCGACGGGCACATGACGCCCGAAGAGCGCCACTTGCTGCGCCAGCACATCGAAGACGCAGTCCGCGAGCTGTACAAGCGCTGATTTCACGCGTCATCTCGAATCACGCCGAAACGTCACACCGAAAAAATCCGTAGCAATTTTGCAGTCAACTTGCGCCCGCCGGATGCCGTTGAATCGGCACATGCGCGCATTGCGCGCTTCGGGAGCCGACGACAATGAGTCAAGCGAATGCCGCTGCGCGGGCGCAATCGCCCGCGATGCAAATGCCGCTCGACGCGGACGATGCGCTGTTCTTCCTGAGCCGCACCGGCTTTTCGCCGGCACTCGCCGACGTCGCGCGGCTCGTCGGCATGACGCGCGCGCAGGCGGTGGCCGACGCGCTCGGCAATGTGCGGCGCGAGCCCGTCGCGACGTGGCCCGACTGGCTGGCCGAACTGCCGCCGACGCGCGCGGAACGCCAGGCGCTGACGCCGGACCAGCGGCGCGACGAGCAGCGCGCGCGCAACCAGCGTTACGAGACATTACGCGCGGCGTGGGTCAACGAGATGGTCGTGACGCCGTCGCCGCTCACCGAGCGCATGACGTTGTTCTGGCACGGCCACTTCACGTCGGGCCAGGACAAGGTGCCGTACCCGCAGACGATGGCCGCGCAGAATGCGCTGCTGCGACGCGAGGCGCTCGGCAACTTCGGCACGCTGCTGCATGCGGTCGCGCGGGATCCGGCGATGCTGCAGTACCTCGACGGCGCGAGCAATCGCAAGGGTCGCCCGAACGAGAATTTCGCGCGCGAGGTGATGGAGCTGTTCACGCTCGGCGAAGGGCATTACACGCAGCACGACGTGACGGAAGCCGCGCGCGCGATGACCGGCTGGACGATCGATCCCGATACGCTGCGCTTCGTCGTGCGTCCGGAGTGGCACGATGCCGGCGACAAGACGATCCTCGGCGAGTCGGGCCCGTTCGACGGCGACGGATTCCTCGACGTTCTGCTGAAGCGCCCGGAGACCGCGCGCTTCATCGCGGCGAAGCTGTGGCGCGAGTTCGTGTCGGACACGCCGGACGCCCGCGAACTCGAGACGGTCGCCGGCCGCTTTCGCGCGAGCGGCTACGAGATCGGCGCGGCGCTCGACGCGTTGTGGTCGACCGACGCGTTCTGGGATCCACGCAATCGCGGCGTGCTCTTCAAGTCGCCGGCCGAATTCGTCGTCGGATCGGTACGCCTGTTCGACGTCGGCTACGGCGACGCGCAGATGCTCGCCAACACCGTGCGCACGCTCGGGCAGAACCTGTTCTATCCGCCGAACGTGAAGGGCTGGCCGGGCGGGCCGACGTGGATCAACAGCTCGACGCTGCTTGCGCGCAAGCAGTTCGTCGAGCAGCTGTTCCGCGCGACCGAGACGGCCGGGGTGCGTCCGGCGGCGCTCAACGGAGGCGTCGGCGCGATGGCGGCGAAGACCGGTGCGAGTCCTGGCGGGATGATGGCGATGACCGGTGGAAGTCCCGGCGGGACGGCCCCGATGGCTGGCGGAGATCGTCGCGCGATGCCCGCGAAGCCCGGGCGCGGCGGCTTGCGCTTCGATCTCGAGCGCTGGCTCGCGCAATATCGCGCGCGGCCTCAGGCGATCGCGGGCCTGTCGACCGAGCTGCAGCTGCAGCATGCGGTGCTGCCGGTGCCGCCCGTCGCGGCGATCGATACGGGTTCGACCGGCAGCGCGTATCTCGAGGCGCTGCTGATGGATCCGGCGTATCAACTGAAATGAACAAGAACACGGGTCGCCGGCTCGGCACGCAAGCAACGCGGCCGGCAAAGGGTGCACGATGAACCGACGTGATTTCCTCGCGCTGACGGGCGCTGCCGCGACGGCGGGCGTGTCGCTGTGGCAGCCGGGCGCGCTCGCGGCCACGCTCGCCGCTCAGAAGCCGGGGGCCGGCTATACGAACGTACTGATCCTCGTCGAGCTGAAGGGCGGCAACGACGGCCTCAATACCGTGGTGCCGTATGCGGACCCGCAGTACTACCAGTTCCGGCGCAGCATCGGCATCAAGCGCGACCAGGTGCTGCAGCTCGACGAGCGCACGGGGCTGCATCCGTCGCTCGCGCCGCTGTTGCCGCTGTGGCACGACCGGCAGGTCGCGATCGTGCAGGGCGTCGGCTATCCGCAGCCGAACCTGTCGCACTTCCGCTCGATCGAGATCTGGGACACCGCGTCGCGCTCGGACGAGTACCTGCGCGAAGGCTGGCTCACGCGCACGTTCGCGCAGGCGCCGGTGCCGGCCGGCTTCGCGGCGGACGGCGTCGTGCTCGGCAGCGCCGAGATGGGGCCGCTCGCGAACGGCGCGCGCGCGATCGCGCTCGTCAATCCGGCGCAGTTCATCCGTGCCGCGCGCCTCGCGGAGCCCGTGTCGCTGCGCGAGCAGAACCCGGCGCTCGCGCACATCATCGACGTCGAAAACGACATCGTGAAAGCGGCGGACCGGCTGCGTCCGCGCGGCGGCATGCGTGAATTCAGGACGGCGTTTCCGGCCGGCGCATTCGGCACCGCGGTGAAGACCGCGATGCAGGTGCTCGCGGCATGCGAGGCGTCCGGACCGGGTGCGCAGGATGGCGTGGCGGTGCTGCGGCTCACGCTCAACGGCTTCGATACGCACCAGAACCAGCCGGGACAGCAGGCGGCGCTGCTCAAGCAGTTCGCCGAAGGGATGAGCGCGATGCGCGGCGCGCTGGTCGAGCTCGGACGGTGGAACGAGACGCTCGTGATGACGTATGCGGAATTCGGGCGGCGCGTGCGCGAGAACCAGAGCAACGGCACCGATCACGGCACGGCCGCGCCGCACTTCGTGATGGGCGGGCGCGTCGCCGGCGGGCTGTATGGTGCGCCGCCAGCGCTCGGGCAGCTCGACGGCAACGGCAACCTGCCGGTGGCGGTCGATTTCCGCCAGCTTTATGCGACCGTGCTCGGTCCGTGGTGGGGGCTCGATGCGACGCGCGTGCTGCAGCAGCGCTTCGAGCCGCTGCCGCTGCTGAAGGCGTGATACTGCGTCAGCGCCGGCGCGCGGCGCGCCACGCGATCCACAGCTTGCGGATCGGTGTCAGCGCGATGCGCTGGTGCAGGACCTGGTAGCCGTCGCGCTCGATCTCGTCGAGCAATGCACGCGCGAGCGCGAGCTGCGCGCGCAGCGTGCGCTGGGTGCGGCGCTCGGCGGCGGGGATCGCGGCGTCGGCGGCCGCGAGCGCGTCGCGAGCACGTGCGGTCTGGAACTGCAGCAGCTCGGTGAACGCGGGGCTGTAGCGCCGGTTCAGCAGGTCCGCGGCGGTCACGTTGTAGCGCTGCAGCTCGTCGATCGGCAGATAGATGCGGCCGTGGCGCGCGTCGTTGCCGAGTTCCTGCACGAATTGCGCGAGCATCAGCGCATGGCCGACTCGTTCTGCCCACGGTTGCGGCTCGGACGGGCTTGTAGCGCTCGCGCGCGCGACGAGCGACGCGAAGCTGCCGCCGACCTGCGCGATATAGCGCTGCAGGTTCGCGAAATCGAGGTAGCGCGCCTGTTCGAGGTCCATCCCGTAGCCGCCGACGAGCGTGCGCAGCGCATCGTGTTCGCCCGCGATCGACGGATGATGCTGCGCGAGCGCCTTCGTCACCGGATGCGACGGCTCGCCGGCCGCGAGCGCCGCGAGTTCCTTGTGCCACCACGCGAGCTTCGTGTGGCCGACGGTCGGGTCGCTGGTTTCCTTGACGGTTTCCTCGAGTTCGCGGCGCAGCGCGAAGAGGGCCGTGAGACGTGGCTGGACGGCGAACGGCGCCTGCCGCAACGCATAGTAGATGCTGGAGCCGGCGGGGGCGGCTTTCTGCTGACAGTAGTCGTCGAAATTCACGTGCGGAATCGGGTCGGGGGCGGGATCGGGGGACGCGCGGCTGCGCACCGCCGGAAGCATCAAGCGTGGAACCAAGCGCGGAATTCTAGCATCGGCGCGTGAATGCCGTCGGCCGATGGAGACAACGCTTCGCGGATCGGGTAGAATCTCGCGCTCGCCTGATCAGGCGTACGGCGCAAGCACACGATGCGCACCGTGCGGTCAGGCGACAGAGCATGCGCGTGAGTGGCGAAATTGGTAGACGCACCAGGTTTAGGTCCTGACGCCCGCAAGGGTGTGCCGGTTCGAGTCCGGCCTCACGCACCAGTTGGACAAGGCCCCATGGGCCCGTCCCCGAAGAAGCGCTGCCGGTCGGCTGGCCGCAGCGCTTTTTCATTTGTCCGGCCTCCCTAATCCCAGAAACTCCGGATCGCCACCGCGACGATCACCGGCACCGAAAACACCAGCGGAATCGCGAAATACTGCGCTTCGCGATCGACGATCCAGCTATAAATCACCCACGCCGCACCGATCACGAACGTCAAGAGGCCGGCCAGCACGGCGACGATATTCGGTATCAGCTTCGAGGGCTGACGGCGCGCTTGGTCGGCATCGGCGTTGCTGTGATCGCGCGGAGACGATTTCATCGGAAGAGTGCGGCCTCGGGCCTGGTCAGAGGTAAACGCACAGGAGACCGCATCCGCGCGGATCGCGCAAGGGCCGGCCCGTGCCGGCTCTGGATCGTCCGTCAGCATGCTTATGGTCCGAACGTCTCCGCCAGCCCGTCGGGCAGCACATGCCGGAACGCGATGAGCCGCTCGCCCGGCTGCCGCGCGGGCGCGCGGCCGCGCATCGGATCGGTCGCGTCGGTGCGACGGGCGGCGCGGCCGATGACGAACCGGCTCAGGCGGGCGACGAGCCGCGTTGAGCCGTGCAGGCGCCCGGCGCCATGCTGCCGCGAGAATGGTTGTACCCGCAACCATTTGGCACTATGCTCGTCAGCTCACAGGAGACGGAATCCCATCATGAACGACACGAATTCAGGGTCGGTGCGCGCGGCGATCGTCGGCGTCGGCGCGATCGGCGGACTGCTCGCGGCCGCGCTGGCGCGGGCCGGGATGCGCGTCAGCGCATATGCGCGCGGTGCGACGCTCGATGCGCTGAAGACGCACGGCGTGCGCGTGCTGGACGAATCGGGCGCGCTGTCGTCGGTTGCGGTCGACGCGAGCGACGACGCGGCTGCACTCGGCGTGCAGGACTACGTGGTGATCGCGCTGAAGGCGCAGGCGCTGCCGGACCTGGCCGCGCGCATCGCGCCGCTCGTCGGGCCGCGCACGGTGATCGTCGCGGCGATGAACGGGCTGCCGTGGTGGTTCACGCACGGGCTCGCGGGGCCGCTCGACGGCGTGCCGCTTGAAGCGGTCGATCCGGGCGGCGCGGTGTCCGCGGTGCTGCCGCCGGCGCAGGCGATCGGCTGCGTCGTGCACCTGTCGTCGAGCACCGACGCGCCGGGCGTCGTGCGCCGCGGGCGCGGTAATCGCCTGATCGTCGGCGCGCCCGGGCCCGCGCTCGGCGAGGCCACCGCACGTTTCGCGGCGGCGCTCGCAGCGGGTGGCTTCGGCGTCGAGACGACAGCCGCGATCCGCACGGAGATCTGGGCGAAGCTGTGGGGCAACATGAACATGAATCCGCTCAGCGCGCTGACCGGTTCGACGTCCGAGCAACTGCTCGACGACCCGTTCACGCATGCGCTCGCGCTGCGGATGATGGAGGAGGCGGCCGCGATCGGCGCGAAGCTCGGCCTCGACACGGGGATGAGCGGGCCGGAGCGCATGGCGGTGACGCGCAAGCTCGGCGCGTTCAGGACGTCGATGCTGCAGGATTTCGAAGCGGGGCGTCCGCTCGAGATCGGGCCGATTCTCGGCGTGTTTCCGGAACTGGGGCGCAAGCTTGACGTGCCGACCCCGTATTGCGATGCGGTGCTCGGGTTGTTGCGCCAGCGCGCTGCAAACAGCGGGCTTTAGCAGGGAACGCGCGGCCCAGGGCGTGTCGCGCCGGTGCGGCCGCCCCCGACGGTGCGCGCGAATGCGTCGGCCGGCGTGCCGCTCGCTTCCCGAGCCGGTTCGGGTGCTAACGGCGAGAGGCCGTCGGCGGGAGTGAACAGTGCCGCTGTGACGCGGCCCGTGCGGGCCGCCGGAGCCGGTCCGCGCGGCGCTCAGTCGTCGCGCTCAAGCGCGTGCGCGACGACTTTCTCCAGCAGCCGTTCGAACGTATTGCGCTCGTTGTCCGACAGGCACGCGAGCAGTCCGTCGTTCCACTTGCGCACGATCGGCATGATCTTGCGATGCAGCGCGCGGCCGTCCGGTGTCAGCGCGATCAGCACGATCCGTCCGTCTTCGTCGCTCGCGCTGCGCGCGAGCAGGCCCTGGCGCAGCAGCGCTTCGGCCGCGCGGCTCGCCTGGCTCTTGTCGAGGTTGGTGTGGCGCGCGAGATCCATGATCGAGAACGGGCCGAACGCACCGACGGCCGCGATCACGCGCGCCTCGGGCAGCGAGATGCCGAGCTTGTGCCGGTATACGTCGCCGATGCCGCGGTCGGAGCGCTTCGTGAGCACGTGGAGGCGATAGGTCAGAAACTGATCGAGCCCGGCTTGACGGCCTTTCATGTCGAATCCTGAAGAAAAAGGGCGGGCCCGATTGTTCCTGTATCGCGCGCTCGGGTCAACGGTCAGCGCGCGCCGTATTTCAGCCGCGTCAGCTGCTCGGCCTCGTTCGCGAGCAGGCTGGCGGCATCGCGGATCGCCACGTCGAGCGTGATCGGGCCCGGCGCGGGCGAGAAGCACCCGGAAAAATGCTCGGACAGGCGCGGCAGTGCGGCCGGATCGACCGCCCCCGACAGCAGCGACGCGGGCACGCCCGCGGCCTGCGCGTGGCGGCACGCGATGAACGGCGCCTTGCCGTGCAGCGTCTGCACGTCCGAGCGGCCTTCGCCGGTGATCAGCCAGTCCGCACCGGCGAGCGCGGCGTCGAGCCCGATCTGGCGCGCGACGACTTCGGCGCCGGCCTCGAACTGCGCGCCGAGCATGTGCAGCGCGAAGCCGAGGCCGCCCGCCGCGCCGGCGCCCGGCAGGTCGCGCGCGCGACGGTCGAGCGCTGCTTCGAGCAGGTCGGCGAAATGGCCGAGCGCGGCGTCGAGGGTCGCAACCTGCTCAGGCGTCACGCCCTTTTGCGGGCCGAACACGGCGGTCGCGCCGTGCGCACCCGTCAGCGGATTGTCGACGTCGGACATGCCGACGAATTCGGTGTTTGCGAGGCGCGGGTCGAGTCCGGACGCGTCGATCCGCGCGATCTCGGCGAGTCGTGCCGGCACCGGCTCGACCGGCTGGCCGGCCGCGTCGAAACAGCGCAGCCCGAGGCCGGCGAGGAGGCCTGCGCCTGCGTCGTTGGTGCTGCTGCCGCCGAGCGCGACGAAGAATCGGCGTACGCCGTCGTCGAGCAACTGGCGGATCGCCTCGCCCATCCCGCGCGTGCTGCGCGCGTCGACCGGCACGCTCATCCCGACCGGGTCGGTGATGCCGACGATCTCGGCCGTCTCGACGATCGCAGTGCGCGCATCGATCACGCCGACCGCGGCGTCGCGCACCGCAAGCGACGCGCCGGCCACTGCAACCGTGCGTCGCGTGCCGCTGCTTGCGAGCATCGCGTCGAGCGTGCCTTCGCCGCCGTCGGCCATCGGGCAGCACCGCACGACGGCGTCGGGCCGTACGCGGCGGATGCCGGTGGCGATCGCGTCCGCGACCTGCTCGGCGGAAAGCGAGCCTTTGAACGAATCGGGCGCGATGACGACGACAGGCGCGGACGGGTGATGCGGCATGGTGTCTCCGGATGGCGTGATTGGTCGGATGAATGGGTCGGGCGAGGATCGGACGAACGCGCGCCACGCGGCCGCGGCGCATGCTCAAACGGAGCTTACAGGATGGCAGCCGCGCGTGGATACGCCGCGCGGCATAACGGCGATCCGCGTGCATCGGCGGCCGCGGCGCACCGGCTGCGCATGCACATCGCGCCGAACTGACGGTGCAGGGAAAATTGTTTGCTAGAATAGTCGATTCTTCCGGCCAAAGCCGTGCTCCGAGCCGCTTGCGCTAGCCGATCCGGCGCTCGCAGGGATGGCGTGGCGCTCCGGCGCGGCGCATGTGCAACGCATGTGGCGCCGCCAGGCAGGCACGGCAAGGAAAACCCGATTCGCTCGAATAATTTTAGGACGATTGAAGCCATGGCTAACGTTGTTGAAAACCTCGGCAAGCTTGAACGCCGTGTGACGATTTCCCTGCCGAAAGACACGGTGCAGAAGGAAATCGACGCCCGCATCCAGAAACTCGCGAAGAACGTGCGCATGCCGGGTTTCCGCCCGGGCAAGGTGCCGCTCAAGATGGTCGCGCAGCAATATGCGGGTCAGGTCGAAGCCGAAGTGCTGAGCGACAAGATCGGCCAGGAATTCTTCACGATCAGCCGCGCGGAAAACCTGCGCGTCGCCGGTCAGCCGAGCTTCGCGCCGAAGCAGGACCAGGCGGAAGACGCATACGCGTTCGACGCGACGTTCGAGGTCTACCCGGAAGTGACGATCGGCGATCTGGCGACGGCTGAAGTCGAGCGCTCGACGACGACGATCGGCGACGCCGAAATCGACCGCACGCTCGACATCCTGCGCAAGCAGCGCGTGCACTTCCACGCACGCGGCGAAGGCGGCGAGCACGGTGACGGCGGTGCGGACACGGTCGCACAGAACGGCGACCGCGTGACGGTCGACTTCGTCGGCAAGATCGACGACGTCGCGTTCCAGGGCGGCACCGCGGAAGACTTCCCGTTCGTGCTCGGCGAAGGCCGCATGCTGCCGGAATTCGAAACGGCTGCGTTGGGCCTGAAGGCCGGCGAAGCGCGCGAATTCGACCTGAAGTTCCCGGACGACTATCACGGCAAGGACGTCGCAGGCAAGACGGCGAAGTTCACGGTCACGATGAAGAAGGTCGAATGGCCGCACCTGCCGGCAATCGACGCCGACTTCGCGAAGTCGCTCGGCATCGAGGACGGCGACCTCGCCAAGATGCGCAACGAGATCAAGGAAAACCTCGAACGCGAGGCAAAGCGTCGCACGCAGTCGATCGTCAAGAACCAGGTGATGGACGCGATCCTGAAGATCTCCGAACTCGACGTGCCGAAGGCGCTGATCGAGCAGGACCAGCAGCGCCTCGTCGAAATGGCGCGTCAGGATCTCGCGCAGCGCGGCGTGCCGAACGCGAAGGACGCGCCGATCCCGGCCGAAATGTTTGCCGAGCAGGCCGAGCGCCGCGTGAAGCTGGGCCTCGTGCTCGCCGAGCTGGTGAAGTCGAACGGCCTGGAAGCGAAGCCGGAGCAGATCCGCGCGGAAGTCGACGAGTTCGCGAAGAGCTACGAAGACCCGAAGGAAGTGGTCCGCTGGTATTATTCGAACCAGCAGCGCCTCGCCGAGATGGAAGCGTTCGTCGTTGAAAGCAACGTCGTCGATTTCGTGCTGGGCAAGGCGAAGGTGACTGACAAGGAAGTGAGCTTCGAGGCACTCGCGAGCGCGTCGGCGCAAGCGTAAGTGTCGCTCTAGCGGCGTGCCGGCTGTCGGAGCGACGGCCCGCACGCCGTTTTTACGTCAGGCGCACGGTTGCCATTAATATGGCGATTGAGCGGGCGGCTTCCCGCCGTTCAATTTTCAATTCGAACAAGGTTCATTGAATGATCACTCGCGCTGAATTGCTTGACATGCTGGCTTCGAACGCGCCGCGGGATTTCGAAACGCAAGCGCTGGGGCTGGTTCCGATCGTCGTCGAAACGAGCGGCCGCGGCGAGCGTTCGTACGACATTTATTCGCGTCTCCTGAAGGAGCGCCTCGTGTTCATGGTCGGCGAAGTGAACGACCAGACGGCGAACCTCGTGGTTGCGCAGCTGCTGTTCCTCGAAAGCGAGAACCCGGACAAGGACATCAGCCTGTACATCAACAGCCCGGGCGGGTCCGTGTCGGCCGGCATGGCGATCTACGACACGATGCAGTTCATCAAGCCGGACGTGTCGACGCTGTGCATGGGGCTCGCGGCGAGCATGGGCGCATTCCTGCTCGCGTCGGGCGCGAAGGGCAAGCGCTTCGCGCTGCCGAACTCGCGCGTGATGATTCACCAGCCGCTCGGCGGCGCACGTGGCCAGGCATCGGACATCGAGATCCAGGCGCGTGAAATCCTCTACCTGAAGGAACGGCTCAACCAGCTGCTCGCGCAGCACACGGGCCAGGACGTCGAGCGCATCGCGCGCGACACCGACCGTGATAACTTCATGTCGAGCGAAGACGCGAAGGCGTACGGGCTGATCGATCAGGTGCTGTTGAAGCGTCCGTGAGCTTAGTGGGGTGCCGCCCCATTTGGGTCGGCATGCCCGATACGCCCTGAGCATCTGCGGCAAGCGCATCCAGCCGACTCCGGTCGCGCCCTAGGTCGTGGCGCGCGGAGCATTCGGCGTATCATGTCATTTACCTGTCCGGAGGCGCATACATTCATGGCGGACAAAAAAGGTTCGAACAGCGAGAAGCTGTTGTATTGCTCGTTCTGCGGCAAGAGCCAGCATGAGGTGAAAAAGCTCATTGCCGGCCCGTCGGTCTTCATCTGCGATGAATGTATCGACCTGTGCAACGAGATCATTCGCGACGAGGCGGCAGCCGCGGGCGTCGAGGCCAGCCTGTCCCGGTCGGATCTGCCGAGCCCGCAGGAAATTCGCGACATCCTCGATCAGTACGTGATCGGCCAGGAGCGCGCGAAGAAGATCCTCGCGGTCGCTGTCTACAACCACTACAAGCGTCTCAAGCATCTCGACAAGAAGGACGACGTCGAGCTGTCGAAGAGCAACATCCTGCTGATCGGCCCGACGGGCTCCGGCAAGACGCTGCTCGCGCAGACGCTCGCGCGTCTGCTGAACGTGCCGTTCGTGATCGCCGACGCGACGACGCTGACGGAAGCCGGCTACGTCGGCGAGGACGTCGAGAACATCATTCAGAAGCTGTTGCAGAACTGCAACTACGAGGTCGAGAAGGCCCAGCGCGGGATCGTCTACATCGACGAAATCGACAAGATCAGCCGCAAGTCGGACAACCCGTCGATCACGCGCGACGTGTCGGGCGAGGGCGTCCAGCAGGCATTGCTGAAGCTCGTCGAGGGCACGATGGCGTCGGTGCCGCCGCAGGGTGGCCGCAAGCATCCGAACCAGGATTTCATCCAGGTCGACACGACCAACATCCTGTTCATCTGCGGCGGCGCGTTCGACGGCCTCGAGAAGGTGATCACCGACCGCACCGAGAAGACGGGCATCGGCTTCGGCGCGACGGTCAAGAGCAAGCAGGAGCGCGATGCCGGCGAGGTGCTGCGCGAGGTCGAGCCGGAGGACCTGATCAAATTCGGTCTGATCCCCGAATTGATCGGCCGTCTGCCGGTCGTCGCGACGCTCGGCAAGCTCGACGAGGCCGCGCTGATGAAGATCCTGGTCGAGCCGAAGAACGCGCTCGTCAAGCAGTATCACAAGCTGTTCGCGATGGAGCGCGTCGAGCTGGAGATCCGCCCGGCTGCGCTGCAGGCGGTGGCCCGCAAGGCGATCCGCCGCAAGACCGGCGCGCGCGGCCTGCGTTCGATCATCGAACAGGCGCTGCTCGACGTGATGTACGAGCTGCCGACGATGAAAGGGGTCAGCAAGGTCATCATCGACGAGAACGTCATCGACGGCGACGGTAAACCGTTGCTGATCTATGAGGACACGCCGAAGGTGGCGGGTTCGAACTGACCGGCTTGACGACAACGTACCGACGAAAAAAGCCGTTCATGAAACCGTGAGCGGCTTTTTTTCGTTTATCTTGTGGGTAACTCTGACTCGACACGCGGTGGTTACTTTCTTACCGAATATTTCCCACGCTTGAAGGCCTTGCAATCCGAAGTGCCGGCCTCAATTACCGAACAATTGATTCCACTCATGGGGAAATGAAATGTCAGGCACCCAACTTCTCCCGCCGGAACGCATCACGCTCCCGCTGCTGCCGCTGCGGGACGTCGTCGTTTTCCCGCACATGGTGATTCCGCTCTTCGTGGGCCGGCCGAAATCGATCAAGGCCCTCGAAGCAGCGATGGAAGGCGGCAAGCACATCATGCTGGTCGCCCAGAAAACCGCGGCCAAGGACGAGCCGACCGAAAAGGACATGTACGAGGTCGGTTGCGTCGCGAACATCCTGCAGATGCTGAAGCTGCCGGACGGCACCGTGAAGGTGCTGGTCGAAGGCCTGCAGCGCGCGAAAGCATTGTCGATCGAAGAACAGGAGACGCAGTTCTCCTGCGAAGTGATGCCGCTCGAGCCGGACCACGCGGACAGCGCGGAAACGGAGGCGCTGCGCCGCGCGATCGTGTCGCAGTTCGACCAGTACGTGAAGCTGAACAAGAAGATCCCGCCGGAGATCCTCACGTCGCTGTCGGGCATCGATGAGGCGGGCCGTCTCGCGGATACGATCGCCGCGCACCTGCCGCTCAAGCTCGACCAGAAGCAGCACATCCTCGAGATGTTCCCGGTTGTCGAGCGTCTCGAGCACCTGCTCGCGCAACTCGAAGCCGAGATCGACATCCTGCAGGTCGAAAAGCGCATCCGCGGGCGCGTGAAGCGCCAGATGGAGAAGAGCCAGCGCGAGTATTACCTGAACGAACAGGTCAAGGCGATCCAGAAGGAACTGGGCGAAGGCGAAGAGGGTGCCGATCTCGAAGAGCTCGAGAAGCGCATCAACGCCGCGCGCATGCCGAAGGAAGCGAAGAAGAAGGCCGATGCCGAGCTGAAGAAGCTGAAGCTGATGTCGCCGATGTCCGCGGAAGCGACCGTCGTGCGCAACTACATCGACACGCTGATCGGCCTGCCGTGGCGCAAGAAGAGCAAGGTCAACAACGACCTGTCGAACGCCGAGCAAGTGCTCGACGAGGATCACTTCGGCCTCGAGAAGGTCAAGGAACGCATCCTCGAGTATCTCGCGGTGCAACAACGCGTCGACAAGGTCAAGGCACCGATCCTGTGCCTCGTCGGGCCGCCGGGCGTCGGCAAGACCTCGCTCGGCCAGTCGATCGCCCGTGCGACGAACCGCAAGTTCGTCCGCATGGCGCTCGGCGGCGTGCGTGACGAAGCCGAGATCCGCGGCCATCGCCGCACGTACATCGGTTCGATGCCGGGCAAGATCCTGCAGAGCCTCACGAAGGTCGGCGTGCGCAATCCGTTGTTCCTGCTCGACGAAGTCGACAAGATGGGCATGGATTTCCGTGGCGATCCGTCGTCTGCGCTGCTCGAAGTGCTCGATCCGGAACAGAACCACACGTTCGCCGATCACTACATCGAGGTCGATTTCGACCTGTCGGACGTGATGTTCGTCGCGACGTCGAACTCGCTGAACATCCCGCCGCCGCTGCTCGACCGGATGGAAGTGATTCGTCTGTCCGGCTACACGGAAGACGAGAAGGTCAGCATCGCGCAGCGTTACCTGCTGCCGAAGCAGAAGAAGAACAACGGCCTGAAGGAAGGCGAGATCGAGGTTGCCGAACAGGCGATCCGCGACATCATCCGCTACTACACGCGCGAAGCCGGTGTGCGTTCGCTCGAGCGCGAAGTGTCGAAGATCTGCCGCAAGGTCGTGAAGATGCTGCTGCTGAAGAAGGCATCGGGCGCGATCAAGGTCGACGGCGACAACCTCGACACGTTCCTCGGCGTGCGCAAGTACGACTTCGGCCTCGCGGCGAAGGAAAACCAGGTCGGTCAGGTGACGGGCCTCGCGTGGACGGAAGTCGGTGGCGATCTGCTGACGATCGAAGCCGCGGTGATGCCGGGCAAGGGCAACGTGATCCGCACCGGTTCGCTCGGCGACGTGATGAAGGAATCCGTCGAAGCGGCGCGCTCGGTCGTGCGTTCGCGTTCGCGGCGTCTGGGCATCAAGGACGAAGCGTTCGACAAGCAGGACATCCACATCCACGTGCCGGAAGGCGCGACGCCGAAGGACGGTCCGTCCGCCGGCGGCGCGATGACGACCGCGCTGGTGTCGGTGCTGACGGGCATTCCCGTGCGTGCCGATGTCGCGATGACGGGCGAAATCACGCTGCGTGGCGAGGTCCTGCCGATCGGTGGCCTGAAGGAGAAGCTGCTTGCCGCGCATCGCGGCGGCATCAAGCTCGTGCTGATTCCGGAAGAGAACGTGAAGGATCTCGCGGAGATTCCGGACAACGTGAAGAACGCGATCGAGATCGTGCCGGTCCGCTGGATCGACAAGGTGCTCGAACTCGCGCTCGAACGGATGCCGACGCCGCTGCCGCCGGAAGAAGAGGCGAAGGCTGCGGCCCCCGTCGCGGAAACGGCGAAGGATGCCGGCTCGACGGAAGTCGTCAAGCACTGAGTCTGATGTGACGGTTGTTCATGAAACCCGCGGCAGGTCCGCGGGTTTTTTTATGCGCGCACGGCGTGGTTGCATGCGTGCACGCCGATGAGCGAGCGTGGCGGCGTGCGTATTTCGGCGCGGGACTGGCGCGTCGCGATCGGGGAGCAGCTGCATGAACAAGGCAGAATTGATCGAGCACATCGCGCGACAGGCGGACCTGTCGAAACTGTCTGCCGGGAGGGCGCTCGACGCGTTCATCGATGCGGTGACCGGCACGCTGAAGGCGGACGGCAGCGTGACGATTGCGGGCTTCGGCACGTTCGTGGTGACGGCCCGCAGCGCGCGGCACGGACGCGATCCGCGGACTGGCGACCCGATCGAGATCGGCGCCGCAAAAATTCCGCGATTTAGGGCTGGTAAAGTTTTGAAGGATGAATTAAACTAGCGGGCTCGCTGGTTGTTGATGCCGAAACGCAGATCGCAGCCAGGTTGAATCCGGAACGGGTGCTTAGCTCAGCTGGTAGAGCGGCGCCCTTACAAGGCGTAGGTCGGGGGTTCGAACCCCTCAGCACCCACCAGTTTCGCGATTCAGCAAGACCAAGGAGCGGTAGTTCAGTCGGTTAGAATACCGGCCTGTCACGCCGGGGGTCGCGGGTTCGAGTCCCGTCCGCTCCGCCAGGACAATAAATGCCCGCCTTGTGCGGGCATTTTTGTTTGTAGCTTTTTTGTGCCCGCGGGCGGGCACGTGGTTGCGGAGTGGAGGAAGCCGCCTGCGCGGCTTCCGGCGGGACTCGAAGGGATGCGCCTGCAGGCGCATCCGCGGCCTGCAGGATGTAGGCGAGTCCCGTCCGCTCCGCCAGGACAATAAATGCCCGCCTTGTGCGGGCATTTTTGTTTGTCGATCCGGTTCGCATGCGCTGCCGGGAATCGCGCCTTTGCGTCGCGTTCGACGCCACCTCCACCCGCCGCCGCACCCCGGTTCGCCTTTTTTCCTGCCCACTGTTGTAATATCGGGCGTTTTGTCCAATATACCCCGTCACGCATGCTCGATTTCTTCCGTAATCACCAGCGCCTGATGATGGCGCTCCTGCTCCTGATCGTATTGCCGGGGCTGGGTTTCGTCGGGATTCAAGGGTTCCGCGGCTTCTTCGACGAAAGCGCGAACGTCGCGGCGGTCAACGGGCACAAGATCACGCGGGTCGAATTCGACGGCGCATTCCGCCAGCAGATCGACCGCGCGCGCCAGATGCTCGGCGGGCAGTTCGACGTGAAGGCGTTCGATACGCCGGAGCACCGCAAGGAAGTGCTCGACGGCCTGATCCAGCAGCGTGTGCTCGCCGACGAGACGCAGCGCCTGCACCTGACGGCATCCGACAACGCGGTGCGCGACGCGCTGATGAGCGACCCGATGATCGCGTCGCTGAAGAAGCCGGACGGCTCGATCGACGTCGAGCGTTATGCGCAACTGCTGTCGTTCCAGGGCATGACCCCCGAGCAATACCAGGAGCGCGTGCGCTACAGCCTCGCGCTGCAGCAGATCCCGGCCAGCATCGTGTCGAGCGCATTCACGCCGAAGAGCCTCGCGCAGCGCCTGTCGGAGCTTGCCGCGCAGCAGCGTGAAGTGCAGGCGCTCGTGCTGAAGACGAGCGACTACGCGTCGAAGGTGCAGCCGACCGATGCGCAGCTTGCCGCGTACTACGACGCGCACAAGCAGCGCTTCGCGACGCCGGAGACCGCGACGATCCAGTACCTCGTCTATTCGCCGGCTGCGGCCGCCGCGAGCGCGCAACCGACCGATGCGGACATCAAGAAGTTCTACGACGACAACCCGACGCACTTCCGCACCGAAGCGCAGGTGCGCGTGAGCCACATCTTCATCGCGGCGGCGAGCAGCGCGAGCGCCGCGGACAAGGCGGCTGCGAAGGCGAAGGCCGACCAGCTGCTCGCCGATGTGAAGGCACATCCGGACCAGTTCGCGCAGATCGCGCAGAAGAGCTCGCAGGACGCGCCGTCGGCGGCGAAGGGCGGCGACCTGGGCTTCATCACGCCGGGCTCCACCGCGGGCGGCAAGGCGTTCGACGATGCGGCATTCGCGCTCAAGCAGGGCGAAGTGAGCGGCGTCGTGCAATCTGATCTCGGCTTCCACATCCTGAAGGCGACCGAAGTGAAGCCGTCGGCGGTCAAGGCGTTGGCAGAGGTGAAGGACGCGATTGCGGCGGACCTGAAGCAGCAGTATGCGTCGAAGGCATTCTCGGACAACGCGGAAGGCTTTACGTCGACCGTGTACGAGAAGGCGAAGAGCCTGCAGCCGGCCGCTGACAAGTACAAGCTGACGATCCAGACGGCCACCGTCACGCCGACGCCGAATCCGGCGCTGCCGCCGACGAGCCCGTTGAACAATCCGAAGTTCCTGGCCGCGGTGTTCGCGAGCGATGCGGTGAAGAACCAGAACAATACGCAGGCGATCGACATCGGCAACAACACGCTGGTCTCGGCGCGCGTGACCGACTACAAGCCGGCCACCGTGCCGGCGCTCGCTGCGATCAAGGATGCCGTGCGCCAGAAGGTGATCGCCGAACAGGCGGCCGAACTCGCGAAGAAGGATGGCGCGGCGAAGCTCGCGGAACTGCAGAAGTCGAAGGCGACCGCGGGCTTCGCGGCGGCCGTGACCGTTTCGCGCACGCAGGCGCACGGTCTTTCGCCCGACGCGCTGAGCGCGGTCTACAAGGTCGATGCGAAGACGCTGCCGGCGTATGTCGGCGTCGATCTCGGTGCGGACGGCTATGCGGTCTATCGCGTGAACGCGGTGGTGCCGGGTTCGGCGGTCGATCCGCAGCAGCTCGCGGCCGCGCAGCAGCAGATGGCGCAGGTCGACGCGCAAAGCGAAGGCGAGGCATACCTTGCCGCGCTGCGCGACCGCTCGAAGGTGAAGCTGTACGGTTCGACGGCCAGCACCACGCAGGACGGCGGGAACTGATCTCCGCGCTGTCGACGAAACAAAGCCCCGCCTTTGAGCGGGGCTTTTTCATGTCGGGGCCTGCGCGCGCTCAGCCGCGCGGCTTCGCGAGCAGCGGCTTCAGTGACGGCCAGACATTGTCGAGCAGCACGCCCTGTGCCTGCTGCGTCGGATGGATCTGGTCGGACTGGAACATCTCGGGCCGGTTCTCGATGCCGGCGAGCAGGAACGGCACGAGCGGCACGCCGAGATCCTTCGACAGCCGCGTGTAGATGCCGTGGAACTTCTGCGTGTAGTCGGGGCCGTAGTTGGGCGGTACGTACATGCCGACCAGCACGACCTTCGCGTGGGCGCGCTGCGCGTCGGCGACGATCTCGCGCAGGTTGCGCTCGGTCGTCGCGAGCGGCACGCCGCGCAGCGCGTCGTTCGCGCCGAGCTCGACGACGACGATCGACGGCTTCAGCCGCTGCAGCACCGCCGGCAGGCGGGCTCGTCCGCCGCTCGTCGTGTCGCCGCTGACGCTTGCGTTCGCGACGCTATAATCGATCCGCTCGGTGGCGAGTCGTTGCCGCAGCAACGCCACCCAGCCCGTGTCGCGCGGCAGGCCGTATTCGGCCGACAGGCTGTCGCCGAGCACGACGATCACGGGCTGTCCCGCTGCAGCGGCCGGCGCTGTCGCGGCGCGGGCAAGGCCCGGGCCGGCCGTGCTCGCAGCGAGCGCGCCGCACAGCAGCGCGGCCAGCGCCGCGCGTCTTTTCCTGCGAATTGTCGTGTCCATGCTCAAGATTAACGATCCGGTCATCGAAGCTCATCAAGTGTGCAAGCGGGTCGCCGACGCAACGGGCGAACTGACGATCCTCGACGGCATCGACCTCACCGTGCCGTCAGGCAGCAGCCTGGCGATCGTCGGCGCGTCGGGGTCCGGCAAATCGACGCTGCTCGGCCTGCTTGCGGGGTTGGACAGCGCGACGAGCGGCACGGTTCGCCTGCTCGGCCAGCCGCTCGGCCAGCTCGACGAGGACGAGCGGGCCGCGCTGCGCAACGGCGCGGTCGGCTTCGTGTTCCAGTCGTTCCAGCTGATGCCGCACCTGACTGCGCTGGAAAACGTGATGCTGCCGCTCGAACTGCAAGGCGGGATCGGCGCGCGTGACGCGGCCGACCGCGCGCGGGCGCTGCTGCTGCAGGTCGGGCTCGGCGAGCGCACCGCGCATTACCCGAAGCTGTTGTCCGGTGGCGAGCAGCAGCGCGTCGCGCTTGCCCGTGCGTTCGTCACGCATCCGGCGATCCTGTTTGCCGACGAACCGACCGGCAGTCTCGACGCGGCAACAGGGCACGCGGTCATCGACCTGATGTTCGAACTCAATCGCACGCACGGCGCGACGCTCGTGCTGGTCACGCACGATCCGGAACTCGCGCGCCGCTGCGCGACGACGGTGACGCTCGACGCCGGCCGCATCGTGACGCCGCGCGCGATGCAGCGCGGGGTTTCCTGACATCCGTCCGCCGCGATCTGGCGACCGGGCCGCGCGCACGGGTGTTGCGTCGCGCGGCCGGCCGTCGTCGGCGGTTATCAGCGGTTACAGTGGCGATCAGCGCTTGAGCGCGGCGCGTGCTCGGGCGATCAGCGCCGTCGTCGACGAATCGTGCTTCGCCGGATCGAGCGCGTCGGCCGTCAGGTCCGCCTCGACCACCTTGCCGAGGATCTTGCCGAGCTCGACGCCCCACTGGTCGAACGGGTTGATGTCCCACACCGACGCCTGCACCAGCACCTTGTGTTCATAGAGCGCGATCAGCGCACCGAGCGCGCGCGGCGTCAGCGCGTCGACGAGCAGCGTCGTCGTCGGGCGGTTGCCGGGGAAGGCCAGGTGCGGCGCGAGCGCCTCCTTGCCGGGCCCGGCGACCTTGCGCGCTTCGTCGAGCGTGCGGCCGAGCATCAGCGCCTCGCTCTGCGCGAAGCAGTTCGCGAGCAGCTTCGGGTGATGGCTCGCGAGCGGGTGCTCGGGCGTCAGCACTGCGATGAAGTCGATCGGCACGATCGTCGGCCCCTGGTGCAGCATCTGGAAGAACGCGTGCTGGCCGTTGGTGCCCGGCTCGCCCCAGGTGACGGCGGAGGTCGGGTAGTCGACGAACGTGCCGTCGAGCCGCGCGGACTTGCCGTTGCTCTCCATCTCGAGCTGCTGCAGGTACGACGGCAGGAAATGCAGTGCTTCCGAATACGGCGCGACGAGATAGCTCTGCGAGCCGAAGAAGTTGCGATACCAGATGCCGATCATCCCGAGCAGCACCGGCAGGTTGCGTTCGAGCGGCGCGTCGCGGAAATGGCGGTCCATGTCGTTCGCGCCGGCGAGCAGTTCGTCGAAATGCTCCGGGCCGACCGCGATCATGATCGACAGCCCGACGGCCGACCACAGCGAGTAGCGGCCGCCGACCCAGTCCCACATCTCGAACACGTTGTTGTCGTCGATGCCGAACCGGACGACTTCGGCCGGGTTCGCCGACACGCCGACGAAGTGCTTCGACAGCGCGCTTTCCGGGCAGCCTTTCGCGACGAACCAGTCGCGCAGCGAGTGCGCGTTGGTCATCGTCTCGAGCGTCGTGAAGGTCTTCGACACGATGATCGCGAGCGTTTCCTCCGGGTCGACCTGCTCGAGCACGCGCGCGAGATCGGCGCCGTCGACGTTCGACACGAAATGTGTCGAGATCTCGTGCGTCGCGACGTGGTGCAGCGCGTGCACGACCATCTTCGGCCCGAGATCCGAGCCGCCGATGCCGATGTTGATCACGTGACGGATGCGCTTGCCGGTGTAGCCGGTCCACGCGCCGCTGCGCACTGCGCGCGCGAACGTCGCCATCTTCGCGCGCTCGGCGGTGATCTGTGCGTGGAACGGTGCATGGGGATCGGTCGCGCGCAGCGCCGTGTGCAAGGCTGCGCGGCCTTCGGTCGGGTTGACGACGTCGCCCGCGAACATCGCGTCGCGGCGCGCTTCGACGCGTGCATCGCGCGCGAGCTGCACGAGCAGGCGCAGCGTGTCGTCGGTGATGCGGTTTTTCGAGAAATCGGCCGCGAGGCCGCCGCCCGAGAACATGAAGCGCTCGGCGCGGGTCGGCGCATGATCGTTTTCCGGTGCGAACCAGTCGCGCAACCGGGCGTGGCGGATCTGTTCGTAGTGGGTTTGCAGGGCAGTCCAGGCGGGGAGCGAATTCAGCGTCATGGAGGTTCGAGTGAAGCGTGAATCGGGAGGAATGCCGCGCCGGCGCATCGGGATCGGATGGCCGGCGGACGCGCGGGCCCGCGGTGCGGCGGGGGAGTCAGTATAGCGGCGTTATGTGTCCGCGCGTCCGCACGGGTAAAAAAGGCGATTGATCAGCGTGCGCACCATCGGCGCCAGTTCGCCGGCCGTCAGCCCGGCCGGGCCGGTGCCGTCGGCGACCAGCGTGTCGGCCGCGAGCCCGTGCAGGTACACGCCCGCGAGCGCAGCCTCGTAAGGGGCGACGCGCTGCGCGAGCAGCGCGCCGATCAGGCCGCCGAGCACGTCGCCCGTGCCGCCTGTCGCGAGTGCCGCGTTGCCGGTCGGGTTGACCGTCAGGCGGCCGTCAGGCGCGGCGATCACGGTGCCCGCGCCTTTCAGCACGACGACGCCCGCGAAGCGCGCGGCGAGCGCGTGCGCCGCCGCGAGCCGGTCGCGCTGCACGGTCGCGGTATCGCAGCCGAGCAGCCGCGCCGCTTCGAGCGGATGCGGGGTCAGGATGCACGCGTTGCGCTGCGCGCCGCGCGCCGCGACGGCGTCGGCGAGGTCCGGGCGCGCGGCGATCAGGTTCAGCGCGTCGGCGTCGAAGAGTGTCGCGGCGCCGTGCGCGAGGAGCACGTCGCGCACGAGCGTCGCCGCCGCATCGCGCGTGCCGAGGCCGCAGCCGGCCGCGATCGCGGTCATCGCGGCGAGATCGAGGCCGTCGGCCGGATGCAGCATCAGCTCGGGAAACGGCGGATCGTACGGCGGCGCGCCCGCGCCGAGGAAACCGACGTGCACCTTGCCTGCGCCGGCGAACAGCGCCGCACGCGCGGCGAGGATCGGCGCGCCGCACATCCCGGTGTCGCCGCCGATCACGGCGAGGCTGCCGAATGTGCCCTTGTGCGAAGCGAACGCGCGCGCGGGCAGCGCAGCGGCGAACAGCGCGGGCGCGTTCAGCATCATGGCCGGCGCGGCGGACGGCGGGACGTCGAGCGACGCGACGTCGACCACGCCCGCGAGATCGCGGCCTTCACCCATGTAGAGACCCGGCTTCGCGGCGATGAAGGTCAGCGTATGCGTTGCGGCGACGGCGGCACCGGCGCCGACGATCTGCCCCGTATCGCTGTCGAGGCCGCTCGGCACGTCGAGCGCGAGCACGCGGCCGGTGGTCCGCGCGCGGGCGGCGATGCGTGCGGCAATGTCAGCGAACACGCCGTCGAGCGCGCGGGCGAGGCCGATGCCGAACAGCCCGTCGACGACCCATGCGTAGCCTTCGAAGGACGCCGGCGGCTCGGCCGAGACCGGCACGCCGGCGGCACGAGCAAGGCCGAGCGCCCATTGCGCGTCGTCAGGCTTCACCGCGGCCGGCATCCACGCTTCGGTTGCGACGCCGAGGCGCTGCAGTTCCGCCGCGGCAACGAGTGCATCGCCGCCATTGTTGCCGGGGCCGACCGCAAACCATACCGGGCGGCCGTCGCTGGCGACGCGTGCGGACAGCCAGCGCGCGGCGGCGGCGCCCGCGCGGCCCATCAGCGTGTGTGGCGGCAGCGCGGCCGCCGCGGCGGTTTCAGCGGCGCGCAAGTCGGCGACGCGCTGCAGCGCGATCGGGGCGGGGACGGAAAGCGGGCGGGTGAGGGTCATGGCGGCGGGGAGAGGATGCCGCCGGGCAAGCCCGTGCGGCCGGTCAGGTCGTGAAGCGTTCGGCGTGCAGTGCGGCGAGCGTGTCGGCAGGCCAGCGTTGTGCGTCGCCGCCGATGTAATCCGCCACCACTTTAGCAGACCCGCACGCGAGCCCCCAGCCTGCGGGGCCGTGGCCGAAATTGACGAACACGCGCGGATGCAGGGTCGGACCGACAACCGGCATGCCGTCCGGCGACAGCAACTGCGTGCCTTGCCACGACAGCGCGGCCGAGATCTTCGCGGCGCCCGGCACCCAGTCGTGGACGGCCTGGCCGAGCAGCGCGAGCGCGGCCTGCGACAGCGGCTCGGCGAGCGGTCGGGCGGTGTCCTGCAGGCTCTGCAGCACCGCGCCGCCGCCGATCCGCATCCGCTGGTGCGTGCGCGTCATCGCGATCCGCTTGATCGAGTCGACGACGGTCAGGTGCGGCGCATGCTCTTCGTACGCGACCGGTGCGGTCAGCGTATGGACGCGCATCGGATGCAGCGGCACGCGCACGCCGAGCCGCTCGAGCAGCGCGAGGCTGCCGGCGCCTGCGGCGATCACGATCGCGTCGGCGGAGATCACGTCGACCTCGCGCGCATTGGCCGCAAGCCGGTTGCCGGTTGGCGGCGCGAGCTCGACCGCGGCCCGGCCCGAGTCGGTGCGGATCGCGGCGACGTCGGCGCCGAAGCGGAACTGCACGTCGTGCTCGTCGAGCACCTGCTTGACGAGCTTCGCGAACAGCGGGCAATTCGCGGTGCGCTCGGTCTCGAGCAGCACGCCGCCGGCGAACGCCGGCTCGGCAGGCACCGACGGCTCGAGCGCCGCACATTCGGCTGCCGTCAGCGTGCGGTGCGGCAGGTCGAGCGTGCGCAACAGCTCGAGCGCGGGCTGCGCGGCTTCCCAGTCGCGCGCGTCGCGCACGACGTGCAGCACGCCGGCCTTCTGTTCGAATTCGAGGTCGAAGCGGGCTTCGATGTCGGCGATCGCTTCGCGCGACGCGTCGATCAGCGGACGCAGCCGTGTGTACTGGGCCGCGAACGCGTCGGGCTCGCGCAACGCGCCGAGCCGCTTCACGAAGCGGCGCACCTGGCCGTTCAGCCCGGGCTTGTAAACGATGCCGCTGTCGCGCGGCTGGCGCTGGCGCATGAAGGTCGGGCCGAACCAGACGTCGAGCGGGCTCGGCAGCAGCGGGCCGCCATCGCCGTAGGTCGCGCCTTGCGCGACGGTCGCGTGACGCTCGACGACGCATACGCGATGGCCGGCCGCGCGCAGCTGGTAGGCGGTGGCGACGCCGCTGATTCCGCCGCCGATGACGATGACATCCATGGATTGCTTCGATGACGGGCGGCGGCTCGGCCGCCCGGTGATGATTCGCGTGACGGGCCGTGCGCGGCCCGGTGAGCCGGCAATGATAGCGCCAAATGGGCGCGACCCGGACGACGGCCTGGCGTCGGCGTGCGTGCCCGGCGACCGGACGGGCCTTGGGGCGCAGACTTCCGGGTATAATTACGGCCTTCCTTTCGCCCCACGTCGCCGCTTTGCGCGACTCATCGACGTCAGTCCAGCCCATGGCTCACTTCTCGTGTTTTCCCGGCGCTTCGGCCCTTTCCGATTTCCGTCAGACCCGTCTGCTCGACACGCTCAAGCAGATCGACGCCAACATCGTCGCGGTCCGCGGCCAGTACCTGCACTTCGTCAACGCCAGTGAGCCGCTGTCGGCCGACGACAGCGCGCGCATCGACGCGCTGATGCACTACGGCGCGCCGTTCGAGCCGGCGGCCGAGAAGGGCAGCGCCGAAACCTTCGTCGTGCTGCCGCGCTTCGGCACCGTGTCGCCGTGGGCGAGCAAGGCGACCGACATCGCGCAGCATTGCGGCCTCACGCACGTGCGCCGCATCGAGCGCGGCGTCGAGTACACGGTCACGCTGAAGTCGGGCCTGCTCGGCGGCAAGAAGGCGCTGTCCGACGACGCGCGCGCCGCGGTCGCGGCCGCGCTGCATGACCGGATGACCGAAAGCGCGGTCGCGTCGCGCGACGACGCGAAGCACCTGTTCGACGAACTGCCGGCCAAGCCGCTCACGACGGTCGACGTGCTCGCGCAGGGCCGCAGCGCGCTCGAACGCGCGAACGTCGAGCTCGGCCTCGCGCTCGCCGACGACGAGATCGACTACCTCGTCGACGCGTTCCGCAAGCTCGAACGCAACCCGACCGACGTCGAGCTGATGATGTTCGCGCAGGCGAACAGCGAGCACTGCCGCCACAAGATCTTCAACGCGCAGTGGACGATCGACGGCGAAGCGCAGGACATGTCGCTGTTCGCGATGATCCGCAACACCGAGAAGCTGAGCCCGCAAGGCACGATCGTCGCGTATTCGGACAACTCGTCGATCATGGTGGGCGCGGAAGCGGAACGCTGGTTCCCGCGCAACGCGGGCGCGGCCGGCGAGCCGGGCGAGCGTTATGGCCGCCACACCGAGCTCACGCACACGCTGATGAAGGTCGAGACGCACAATCACCCGACGGCGATCTCGCCGTTCCCGGGCGCGGCGACCGGCGCGGGCGGCGAGATTCGCGACGAAGGCGCGACGGGCCGCGGCGCGCGGCCGAAGGCGGGCCTGACGGGCTTCACGGTGTCGAACCTCGACCTGCCCGACGCACGCCAGCCGTGGGAAAACGCGCGCGATGCCGCGCAGCCGGTCGGCGAGCGCAACCCGAACGATCAGCACGGCCCGTACGGCCGTCCGGACCGCATCGCGTCGCCGCTGCAGATCATGATCGACGGCCCGCTCGGCGGCGCCGCATTCAACAACGAATTCGGCCGCCCGAACCTCGGCGGCTACTTCCGCGTGTACGAGCAGAACGTCGGCGGCCAGGTGCGCGGTTATCACAAGCCGATCATGATCGCGGGTGGCCTCGGCAACATCGCCGACCAGCACACGCACAAGCACGACGTGCCGGCAGGCTCGTTGCTGATCCAGATCGGCGGCCCCGGCATGCGGATCGGCATGGGCGGCGGCGCGGCGAGCTCGATGGCGACCGGCGCGAACACGGCCGAGCTCGACTTCGACTCGGTGCAGCGCGGCAACCCGGAAATCGAGCGCCGCGCGCAGGAAGTGATCAACGGCTGCTGGCAGCTCGGCGCGGAAAACCCGATCCTCAGCATTCACGACGTCGGCGCGGGCGGCCTGTCGAACGCGTTCCCCGAGATTGTCGACGGCGCCGGCAAGGGCGCGCGCTTCGAGCTGCGCAAGGTCGCGCTCGAGGAATCGGGCCTGTCGCCGCGCGAGATCTGGTCGAACGAAGCGCAGGAGCGCTACGTGCTGGCGATCGCGCCGGCCGACCTGCCGCGCTTCGAGGCGATCTGCGCGCGCGAGCGCTGCCCGTTCTCGGTCGTGGGTGTCGCGACCGGCGAGCGCCAGCTGCGGCTCGTCGACGACGAAGCGACCGGCGTCGACGAATATCCGGTCGACATGCCGATGGAAGTGCTGCTCGGCAAGCCGCCGCGCATGCACCGCGACGTCACGCGCGTGACCACCGAGCGTGTGCCGGTCGACGTGACGGGCGTCCCGCTCGCGCAGGTCGCCGTCGACGTGCTGAAGCACCCGACGGTCGCGAGCAAGTCGTTCCTGATCACGATCGGCGACCGTTCGGTCGGCGGCACGTCGGTGCGTGACCAGATGGTCGGCCCGTGGCAGGTGCCGGTCGCCGACTGCGCGATCACCGCGCTCGACTATGCGGGCTTCAAGGGCGAAGCGATGACGATGGCCGAGCGCACGCCGCTCGCGGTGATCGACGCGCCGGCGTCGGGCCGCATGGCCGTCGGCGAGGCGATCACCAACATCGCGAGCGCGCCGATCGAGTCGCTCGACAAGCTGAAGCTGTCCGCGAACTGGATGGCCGCGTGCGGCACCGCCGGCGAAGACGCCGCGCTGTTCGACACCGTGAAGGCGATCGGCATGGAGCTGTGCCCGGCGCTCGGCATCGGCATCCCGGTCGGCAAGGACTCGCTGTCGATGAAGACGAAGTGGGACGAGCAGGGCGTCGCGAAGGAAGTCGTTGCGCCGGTGTCGCTGATCATCTCCGCGTTCGCACCGGTCGAGGACGTGCGCCGTCACCTGACGCCGCAGCTGCAGCGCGTCGCCGACGCCGGCGACAGCGTGCTGATCGCGATCGACCTCGGCCGCGGCAAGAACCGGATGGCCGGCAGCATCTTCGCGCAGGTCACGCAGCAGGTCGGCGACGCGACGCCGGACGTCGACGATCCGGAAGACCTGAAGCGCTTCTTTGCGGCAATCCAGTCGCTGAATGCACAAGGCAAGCTGCTCGCGTACCACGACCGCTCGGACGGCGGCCTGTGGGCGACGGTCTGCGAAATGGCGTTCGCGGGCCACGCGGGCGTGTCGCTGAACGTCGACATGCTGACGCTCGACGAGAACCACGAATCCGACTACGGCGACGCGAAGGACTGGGCGAAGCAGACGAGCGGCCGCCGCGAGGACCGCACGCTGCGCGCGCTGTTCTCGGAAGAGCTGGGTGCGGTCGTACAGGTGCGCGCGGCCGACCGCGACGCGGTGCTCGGCGCGCTGCGCGAGTTCGGCCTGTCGGCGTGCTCGCATGTGATCGGCACGGTCAATGAGCGCGATGTGATCGAGGTGTACCGCGACGCGAAGAAGATCTTCGATGCGCCGCGCGCCGAACTGCATCGCGCGTGGGGCGAAGTGAGCTGGCGCATCGCGCGCCTGCGCGACAACCCGGCCTGCGCGGACGCCGAATACGACGCGCTGCTCGATGCGGCCGATCCGGGCATCACGCCGGTGCTGACGTTCGATCCGGCCGACGACATCGCTGCGCCGTTCATCGCAACGGGCGCGCGTCCGCGCGTCGCGATCCTGCGCGAGCAGGGCGTGAACTCGCACCTCGAAACGGCTTACGCATTCGACCGCGCGGGCTTCGATGCGCACGACGTGCACATGAGCGACCTGCTGGCCGGCCGCGCGACGCTCGCGGACTTCGCGGGCGCGGTCGCGTGCGGCGGCTTCTCGTACGGCGACGTGCTGGGTGCGGGCGAGGGCTGGGCGAAGACGATCCGCTTCAACGCGAATCTCGCCGACATGTTCTCGGCGTTCTTCGCGCGGCAGGACACGTTCGCGCTCGGCATCTGCAACGGCTGCCAGATGCTGTCGAGCATCTCGTCGATGATCCCGGGCGCGGAAGCGTGGCCGAAGTTCACGCGCAACAAGTCGGAGCAGTTCGAGGCGCGCTTCTCGTTCGTCGAGGTGCAGCAATCGCCGTCGATCTTCTTCGCGGGGATGGAAGGCTCGCGGATTCCGGTCGCGGTCGCGCACGGCGAAGGCTTTGCGGACTTCTCGCAGCAGGGCGACATCGATCGCGTCGCGGTCGCGATGCGCTATGTCGACCATCGCGGCAACGCGACCGAGGGCTATCCGTTCAACCCGAACGGCTCGCCGGCAGGCATCACGTCGGTGACGACCGCCGACGGCCGCTTCACGGTGCTGATGCCGCACATGGAGCGCGTGCACCGCACGGTCACGATGAGCTGGCACCCGGAAGGCTGGGGCGAGGCGAGCCCGTGGCTGCGCGTGTTCCGCAACGCACGCCGCTGGATCGGCTGACGCGATGTTCGACCCGCACGAGCCTGTCCATGTCGTGACGCTGCGCGACGAGCGCGCGTCCGACGCCGCGGCGATCGCCCGCGTGATCGCCGCCGCGTTCGGCGGCAAATCGCAGGATGGGCAGGGCGGGCAGTTCGAGCAGCGGATCGTCGACGCGCTGCGGGCGGATGGCTGCCTGAGCGTGTCGCTCGTCGCGGAGCGCGACGCGCGCATCGTCGGCCACGTCGCGTTTTCGCCGGTGACGATCGGGGACGGCAGCCACGCCGGCTGGTACGGGCTGGCGCCGCTCGCGGTGCTGCCCGACTGCCAGCGGCAGAGCATCGGCGCGGGGCTCGTGCGCACGGGCCTCGATGCGTTGCGGCGGCTCGGTGCGCGCGGCTGCGTCGTGCTCGGCGAGCCTGCGTATTACGCGCGTTTCGGCTTCGGGCCCGGCGGCGACATCGTGTTTCCGCAGGCGCCGCCGGAATACCTGATGGCGCTGTCGTTCGACGACACGGTGCCGCGTCCTGCGGGCGACGTGCGGTATCACGCATCGTTCTACGCCGCATAGCGGGCCGAGCGGCGGGCCGGATTCGCCGGCCGGCATCTGCGCACCGTTGCTTCCGTGCCTGCCTGCCCCGCAGGCAGGCAAAAAGAAAGCCGCTCCTCGGAGCGGCTTTCTCGTATCCGTCGCAGTAATGCGGGATGCGGCGTTACTGCACCTTCGCCTGCTGGCGCAGGCTTTCCTCGAACGCCTGCAGCTTCTGCTGCACCAGTTGCTGCGCGATCTGCGCCTTGACCTGGTCGAACGGCGGCGGTGCGACGTTGCGGATGTCGTCGACGCGGATGACGTGCCAGCCGAACTGGGTCTTCACCGGCTCGTCGGTCATCTGGCCTTTCTGCAGCTTCTGCGCGGCCGCCGCGAATTCCGGCACGTACGCCTTCGGATCGGACCAGTCGAGATCGCCACCGTTCTTGCCCGAGCCCGGATCCTTCGAATACTGCTTCGCGAGATCCTCGAACTTCGCGCCGCCCTTGATCTTCGCGATCAGGTCCTTCGCCTGCTGCTCGTTGTCGACGAGGATGTGGTGCAGATGGTATTCGCGACTCGACACGCCCTTCGCGAGCTCGTCGTAGCGCGCCTTCACCTCGGCGTCGGTCGGCTGGTTCGTCTTCAGGAAGTCCTCGATCATCGCGCGCAGCACGACGGTCTGCTGCGCGACGGCGACCTGCGCCTTCACGTCCGCGCGGCTCGGGATGCCGCGGCGGATCGCTTCCTGCATCAGGATTTCACGGTTCACGAGTTCCTGGCGCACGGCCTGCTGCAGCTGCGGGCTGTCGGTCTGGCCTTGCTGGACCAGCTGCGCGACCATCGCGTCGGCGCGCGACTTCGGAATCGGCGTGCCGTTGACGACGGCGATGTTCTGGGCGAATGCCGGCGCCGCTGCGAGAGCGGCCGCTGCGGCCCACAGGCGGGGGGATTTCAGGATCATCGGGAATTCCTAATGGGACGACTGGATTGAAGATGCATTGAATTCTTCTGGCGTGTACGCCACGATCGCAAGCGCGTGGATGCCACGCTGCATCGCATCGGCGAGCGCATCATACACCAGCCGGTGCCGCGCGACGCGCGGCTTGCCGGCGAACGCGGCCGACACGATCGTGACCGTGTAGTGGCCGCCCGCGGCCGCGCCTGCATGGCCTGCGTGTTGCGCGCTGTCGTCGCGCACCGCGAGCGACACGGGCGCGAGCGCGGCGGTCAGGCGCGCCTCGATCAGCGCGATGCGCGCGTCGGGCGATGCGTGGAGGAAGGCGTCTGTCATGTCACTCGTCCTTCAGGTATTTCGCAAGCCACAGGCTTTGCAGGATGATGAACACGACCATCGCGCCCGTCGTGCCGAACAGCTTGAAGTTCACCCACTGCGATTCGGTGAAGTTGTGTACGACGTACAGATTCGCGACGCCGAGCACGGCGAAGAACAGCGCCCACGCGACGTTGAGCTTGTCCCAGACGGGATGCGGCAGCGTAAGCTGCTTGCCCATCATCTTTTCGATCAGGTTGTTGCCGAACGCATAGCGCGCGGCAAACAGGCCAATTGCAAACAGCCAGTACAGCACAGTCGGTTTCCATTGAATGAATTTCTCGTCATGCAGGACGAGGGTGGCGCCGCCGAACACGACGATCACGCCGAGGCTGACCCACAGCATGGTGTCGACCTTCCGGTGGCGGAACGCGACCCAGGCAACCTGGGCGAGCGTCGCGACGATCGCGACGGCGGTCGCGGTAAAGATGCCCCACACCTTGAAGGCGGCGAAAAACAGGATGATCGGAAACAGATCGAACAGGAATTTCATGGTGCTCGCAGCTGCGTGAAAGGCCGCTTGCGCGGCCTTTCACCGTTGTAGGGACCCGCCAGGCGCCGTCGCGTATCGGGTCCGCCCGCTCGGGGCGGCCAGCCGATTCGCGCCCGGGCGCCGCTTATTCGTGTTCGGGTCGGGACTCGAAGTTTAACGCAGCCGAATTGATGCAGTACCGCAAACCGGTCTTGTCGCGCGGGCCGTCCTCGAACACGTGGCCGAGATGCGCGCCGCAGTGGTTGCAGCGGACCTCGACGCGCACCATCCCGTGCGTGTAGTCGATCTTCTCGTCGATGACCTCGCTGTTGAGCGGCTTGAAGTAGCTGGGCCAGCCGCAGCCGGAGTGGAACTTGGCGCCGGATTCGAACAGCGGGGTGCTGCACACGACGCACTTGTAGATGCCGGCGTCTTCCGTGTCGGTGTATTCGCCGGTGAACGCGCGCTCGGTTGCCGCGTGCTGCGTGACCTCGTACTGCATCGGCGTGAGCCGGTGGCGCAGCTCGGCGTCGTCCTTCTGGTACGGGTAGGACTTGTCGTCGGAATCGTGGGACATGTCTGGTTTCTCCTGAGGGATCGGTCGCTATGCGGGCGTCACGACGAGCAGCTCACTTCGAGCGACCCGGCCCAGTCGGGCGGAAGCGCCGCATACGACGCGTATTCGGGTTGTTCGTCGAACGGCCGGCGCAGCACCTGCGCGAGACGTTCGACTTCTGAAAAATCCTTTTCCTTCGCGTGCCGGATCGCGATTTCGGCCAGATGGTTGCGCAGCACGAACTTCGGGTTCACGCGATTCATCGCGGCGGCGCGCTCGGCATCGTCGCGTGTTTCCTCGGACAGGCGCGCGCGGTAGAGGTTCGCCCATGCGTCGAATGCGTCGCGGTCGATGAACAGGTCGCGCACCGGCGCGTCGCGGCTCGCGTCGTGCTTCGACAGTTGCGACAGGTGGCGGAACGTCAGCGTGAAGTCCGCATGGTTTGCATGCATCACTTCGAGCAGCTGGTTCGCGAGCGCCGCGTCGCCGTCGCGCTCGAGTTCGAGGCCGAGCTTCGCGCGCATCGCGCGTTCGAGCGCGGGGCCGAAGCGCTCCGGAAACTTCGCGAGCACGGCCTGCGCGTCCTCGACCGCACGCTCGGCGCGCGCGTCGTCGTCGGCGATGCCGTGCTGCAGCCCGATCAGCGGCAGCAGCGCCTGCGCGAGGCAATAGCAGTTCCAGTGTGCGATGCGCGGCTGCATCCGGTACGCGTAGCGGCCGTGCGTGTCCGAATGGTTGCAGATGTGGTTCGCGTCGAACGCGTCGACGAAACCGAACGGGCCGTAGTCGATCGTCACGCCGAGGATCGACATGTTGTCGGTGTTCATCACGCCGTGGCAGAAGCCGACCGCCTGCCATTGCGCGACGAGATCGGCCGTGCGCAGCGTCGCGGCCTCGAGCAGTGCGAGATACGGATCGTCGGCATCGCGGCACGCCGGATAGAAGCGGTCGATCACGTGGTCGGCGAGCTGGCGCAGCAAGTCGGGGCGGTCGTTCGAGAAGAAGTGCTCGAAGTGGCCGAAGCGCACGAAGCTTTCGGACACGCGCGTGACGACGGCCGACGTCTCGATCTCTTCGCGGACCACCGGCTGGTCGGAGCCGATCACGGTCAGCGCGCGGGTGGTCGGAATGCCGAGGTGATGCATCGCTTCGGAGCACAGGAATTCGCGGATCGACGAGCGCAGCACCGCGCGTCCGTCGCCCATCCGCGAGTACGGCGTGCGGCCGCTGCCCTTCAGCTGCAGCTCGTAGCGGCGGCCGTCCGTGCCGGCGAGTTCGCCGACCGTCAGCGCGCGGCCGTCACCGAGCTGGCCGGCCCATACGCCGAACTGGTGGCCCGAATAGACCGACGCGTACGACATCGCGTCCGCGGGCCAGTCGCTGGTCGGATTGCCGACGAACAGCGCGGCGAATTCGGGATGCCCGGCGAGCGACGCGGGCAGGCCGAGCAGCGTCGCGACTTCGTCGGAAAACCCGACCACGTACGGCGCGGGCAGCGGCGCGGCCGGCAGGCGCGTATGAAACGCCGCGCCGAGCTGCACGAACGCGCCGTCGGCGGGCGCGCCGAGCGTGGCGGCGAGGTCGGGGAGGGTGTCAGCCGCTTCGGCTGCGCTTCGGGAAAACGACATGTTGAGCGCCTCTGGGTAAGCCGATATTGTAAGGCGGCGCCGCGCCGCCCGCATGGCGGCGCGCGCGTCGTGCCCGAGCGCCCGTTCACGCTGCAGACGGGCTTGCGCCGGCTCGAGGCTGTACACCGAATTCGCGTCCTTCAGGGAGAACAAGACGATGGGTAAGCCGTTGCTGGGCCAGATGATGGACATGCCGCTCCTCGTGTCGTCGCTGATCGCGCATGCCGCGCGGCACGCGGGCGACGTCGAGATCGTGTCGAAGCGGGTCGAGGGCGACCTGCACCGCTATACGTATCGCGATTGCGAACGGCGCGCGAAGCAGCTCGCGCAGGCGCTCGCGCGGCTTGGCGTTGACGCGGGAACGCGCGTCGGCACGCTCGCGTGGAACGGCTACCGGCATCTCGAGGCGTACTACGGAATCAGCGGGATGGGCGCCGTCTGCCACACGATCAACCCGCGCCTCTTTCCCGAGCAGATCGCGTACATCGTCAATCACGCGGACGACCGCTACGTGCTGTTCGACCTCAACTTCGCGCCGCTCGTCGACGCGATCGCGCCGCACTGCCCGAACGTGAAGGGCTGGATCGCGATGACGGACGACGCGCACCTGCCGTCCGGCGCGACGCCGTTCCTCAGTTACGAGACGCTCGTCGAAGCCGAGGACGGCCGCTACGACTGGCCGCGTCTCGACGAGCAGCAGGCGTCGGGCCTCTGCTATACGTCGGGCACGACCGGCAACCCGAAGGGCGTGCTGTATTCGCATCGCTCGACCGTGCTGCACGCGTACGGCGCGGCGCTGCCCGATGCGATGAACCTGTCCGCGATGGACGCGGTGCTGCCCGTCGTGCCGATGTTCCATGTGAACGCGTGGGGCCTGCCTTATTCGGTGCCGCTCACGGGCGGCAAGCTCGTGCTGCCCGGCAAGGACCTCGACGGCAAGTCGCTGTACGAACTGATGGAAGCGGAGCACGTGACGTTCTCGGCGGGCGTGCCGACCGTCTGGCTCGGCCTGCTCAACTACATGCGCGAGGCGGGCGTGCGCTTCTCGACGCTGAACCGCACGGTGATCGGCGGCTCCGCGTGCCCGCCGGCGATGCTGCGCACGTTCGAGGACGAATACGACGTGCGCGTGATCCACGCATGGGGGATGACCGAGCTGTCGCCGCTCGGCACGCTCGCGAAGCTGAACTGGGCGCAGTCGCGGCGTCCGGTCGACGAGCAGCGCAAGCTGCTGGAGAAGCAGGGGCGCGTGATCTGCGGCGTCGACATGCGGATCGTCGGCGACGACGGCCGCGAGCTGCCGCGGGACGGCATTGCGTTCGGCGAGCTGCAGGTGCGCGGCCCGTGGGTGATCGACCGCTACTTCGACTGCGACGCGTCGCCGCTCGTCGACGGCTGGTTCCCGACCGGTGACGTCGCGACGATCGATCCGGACGGCTTCCTGCAGATCACCGACCGCAGCAAGGACGTGATCAAGTCGGGCGGCGAGTGGATCAGCTCGATCGACATCGAGAACGTCGCGATTGCGCATCCGGCCGTCGCCGAAGCGGCGTGCATTGCGTACCCGCATCCGAAGTGGACCGAGCGGCCGCTGCTCGTTGTAGTCAGGCGCTCGGGCGTCGAAGTGAGTCGTGACGAGATGCTCGCGTTCTACGAGGGCAAGGTCGCTAAATGGTGGATTCCCGACGACGTCGTGTTCGTCGACTCGCTGCCGCATACGGCGACCGGGAAGCTGCAGAAGCTGAAGCTGCGCGAGATGTTCCGCGATTACGTGCTGCCAGCGGCGACCTGCTGACGGCGGCTCGTAGGCGGCGACCGACGACCGGCGGCGTCGGCTCTTAGGCGGCCGGCGTGCCGGAGCGGGACGCGCCGTGCGTTGCCGGCCGGATGCCGGCACGGTGTGCCGGCTGTCTCCGAAGGGTCATCGGGGCCGGTTGGCCGCGCGATCCCGCGCGCGGATCCGTCCCCCGATTGCGCGAAAAAATCGAATTGAACGACCGTGCTTTTTCGTTGTATGCTGCCTCCGTTCGTCTTGGACAAGCGGCTGTTCACCCGCGCACAATGAAGCGCAGCCAACCTGGCGCGCGATGCATGGAGGCAGACAGATGGCAGTGGATTATTCGACTCGCGACGGCGTGGCCGTCATCACGCTCAACAATCCGCCCGTGAACGGGCTCGGCCTGTCGACACGGGCCGGCATCATGGAAGGGCTCGATCGCGCCGCGCAGGATCCGGCGGTCACCGCGATCGTACTGACGGGCGCAGGCCGCGCATTCTCGGGCGGCGCCGACATCACCGAATTCAATACCCCGAAAGCGCTGCAGGAGCCGACGCTGCACACCGTGATTCGCGCGGTGGAAGCGAGCGTGAAGCCGGTCGTCGCGGCGATTCACAGCGTCGCGATGGGCGGCGGGCTCGAGCTCGCGCTCGGCGCGCACTACCGGATCGCGGCGCCCGGCGCGCAGATTGCGCTGCCCGAAGTGAAGCTCGGCCTGTTGCCGGGCGCGGGCGGCACGCAGCGGCTGCCGCGCGCGGTCGGGCTCGAGACCGCACTGAACATGATCGTATCGGGCGTGCCGGTGCCGTCCGAGCAGCTCGCGACGAGCGGGTTGTTCGACGAGATGGCCGAAGGCGACCTGCTCGACGCGGCCGTCGCGTTCGCACGCAACGCGGGCGCGCAGGCGGGCCCGCACCCGCGCGTGCGCGACCGCAGGATCGTCCACGAGAATGCAGCGGGCTTCATCCAGTTCGCACGCAACTCGGCGAAGGCCGCAGCGCCGAATTTCCCGGCGCCGCACAAGTGCATCGATGCAATCGAGGCCGGCGTGCTGAACGGCTTCGACAAGGGCAGCGTCGCGGAGCGCGAGGGTTTTGTCGCGCTGATGATGACGCCGGAAAGCCGCGCACTGCGGCATGCGTTCTTCGGCGAGCGCGCGGCGAGCAAGATCCCGGACGTGCCGGCCGACACGCCGGTGCGCGAGATCCGCCGCGTCGCGGTGATCGGCGCGGGCACGATGGGCGGCGGCATCGCGATGAACTTCGTGAACGCGGGGCTGCCCGTCACGCTGCTCGAGACGAAGCAGGACGCGCTCGACCGTGGCCTCGCGACGATTCGCAAGAACTACGACGCGCAGGTGAAGAAGGGCAAGCTCACGCAGGAGAAGCTCGACGCGCGCATGGCGCTGATCGCGCCGACGCTGTCCTACGGCGACCTGAAGGAGGCCGACCTGATCATCGAGGCCGTGTTCGAGGAACTCGGCGTGAAGGAGCAGGTTTTCGGCAAGCTCGACGAAGTTGCGAAACCGGGCGCGATCCTCGCGTCGAACACGTCGACGCTCGACGTGAACAGGATTGCCGCGTTCACGAAGCGGCCGCAGGACGTCGTCGGCATGCACTTCTTCAGTCCGGCGAACGTGATGAAGCTGCTCGAAGTGGTGCGCGGCGACGCGACCGCGAAGGACGTGCTCGCGACCGTGATGGCGATCGCGAAGAAGATCAGGAAGACCGCGGTGGTGTCCGGCGTGTGCGACGGCTTCATCGGCAACCGGATGATCGAGCAGTACATCCGCCAGGCGCTCTTCATGCTCGAGGAAGGCGCGCTGCCCGCGCAGGTCGACCGCGCGATCGAGAAGTTCGGCTTCGCGATGGGCCCGTTCCGGATGAGCGACCTTGCCGGCAACGACATCGGCTGGGCGATCCGCAAGCGCCGTTACGTCGAAAAGCCCGACCTCCATTACTCGAGGATCGCCGACCGCCTGTGCGAACAGGGCCGCTTCGGCCAGAAGACCGGCGCGGGCTGGTACGACTACGTGCCGGGCGAGCGCAACGCGAAGCCGTCGGCCCTCGTCGACGAGATGGTCGTCGAGTATGCGAAGGAGCACGGCGTCGAGCGGCGCAAGATCGGCGACGACGAGATCGTCGAGCGGCTCGTGTTCGCGCTCGTCAACGAAGGCGCGAAGATTCTCGAGGAAAAGATCGCGTCGAAGGCGTCCGACATCGACATGGTGTACCTGACCGGCTACGGCTTCCCGCTGTGGCGCGGCGGCCCGATGCTGTACGCGGACACCGTCGGCCTCTACAACGTCGAGCGGGCGATCCGCCGCTACGCGGCGGCGCCGAACGGCGACGCGTGGCAACTCGCGCCGTCGATCGCCGAGCTCGCGACGGCCGGGCGCGGCTTCAACGGTTGAGGACGCCGCTGCGCGGCGGCATGGGATCAGAGCAAGCGCTGAAGCGCTGACTCTGGTCGACCGCGAAGCATGGGACCAGAGTAAGCGCTAAAGCGCTAACTCTGGTCGACAGGAGAGTAGCGATGAAACGAACCGACGACGTTCTGCTCGTGATCGACGTGCAATACGACTTCATGCCCGGCGGCGCGCTCGCAGTGCCCGACGGCGACGCGGTCGTGCCGGTCATCAACGCGCTCGCCGCACGCTTCGACCAGGTGGTGCTGACGCAGGACTGGCATCCGCGCGAGCACGTGTCGTTCGCGGCGAACCATGCGGGACGCGAGCCGTTCTCGACGCTCACGCTGCCATACGGCGAGCAGGTGCTGTGGCCCGTGCACTGCGTGCAGGACACCGACGGCGCCGCGCTGCATCGCGACCTCGACATTCCGCACGCGCGCCTCGTGATCCGCAAGGGCAGCGATGCGCTGGTCGACAGCTATTCGGCGTTCGTCGAAGCGGATCGCACGACGCGCACGGGCCTCGCAGGCTACCTGCGCGAGCTGGGCGCGAAGCGCGTGTGGTGCTGCGGGCTCGCGACCGACTACTGCGTCGCGTGGTCGGCGCTCGACGCGCGCGCGGCCGGCTTCGACGCCGCGGTGATCGACGACGCGTGCCGCGCGATCGACCTGAACGGATCGCTCGCGAACGCATGGCAACAATTGCAGGCGGCTGGCGTGTCGCGCGTCACGTCGGACGGCGCGCGTCCGGCGGCGTAGCGCATCGACTCACTCGATTCATCAAACAGGCAGCTTTGCATGAGATCAGCGTGCGCGCTGGCGCGCCAGCCCTGATCGACCGCGAAGCATGGGACCAGAGTAAGTGCTAAAGCACTAACTCTGATCGACCGCGAAGCATGGGATCAGAGTAAGCGCTAAAGCGCTAACTCTGATCGACAGGAGAACTCACATGACGGAAGCCGTAATCGTATCGACCGCACGCACGCCGCTGGCGAAATCGTGGCGTGGCGCCTTCAACATGACGCACGGCGCGACGCTCGGCGGCCACGTGGTCGCCGCCGCGGTCGAGCGCGCGAAGCTCGACCCCGCGCGCGTGGAGGACGTGATCATGGGCTGCGCGAACCCGGAGGGCGCGACGGGCGGCAACATCGCGCGGCAGATCGCGCTGCGCGCAGGGCTGCCCGTGAGCGTGCCGGGCATGACGGTGAACCGTTTCTGCTCGTCCGGACTGCAGACGATTGCACTCGCCGCACAGCGGATCATCGCGGGTGAAGGCGATGTGTACGTCGCGGGCGGCGTCGAGTCGATCTCGTGCGTGCAGAACGAGATGAACCGGCACATGGCGTACGAAGGGTGGCTGCTCGAGCACAAGCCGGAGATCTACTGGAACATGCTGCAGACCGCGGAGAACGTCGCGAAGCGCTACGGGATCGCGAAGGAGCGTCAGGACGAGTACGGCGTGCAGTCGCAATTGAGGGCGGCGGCCGCCCAGGCGGCGGGACGCTTCGCCGACGAGATCGTGCCGATTACCGTGCGTGCCGGCATTGCCGACAAGGCGACCGGCCGGCTGTTCACGAAAGAAGTGACGGTCACGGCCGACGAAGGGATCCGGCCGGACACGACGCTCGAAGGCGTCTCGAAGATCCGTTCGGCGGTGCCGGGCGGCGTGATCACCGCGGGCAATGCGAGCCAGTTCTCGGACGGCGCGGCGGCATGCGTCGTGATGAGCGCCGACACCGCGCAGCGGGAAGGCCTGCAGCCGCTCGGCGTGTTCCGCGGTTTCGCGGTTGCCGGCTGCGAGCCGGACGAGATGGGCATCGGCCCCGTGTTCGCGGTGCCGAAGCTGCTGAAGCAGACGGGACTGAAGGTCGAGGATATCGGGCTGTGGGAGCTCAACGAGGCGTTCGCGGTGCAGGTGCTGTACTGCCGTGACAAGCTCGGGATTCCTGAGGACCGGCTCAACGTGAACGGCGGCGCGATCGCAGTCGGCCATCCATACGGCGTGTCGGGCGCGCGCCTGACGGGCCACGCGCTGATCGAAGGCAAGCGGCGCGGCGCGAAGTACGTGGTGGTGACGATGTGCATCGGCGGCGGGCAGGGCGCGGCCGGCCTGTTCGAGATCGTATGAATTTTGCGTGACGGGCGGCTGTTGCGCGACCGCCCGTCACGCTGCCCGATTCGCGTCGGCAGCGTTGCAACGCGTTCGATTCCGCGATCCGATCCGGTCGCGAATCAATCCGTGCTACCCCGACGATGCTGTTTCCCCTTACTTGTCAAACGAATCGCCCCACCTATACTAGGCTCTGTCATTTGCCTTTCGGCAGGATGGGCCGGATCGCGCGTCGCGCGTCGCGCCGACAGCCGCGGCCGTGCCCCGGAATCTGGAGCGGGCGGCGCATCGTGATCGGACGCCCTCGCATTCGAACCATGCAACGGATCGATCGGGGGCCGAAGTGAGCACGACTTTTTCAGCCGGCGAGCCGCCGCGCGCCGTCAGCGCCGTCGCCAGGATCTACGCGAACTGTCTGCTGGTCGGCTTTGGGTTGCTGCCGGCCTATCTCATTGCCTATCTGTGGTTCTTTGGCGACCCGCGCCTGACATTTGAAAGCCATGCGTTTCACGAAGTCGCGATCGCCGCGGCGACGCTCGAAGGCGCATTCGTCACTTATGTGACGTGGGTCTGCTACCGCTCGTCCGGGGAGCCGCTGCTGCGCTGGCTGACACTCGGCTTTCTGGGCTTTGCGATGATCTATGCGCTGCACGGCCTCTTCACCGGCATGGCGCATCACAACATCTGGCTGTTCCTGCTGTACGGTCCGGCGTCGAGGCTCGTGATGGCGATCCTGCTGCTGATCGGCCTGATGTCGTATTCGCGGCCGTCCGATCGCCTCGACAAGCGCACCAGCCTGCGCATCTGGCTGCCGTGGATCGCCTTTTTCGCAATCGTCGACGCTGCAGTTGCGTACATCGCGTATTCGCCGGTGGCCGGTGCGCTCGGCACGCGGCTGTCGATGGAAGGCGGCGCGATGGTGTTCTCGCTGCTCAACGTCGCGGTGCTGCTTGCGAGGCGCATCCGCTCGCCGCTGATGGTGATCTACGGGATGTCGATCATGGCGTTCGCGCTGTCGTCGCTCGCATTCATCCTCGGCAAACCATGGAACCACATGTGGTGGCTCGCGCATGCGATCTTCGCGGGCGGATTTTTTCTGCTCAGCTACGGCGTCGTGCAGGCGCTGCAGACCACACGGTCGTTCTCGGCGATCTACAGCCAGGAAGACCTGATGAGCCGCCTGTCGGAATCGATGGCGCGCAGCGAGAGCGCGTTGCAGGAATTGCGCCGCACCAACCAGAAGCTCGAGTATCTCGCCGCGACCGATCCGCTCACGGGGGCGTCGAACCGCCGGCAGTTCATCGCGCAGGTCGAGCGCGAGATCCAGCGCGCGGAACGCGACGGCACGCCGTTCTGCCTGCTCGCGCTCGATCTCGACAACTTCAAGAACATCAACGATGCGTACGGACACCAGATCGGCGACGAGGTGCTGCGCGGCGTCGTGCGGCAGTGCCTGGAGGCGATCCGGCCGACAGGCGGGCTTGCGCGGGTCGGCGGCGAGGAGTTCATGGCGCTGTTGCCGGAGATGCCGCTGGAGGGCGCGCGGATGACGGCCGAACGCGTACGCTCGTCGATCTCGAGTTCGCCGTTCGGGCTCGACTTCAAGCGCGTGCAGGTGACGGTCAGCGTCGGCGTCGCGCAATACGGGATCGACGGCAGCACGGTCGATGCGTTGCTGCGCGCGGTCGACGAGCGTCTCTACCAGGCGAAGCGGGAAGGGCGGAACCGGGTCGTGGCAGGGTGAGCGAAGGCAGGTTCGCGTTCGGCGATTCGCCGCAGCCTGCAATGCAGGTCGGCGCGACCGCCGCATTCGGCCCGTTGCAACCGGTCGCCTAAGGCGCGAGCAGCGGCGGGATCGCGGCGAGCATCGCATCGATCGTCACGCGCAGCTTGTACGGCAAGAAGCGCGTGCCCGGCCAGACCACGTGCAGCGGCGTTCCGACCGACGACGCGTCGCCCAGCACGCGCACGAGCGCGCCACTGCGCAACGCGTCGCGCACCAGCCACAGCGGCACGTGGACGAGCCCCGCGCCGCGCATCGCGGCCGCGATGAGGCTGTCGATGTCGTCGAAACCCAGACGGTAAGTCAGCGCGGGCTGCGCAATTCGTCCGTCCGGCCCGGCCATCGTCCACGGGGTCGCGCGGCCGCCATGCAGATAGACGATGCAGCGGTGCGCGGCGAGATCGGCAATGCCGCGCGGCGCGCCGTGCGCGCGCAGGTAGGCAGGCGATGCACAGACCGCCATCGCCTGCATGCCCAGCGGCCGTGCGATCAGCGCATCGCTGTCAGGCAGCGTGCCGCTGCGGATCGCGACGTCGATGCCGTCGTCGGCGAAGTCGATCACGCGGTCCGTGAAATTCCCCTCGAACTGCAGCCGCGGATGCCGATCCGCGAGATCGAGAAGCAGCGGTGCGACATGATGGCGGCCGAACACGACGGGCGCGCTGACGCGGACCCGTCCGGCCGCTTCCCGGCCCCCCGCTTCCAGCATGTGCTGCGCGGCGTCGAGTTCCTCCAGCGCGAACGCGCAGCGTTCGTAGAACGCGTGGCCGTCGTCGGTCAGCGCAAGGCTGCGCGTGGTCCGCACGAACAGGCGCGTGCCGAGCCGCGCCTCGAGTCGGCCGATTGCCTTGCCGACTGCGGAACGCGTCTGTCCGAGGCGCGCCGCCGCCTGCGCAAAACTGCCTGCATCGACGGCCGCGACGAACGCGCTGATGCCGGCCAGCCGGTCATGCGAGATTGGTTCCATTTTGTCTACTTTATGTCGATCGAATCGCGTCACATGGCAGTTCAGGGAATCATTATCCTGCGAATTCCAAGGTTTCTTTATCGGAGTACGCGATGTCTTCCTTCATGCAACGCTGGCAGTCGCCGGCATTCGGTCTTGAGAACCTGCAACGCGTCGATGCGCCGATCCCGGCGCCGGGCCCGCACGAGGTGCTCGTTCGGGTGGAGGCCGTCGCGCTGAACTACCGCGACCTGCTGATCCTGCGCGACGGCATGGGGATGCCCGTGTCGTTTCCGCTGGTTCCGGGCTCGGACATGCGCGGCGAGGTGGTTGCGACTGGCGCCGGCGTGACGGAATTCGCGCAGGGCGACGCGGTGATCAGCACGTTCTTCACGGGCTGGCAGGACGGCAGGCAACCGCGCGGCAGCGTGCCGCTCGGCGTGCCGGGGCCCGGCATGCTGTCGGAATATGTGGTGCTCGGCGAGGATTCGCTGGTCGCCGCGCCGCGCACGCTCGATACCGCTCAGGCGAGCACGCTGACGTGCGCGGGGCTGACCGCGTGGTACGCGCTCGCCGATGCGTGCGCGACGCGGCCGGGCGACACGGTGGTCGTGATCGGGACGGGCGGCGTCGCGCTGTTCGCCGTGCAGATCGCGCATGCGCAAGGCGCGCGCGTGGTCGTCGTGTCGGGCAGCGACGAGAAGCTTGCGCGCGCGAAGCAGCTCGGCGCGACCGACGGGATCAATCGCGCTCGTACGCCGGACTGGGCGGCCGCGGTGCGCGAACTCACGGGCGGACGCGGTGCCGATCACGTGCTGGAACTCGCGGGCGGCGACAATTTCGCCCGTTCGCTGGCGGCGCTGACGCTGGGTGGCCGCGTGTCGGTGATCGGCAACCTCGGTGGCGACGAATTGAAGACGTCGGTGTATCCGCTGCTGACGGGGCGCGCGACGGTGCAGGGGATCGGCGTCGCGCACCGGCGGGCGCTGGAGGATCTCGTGCGCGCGGTGGACTGGCTGCAACTGAAGCCGGTGATCGAGCGCGAGTACGCGTTCGCGGAACTGCCGGCGGCGCTCGGGCATCTCGAGGGCGGTGCATTCGGGAAGGTGGTGGTGCGGGTGCGGTGAGTCCGCGTGATGAACGCCGGTATGCTGCCCAGGTTGCCATCGGGGCTCGACATCGGGGTGCGGTGCGGTGAAAAGGCGAGTATCTTCGCTGGACGTGCGGGGCGATCCCCGCTGGCGTCAAGGTCGACGAATGTCGGCGAATGCGGGCGAATGAACGACTGCCGGGAATGTTCCGGCCGGCAAGGATTCCGGCGAAAATGGCGAACCCTCACGAACTGGAGCGAACGAAGTGATCAGACATATTGTCATGTGGAAGCTGCATGATGAATGTGATGAGTAACGTATTGAAATTAAACGGAAAGTCTATTTCGTTCGAGCTGGGGTACCCGCTGTAATACCCGCTTTTTATGGGCTTGACGCTGAGATAGAAATAGCTCATTGCGGAATGCCGGGGGAAGCGCGGCAAAGAGTCCAACGAACAGTTGGCGATGTACCTACACCCGCGCGACGACAGATGTCTGCAGTCGGCCATGACGCGACGGTCGACGGAAGGGTGGCTTCGACATTCGAACGTCATTGGCACATTCGAAAGCGGCCAACTGCATCCGACCGGCAGGCCAGTTGCAGACGTCAGCACTCTAGAACCCAAATGTCGACTTCAGCTTGGGAACGGTCCCCCCTCCACCCGAGGAATTATGCAAAAATCGTCCGAAATATGACGGGGGAACGGATGAAAAAGAATACTGCCTTCAAGGGTAGCGCCGCCATCGGCAATTCCGGTATCAAGAAGCACTTCAAGAATGTGGAGCCTTGGCAACCGCTGTTCGAGCTTGTCTGGAATGGCTTCGATGCTGCCGCGAGCTTCGTATCTGTCACAGTGGTCGAGAACGATATGCACGGCGTGGAGCATGTCGCCGTACTGGACAATGGTGACGGCATAGAGTTCGATACCTTGAACGACACATTTGGTAGCTTCAACGACTCGGCGAAGAAGGCCAACCTCTCGATGAAAGGTGAGCATGGTCGCGGGCGCCTCGCGTTCCATCTGATTTGCCGTAACGCATCATGGTTCACCAGGTTCAACAACGTCGATGCAGTAATCGACGTCGCCGAACCGACCATTAAAGATTTTGAAGGGCGGCTTCTGGAGAGGTCCGAGCAGAAGCAGGTGCTACTGACGCAAGGAAAGGGCACACTGGTGGAGCTCACGCATTTCACGGGCGCTCTGCCGGAGTTGGACGAGCTTCGCGAGAAGTTCTCGGCCGAGTTCGGCTGGTACCTTGTCGTGCATCCGGAGAAGCAGGTGATGCTGAACGGAATTCCCGTTCTGGTTCCCAAACATGAAACGGTTCAGAAGGAAATTTCAGCCGAGGACGCTATCTTCCAAGCTCAGGTGATTCGCTGGGAGAAACGACCCACCTCGGAGAAGTCATACCTATACCTGCTCAATTCCAGTGGTGCACCGGTCTACAAAGTGCTGAGCTCGCTCAACCAGAAGCCCAATTTTTTCACCAGCATATGCGTGACATCGGCATGGGCTGACACCTTCTCGAAAGAGCAGGATCTGCTGACTCTGGAAGCGCACACACCGGCATCGTCAACCTGGAAGAAATTCAAGTCACAGTTGGACCGCTTGAGCCAATCTATCTATGACGATTTCCTGCGCGTACGAGCCGAGGAGGTCGTGCAGGGCTACGAAGATGAAGGCTACTTCCCGAGCTACGCAGGAATGGATGACACGGAGAAGGCATGGCGGCACCAGCATACCCGCGATCTGGTGCGAAACATCTACATCGCTGAACCCCGCGTCTTCCATAACACCACCAAGAAGCAGGCGAAGCTCATCATTCGACTTCTAGATAGGCTCGCCATATCGAATGAGAACGACGCCCTGTTCGATCTGCTAGAAAGCGCGCTCGACCTTGATGCGAAGGCGATGCAAGACCTAGCGAAGCAACTGCATCGCACAACGCTCGAAAATATCGTCGCTAGCATCGAGGTGCTGCAACGACGGGCTACCGCAGTACAGCAGTTGCGGTATGTGATGAATGAACACTACCGCGAGGTTCTCGAGACGCCTGACCTGCAAAAGATTATCGAGAGCAACACATGGCTGTTCGGGCCGCGCTACGAGACCATAGGCGCGGAGGAGGACACCTTCGCTAAGATTGTTCGTCGCATGCGAGATGAAGTCATGGCAAGGTCTCCGCTGAGCATGGAAGACGTAGATGAAGAGGCAGATTTTTCCGGTGCACAGCGGCAAGTCGACCTCTTCATGGCGCGAAAGTTTCCCGCCTTTGATTCACTGGGGAACAGGGTCTACAAATGCATCGTGGTGGAGATAAAACGGCCAGCGATATCGCTTAACAAGAAGCACCTTCGGCAGCTCGAGGACTACGCGGAAATCATCGCTAGTGAGCCACAGTTCAAGTCAGACAAGATGCACTTTGAGCTCATTCTCCTTGGGCGCCAGATTTCCTCTGCGGACTCCATTATCACCAGTCGTTTGAACGCTCACGTCTTGCGCAACGACCCAGGCCTCGTGACTGATGACCCGCGCATGAAGCTATATGTCATGAACTGGTACACACTGCTTGATGGCTTCGAACTGACGCACGGCTTTATGCTCGATAACCTTAAACTCAAGCGCGATGACTACGCCGACGCGAGCAGAGAGGAGTTGGTTGCAGAGTTACAGGTCGAACACTAAAAAAGAGCGCTACCACCGAATGAGCCGCGAGAGATGGGCGGTGGGGTATGCGGATTTCGTCGAACAACTTCGAGCGCAATAGGACGCTATCCTGCGCGAGAAACTACAGGCTTCAGTAGCAGGGACCGCTTTGCGTTACAAGGCAGTCGTCGGTCAACGAAATTCGAACGGCAACCGTGGGGCGGGTGGCCGGTGAGGCTCGCTGACCGGCCACTCGATTTCCCGCGGTCGAACGACGCCTTCGGGTCGGTAGAGGCCTCTCATTTTCCACATAGAACTGCGAAATAAAAGAACGGACGGGTGTCCGTCCGTTCTTTTGGTGATGCTCCGGTCTATTGGCCGGCCGATGCAGAGGGCGATGAAATCGCCCTGATCCATCCTTGTACCTCAGATTCAACCCATAGGGATAGATTGCGGACACGTCGTGGTTTGGGGAAGTCGCCAGACTTCATCATGTCATATATCGTTGTCTTGCCGAGGCCGACCATTTCGAGGACTGTCGGGAGGCGCAGTAGGCGTTCTGTCCGATTGTTCACTTCACACCTCGAATTGCTCGGCGCTGACATTCGATCATCTCCGCCGAGGCTTCGTCTATCTGGATCGCTTTTGCGGGCGTCAGCCCGCTGCTGTTCGACTGCATCGAAGTGCCGTTAACGCTCGCCAGTGAGATAGCAGGGCGCTTCTTCGCGTGTTCCCGCTTTCGCGGCAGCGGACGTGGGGTAGATAGGGCCGGGCGCGAGGTCATTTGGCTGCCTCCTGTGCCATTTCGGCCGTCCAGTCCGGGTCGGGCATCGTATACAGACTGTCAAGCCATGCGTTGACGATCGGGGCGTCCTTTGACTTTGCGCGATCCGCGTGCTGCATGAGGCGGGCGATGTGGGCGACTGCGTCGCGGATTGCTTCGCCACGCGTCGGGTGGATGATTGTGTCCTGGCGTACAGAGGGCAACCCACCGATATAGCCCGGTTGAATCTGGAGCGTGAACGACTGGATCCATGCTCCCTCTTCCGGTTGTGCAATGTGAATTTCGGCGGGGCGATCTGCGTGTCGCGGGTTCTTGCTCTTGGGCGACCGCAGGGTTTCGCACTCCGCGTACACGCCATACTTGTTGGGGACGTGGACTGGATGCTTCGTCTGCCGCTCCGGAAGATCGAGCAGATCCTCAAGGCCATTCAGCGCGTGATGGACGCCTTCGATCGTTCCCGGCGAAAGCTTTCCGAAACACGGGTCATGCAGGACAGACTGCAGTGCCTGCAAAAGTTGCTTTGCACGCGGTTCGCTGATCTTGGTGGACGTGGCCCCGGCCGGGCGGCTCGACCCCTGCGCCGGCGCCTGTGTCTCAACAGGCACGTCCGCGTCCGTTGTCGGCACCGGTGCGGCATCGAGGTGCTTCTTCGTCACGCGGGCCTTGCCAGACGCGGCGGCCTTCGCCGCACCTTTTTTCAGCCGATCGAGTGCCTTGTCTGCCCCGTGTTCGCGGATCTGTTCGATCGCGAGCGTGCCAGCGACCGCGCCGTCGCGAACCATCTGGTGCAGTTCGACCGGCGCGCGTTCGAGCAGGGCGACGTCGCGGATCGTTTGGTCGGTGATATTCAAGCGCTTGCAGATCGCGGCGAGGGTCATGGCGTGAATGTCGCGCAGTTCGGCAACGACGGCAGCCAGCTCAAGCGGTGACGACCGTTTGCTGTCGTTGCTGAGGTAGCCGTCGATCACCATATCAGCGCGGTTGACCGTCTTGGCGTCACGGACGACGACGGGGATCTTGCCGAGTTGCTTGCCGGCTTTGATTGCATTGCCGGCCGCGACGTAGCGGTGCTGACCTTTGTAGACGTAGAGCAGATCCTTTCCGTCGACCTTCCGCGCGTAACAATGCAGCGGGGATCCCTTGTCGTACCCGTTCTCGACGATCAGCGCAGTGAGGTGCGTTACCCACTCGGGATCAACCGTGCGAACGTTGTCCGCCGGGTCATAGTGAAGTTGCTCGTAAGGGACCATCCACAGGTCTGCCGACGTGGCGCCGGCTGCGGCTGCTGCGGCCTTGATGTTCCCGGTCGGGATCGGCGCGGTCAGGTCGAGTTGTTGCGTGCGGTCGTCCATTACGCTACCTCCCGCGTCGTCGCAGTGCGGGTCTTGCCGCGTCTCTTTGCTTTGTTAATCGCATCCGATGCTGCCATACCCGCCGCGCGCTTCGCTTCACGCAAGCGCTTGATCGCGCTGGCGCAATCGCTTTCGCTCGGGATTGAGATCTGCGTGCCCGCGATCTCTGCCCCGTCGAGGATCATGTAAAGCGTGTGGAGGCTGTCGCCCAGCGGGCGACGACCGACGACGAATTTTCCGATGAGGACCGGAGTCGTCGGACGCTTTGCGTTGCGGTCGTAACGCACAACGCTGCGCAGCGAGAGGGTATCTCGACGCTCGACATCGAAAAGGGGTTCGGCGATGACTTTTATACGCGGCATGGTGGTCTCCATGACGCCGGGGGCGGTCGCCCCGGCAGGATCGGGGTAGTTAGGCGGTGACGTGGTAGGCGGTCGTCGGCGCGACGACCGGGTCGTGTTGGAACACGTTCACGACGACAAACAGCAGGGCGGCGACGACCGTCCAGCGGAACATCTTCGACTTCTCAAAGTTGCTTTGGCGGGCCGGTTCGGACGGGGTAATGCGAGGAACTTGCTCGTTGCGGAGCCATTCCCGGCGGGTATCCGTGTGCAGATCGGTCGTTTTCATGGTGGTTCTCCGGTTGAGCGTCGGATGACGCGACACCGGAGTATCCCCATAAGGATATTTGTGTGTCAATCCCCATAGGGATATTTAGTTCGAAGAATATCCCTACGGGGGAGTGAGTTTGAGTTGAGGGGGTGGTCTTACTGCTTCGTGGTCTTCGCGATCAAGTGTGCTGTCAGCACGATCAGGCTATCGAGCCACGGGAAGGGGTTGAAGTAGGCGGACACCGATAGCGCAAGCGCGGCGAGCACGATTGATGCTGCGAAGCCTCGCTGGCGTTCACGATCTGTAACGTTTCCCGAAATCTGGTGGCGAATGCGAGCTGACAGTCGGTCAAGGCCGGCGAGTACGTCTCCAGCCAAATCTGAGTCCATTCCCTTGGCGGAAATGTTGACGGCCCCGTCGGATTGAACGATCACGCACGCGACAGCAACGGCCGATGCCGCTTCGTGCCGGCTGATTAAGTCGCGAAGGAACTGGCGTATCGCGCGATGGCGCGATCGCGGGTTGTGGCGGAGAAGGACGTAGACGTTACTTGCTTTGTCGTCGGTGCGCTCGGGGTTTGGTGGTGTGGACTGATTCTTCATCGCTCAACGGGTCATTTGATAATGGGCGTTGAGCGGCCACACTTGCGCGCCGCTTCGATCCGGCTGTTGCCGGAATGTCTTCCTGGATGCTTACCGAACCGTCCTGTTCGACATGTGCCACGTCCGACTGGCTTATGACGAACTCGATAAAGCTCTCAATCTTTGCCTTTTCGATCGCAGGAAGGGTGGCGACACGGGTGCGGTCAAAGCGAAGCACCTCCTGCTCGGATTCGCTGTCTGTAAGAAGCGCGCTCGCGGTGACGCCAATGGCATCGGCCAGTGCTTCGATCACATAGAGCTGCGTGTCGATTTCACCTTTAAGGACGCGGGCGATGCTGCTCTGCGCAAGCCCTGCTGCTTTTGCAAGCTTCACTTGGGTGCGGACTTGTTCGTGCGTCTCCATGTGACGGCGAACATTCCGGGCCAAGATTTTTCGTAGCGGCGTCCTATTCATGCGTGCATATTGCCGAAAAAGAACAATCCCTTGCGAGATATTGAGGCAAGCGACTTCTTGAATAAATATCCCCGTAGGGATATTATCGGGGGCGTTTTCATCTCAGGATCGCTCTATGTCGCCGCGTAACGAACCAATGCTCACGACCGTGCTGCGTCATCTCGATGCTGCGAAGGGCGAGTGGCCAGCGGTCGCTCGTAATTGCGGCGTTCCGTACCAAACCCTAACGAAGATCGCGTTGCGAGTTCATCTCGATCCGCGCATATCGACCGTACAAGTTCTCTTCGACTACTTCGAGAGCTGCAAGGGGCACGATCTTCTCTCGACCACTGCTGCAAATTGATTTTTCGTTCTGTCGCATGGGTTGCATCGTAAGTAGGGCGTGCGGCTCGCGACAGGATGAAAGTCCTTCATTCCCAAATATTCCAACGATGACCTGCCGATACGACAGTACCGAATGGCTGGACGTGCTCTACACGTCCGTTCGAAACACGCCCGGCGGCGTCGCCGACGCGGCGAACTATCTGACCGTACGGCGCGGAAAAAGCGTCACGACTGAGTCATTGCGTCTGCGCCTGCGTGGCGTCGGCGACAGCCGCTTGTCGATGGAGATGTTCGAGCTGCTCGTCGAGTGGATGCAGGAGAAGGCAGAAGCAACGGGACACGCGCTCGATGCTCTGCACGCGTTGAATGCTCGTTTCGGTCTCGTTGCCGAGCACGTCGACGAACACGGGGCAGACGAAGCGCTTGAGCCGGGCACGATGCATCTTGTCTCAACCACGCTGCACTTGCAGGCGCACGTCGGCCGCGTTGCTGACGACGTGACTCGTGCGCTCGAAGATCAGCGGATCGACGACCGCAAGGCCGAGGAGATCATCGCGACGGGGCGCAAGGGGCAGCGGTTGTTTCAGAGGCTGATCCACGCAGCCCGCAACCTCGCAAAACGCCGTCGTCGCTGATATGGAGCGATTCAAGCCCGGCATGGGGTGTTGCCGCGTGGCGCGTGAGCAGGTTGAGCTGTGCTGCGGAAGCGCTCAACAGCTCGCATGCGCAACGGCAGCGCTCGCCCATCGGTTCGATACCGCTCCGGATCAGGCAGTCCGGTTCCTTGCTGACGTGATGTCGACGTTTCCCGATCGCATTGCCGTGTTCCTCGCGGAAGCGCAGCGCATCGGTCGAGTTGGCGCATTCAACGTGGCCGCTGCTCGCATGTGTGCGGCGCTGCCTACCAAGGCGGAGCGTCATGCGTTCCGCGATCAGATCGTCGGCCTACTCTGCGCAGCCGACCTTTCCGCATTCGACGAGCGCATGACCGCTGAGTGGCGTCGACTGCGCGGGAAATAACCGGAGGCCGAAATGAATGTGAACGGAACCAGCAGTGCGTTGCGGCGAGGCACGTCGCATTACCTCCGCGTGCAGACCAGCCGGCAATGCTATGCCGCCGGTCGGGGTATCTGGCGCAACTTTTCCCACAAGCTCGCACGGGATCTTCGGATCGCTTTGCTCGCTGGCGGGTGTGGGCACTAACGCGACGCAGCGCTCGTTACAGGCGCGGTCCACTGATTTGTGATCTGGCCGCAGCACGCGGCCAAACCTACTTTTTTTTCGAGAGGAGATCTTCGTATGGCGACACTTGACCAGATCATTCAGCAATTGCGTGCGGCGGGTCATCCTGACCTGCCCGCCGGCCATCCAGTCGCAGACGGCAGACATCATCGGTACGGCCCGCGCAAGAAATACTGGTATCAGTTGCGCGAGGTCGTCAGCAAAGGTGTCGTGATCGGCTATGGCGGCACGTTCGGACACTTCTCGGGCGACGATCCCGGCACCGAGCGCTTCGAATGGAGCGGCGCACCGCTGAGCGAGGAAGCGCTCGCGGAAACGCGTCGCCGCCAGGAAGCGGCCGAGCGCGAGCAGGCCGAGCATGAGGCACGGCAAGCGAAGCTCGCCGCGAACAGGGCGCGCGATCAATGGAGCCGTGCAACCGAGCATGGCGAGTCCGCCTACCTGGAGCGCAAGCACATCACGGCCGAGGGCGTGCGCTTCGACGCGGACGGCATGATTTTCGTGCCGATGTATCAATATGGCGACGAAGCGCGTCTCGTCGGCCTGCAGAAGATCACGCCAGACGGCGCGAAGCGCTTCAACAAGGGTATGGAGAAGAAGGGCGCATCGTATCTGCTTGGCGAGGTCGGCGCGGACGACCAGATCGTGCTGGTCGCCGAAGGCTATGCGACCGCGCGCGCGATCCGTATGGCGATCGACGACGCGTTCGCGGTTGACATCTGCTTCGACGCGGGCGGCATCCTCCCGGCCGTGCGTTACCTGCGTGCAACGTACCCGGACCTGCACGTGCTGGTCTGCGCCGACGACGATTGGAAGATCGAGCAGCGCATGCGCGACTGGCTCACCGATGAATTCGCTTTCCGTGGCGAACTGGTCTTCGGTGCGGAGCCGGTCCGGATCGAGGCGAAGAACACGTGGTACATGATCGCCGCGTCGCGTCGTCGTGACGACAACGGCGTGCCGTATGTTGAGGTGAGCTACGGTAACGATGTGATGCCGCTTCGTCGCAAGCGCTTCGAGAACACCGGTCTGAAGCGCGCGTACGAGGCGGCAGCCGAGGTCGACGACGTGAGCGTCGTCTATCCGGTATTCACCAATCGTGGCGAGCGCAAGCTGACCGATTTCAACGACCTGCACGTCGAAGAGGGCTTCGAGACCGTTGAGGCGCAGATGCAGAAGGCCATCTTGCGCGTCATCGCGCCAGCGAACGAAGACATCCGGTCGGCGTCGATCGCCATGTCGACCGCGGACGCGTCGCAATCGAAGCCTGTCGCGACGTCCGCTGCCGCGAAACAGTCGGAATGGGAAGGCCGCGAGGCGGAGAACGGCGCACACACGTGGGAGCAGGATCTCGCGCGCTCCGACAAGGGCACGCTGCTGCCGACGCTCGGCAACGTCCACTTGATCCTGTCGAATCACAAGGAATGGCAGGGCGTCATCGAGCAGGACGACTTTGGTGGTCGGGTGATGAAGCGCTGTGCGCCGCCGTTCCCGCAGGGCACGACGGGTGAGTGGACCGATATGGACGATCAGCGCTGTGTGCTCTGGTTGTCGCAACGGTACGGCCTTTCGGTGCGTACCGATATCGTGATGAACGCGGTCCTGCTGGTTGCGGACGCGACTCACTTCCACGACGTGCGCGAATACCTCGAAGGGCTGAAATGGGACGGCGTGCCGCGCGTGCGATCGATGCCGTCGACGTACCTGCGCGTGGCCGACAGCGAGTACGTGCAGCTCGCGTTCATGAAATGGATGATCGCGGCCGTCGCGCGCGTGATGGAGCCGGGCTGCAAGGTCGACAACGTGCTGATCCTGGAAGGCAAGCAGGGGGCGCGCAAGTCGACGGCGCTGAAGGTGCTGGCCGGCGCTCCATGGTTCACCGATACGCCGATCCAGATCGGCAACAAGGATACGTACGCGGTGCTGGCCGGCAAGTGGGTGATTGAGCTGGCCGAGCTGGATTCGCTGAACAAGGCGGACTCGTCGGCCGTGAAGAGCTTCTTCGCGACGGCCGTCGACCGGTTCCGCAACTTCTACGGCAAGCGTGCGACCGACGTACCGCGCCAGTGCGTGTTTGCCGGCTCCGTCAACTTCGACACGTACCTGAAGGACGAATCGGGCAACCGGCGCTACTGGCCGCTGCGTGTCGGTGGTCTGGTCGACATCGACGGCATCGTGGCCGTGCGTGATCAGCTTTGGGCAGAGGCCGTGCACCTGTACCGCTCGGGTGTCGTGTGGCACGTGAACGAGCAGGAACGCCCGTTGTTCGAGATCGAGCAAGCGGAGCGCTACGAGGGCGACGTGTACGAGGACAAGATCGCCAAGGCCCTGGAATTCGTGACACGCACAACGATGGAAGAAATCCTCGCGGACATCCTGAAGCTCGACACTTCGAAATGGACGTTGGCAGAACAGCGCCGCATCGGCAAGGCGCTGAAGTCGCTCGGTTGGGTGCGCAAGCGCGAGTCGACCGGTTCGCGTGGCTGGTACTACGTGCACGAAGAACAAGAGCCGGAAGTCGAGCGTGAACTGGTCGCGGCGGGTGATGACGACAGTCCGCTGTGATGGCATGGCGCGCTGTGCCTGCACGGCAGGCGCGCCACTTGACCAGCCTTGGCGCGCCGTGGACGTCCCATGTCCCAACGTCCCAAGGCGCGGTCTCGGGCGCGGGTGCAGGGGCGCGACATGCGCGACGTGAGCGGCGCAAGTCGCGCATGTCGCAGGCGCGCACCCCTGCAAGCCTTTTCCCTCGGGACATTGAGACATTAGGACGATTAGGAGAGAGTCGTGATCGATTTGAAAGAGCGGGCAGGCATTGCAATGAGCGTTCGTGGTCAGTTCACCGACCCGATTGCCGATCCGAAAGTTACTTTGGGCGCACTCGCCTTTGCGAACGATCTCGGTCGCTTGCTGGTCCGGATCAAGGCCGCGCAACAGGCGAAACCCGAGATGGTTCGACGTGCAACGCTATTGTTGGCGCAGATGATGCGAACCTCAGGGCGCTTCAAGCGTGGCAAGTTCTCCGGAATGAAGCGCGACGAGCGTCGCGAACAGCGTGCCGGGAATGCTGTCGAGCGTGCGAACGTGGACGTGATCGAGCGATTTGCCTTGCGCTTGCTTGACGAGTGGGTCAACGATCAGTGCGTGACCTGCGAGGGACGCGGCGTCATTCGCCGATCGCCTAAATTGCCGCAGGTCACGACGCGATGTCTGGTTTGCGCTGGCAGAGGGAAGGTGTGTGTCTCGGAGGAGCGCATCCCGTTCTATCACGGTCGCAACGGGCCGCTCGTTTTCAGGGAGTACGAAGGATGTGGCGTATGCAGCGGTATGGGACGCGTAACGCTGACGCCGACTTCGGATGTCAAGGGGCGGCACATTTGCTCCGATTGCGGCGGCACCGGAAAGCGGCCTATCGACGACGCAGCGCGTGCGCAAGCGCTCGGCGTGACTCTGAAGGAGTACCGACGCAATTGGTCATGGCGCTTTCACGACATGCTCGGATTGCTCGATGCAGTCGACGGTTCGGTGTCTGACACGATGCGCCGTCAATTGCGAGAATGAAACATCTTTCATTCCAAGAGCAGATCGCGTAAACTTCGGACATCCTTTACCGCGTTACTGGATATTCGCTGGCACCGCGCGTTAGTCGTGCAAACCTCTCGGGACAAAACAACGATATGAGGAGCCCGTTAGGTTGTGTGGGGGCGTTCGTCCCTACGAAATAAATTCCAAAGCCCTGAGTGCGCAAGCCCTCGGGGCTTTTTGTATTGGGCCTTCGACATGAAACTGACTCTCTGCGCGGTTATTGAACCGCTGTATCAATCGTTCGCTGAAGCGTTCGCGGGCGTCTCCGATGTGACCGTGCTGCGTACCGACATCCTGACCCAGTCCGCCGACGCGATCGTCAGTCCGGCGAATAGCTTCGGCTGGATGGACGGTGGAATCGACCTTCTCTACCGCCGCCGCTTCGGCTTGTCGACCGAGCGGCGATTGATCCAGTGCATCGCGGATCGACCCGGCTGCGAATTGCCGGTCGGCGAGGCCGTCGCGATTGAAACGGGCGACCGGGCTATTCCAATCATGATTGCAGCCCCGACGATGCGCGTCCCGGCGCTCATCGGTGATACCGATAACGCCTATCGTGCGTTTCGCGCGGCACTTCGCATTGCGCGGATGAGGGGAATGCAGAGCCTGCTCGCTCCAGGTATGGGAACCGGCGTCGGGCGAATGTATCCGGTTCAGGCGGCTGCGCAGATGCTACGCGCGTACCGCGAGATCGTTGTCGAGGATCTGATCTGAGCTGATCGGCAAGACGACCAGCGGCGACGACGTGATGGCGGGGCCGTTGTCACCGTGCTGTGAGAAATGAATAACCAAAGGTAATGAGCGTTCACTCGCTCGGGGCATTTGAATTTGGGGGTATCGTGCGAGTAGAAATTTTTGATGGTCAGCGTTCGGCTGTTTGGGCATTTGACAGCAATATGGGCAATCTCAAGATGGATTGTGCGGATGCTGATATGGCTGAGTTTCTGGTGCGTGTGATGGGAGCGCTATTGTGCGCTGCGAGCCTCGCCGAGTGCGAACTTGCGCGCTGGGACAGTCAAGGCCCGGACATGGTCCGGGCGCGCGTCTGCTCGGGGCTGATCGCAGACGCGTTAAGTGAAGTACGTGTGCGGGAAAGAGTTAATCTTTCAGCACGAGCGGTTTTAGGTGATCAGGAAGCGTCGCTCTGAACGCGGCGTCGAACTGCTCTCGATAGAGAGCAGTGACACCGGACTGGTCGCGGCGAACTTTGTACGCTTCGCGAAGCACGGCGGCTAGCGGCTCCCATGAGTTCGGCGACAACATCGTGAGATTCGCAAGCGCTTGCACAATGGTCGTGGTGGCTGCGACATTCGCATCGCGAAGCTGCATACCTTTGATGAGTAGTTGTACTTCGGCGCGAAGTCGGTGAACTTCCGCCTGAAGTTGCTCAATTTCCGGCTTATCCATTATTGCTCCGGTGTTGTGTGGTTGGCCCCGAGGTCGCATTCTGACACGGCGGATTCTGGTGCCCGAATGGGTATCTCATAAATCGGACAAGCAGGCCCTGATCGCAAACGCGTTCGGGGCTTTTTGTATTGGGGCGCTGAAATGCGAATCGAGTCGGCGAGCGCCGGGCCGCGTGAGGTCTGGTCGACGTGGGATGAAGATCGAAGCATGGGGCGCGTCACCGCGCGGTGCTTCGTGTTTGACGATGCGATGGACCGCATCGTGTGGGCGTTGGACCGTGCGGGCGACCGCGCGATCGCGGATCTCACGATCCAGTCGGGGATGCCTACTTTTTGAGCAGACGGGGACCCTCAGGGGTCGCCGAGACGCGGGGCTGCAGACCCGCGCTTTTTCTCTACTGGCGAGTCTCCATAGGGGGTCATATTCATGCCGACTCAGCAGCAGATCGCCGAGCACCTGGACCTTGATCAGTCGGCCGTTTCGCGGTTCGTCGATAAGGTCCGGCTCGACTACCGTGCAGCGTCGATCGACGAGATCCGCGTTGCGTACATCCGGCACCTGCGCGAAATCGCCGCCGGCCGTGGAAGTGAAGCCGGGATTGATCTCGTCGCCGAACGTGCGATGACCGAGCGCGTCGATCGTCAGCTCAAGCTGCTCACGCTGGCGGAGAAGAAGGGACAGCTCGTCAATGTGAAGCAGCTCGAACACGCGTACGGTGAGATGGTTACCGCATTTCAAACCGAACTGCTCGCGCTGCCAGACAATCTGGTTCAGGAGCTGCGAACGTTGTACGGCGTCGACGTCGACGTTGAATGGTTGAACGAGCATATCTATGAATTTCTTGAGCAGCTATCTCGATACGGCGCAGACGGTTCAAGCAGTGATTCGCCGGCTCGCTCGATTACTTCGTCCGCCGGAACGGATTGGGACGACGGAATGGGCACGACGGCATCGCCGGATGAATGCGAAAGCGGCGGCGAAGCCGGGGCGCTATAACCCCAACATCACGCCGTGGGTATTTGGCATGCACGACGCGCTTGACGATCCGACCGTGCAGAAGGTGGTCTGCATGAAATCGGCGCAGGTTGCTTGGACGGACGGGGTGCTGTTGAACTACATTGGCAAGCGCATTGACGTCGATCCATGCCCGATGATCGTGATGTTCCCGAAGGAGGCGGCGGCGAAGGATTTCAGCAAGGAGAAATTCGCGCCGATGATCGAGGTGACGCCTCGGCTGTTGTCGAAACTGCCGATCCAGTCTCGTCGGGACAAGAACAACTTGTGGTACCACAAGACGTTCTCGCGTGGGTTCCTGAAGTTCGTGACGTCGAATTCGCCCAGTGCAGTCAAATCGACCCCAGCCCCGGTTGTGGCGGTCGAAGAACCTGATGACGCAAACACGAACGTGCGTGATCAGGGTGATTCGATCACGCTGCTGGAGGAGCGGACCAAGAGCTATTCGGCCAGTCGCCGCAAAGTCATCTTTGGTGGCACGCCGACCGTCGACGGCTTGTCGCGAATCCAGCAGGCGTATTCGACTTCGGATCAGCGTGTCTATCTGGTCCCGTGCACGGACTGCGGTGAAGAACATGAGCTGGCATGGGAGAACGTGACCTGGAGCGAAGACACCGAGGTCGCGCACGAGGTCTTCGGCCGGGCGCGTCCTGGGTCGGCCCGATATACCTGCCCGCATTGCGGTACGTTGTGGGACGATTCGATGCGCATTCGCGCGGTACGTCGTGGGCGCTGGGTTGCGACGGCGCCGTTCCATGGTGTCGCTGGATTTCGTATCAACGAGCTGGTCTCGCCGTTCCCCGGCTCAACCATGGCCGAGCTGGTGAAGAAATGGTTGACGGCCGAGAAGGCGCTGCGCGAGGGCGACGACACAAAGATGCGATCGTTCGTGAACAACTCGCAGGGGCGGCCGTACAAATACAAGAGCGAACTGCCGGAGCTGGACGTGCTCGCCGAGCGAGCGCTGCCTTACGCGGCATTCACGGTGCCGGCAGGAGGTCTGTTGCTGACGCTGGGCGTCGACGTACAGCACGACCGGCTCGCAATCATCCTGCGGGCATGGGGGCGCGGTGAGGAAAGCTGGCTCGTCGCGTGGGGCGAGATCCACGGCAACGTACTCGAGCAACAGGAAGATCCGTTGACGGGTGGTGTTTGGGGCGCGTTGACGACGCTTCTCACGCACGCATACCGGCATGAAAACGGCGGCCTGCTGCGTGTGCGAGCAACGTCGATCGACTCGTCGGACGGTTCGACGTCGGACGCCGTATACAAGTATGTGCGAGCGGCGCAGCAGGCCGGCTTTAACGTCATGGCCGTCAAAGGTAGCAGCAACGTCGACGCGGAGATCTTCAGCGTACCGAAGGCATCGATCGATTCGACGCGGAACAATAGCAAGGCGGCCAAGTACGGACTGCGTCCCTACATGGTCGGGGTAAGCCGAGCAAAGGATCTGATACTCGAAAATCGACTGAAGCTCGAAGGCGATGGGCCGGGCCGCATGCACTGGTATCGCGAGGTGCGGGCCGACTACCTGTCGCAGCTCACGGCCGAGGTCAAGGTGCCGGGGCCGCGAGGCGGCAAGCGCGTGTGGCAGAAGAAGGCCGGTGCAAGAAACGAGGCGCTGGACTGCGAAGGCTACGCGTTGCATGCGGCTCGCTGCGTCAAGGTGCACCTGATGTCTGAGGTGCATTGGCAGATCGAGCAGCAGCGCCTGTCCCAGGTGTCGCTATTCGACGCTGTTCCTGTGCTGGAAACGCTGCCGTCGGCATTGCCGGCTGACCCGCTGCCGGACCCACCCGATGCACCGGAAGATACAGATGCTCCGCGGCCGTCGCCGCAGGAAGCAAAACCCGCCGAAACCCCGCCACTGAGCGGGGTTTCGCGTATTCAGGGGCGTCGGATCGGACGGTCGACCTATCTGACGCGGCGCTAGGAGGCGTTCATGGGATACACAAGGCAGGATCTGGAGTGCATCCAGTCCGCGATCGCGAAGGGCGAGCTGGAGGTGCAGTATGCCGACCGGCGCGTGAAGTATCGCTCGATCGCCGAGCTGCGCGAAGCGCGTACCGAGATCATTCGAGACCTGAATGGGGTGGCCGGACGTTCGTCGATCGTCCGGATTCGTCATGCGGGCAAGGGGGTGCGATGAAGCGCGGTTATCCGTCACTCGCGCAGCGCGGATTCGTGGTGCCGACGCGGCTGAAGGCGGCGGCCTACGAGTCGGCGAGCACGGTCGGGGCACGCGCGAAGTCGTGGCGGGTATCGGGCGCGGGACCGAATGCGGCGGCGGTGCAAAGCTTGCCGCTGATGCGGTCCCGCGCTCGCGACGCGATCCGTAACGACCCGTGGGCGAAAACGGCGATCACCCGGCTCGTCTCGAACACGATCGGCAACGGCATCCAAGCGCATCCGCAGCATCCGAACGATGCGGTGCGCAAGATGCAAAAGCAACTTTGGGAGGACAGCGGGCAGGAGATCGACGCGGACGAGCTGTTCGACATCGCCGGGGTGCAGACGCTCGCCGCGCGCGCGTTTTTCAGCGACGGCGAGGTGTTGGTACGTCGCCGGTTGCGCAGTCTGCGCGACGGTTTATCTGTCCCAATGCAGATCCAGCTTCTCGAAGGCGACCTGCTGCCGATGGAGAAGAACGAGATCGTGACGGGCGGGGAGATCGTCAACGGCGTCGAGTTCGATGCAGACGGTCGACGGGCTGCGTATCACCTGTTGCAGCGTCACCCCGGCGAGTATGGCCGTGCGTCGATGAACAACATGCAGACGGTTCGCGTGCCGGCCGACGAGATCGCACACGTCTTCCTCGCGCTTCGGCCCGGACAGGTGCGCGGCGTTCCCGAGCTGTCGACGGTGCTGCTGCGGCTCAAGTCGCTGGACAACTTCGACGACGCGGTGCTGTTTCGGCAGGAGGTCAGCAACCTCTTTGCCGGCTTCATCACGAAGCCACCGACCGAACCGGGAATGATGGGTGATCCGGTCACGGGTGGCGCAATGCAATACGACGTTGACGGCTTCTCGCCGGTCGTGTCGCTCGAACCGGGGAGCATGCAGGAGCTGGCTCCGGGTGAAGACGTCAAATTTGCTGCGCCGCCGGGAGCAGGCACCGACTACGGGCCGTTCATGCGACAGCAACTTATGGCGGCTGCGGCATCGGTCGGCATGCCGTACGAAGTCATGACGGGGGATCTGCGTGATGTCAGCGATCGTGTGCTTCGCGTGATCTTGAACGAGTTCCGGCGATCGGTCGAACAGATCCAGTGGAACGTGTTCATTCACCAGTTCTGCCGGAAGGTCTGGCGCTGGTGGGTGGACGCGTGCGCGTTGTCGGGCGCGATGCCGATGCCGGACTACTACCGCAGCCGCCGCGACTATCTGCGCGTGCGATGGGTGCCGCAGGGCTGGCCGTATATCCATCCGGTGCAGGACGTCACCGCGAAGCGGATGGAGATCCGCTCCGGGCTGGCGAGCCGATCGGGTGCAGTGCTCGCGCGAGGTGACGATCCGGAGCAGGTCGACCAGGAGAACGCGGACGATCTCGCGCGGGAGCGTCGGCTCGGGATTCGATATGACACGCTCGATCCGGTCGACGGGGCCGGCGATCTTTCTAGTGGGGATGGCGAATGAAAGGGAAGAAACGGTGGTGGGACATCCGTGCGCAAGCGAATGCGGACGGCGGGGAGGTGGCCGAGATTCAAATCTACGGTGACATCGGATTTTGGGGTACCGACGCTGATCTGTTCGCTGCGAAGCTCGACGAGGTGGCGGCGACCGCGACATCGATCGTCGTCGCGATCAACTCGATGGGCGGAGACGTGTTCGACGCGTTCACGATCTACAACGCGCTGCGTCGGCATGCTGGCAAGGTGACGGGGCGCGTTGACGGCGTTGCCGCGTCGGCCGCGTCGCTGATTCTGATGGCATGCGACACGATCGAGATGCCGTCGAACGCCATGCTGATGATTCACAACCCGCACACGGTTGCGGCCGGCGAAGCGGGAGATTTGCGCAAGCTCGCCGATCTCCTCGATAGCACGTCCGACAACATGCTGGCGGCCTACGTCGAGCGCAGCGGTCGGACCGAGGAGGAGGTCCGCGCGATCATGGATGCCGAGACCTGGCTAACGGCAGCGCAAGCGAAAGAGCAAGGGTTTTGCGACGCGATTGCCGATCCGATTCGCATCGCGGCGTACGCGGGTGCAGCGCGGCTCGCAGCACGCTTCTCGGCGGTGCCTGCCGAGATCCGGGCAGTGCTGGAGGACGACGGCGAGGTGCCGCCGCCCGATCCGCAACCCAATCCGCCGGCCGATCCTGCGCCGCAGTCGACACAGACGCCGGACGTGACGGCGCTGGCGTCGCATGTGTATGCGACGTGTCGTGATGCGCGGATCGAGCACTGCGCCGAGGGCATCGTGCTGGCGACGGGCCTGCGCGACCGCGCGACGGTCGACGCTGCGATCCGCAGCGCACAGGACATCGCGGGCATCTGTCTGGCCGCGAGCCTGACCGAGCTGACTGCCGGCTTCGTCGCGGACGGTCTGACGCCGGATCAGGTTCGCGCGCGACTGTTCGAGCGCGTGACGGCGTCGCAGAAGCCGATCAACCATCGTGCTGCCCCGGTTGCGCCGCAAGACGCGTCCGTGGTCGCGAATGCGCCGCGTGCGGCATCGATCTACGCGGCTCGCAAGAGCGGCAAGTAACTTTGACGTAACCCGAGGAGGGGAAAACTCATGTCGAACGTGAAGCAACAAGGGGTGCTGCCGGCCGAATTTCTCGTGTCGGAGGGCAACGGACAGATCTCGCGCGAGCGCATCGTCGTCAAGGCGGGCGCTGCGCTGCCGGCAGGGCAGGTGCTCGGCGTGACGAGTACCGGCGAGTATGCGCCGTACGACAACGGGGCAAATGACGGTTCTGAAGTCGCGGCAGCAATTCTCTACGCCCCGCTGGCGGCGTCCGAATCGTCCCGTCCGGCGACGGGGATCGTCCGGCTCGCCGAGGTCGCTGGCGGGCTGCTGGCCGGGTTGGATGCCGCCGGTCGCGGTGATCTCGCCGAGCGGCACGTGATCGTTCGCTGATCGCATCAGGCGCCATTCAAGGCCACGCATTGCGCGTGGCCTTTTTTGTATCCATTTTCATGTCGGAGGTTGTATGGCGGATATCGCCCTGTTTCAAGACGATGCGTTTTCGCTGTCGTCCCTGAGTGCTGCGATCAACGAGCAGCCGTACGTTCCCGGTCGCATCGGCACGCTCGGGCTGTTCGAAGAGGACGGCATCACGACGACAACGATCCAGATCGAGCGCGACGGCGACACGCTGTCGCTCGTCGCGGCCGGCGAGCGCGGTTCGCCGGCTGCCGTCGTGGGTGGCAGCAAGCGCAGCATGATCCCGTTCAATACCGTGCACCTGCCGCAACGCGCGGCTATCAAGGCAGACGAGATCCAGAACCTGCGCGCGTTCGGTTCGGAGACCGAGCTGGAGGCGCTGCAAACGGTCGTGAATCGCCGGCTCGCGAAGATGCGCCGCCAGCTCGATGCAACGCACGAATTCCATCGCATCGGCGCGATCAAGGGTGCGGTGCTCGACGCGGACGGCAAGACGGTGCTGATCGATCTGCTGAAGTACTTCAACATCGAGCAGACCGTGATCCAGTTCGAGCTGGGCAAGGCTGACACGGAAATTCGCACGAAGTGCGTCGAGGTCCAGGACGCAATCGAGGACGCGCTCGGTGCGACGGCGTACACGGGAGTGCGTGTGCTCTGTGGCCGCAATTTCTGGAACAAGCTGATCTCTGCGAAGTCGGTGAAGGAAACGTATCTCGCTTCGGTAATGGCTGCGCAGTTGCGCGGCGATGCGCGCGAAGCGTTCGACTTCGGCGGCTGCACGTTCGAGCGCTATCGCGGTCGCGTCGGCGACATCGGCTATGTGGCTGACGACGAGGCGTATGCGGTGCCGGAAGGTGTGCCGGAGCTGTTTATCACGCGCTTCGCGCCGGCCGACTACGTCGAGGCAGTTAACACGACCGGGCTGCCGTACTACGCGAAGCAGGAGCTGATGGACTTCGGCAAGGGTGTCGAGATCGAGGCGCAGTCGAACCCGATCCACCTGTGCACGCGCCCGAAGGCGATCGTCAAGCTGAAGGTGTGACATGGCATTCCGGGATCTGATGGCCGACGTCGACACGGCCGTGAAGCGAGACCTGTCGGACGACGTGACGATCGACGGTAAGCCGCTGCAAGGCATGTTCAAAGCCCCTTGGCTCGGCCCGGATCTCGGGACGCAACGCACGCAGCTCGTTGCGCCGATCCTCGACATCACCGACGACGATGCAGCGGATGTATCCGTGGGCAGCATCGTTGTCGCGGGTGGCGAGCGATTCCGTGTCTTCGAGATTCATGCGACGGGCACGGGCTGGACAGTCCTGATTCTGAGGTGACGGATGGATCTGCTGAAGATCGAGATCGATGCGAAGGGGGCGCTCGAAGCGCTCGCGGGCCTGCCGCCTGCTGCGATGCAGGCGGCATGGCGTCGGACGCTGCGCAAGACGGGCGTGTGGATTCGGAGCCAGACCGCGAAGGAGGTCGGCAACGCGACGGGCATCCAGCAGAAGCTGCTGCGGCAGCGGATGTACTTCTTCATGCGGTCGGCCGATACCGGGAAGGTGTGGCTCGGGTTGAACCCGATCGAGGCGCACCGGCTCGGCTCGGTCCGACGCACGAAGAAGGGCATCCGGGCCGGCAAGTCGCTGTTCGAGGGCGCGTGGCGCAAGACGAAGGCGCAGCCGGACGGGCCGATCTACCGGCGGACCGGCAAGGCGCGTACACCGTTCGAGGTAGTGACGGTCGAGTGGTCGGAAACTGGTGATCCGGCGTTTCGACGGGCCGCGCAGGCGTGCGAGGCGCGGCTGATGACGGTGCTGCGTCAGGAAGTGAACTACGAAATCCAGAAGGCGGCGAACCGTGCTCGATAACCTGAAACAACTGCATGATGGAATCGAGGCCGGCCTGCGTGCGCGCTTGCCGGATCTCGAGCGTATCCAAGCGTATCCGAAGATCGGCAAATCGATCGAAACGCCGTTCGTCGCGATCGAGCTGGCAGAACTGGAGCCGGGACACGATGACGGAACGGGCCGTGTGCCGCTGATCGCGCGCATGCAGGCCCGCGTGATCGTCGATCCGCTTGTGGACGATGGCGACCTGCAGGTGCGCGAGCTGTCGGCCCGCGTGCTGCAAACGGTGCATGGGACAACGTGGGGGCTGCCCGTGACGCCCGGCAAACAGGTTGGGTCTGCCGGCGAAGATCCGTTTCGCCCGGAGCTGGACACGTATCTCGTCTGGCTCGTCGAATGGGTGCACGAATTCGACCTGGGCGACGTGTTCGAGCCGCCGACGAAGGGCCGTTCGGTGTTGTGGGGTCTCGATCCGGAGACCGGGCCGGGGCACGAAGACCGTTATTGGAATCCGGCGGATCAGGATGCGAGGTGACGTGTGAGCGACTTCGAGCTTGGCGAGATGGATCGCCGGATGGCGTGCCTGACGCAGTCGGCCATCGTCGAGGCGATCACGTACGACCCGCCGCGCGTGAGGGTCCGGATCGGCGATTGGGTGAGCGACTGGCTCAAATGGCAGGCCGGGGCTGCGGGCAAGGTCAGGCAGTGGCGGCCGCCGTCGATCGACGAGGAAGTGGCTCTATGGGCGCCGTCAGGCGATCTCGCGGGTGCATTCGTTGCGCCGGGCTACTACACCGAGCAGCACGGCGGTTCGGGCCGGTCCAGTCCGGACGAGACGTCGACGGATTACCCGGACGGCGCGTTCGAGCAGTACAACCATGCGAGTCATGAATACATGCTGTCGGTGCCGGCCGGTGGTCGGATCGTGTTCCGTATCGGCGAAACCGAGTTCGAGCTGAAGGCGGACGGTGCGCTATTGCGCAGCGCGAAGCTACTAGTCGACGTACCGGACTCGACGTTCACCGGCAACCAGACGACGGAGAAATTGCTGACGTTCAACGGCGGCATGCAGGGTAAGCCGGGCGAGGGTGGCGGTGTCGCGATGAAGATCGCGGGCGGTGCTGAATACACCGACGACGTCGTTGCGGGTGGTAAGTCGCTGATCGAGCACAGGCACCGTGAGCAAGGCGATGGCGAACTGGTCAGCCCGCCAGTGTGAACATATCAAAGTGACTTTGGACCCCGCCCCGTGCGGGGTTTTTCGTTTGTGGGGGTAGTTATGGCGAAAGACGCACAGCAAGGCACGGTGGCAACTCCCGTAACGTACATCGATACCGCGTTTCGCAGTCGCGTGGTGGTGTTTCCGGACGGCTCGCATATTGCGGTACTGGCTGGCAAGGCGACCGTGACGGAGCCGGCGCACATCAAATATCTGGATTCTCACGCTGACTTCGAGCGTGTCGATACGAGGGTGCAGTAATGGTCGCGTTGGTCGGGATGTGCCGACGTACGGGCCGGCTGATCGGCGGACTCGATCATCTAGTGCAGAGCATCGCGGACATTCTGAGCACGCGCAAGGGGACACGACGGGAGCGGCCCGAATACGGTTCGGATCTTCCCGTGATGGTCGACTTGCCCGTCACGCGCGGGTGGATCTCGGCCGCGCAGGCGGAAGCCGCTCGTGCGATCGGCCGATGGGAGCCGCGCATCGCGCTTGATCGCGTGAATGCGCTGTCTGTCGTGGACGGCAAAGTAACTTTTCGGATCGCCGGCCGCTACAGCGGAGACGATGTTGTATTCGAGGTGACGATATGACAGTGATCGATCTGTCGGCGCTTGATCCGCCGGATCTCGTCGAAACGCTCGACTTCGAGGAGGTGTATCAGCGCAAGCTGGAGCACTTCAAGCGCATCTATCCGGACTGGTCGGCAGCGCTTGAGTCCGATCCGGTCGTCAAGCTGCTGGAGCTGGCCGCATACGAGGACGTTCGGTTTCGAGCGCGCGTCAACGATGCGGGTCGCGCCGTGCTGCTGGCGTACTCAACGGGCGCGGACCTTGAACACCTCGCGGTGCTCTGGAATTTGAGGCGGGAGACCGTCGATCCCGGCGATCCGGAGGCGCATCCGCCTGTTCCAGCAACGGTCGAGCGCGATGATCGCTTGCGATTGCGCACGCAGATGGGGATCGAGCGGTCGTCGACGGCGGGGCCGTTCGGCTCGTATCGATCGCTTGCGATGGACGCGTCGGCGGACGTCGCCGACGTGCGCGTCGATCGTCTCGAGCCGGGCGTGGTGCGAGTGGTTGTGAAGTCGTATTCGAACGGTGGAATCGCGAGTGCTGCATTGCTCGACACGGTGCGGCGTGCGCTTTCGCCGGAAGATCGCCGACCGCTTAACGACACGCTGCTGGTCGTGGCCGCTCGGCCCGTCAATTACTCGATCGTCGCGGATGTCTATGTCGGTCGTGGTCCCGATCCCGGCGTTGTGCTTGCCGCTCGACGGACGGATCTCGATATCGCAGTCGCTGCGGGCGAGGGGCTGCGTGTCGGCATGCCGCGATCGGCGGTTACGGGCGCACTTCATCCGAAGGAGTCGGGCGTCGTCCGTGTCGATTTGAAGTCGCCTGCGGCAGATGTTGTGTGCGCGGTTGACCAGTTCGCGCGATGCACGTCGATCGTGCTGAATTCGAAGGTGAACGATGACGACTGAAGCATTGTTGCCAACGAACCAGACGAGCCTAGAGGCTGCGCTCGCGCATGTGATGCGACCGAGCGTTGACCCGGATGTGATTCGGACGCTGTGGGATGCGGATCGCTGCCCGGTCGCTTTCTTGCCGTGGCTCGCGTGGTCGCTCGCGGTCGACGGGTGGGAGCTAGCCGAGGCCGACGACGCACGACGCGAGCTGATCAAGTCGTCGCTGGCGATCTACCAGCGCAAGGGTACGCCGTGGGCGATCCGCGAGATTGTCCGGCGGCTCGGGTTCGGCGAGATCGACATTCAGGAGGGACGGCAGATCAAGCGCCGCGACGGTTCGGCAATGCGTGACGGTCGGTATCTGCACGGTGGTTCGACGGTGTGGGCCGAGTACGTCGTGAAGCTGCGGCGGCCGGTGACACGCGATCAGGGCGAGAACCTGAAGCGGGCAATCGAGCGCTATGCGCCGGCTCGCAGCCGGCTCGCATGGCTCGACTTTTCTGAGGTCGCGATCCGACACAACGGTGTCGCGACGCGCAATGGTCAATTTACGCGAGGGATGATCGGTACATGGCCAATCTGGAAGAAGAAAGTAAGTGGGAGGACGGTGTCTATCAGTTCGAGACGTCGGATCCGGTACAGGGCGGTCCTGATGGGGTCGACAACGTGCCGACAAAGCAACTTGCCAATCGGACGCGGCACCTCAAAGATCGGGCTGACGCCAACGACAGGAGGGCGGATGCCAACGACAAGCGGGTCAACGCGCTTGGCAGGCAAGTAGACGCGCTCGGCAACGACAACCTGCCGATTGCAGGCGGCACGATGAAGGGCGTGCTGATGGCGAAGACGGGCGCAATCACGCCGAATAACGCCAATAACGCCGGCTACGGCTTTGACAACGATCCGGATACGGGCATGTTCTCGCCGCGAGACGGGTACCTGCAGATCGGGGCACAAGGGATTTCTCACCTCGAGGTACGGGGCAGCAACTGTTTTGTCGGACCGGCGGGCGCGAATGGTTGGCTCGCGTTGATTTCGGGCGGTGCCGAGCGGATGCGTTTGACTTCGCAGGGGCGTGTGTTGTTGGGGACGATGGCTGACAATGGTCGGGACGGCCTGCAAGTTGCATACCGTGCGTCGTTTTCGAACGGCATCCAGATTACCGGAATGGACTCGGGTGACGGGGGCCAACTTCGGGCCGCCAGCGGCGTTTACGGGGTGCTGCTGCGCCATGATGACTCGTCTGTCTACTGGCTGCAGACGAAGAAGGGCGATCCGCTGGGCACCTGGAACACGTACCGGCCGTTTTCATGGTCGTTGGATACCGGTTATGTCGTCATCGACGGAACCGGCGCTGGGACGAAGATCGGAGGTCAGTTGTCCGTGGGGCCGGGGGCTGGCGAAGGTCAAATCCGGGTCGGTGCAGCGGACGGCTACTTTTACGGAAATGCCAATTCGGTAGGCTGGTGGGGGGGTAACGCCGGGTCGTTCCAGTTCTACGCGGCCGACGGCTCTTTTCGCGTCAACGGCAAGCCTGTATGGCACTCAGGAAACCTGACGCCGCTTGATCTGAACAATGGTGGGACTCTCAAAGGGGCGCTCTGGCTGGCTGCGGGTGCGCGGATTTTCCTGTCTGAAGGCACGCCGCAGAATCCGTCACTGGCGTTCGACAAGGACGGCGCACCGGATACCGGCTTCTACCACATCGCAGACGGCGACTTCGGCGTGACGTGCAACGGTCAGGTCAATGTGAGGTTCACGGCCAACAAAGGCACGATCTTTGATCGCGGGGTGCAGGTGCCGACGCCTGCAGCGGGTGATCGTTCGAACAACGCGGCGTCGACGGCGTTCGTCGTTGATGCGATTGCGTCCGCGTCGATCGGGCAGATCATTTTCGAAGCACGCACTGCGCCGCGCGCAGGATGCCTGACGTTGAACGGAGCGGTGCTGAATCGCGCCGACTATCCGGCGTTGTGGGCGTACGCCCAAGGTAGTGGCGCTCTGGTCGAGGAGAAAGATTGGGCGAACTGGAACTTCGGTTCATTTTCGAACGGCGACGGGGCGACTACGTTCCGGATTCCCGAGTTTCGTGGCGAAGGCATCCGGTGTGCCGACGTCGGTCGAGGGGCTGATCCCGGCCGTCGAGTCGGGACGTGGCAGGACAGCCAGAATCGCTCGCACGCGCACGGTGCGTCGGCCAGCGCAGTTGGCGACCACGGGCACCACGCGTGGACTGATGCGCAGGGTTGGCACGGTCACGGTGTCAACGATCCGGGCCACGCGCACGCGACGCGCATCGGCCGCGTCGGTGTGGTTGCCACGAGCTATGGCCAAGGTAGTGGCCCCTACAACTGGGATAGGGGCGATACCTTCGGGTCGACCGCGTCCGGCACAGGGATCTCGATCGCCGGAGACGGCGCGCATGGGCACAACGTCGGCATCGGCGGGGCCGGTGCACATTCGCACACGATCAGCATCGCGGTCGATGGGGGCGCAGAGGCGCGCATGCGCAACATCGCCGTGCTCGCCATGATCCGTGCCTTCTAATTAAAGGGGTAGAGCATGCTTTGCAATCAATACGACAGTCTGACGGGGCAGTACATCGTGAGCTTTCTCGCCGATGTCGACCCGATGAATTCCACGCGCTTTCTGGTTCCGGCCTTCTGCACGCTCGAACCGATTCCTGAACGTGAGCCGCGCACCTGGCCGTTCTGGCGCGACGACCGGTGGGAGATGCTGCCCGACTATCGGGGAGTGCGTCTCTATCGGACCGACTCCGGTGCCGCCGCGGAGATTACTGTGGCCGGAGTGAAGCCTGAAGAAGCCGGGCTGACCGAAATGCCGCGCCCGTCTGAGGAGCATGTTTGGCGTGACGAGACGTGGACAGTCGACGAGCAGACCGTCGCCGAACAGGTGCGTGAGGCGGCGATGAACGACTTCTTCGCCCGCTTGGAAAAGGCCCGACAGCAGAACCTCGGCAAGTCGGATGCGCGCGTAACGCGAAGGCTGTCGGATCTCGAAGAGGCAACATTCGACGCATGGACCGACTATCAGGTTGCGCTGACTCATGTCGTCGAATCGCCGACGTTTCCCAATAACATCGTCTGGCCGTCCGAACCTGATCCGAAAGCAATTCTCGCTGCAGTCGAGGCGGAGCGTGCGGAGAAAGCGGCACGCGAGGCCGAGGAAGCGGCGCAGCGTGAAGCGGAAGCGCAGCAGGCCGACGCGGACCGCGTTGCGGCTGAGGTCGCGATGCAGGACCGTGCGGTCGAGCCGGAGCAGGTACCGGTGGGGAACGCGCCTGTCAAAAAGTAGCTTTGCCGGCGCAGTCCGCGTCGTTTCATTTCCGGCCGCTCTGATGAGCGGCTTTTTTATTTCCGGAGATCCGCATGGGAGCGACTTCCTTTTTTCACGGCATCACGACGACCATTGTCGATAGCGGCCCGCGCACGATTGCGGTGCCGTCGTCGTCGGTCATTGGCATGGCCGACACTTACACGCCCGGCCCTGATCTTGCGCAGCCGAATGTGCCGGTGCAACTGACGAGCTACGGCGAAGCGGTTCGAGCGTTCGGCGCGAAGAGCGCAATTGCACGGGCAGCACGCGCGATCTATGCACAGAGTAGCGCTGTCATCGTCGCCGTCGGTGTGCCTGCAGCGGCCGACGCGGCGCAGCTCACGTCGGCGATCATCGGCGGCGTTTCGGCCGGCGGTGCGCGCACCGGCATGCAGGCGTTGCTCGACGCGAAGTCGCGCTTCAACACGCAACCGCGTTTGCTGATCGCACCTGGGCACTCGTCCAAGCAGCCGGTCGCAACGGCAGCCGACTCGCTCGCCGGCAAGCTGCGCGCAATCGCAGTGATCGATGGTCCGAACGCAGACGACGAGGCGGCGATCGCATACGCGAAGAATTTCGGGAGCAAGCGCCTGTACATGGTCGACCCCGGCGCGAAGGCGTGGAGTAATACGACGAACAGTGAGATCTCGCTGCCTGCGTCGACGTACGCGGCGGGGCTGTTCTGCCAGACCGACGCGAAGATCGGCTTCTGGGCGTCGCCGTCGAACAAGGAGATCGTCGAGATCACGGGCACGGGCCGACCGATCGAATATCTCGACGGTGACGAGACGTGCCGAGCGAACCTGCTGAACAACGCAAACATCACGACGATCATTCGTGACGGCGGGTATCGCCTGTGGGGGAACCGCACGCTGTCGGCCGATCCGAAATGGAAGTTCGTCACGCGCGTGCGGACGCTCGATATCGTGATGGACGCCGTTCAAGCCGGCCACAAGTGGGCGGTGGACCGTGGCATCACGGCGACGTACGTCAGCGACGTGACCGAGGGCCTGCAGGCGTTCATGCGCGACCTGAAGCGTCAGGGCGCAGTGATCAACTTCGAGGTCTATCCGGACCCGCTGCTGAACACGGCGAGCCAGCTCGAAGACGGCAAGGTGTACTGGAACATTCGCTTCACGGATGTCCCGCCGGCCGAGAACCCGATTTTCCGCTTCGAGGTCACGAATCAGTGGCTGACCGAAGTGCTCGATAACCAGATCTAAGGGAGGGGTGATGATTCCGGAAACTCTGCACAACTGCAATGCGTTCGTCGACGGGCGGGGATACGCCGGCCGCGCAACGAGCATGACGCCGCCGAAGCTGAAGATCAAGACGGACGACTTCCGCGCGGGCGGCATGGACGGGACGGCCAAGGTCGATCAGGGCATGGAAGCGCTCGAAGCGTCGTTCTCGATGGCGACGATGGAATACGAGGTGCTGCGCTTCTTCGGGCTAGTGGATCAGGGGGCATTCAACGGCGTATTCCGCGCGGTCTTCATGGATCGTAGCGGCAAGACGAAGAATGTCGCCGTGTATTTGCGCGGCATGCTGTACGAAGTCGATCCGGGCGAATGGAAGCCCGGTGAAAAGGTCGACGCGAAGTTCAGCGTTGCGTGCGACTACTACAAGATGGAGGTCGCCGGAGCGATCGTGCATGAGATCGACATCTTCGCGTGCAAGCGCGTGATCAACGGCGTCGATCAACTCGCGGAGGTCCGTAAGGGACTCGGAATGTAACCGTCATTCGACGGGCACGCAGCAAAGCTACTTTATTCAATCAATGGCGAGCCGACGGCTTGCCATTTTTCATTTCAGGAGCCGCAATGGAAAAGGTCGCGATCAAGCTCGACTATCCGATCACCCTTAACGGTGTCGAGTGCGACACCTTCACGATGCGCCGGCCGAAGGTGCGCGATATGCGCGGTGCGCAGAAGCTCGCGCCCAACGATACCGAGGAACAGGAGCTGATCCTCTTCGCGTCGCTCGCTGATGTTGCGCCGAGCGATCTCGATGCGATGGACATGGCCGACTATGAGCGCGTGCAGGACGCCTACTACTCCTTTCGATCCGTACGCAAAACTGGACCGAAAGACGCTCAAGGCGCTGGCGAATCGGCTGGTGCGTGAGTACGGCATGTCGCCGACGTCGATCGACGAGATGACGGTCGACGACATGCTCTGGTGGTTGACGGACTAAGGAGGCCGAGATGGCGAAAGACTTAGCACTTGGCATCGTGATCGGCGGGGCCGTGTCGGCAACCTTCGGGAAGGCGATCACCGACACATCGTCGAAGATCGACGCGATGAAGAAGCGAGCGAACGACTCTCGGCTCTGGCAGCGCCAGATCGGCGAGACGATGCGCTTGCAGGACGAGTTCCGCCGGCTGCACTTGGCGGGCGACAGCGCGGCGGACGGTATCCGCCGCAAGCTGGACGGTAACCTGAAGTCGCTACGGGATGCGGGCATCGAGGTCGACCGGCTCGATCGCGCCTATGCGCGGCTCGGCCGGGCGGCTCGGGGGCTGGATCTGAAGGCGGCCGGTCACGAGCGGCTGGCAGCCGGGCAAGAGGCCGGACGTGGCGTGATCGGTGATGCGATGAAGCTGACAGCGGCGGTCGCGGTACCGGCGACGATCGCCGCGAACTATCAGGCGATTATTCGCGACATCGCGATCAAGGCCGGCGTCGCGCGCACGCAGGAAGAGGCCGCGATGGGCGTGCGAATCCGTCGTGACGCAGCGGCAAACGGTATCGGCCGCAACGAGCTGGCCGACGCCGTCAATCAGATGGTCGCGGGCGGTATGGATCTCGATCGGGCGCTCAACTTCGCTCCGCTGGTCGCGAAGTTCTCGATCGGCCAAGGCGCGACGACGGTCGAGACCGCGAAGATGATCCAAGCGTTGCAGCAAAACGCGGAGATCGTCGACCCGCGCCAGATGGCGAAGGCGCTCGAAGCGATCGCGTATCTCGGCAAGGAAGGGTCGTTTGAATCCGTCGACATGGCGCGATGGTTCCCGGTGCTGCTCGCCGAGATGAAGAAGATCGGCATCACAGGGCAGGATTCCGTGACGCAGCTCGGGGCCATGCTCCAGGTGCAGATGAAGACGGCGGGCAGTTCGGACGAAGCGGCGAACAACCTTAAAAACTGGTTCTCGAAGATCGGCTCAGGCGAGACCGAGCGCAATTACGCGAAGGCCGGCGTCGACTATCAGGCAAAGATGCGCGAGGCGATCGGCAAGGGCTGGTCGACGCTGGAAGCGTCGTTCGTGCTCGCGCGAGCGTACATCGAGCGTGTCGATCCGGCCAAGGCGAAGCAGCTCGCGACGGCGGCGAAGCAGTTCAATTCCGAGATGGACCCGGCTAAGCGTCAGGCACAGATGGCCGCGTTCGCCGAGACGATGAAGACCGGCGACCTCTTCAATGACATGCAGGTCAAGGCAGCGCTGACGGCGTACATGCAGAACGCGGAGCTGTATACGAACCTGAAGCGCAATGCGCAGCAGGCGAGCGGCGAGATCCAAAAGGATCTGGAGGCCCGTCGCGAGACGTCCAAGCAGATCTGGAGCGAGGTCGGGCAGCGATGGGACGACGCGATGCGCAGCATCGGCGACGCGCTGCGTCCGATTACGGATCGCGTCGGCGAAGGGGCAAAACGGCTAGGGAGCGGCATCCAGTCCGCTGCGGATGGCGCACCGAAGGCGACGGCTGCGGTTGTCGGCGTCGCGGGCGCAGTTCTCGCTATGCGCGGTGCAAAGGCACTTTGGAGCATCGGGCGCGGGGTGTTCGACATTGCGCGGGGCACGGTCCTCGCGCGCGGTGGTCGGGCTGCCGGAGGCTCGGGCGGGGCAGGTGGTCGAGTCGGGCGCGCGTTGGACGTGCTTGGCGGGGCTGCGGGTGCCGCTGGTGGCGTGCAGCGCGTGTTCGTCGTGAACATGCCCGGCGGGGGCGTCGATGGTGGCGGTCCTGGTGATCTGATGGGGGGCGGGCGTGCCGGTCGAGCTGCGCGTCGTGCGGCGGCTCGGGGCGGAAGGCTTGGGCGGATCTTCAACGCGGGGCGTGCGTTGTTCGGTCGGGTCGCTCCGTACGCCGGGAAACTGGCGGTGGCGGGCACGGTGCTGAAGGTCGGCCTTGCGGCGCGCGAAGCGTACGCGGTCGCGTCGAGCACGGATACCAACACGCAGAAGGCGAACCGGTTCGCAGGTATCGCGGGCAGCCTTGCCGGTGGCGTGATGGGCGCGAAGGTTGGCGCGATGGTCGGCGCACTCGGCGGACCGATTGGCTCGGCGGTGCTCGGCGTGATCGGCGGCGCTGTCGGGACGTTTGCCGGAGACAAGCTGTTCAGCGCGATCTCGCGCAAGGTGCTGGATCGCGAGCCCGAGGAGTCGCCAGCGAAAGTCGCCGCGCTCGCGAAAGCGAAGGCGCTCGTGCCAGACGGGGCGGGTGTCGGCGCTCGACCGGGGCCGCGCATCGAGCAGACGAACACATTTGCGCCTGTCTTCCACGTGAAGATCGAAGCGAGCGATGCCGACGCGGCCAATAAATTCCTCGCGCAGGTCAGTCCGCTGTTGACGCGCATGATGGACGAGCATCAACGCAAGGCGAACAGTCGGACGGCAATGTTCGACTCGCCGCATATGTAAGGGAGGCGATATGGATGTGATTCGGAAGATCACGGGAGCTGCGACGCAGGCAGGGATCGCGACCGAGCGCGTGCGTCAGATGGTCCGCATATTCGAGCGGAATCGTGCGGCGAGCATGTCGACGGTCGACGTGCTGCAGCGTCTCGCGACCGGCAATCTGAACAGTGCGGCTGAACTGCTGACAGGCGCGACGAGCGCGCTGTCCGTGGCGTCCGACCTGTTTCCGCAGGTCGGCGCGGTCGTGCGCAGCTTCAACGCGACGCAGGCGTCTATCGGCTCGATTTTGAAGGCCGTCGACGGATCGAATTTCCCCCTTGTGCGGGCTGCCGCCGACAGCGTGAAATCGGCGCTTGGCGGGGCGTGGAATCAGTTCAACGCGGCGGTCGGTCTGAAGGACTCGGCGGTGATGGACGTCATCACGTCGACAGGTGTCGGTTCGATGTTGTCTGGACTGTTCGACGAAGCGTCGTCGAGCACGCCGCACCTCATGTCGATGACGACGGATGCGGGCGACGCGTTCCACTTCAATCTGTCGACGGCTGCTCACGACAAGCTGCGACGGGCGACGCGGTATCGCGTGGCATCGCAGGAGCGCCTGAACCGTCAGGATGCGTTGCAGGCGGTAAGCGTTGGGGGCGAGACCATCACGTTGTCGGGCGTCGTGTTCCCGACGCTCGGGGCCGGTACGAAGCAAATCAACCGACTGCGGGCAATCGGCGGGCGTATGAAGCCCGTTCAGCTCACGACGGGCGACGGCGAAGTGCTGGGCCGCTGGCTGTTGCAGTCGATCGAGGAGGAGCAGGACGCGCTGCTCGTCGACGGCTTGCCGCGCAAGCAAACATTTTCGGTGGAGTTCGGTCGCTATGGCGAAGACTTTAAGAACGTCTGATGGCGACGTGCTCGACACGCTTTGCTTTCGGTATTACGGAACGCTGCAGGGAACGGTCGAGGCCGTGTACGACGCGAATCCGGGGCTTGCGGCTCGGCCGCAGCCGTTCCCGGCCGGCGTCGAGATCCTGCTGCCGGATCTCGACGCGCCGCGTGTTGAATCGGTCCAGCTCTGGACATAGCGGGGTGCGATGGAAGCGATTTTTCAGGTCGTCGCGAACGGCGCAGACGTGACGAAGGTCATTCAGGATCGCGTGCTGGAGATCCGCGCGGTCGACAAACCCGGTCTAGACGCGGACGAGTGCACGATCACGCTCGACGATCGCGACGGCCGCATCGAGTTTCCGCCGAAGGGCGCGACGTTGATGGTGTCGATCGGATGGGAGGGGCAGGGGCTGTCGATGCTCGGCGAGTATGCCGTCGACGAGGTCGGCGTGCGTGGCCCCCCGGCCAGCGTCGTGATCCGGGGGAAGCCGGCGAACATGCGCGCGACGTCGAAGACGCAGCGATACGGGAGCTGGTCGAACGCGAAGCTGGCCGACATCGTCGGGGACGTCGCGCGTCGCAACAAATGGGCGGTCGCGTGTGACGTCGACGTCGTCGTGCCGCGTATCGACCAGTTCGGCGAGAGCGATCTGCATTTCATCACGCGCGTTGCGCGGCAGTACGGTGCGACGGCGACGGTCAAGGCCGGAAAGCTGATCGTGCTGCCGCGAGGCGGCGGCAAGAGCGCGAGCGGTAAGCCGCTGCCGGCAGTGACGCTCGCGCCCGGCGATCTGCTCGACTACGACATCAACTTTCCGGACCGCGCGAGCTTTGCGGCCGTTCGCACAAAGGTACACGACCGCAAGTCAGGTAAGAAGATCGATCTCACGATCCCAAATCCAGATGCTCCGCCAGGTGCATCCGCGGTGCATACCGAGCGCCACGCGTTCGCCAGTCCGGAGGCCGCGACAGCGGGGGCGACGTCGCGATTGGCGACGCTCAATCGTCACACGTCGACGAGCCGGCTGACGATGCGCGGCCGGGCAGATCTGTCGGCGGAAAAGACGATCGCGCTGAAGGGGTTCAAGACCGGCGTTGACGGCGAGTTCCTGATCGAGTCGGTTGAGCACACGTACGCGTCGCGCGGGTGGATCACGGTCGTGACATTGAATGGAGGGAACAAGGGTAAGGCGAAGGTCGGTCATGGCAAGAAACCGACGAAGAAGATCGATCTGGTAGTGCCGGCGCCTTCGTAGTCATTCACGTACGCGTCGATATCGGCAGCCGCCTCGAGGTAACTCGGGCGGCTTTTTTCATTTTTGACGGGGAATTTGATGGGTGACGAAAAGCAGGAGGGGCTTGCCGTCCAGATTGCGACGTTGACGCAACAAATGCGGTCCATCGCGACGAGTGTCGAGGACATCAAGCGATCGGTGCAGCCGTTCGCAGATCTCGACCGGCGGCTCGCGGAGATGGCGGTGCGTGCTGAGACGATGCGCGACGACGTCAATCTGCTCTGGGGGCGCTCGCGTGCGGACGAGCGTGCGCGCGGCGAGTTGGCTGCCAAGGTCGCGGACGTCGACCGGAAGGTCGACGCGATGAAGAACAAAGCGACGGGCGCGATGTGGGTGCTCGGCGTGTGCTTGGGCGTGGTGCAGACGTTTCTGGTTGGCGCGATCGTCTGGGTCTTCACGCACATCAACGAAGGAGATGCGCTCAACCGGCTGCAGCAGCAGCGCATCGATTTGCTCGAACAGGCCTTGGGCCGAGGAGGGAGGCAATGAACGTTACTTCGAAGATCGACGCATTGATCGGGCGCGAAGGCGGGTTCTCGAACGATCCGAACGATCGCGGAAATTGGTATCTCGGGAAACTCGAGGGAACCATGTGGGGCGTGACGGCCGCCGAGGCGCGCGCCTTCGGGTATACGGGGCGGATGATGGATATGCCTCGCGTGATGGCCGCCGCGATCTATGAGTCGCGGTACTGGCGGCGGCCGAGGTTCGATCAGGTCGATACGATCTCGTCGACGCTCGCCGAGAAGCTGTTCGACATCGGCGTGAACGCCGGCCCGGCGACGGGCGTCAAGTTCCTGCAGCGGGCGTTGAACGTGCTGAACCAGAACGGCAAGGCGTTCCCGGACATCTCGGTCGACGGCGGCATCGGGCCGATGACGATCGCGGCGCTGAAGGCGTTTCTGCAGCAGCGAGGTGCTGACGGGCATCGCGTCCTGTACGGAATGATTGCCTCGCAGCAGTCCGTGTTCTACATCGAGCTGGCCGAGCGCCGCCCGGAAAACGAGACGTTCGAATACGGGTGGCAGCTAAATCGTGCGCTGGGGGTGTAACGATGCTCGACATTCTCAAGACTGTTGCGCCGTGGCTCGTCACGGCGCTGACTGGTGGCGTACCTGGTATTGCGGCGATGGCTGCGTCGACGATCGCGGACAAGCTCGGTTTCGCCGACGGATCGGTGGATGCCGTGAAGGCGACGCTCGCCGGCCAGTCGGTGACGCCAGAGCAGTTACTCGCGTTGAAACAGGCCGATGCGGACTTCGAGTTGAAGATGCGGCAGGCCGGATTCGCGCACGCGGAAAGCATGGCGGGTATCCAAGTGCAGGCGGACAAGGTAGCGGCGGACGACCGCGCGAGCGCGCGTCAATACGCGGCGGCCGAGCACGACCATACCGCGCGGAACCTCGCCTACATGTACACGATGGCGCTGTTCGTGGTGATCGGGCTGGAGTTCTATCTGGCAATCGGGGAGATCAAGATGCCCGACGTCGTGAAGAGCACGCTCGACACGCTGCTCGGCGTCCTGATCACGATGGTGATCGGCTCGAAGGAGTATTTCTTCGGATCGTCGTCGCGGGCGGACAAGCAGGCGGACCGCATCACGCAGTTCGCTGTGTCGCCGGATATCACGGTGACGGGCGGGCCAATCGACCCGAAGGCGGTTTCGCTGGGATCCGTCAACAGAGTGCCGTGATGGTGGCGTAGCGCTGAGAGAACAGGGCGACCGGACGGTGCTGGAGAGAGCCCGACGTCCGGCCACTCGTTCACCGCTCTCACAATGAGCGAGCAACGCCCTGACTACCCTGGAGGAAGGATCTCCTCCGTACGGGCGGGCGTGATTCTACAAGAGTTTGAGAAGAAACAGGGCGACCGGAGGACGTGCGGGAACACACCTCCAGGTCGCCTTTCCACTGTCTATGCCAGTGAATCGGCCAAGGCCCTGCTTACCTACGTAGGCGGGCCGGATTCTACACCAAGTTTAAAAACGGCTTTCACAATGGCAATTCCCATCATTCCTTGGATCGGCGGCAAGCGTCGTCTTGCAGACCATCTTATTCCGCGTTTTCCTGCACACGACTGTTACGTCGAGGTGTTCGCGGGCGGTGCGGCGCTGTACTTTCTCCGTCCGCCCGCGAAGGTCGAGGTGGTCAACGATGTCAACGGTGAGCTGATTAATCTGTACCGGGTTGTGCAGCATCACCTGGAGGAGTTCGTGCGACAGTTCAAATGGGCGCTGACGAGCCGGCAGGTGTTCGAGTGGCTGAAGCAGACGGTCCCGGAAACCCTCACCGATATCCAGCGTGCTGCGCGGTTCTACTATCTGCAGAAAAGTTGCTTTGGCGGAAAGTTGGAGGGGCAAACGTTCGGCACTGCGACGACAACGCCACCCGGATTGAACCTGCTACGCATTGAGGAGGAACTATCAGCGGCGCATCTGCGCTTGGCAAACACGTTTGTCGAGCGCCTTGATTGGACCGCGTGCATCGATCGATACGACCGTCCGCACACGCTGTTCTATCTCGATCCCCCGTACTATGAGACGGAAGGTTACGGCGTCGCATTTCCGTTCGCGGAATACGAAAAGATGGCTGCGCGGCTGCGCTTGCTTAAGGGGCGGGCGATTGTGAGCCTCAACGATCATCCCGACATCCGGCGCGTGTTCAGTGGGTTTCACATCGAGACCGTGCCGATTCAATACACGGTTGGAGGTGGGAGGGGCGTCGACCGGAACGAGTTGATCATCTTCAGCTGGGATGATGCGGCGCAGCCGGTCGGGCTGTTCTGATTCAATAGATGTCTGACGGCGGGCGCTGCCCGCCGTTGCATAAATGCTTGGCGGTTCCGTCCAGCTTTGTTTGAGCGTTTATGCCGCGGGCGCTGCCGGGTCTGCCACTACTTGTGGTCGCACGTCGGGCTGATTCGCTGCTGCGGCGGGTGCAGCTTGCGCTGCGACTCGCCCGCCATTCTGGTCTATCCGAGGACACGTATCTTGCTGGACGACGATTTCGTACGGTGTCTCGGCGTTGCCATGCTGAATCTGATTGCGTTTGGGCAACCAGAAATCAAGCAGTACATCTCAGTAACGCAGGAGCCCAAAGATCGATAGGTTGGTGAGTTACTGTCGGTTGCGTGATGGCCGCGACTCGATTCCGGAGTTACTCTTCGGTCGTTGAGGAATTCCTAATGACTGGCTTGGCGCGATCTGGTCGCAAGCTGAAACCCGATACCTCGAATTTGAATAAATCAGCTAACGTGGTTGGTTGCTTGTTTTCTTTGAAATATTTTTCGTACAGCTCTGCATTCGTGTTTTTTATTGCTTGCTGACTTATGGCGATATCGCGATTAAGAGACATAATTATAAGTAGCGACGTTCCGACGTACCAAATGACATCTTTTGTGCGATGGGATATGAGATCCTTTGTTTTATTCCAGTCGTTTGTTTCCTGTTTTGGGGCTGATTGTGCGGTGAATTCGGCAGTAAATCTGCTCAGTTGATCCGTATTTAATCCCTTGACGTATTCATCAAATGAAAATCCTACATTGCGTACTTTGTGGACTAGATCGTTACGTAATGTGGACAGTGCAGCCAAGAATTTAGCACCCTCATGGTCCACCAAGCCGAGTGCACGTGCGAAGGCGATCTTACCGCTCCGCACGTTGCTCATCTCGAGGTAGCCAAAGACGTCGGCTAGACAGTCTTGCCCAAGATGGCCAGTCAAAGCTTGAACAAACACTGCTTCAAAAACTGCATGAAGTTTGATGACGAACGACCAGTCGCTCTCGGCGCGCAACGCTTGAAAGAAGGCGGTCGGTAGTTCCAAGCCCTTCTCCAGTCGTTCAACCTGGGGTTGCATTTCATTGACATGTTGATCAAGCCAATCAGACATATGGAGCCCTTGGATGAGTTGGATGTTGCTTTAAACGTATCCTGCGGCCAGCAGGCGTAAGCAGCCAGCGAATCGGTCCTGACAAGCGAGTTTGGACCTATTGACACGGACCTTTGGCTCTCTGTTTAAGGATCGATGCCATGCGCTTTAAGAAAGTCACGGACAGTAGTGGATGGAACGGCCCTGCCAATCACCAACTGAACCTGTGACGCTAGATCGAATAGAACTTGAGCTGCGACCTGAGCTTCGCTTATCTGTACAGTTTTACCGTCAGGCTGTGTGCCCGCATACATCATTCCAAACTTGTTGTTACTCATAGCGTTGAGTGCAGCTAGCGTTGAGCTAGACAGCGGAACAATTTTGTTATCCACAACGCCGATCACCGCCCCAGTCTCCGCGTCAATGAGCGGCCCGCCGGAATTGCCGTGATTAAAAGCGGCATTCACAACCCATTGCTTGACCTGTTTCCCGGAAGGGGTCGGGGCTAGATCCGAGCCAGAGAAATACCCGACGCTCACAATTGGGTCGACCCCGCCGTACCCGCCCGGAAATCCCCAAGTGGTGACTAAGGAGCCCGGTGCGGGTGCAACTACCGGGGATAGCGCAAGAGGAGTGTCAGGAAGCGGAGTTACAGGTTTCAGCAATGCGAGGTCAAGTTCCTGATCCTCGGCCACGATTGTTGCGCCTACGACAAGGGCTCCGCCAGAGCCGTCTGGTTGCAGAAACACAATGTGCTGACACCCCGAGACGACGTGATCCGCGGTAATCAGATCACCGCTATTATGCAGAAACCCCGTACCCATCACACGTTTGTCATTACAGATTATGCGGAACACTGCCCCCGTCACCATGTGTTGCTGTTTGTTCACGCTGTCGGTGAATAGCGGGGCTGAGGTCTGCGAGAAAGGTAACCCTGGCACCTGAGCATGTGCCGGAAGGCTCAGGACGCAGGAGAGCGCCAGCGCAAGCGTAATCGTCTTTTTCATCATGTCTCGGTCCCCGTTATCTGTGTGGTGATCGAATATTACCGGGAAGTGTTGCGGAGTAAAGGTAAGCGGCTAGCCAACTCGTCTTGACGAGCGAGTTTAGGCGGCGGTCGAGAGAGGTTGCCAGCGATGCGGCAGTAGCACGTCGATGTCGCTGGCGTTGTGGGGCGGCATGCGTCGGCCTGCAAAGCGACTACGGTCAGTTTGGCGTGGCGAGGCAGCCATCATGCAAAGCAGGAGAGAATACCCCGACTTCTCGTCTGAGGTTCGGTGAGGCATCATCAACGGTGGGACCGACCGGCTCCGAGGGCAGCGCGTCCCTTTTGAGCCAATCTACAAAGACACAGGGTCAGTGATGAAGAAATCTCTTGCCTGCCTTGCTGCAATCATGTCGTTACAGGGCTGTGCCACTTACGACCTTTCATTGATGCCTCGGGGAGCCGGGCCGATCGCGCATGGAACGGCCAAGCAAATCGACAAATCGGTAGCGATTACATTGGCCGGCGAGACCTACACGGGTCGCTATGTGTATGTCCAGGGTGGCTCGTTCTCGCTTGGAACAGCCATCGGCGGCGGACAAGTCGCCAGTGGTAGCGCCATTGGGGTGAGCGCAGTCGGCAATGGCAACGTGTTGGCGCAGTCCGCCGATGGACAGCACAACCTGCGATGCGTGTTCAGTTTCAGCGGTTGGACACAACAGGGGACGGGCGTTTGCTTGACCGATAACGGCAACGCCTACGATCTACAAATAATCCGTTAGGGTGCCCGAGCTTACCAGCGGTCCGGACGTGTCAAGGCGAAGTTGGACGTTGGGCTAGTCGCAGCGAGTGCGTCTGGCAGTAATCAGCTGGGGAAGTTGTAAATCCATCGAACGTTGCGATCCGGATGCGGACCAGCATATAGGATCGCAACATATGTGCGTTCGCAGTGCGAGAACACTTGGTAGTAGAGTCGAGCCGCGCCTTCTGGCGTAGTCTTATCGCCCTGCTTGAGATGTGTGTGCGTGGTTTCGTTGTAGACGGTTTGCGTTCCCGACAACACTTCCAGTGTTGTGCTGATGCCGCCGGTCTGTGCATGATCGAGACCTTTCTCGCGAAAAAAGGCATCGATACGACCTCCTGATCCATCGGCAACGAGATCGACGAGTGCATCGACAGCGCGTTTCAGGAAATCATGACGGTGCGGCGCCACCTGGTCGCATGTGGCAAAAACTCCTTGCGCAAACAGAATCTGCGGATTCGCATCAGCCACCTGCCGAAAATATTCCGATGGTGTCGGCTCTGCCGCCGGCGCGACTGCTGGAAGTCCGAACCAGAGGCGTTTGTACGCTGCATTGATGACCTCGGTGTCCGGCCGCTGTTTCGGAGCAAGGGCCGGCCATCCGTCATGACCGTTGTTCCCGCGGATAACCGTTCCGCCTACTGCTGTAAGCGCTTTGAGTTCGTCTTCGAGTTCGTTCGGAATTGGTGCATAAGGAAAGACTACGACATGGGCGTCCGAATATTGATCGAGGCTGTCAAGGTACGCGCGTAGCGCATGAATGGCGTCCCTTTCGATCGGTAGAAGCGTCAGTGAGCCTTTGGCTCCGATATCCGCAAGTACAGTCTTGTTGCGCAATCCATTGCGCACGCAGTCAGCATCAAACTTCCGCTGAAGCGGTTTGAACAGGCCAATGACGAACACCACTCTCATGGTCTAAATCCTGCCCGTCTTACATGCGGGATCGGATCATGATCGTGCTGAGCAGCGTTGGGAGTACCAGACGACTGATGTCATCGTCGGTCAGCAGTTCGAGCAGCTTGAGGACCTGCTGGCGAGGGGGCATCTGATCGGAACGGGGGGAGAAAGATAGATCAGCCGTTGCATGCGACTCGACCGTTACGCCCGCCTGCGTGGCGCTAGATGTGACGGGCGCCGGCGCGACATGTAGCCTGCTAATCGCGACGCCTGCATTGGAGGCCCACGCCTCGATCGTGGACGTGACTTGCGCGGTCCGGTACTTTCGCCATGCGACACCATGAGCGCCTAGCGCCCGGGTGAAAGTCGCGTTCACCGTACTGGAATAGGGCTCCGCGATGAGCGGCCCCAAAGCCTCCTTTTCGTTTGGCGGTAGCGAGGCGCCATCGAGAAAATCTCTCATCCAGCGCTCCTGGGCCTCCCTAGAGATAGGGGGGATTTCGACGAACGATTCGTGTGACGCTTCAACTTGCGCACGCTCGGTGCTGTCCTGCCCGTCCAGGTAGTGGACGACCTTGTCGGTTTGCGAGTTGAAAAAGCGCTTTCGCTCCGGATCGGGATTGGCGAAGGCCTGCCATACGTCACTGCGAATGACGGGGCCGTCCAAAGCTTTCGGTTGCGTCAATGTCGGCAAGTAGAACGATCGAGCTGTCGGCGTACCCCGTAGAGAAACAAGGATGTCACCAAGCCCTTCTTGCCGCTCAACGTTGACAAGGTCGCCATGGGCGCGCAGAAGGTAGTCGGAGAACTTTTTGAAACCAAGGGATTTTTCGTCGAATACACCAAGTCCGCTGGAGACGAACGCCGACTTGAGGCGCTGTTTGAGGCGCGCCCCGAGTTCAGGGGAATCTACGGAGAGAATTTGAGTCAGGAACTGGGATGAGGCGTCGCGCACGTCATGCATGGTTTTCTCAACAGGGTCAGAGGCAAAATGAAATAACCCGCTACGGAGTGTAGCGGGTATTTCCAGACAGAAATCATCACTTGCTTCTGAGTTCCCTGACTTGAAGCCACGTCGTCTAGCTGGCAGAACTCGGCACCCAACTAGCACATCGGCGCTGCTTAAGCTCCCGAGATGGACCCTGGATGCAATTGATCCGGCTGATCTCGAAATACTTCCGGAGTAGGAAGTTGGATGCATTTTACAACCGAAGCCTGCCTTGTCAAGTCGCACGTGCGTATTTCCCATACGGCGCGTGGCTCCGGTGCGGGACTACGTCGCGCGCTTATAGTGATTCGGCCCCGTTTTTTCGTGCAGGCGAGTGAAGTTGCCGTTGTCCCTCTGTTGCGCTTGATTACTGAAAGCAGTCGCGCGTAGGTTTTGGCGTAGCTTTCCGATGCGCTCCTTGTCAGGTAAAGCGCAGGTACTGCTGCATCATCGGTCATTGATGTCGGTGCTCGCAGGTGCGACATCGGACAGTGCCTCCTTTTCGACTTCGCCAAGCCAGTCTGCCCACGCTTGCATCATTTCTCGCCGCTCCGGGAGATATTTCGCGTGGTTGTACGTCGAGCGCGTTTTGTCCTTGTCCTTGTGTGAAAGCTGCATTTCAACAACCTCGTCCTTCCAGCCCATTTCGTGAAGGTGTGTGGACGCGGTGGCTCGAAAATCGTGGCCGGTTATCGGCTCGGGGTTGTCCGGGACCATGTAGTCGATTGCCCTGTTGATCGTCGCTCGGCTCATATGCGGGAGCTTCCGATTGCTATGAAGAATGGGCAAGAGGTATCCGCGGTTGCCGTACATCTCCTGTAGCTCGCACAGTAGGGGCAGCGCTTGTTTTGGCAATGGAACGATGTGTAGCCGTCGCGATTTGATCTTCTCAGGCGGGACTTTCCACTCAGCGGTGCCCAGGTCGATCTCTTCCCACCGCGCTCTACAAAGCTCGATCGTGCGTGGGAACAGCATCATCAGCAGCCGGATCGCAATCACGGTGCGTTTGCTCTTATAGGTCGGGAGCTGCCGGAACAGCGCCTTCAGTTCGTCGCGACTCAGCGGTCGAGCGTTCTCAGTCGGTGGCTTAACAACGGATCCACGTAAAACGGACGCAGGATCTGAATCGGCCCGTAGGGTGATGACCGCGTACTGGAACACGTTCGACGCGTACTGGCGCAATTTGATCGCGACGGATGGGGAGCCACGCTCTTCGACTCGGCGCACCAAGGACAGCACGTCGTGCGCGGTGATCGAGCGCATGGGGCGGCTGCCGATGTAGGGATACGCATCGGACTCGAGCATGCGCAAAATGTCCCCATAGTGAGGCTCTGTCCAAGATCTTTTCTTCTTCGCAAGCCATTCATCGCTAACGGCTCGGAAAGTTGCTTTGCCTTCGCTGATGGTCTTGGAAAGCACTTCCTGCCGTGCATGAGACGGGTGCAAGCCCTTCTTGACGAGCGCGCGAGCATCGTCTCGCGCCCGGCGAGCGTCTTGCAGGCTGACGGCGGGGTATTCGCCGATCGCGAACAGATTCTCCTTCCCGGCAATCCTGTATCGGTATCGCCAGAGCTTGGAGCCCGACGGGCGAACCTCAAGATACAGCCCATTGGAGTCGGTAAGTTTGGTAGGCTTGGTGCCTGCCTTCGCTTGTCGGATCTTGACGTCAGTAAGTGGCACGGTGAGAAAGCGGGTATCGTCGTTGGAACCATGAAATGATACCCGCTTAGATACCCGCTTTTTTCTCGGCTGGGCGCGATTTCTGACGAACGTAGGCGAACTGTAAAATGTCGGGAATTGCCCGACTAGCAAGGGTTCTAGCCGGGTAGGCGAACCCTCACGAACTGGAGCGAACGAAGTGATCAGACATATTGTCATGTGGAAGCTGAAGGAATCGGCAGACGGCGCGACGCGCGCACAGAACGCACTGAAGCTGAAGGAAAAGCTCGACGCATGCCGCGACATCGTGCCGGGCATCCTGCATCTCGACGTGGGCATTGCGACGCCGGGCCTCGAAGCCACCTACGACGTCGTGCTGGTATCCGACTTCGCGGACAAGGCCGCGCTCGACGCATACCAGGTGCACCCGGTCCACGAGGAAGTGAAGAAGTTCGTCGCGGCCATTCGCGAAGAACGCCAGTGCGTCGACTACCTCGTCGACGACGCACGATGAGCGACGCAACACAGCAGGCGGATGGTCCGTCGATCGAAAGCCCGTTCGTCGACCTGCTCGGCGTGCAGCTCGTGTCCGCGAAGGACGGCAAGAGCGAAATCCTGCTGCCGCTCGACGAGCGCCACATGAACACGTGGAGCATCGCGCACGGCGGCGTGACGATGACGCTCGCGGACGTCGCGCTCGCGATGGCCGCGCGCAGCCTGACCGACGACGGCGTCGGCGTCGTCACCGTCGAGATGAAGGTGAACTTCATGCAGCCGGGCCGCGGCGAGCTGCGCGCTTACGGGCGCGTGATGCACCGCTCGACGACGATGGCGTATTGCGAAGGCGAGGTGCGCGACAGCGACGGCCATTTCGTCGCAAAGGCGCTCGGCACGTTCAAGTACATGCGGCGGCTCGCTGTGGGCCGCGACATCAAGCGGCAACGCACCCGCACTGCGCCGGACGCGCATCCCGGCCCGAGCGACGCGTGAGTTCGCGATATGCGGCCCTGCCTGTCAGGCAGGGCCGTTTTCGTTTGTGCGTGCGATCGTGCGCGATCGCGACGCAGAAGGAGGCAGCGATGAATGCCGTCAATCGTCAGATCCTGCTCGTGTCTCGCCCGCAGGGCGCGGCGAGTGCCGACAACTTCCGGCTCGTCGAGACGCCGCTTGCGCTGCTCGCCGACGGCGAAGTGCGCGTGCGCAATCATTTCCTGTCGCTCGACCCGTACATGCGCGGCCGCATGAGCGACGCGAAGTCGTATGCGCCGCCGCAACCGCTGAACGAAGTGATGATCGGCGGCACCGCGGGCGAGGTGATCGAGTCGCGCCACCCCGGCTTCGCGATCGGCGACGCCGTCGTTGGCCAGTTCGGCTGGCAGGAGTACGGCACATCGAACGGTGAAGGCCTGCGCAAGGTCGACACGTCGCGCGTGCCGCTATCGGCGTGGCTCGGCGTGACGGGAATGCCGGGCGTCACCGCATGGGTCGGGCTGCACCGGATCATTGTGCCGAACGCGGGCGAGACCGTCGTCGTCAGCGCGGCGAGTGGCGCGGTCGGCAGCGTCGTCGGCCAGCTCGCGAAGCGCGCAGGGTGCCGTGCGGTCGGCATCGCGGGCGGGCCCGACAAGTGCCGCTACGTCGTCGATACGCTCGGCTTCGACGCGTGCGTCGACTACAAGGCGGGCCGGCTCGCCGACGACCTGGCGGCCGCGACGCCCGACGGCGTCGACGGCTGCTTCGAGAACGTCGGCGGCGCGGTGCTCGACGCGACGATGGCGCGGATGAACGCGTTCGGCCGCATCGCCGTGTGCGGGATGATCGCCGGCTACGACGGGGTGAGCGCGCCGCTGTCGAACCCCGCGCTGATCCTGCGCTCGCGGCTGAAGCTGCAGGGTTTCATCGTGTTCGAGCATCCGGATGCGTGGGCGCCCGCGCTCGCGGAACTGACCGAGCTCGTCGCGACGAAGCAGCTGCACTACCGCGAATCGATCGCATACGGGCTCGAGCGTGCGCCGGAAGCGTTCCTCGGGATGCTGAAGGGCCACAACTTCGGCAAGCAGCTCGTGCAGCTCGTCTGACGCGGGCGTGGCATCATGTGACGCTTGTCCGTGAGCGGCGCCATGCAGGCGCCTGTTTTTCCGATGCCGCTGAATCCGAAGATCGCCCAGATACTCGACATGGTCGAGCGCGCGAAACGTCCGTCCTACCATCACCAGACGCCGCAGCAGGCGCGCGCCGCGTATGAGAAGAGCGCGCCGATCCTCGACGTGCCGCCCGCGCCGATGCATTCGGTCGAGGACTGCGTCGTGCCGACGCGCGATGGGCGCTCGATCGGCGCGCGTCTGTATGTGCCGGTCGAGCCGAGCCTTGCCGAGCCGCTGCCGGCACTGGTCTACTATCACGGGGGCGGCTTCACGGTCGGCAGCGTCGACACGCACGACGCGCTGTGCCGGATGTTCGCGCGCGACGCGCAGTGCGCGGTGCTGTCGGTCGACTACCGGCTCGCGCCCGAACACAAGTTTCCGACCGCCGTGAATGATGCGGACGATGCGTTGCGCTGGCTGCATCGCGAAGCGATCGCGTTCGGCGTCGACGCGGCGCGCGTCGCGGTCGGCGGCGACAGCGCGGGCGGCACGCTCGCGACCGTCTGCGCGGTACTCGCGCGCGACGCGGGCATCCGGCTCGCGCTGCAGTTGCTGATCTATCCGGGCGCGACCGGCCACCAGCGGACCGAATCGCATGCGCGGCTCGCGAACGGTTTCCTGCTGTCGCAAGACACGATCCAGTGGTTCTTTTCGCAATACCTGCGCGATCCGTCGGACCGCGACGACTGGCGTTTCGCGCCGCTCGACGGGACGCGCGGCGCGCCGTCGTTCGCGGGTGTCGCGCCGGCATGGATCGCGACTGCCGAGTACGATCCGCTCAGCGACGAAGGCGCCGCCTATGCGGACAAGCTGCGCGCAGCGGGCGTCCCGGCCACGCTGGCCTGCTACCCGGGGATGATTCACGAGTTTTTCAAGATGGGCGGCTACGTGCCCGAGGTGCGGACTGCGCACGCGGATGCGGTCGCGGCGCTGCGGGCGGCATTCGACAACATTTGACGGGCGCGGCGACACGGCCGCGCGGAGGGCGCACATGGCGGACTGCGTGGTGGAAACGGGCGACTGGGCGACGCTGGGCGGCGACGCCGCGCGCATTCGTGACGCGGTGTTCGTGCGCGAGCAGCGCATTCCGGCGGACATGGAACTCGACGACGACGATCCGTTGTCGCGCCATGCGGTCGCATACCGGATCGATGCCGCAACCGGCGCGCGCCGCGCGGTGGCGACCGGGCGGCTGTTGCCGACGGGCACGATCGGCCGTGTCGCGGTGCTGGCGGATGCGCGCGGGCAGGGCGCCGGGTCGGGCGTGCTGCTCGGGCTGCTGGACGAGGCGCGGCGGCGCGGCGATCCGCTTGTGCGGCTCTATGCACAGGAAGCGGCCGTGCCGTTCTACGTGCGGCACGGTTTCACGGCGGTCGGCGAGCGATTCGTCGAGGCCGGCATCCCGCACGTCGAGATGACGCGCGCGCCGTGAGCGGGCGGCGCGTCAGACGTGCGGCAGTCACGCGTCAGCGTGCCTGCGTCGCGTCGATGTCGAACGTGATCGCGCGCTCGAACGCGCCGGGACGAACGATGCGGTGCGAGCCGTCGTCGTCGCAGCGCTCCTTGATTTCGACCGTCAGCCGCACGCCTTCCTTCATCGTGACCCGCAGCGCGGTCGTGCCGCGCGTGCCGTATTCGGGCGTCTCGATGAACGCGGCGGACAGCGCACGTTCGCGCTCGAGCGGGATGCCCGTGTGCGGCAGCGCGTTGTCTTCGGCGATGTGCGGATCGCGCATCAGCGCGATCAGGTCGTCGAGCGGCGGCGCGGGGTCGTTGGTCAGCAGCGTGCCGAGTTCGGCGCGCTTGCGCACCACTTTCGGCCAGGGCGTGTCGAGCCGCGCGTTCGACAGCGCGTGCACGCCGGCCGGGATCAGCGCGGGCGCGGCGACGCCGCTCTCGCCCTCGGCCGCGCGGTTGCAGAACCACGCGAGTTCGCGCCGCTTCCAGTCGCCGACGAGCAGGTTGAAGCCGTTGTACACCGCCGCATGCTCGGCGAGCCGCTTCAGGTAGTCGAGCGGCGCGACCGGCTGCCCGCCGAGATAATCGGACACGAGCTTGCCGCGGGTCGGCGCGCCCGCGCGGATGTCGAACGGCGCGCGGTAGTTCGTGAGCGCGGCGAAACGGCCGTCACGCGTCACGCCGAGCCATGTGCCGCCGGCCTCGAGGTCGCGGCCGGCCAATACGCCGGGCGCTTCTTCCCACCACGAGAGCGGTGCGCTCGTGCGGCGGAAGAACTCGTCGCGGTTGGCAGTCAGGGTGAAGACAGGACCGGCGGCGGCATCAGGCTGCCAGTCGAAGGCAATCAGACACATCGGGCGAATCTCTCGCAGGAAACTTCAGGCGCCGGCCGCAAAGCGCGGGCCGGCACGCGAACGGATAAGATGGCCGGTCACACTTCCGTCGGCCATGCGTAAGGCAGCGGCTCGAACGCGAGCGTCGGGCCGTCGGCTGCGCCGAGATGCACGCTGCCGCTGTCGAGCGCGGCGAGCTTGATCTCGACGAGCGCGTCGACACCGCCCGCCGGCGCGGCTGCCGCGTTGACGATCATGCCGCACGGCTGGCCCGGGTCGTCGCTGTGGAACAGCTCGACGCCCGCGCGGACCGTATCGGTGTCGCCCGCGACGTGCGCGAGCGCGGTGCGGCGCTTGATCGTACCGCGGTAATGGCTGCGCGCGACCACTTCCTGGCCGGGATAGCACCCCTTGCGGAAGTTCACGGCGCCGACCACGTCGAAGTTCACCATCTGCGGCACGAACTGCTCGACGGCCGGCTGCGTGATGCGCGGTTCGCCCGCGCGGATGTCGAGCCAGTCCCACACGGCCGGCGACGCGGCGGGCAGCTTGCCGTCGAGCGCGGCGAGGCGCGCGTCGACGTCGGCGCGCGTGCCGATCCACAGGTAGCGCCGCTTGCCGGCTGCGTCGGGCATGCGGATCAGCGTGCCGGCGGGGCCGTCGACCTTCACGTGCACGCCGTCCGGCAGCGCGTCGAAGATGCCCGACAGCGCGCCGCGCACGTCGCCTGCGAAGCCGACCGCGACGAGTGCGTCGCTGGCGTCCGACAGCTTCGCTTTCGCGCGCAGCACGAACATCGACAGCCGTTTCTGCGCGGCGGCCTGCACGTCCTTCGAGACCAGCAGCCGAACGCCGTGGCCCGCGCGCCACGCGAGGAACGACGCGAGCAGGCGCCCCTTCGGCGAACAGTAGCCTGCGAGCCGTGCGCTCGCGGGGTCGAGGTGCTCGATGTCGTTGGTGAGCTGGCTGTGCAGGAACGTCGCGGCGTCGTCGCCGGCCACGTCGATCACGCCGAACTGCGGAAGCGGCATGTACACGCCCGGCGCGTCGAAATCGGCGGCGGACGGGCGGGGGAATACGGGGAGCGAGGCGGGCGCGGCGGCCTGGGCGGCTGTTGAAGCGAACGGAGTGCTCATGGAATGAGGGAACAGTCAATCCTGACTTTGGCGTAGGCGAACAAGTATTATATGGGTCTTACCAGAGTCTCGTTCCGCATGTCCCTACTGGAATAAGGTCCGTATTGGGCCTTAGGCAGCAAGGGTTTCCGGCGCGACGACATCAAGTTGTGCCCAAAGTGTGACCGCCTTTGCGTGCTCGGAAAGGTGGTCAGGTGCTAAGTGAGCATACCGCAATACGTGCTCGTACTTCGCCCAGCCTCCAAGCTCCATCAGTCGATTCAGTGGCGTGCCAGCCTGAACGTGCCAGCTTGCCCAAGTGTGCCGCACATCATGGAATCGAAAGTTCTCGATCCCGGCGCGGGCACACTGCCGATCCCATTGCGCGCTGCACCATCCTTCAATCGGCTTTCCGTTTCGCAAAAAGACGCGAGTCTGATGCCTGCCAATCCAGCGTCGGATCGCGGCCACGGCGTCGTCGTTCAGCGGGACGCCGATCGGTTTGCGCGCCTTTGCCTGGTCCGGATGGATCCATGCGCGGCGATTCACCAGATCGACCTGCGACCATTCAAGATTCAGCAGGTTTGCCCGCCGCAGTCCGGTTGCAAAACCGAGGATCGCCACGTCCCGAAGCCAGTCCGTACGGATGGCGGTGATCAGCCGCCGAGCCTCTTCCTTCGTGATCCACCTGATGCGCTTGTTGGCCACCTTCAGATCTTCCAGCCGCGGCGCACGGTCGATCCATTCCCATTTATCCGCGGCAAGCTTGAGCAGGATTCGCATGGTCGCGAGGTATTTGTTCTTTGTCGCGCGCGATACCGGGCGCGGCACCTTGCTCCGCTGATCCCACTCCGGCAGCGCGTCAAAGATCTCGTCGCGGGTGATCGAGTCCAGTGTTCGGCCGGCGAAAAATTGCCGAAAGTGCCGGATGTGGATTGCACGGTTCGTGCTGTCCGCAAGATGTGCGCTTTCCTTAAGCACCCGGACTGCGGCCTCGTCCCATGTATAGGACGGTCGCTCGCCCATTTTGGCGACGCGCCACAGGTCGTGCTTCAGCTTGTCGTGATACTCCTGAGCCTCCTTTCGGTTGGTCGTGCCAGTAGATTGTCTAACTCGGCCGCCGCTTGGCGTGCGGATGTCGATGTGCCAGACGTCCGAGCCTTTGCGCTTTCGGATTGCCATGTTTTGCTCCTACTTTCCGTCCGCGCCGGTCGGCTCGGATTGTACTCGGTCGAAAATTTGAGTTTTTCGGGCCAGATGCGCCACTGGGAGCCGATCTGGAAAAAACCAAGTTCTTTCTTGTGCGCGTACACGGTGGAATAGGAGAGGCCGAGCAGCTCGGCGGCCTCTTTCAGACTGAGCGCGCGATCTGCCGGGATGGTCGTCATGCTACGATCCCTCCGTCTCAAAATAGCGTTGAACCAATGAAGAAAGTGTTTGTGATGCGTGGCTACGAGATGAACTGCGAGCCGCGCGTGACGGAGGACGGCAAGTACGCCGCCCAGGTCGAGGTAACGAAAATTGGTTTCAGCCGGGAGGCTGCGTTCCGGAAGCTCGGCGAATTCGGCACGGAAGCCGAAGCCGTCGAGTATGCGAAGAAGTTTTCGGAAGAGTGGCTGAGCCGATACGCCTGAAGAATTTGCTACGGTGGGGATATGCCGCAACAGAACAACACATTCTGGTATGACACCCCGCGTGACATGCTTGCGAAGCTGGACCGCGAGATCAAATCACTTCCCACCATCGGGCGCCTTGACAACCATCGTAAGGCCGACACCGTTTTGAACGCGGCTATTACCGCCTGGCAGATTTCGGACTGGGTGAAATCGTCGATCACTGACGAACAACGCGCGCGCATATCGGCTGCTTGCGGAGGTTGCGTCGTGAATGATCAATTCTTGGACGAGTACTTTCGAGCTAGTCTGCACATACATTTCTGCCGGCAGCTCGCGACTGCAGGAAAGCACGCGCGTATCAGTAAGCATTATGATCCGTACGTTCAAACTCTCGCGGCTCTCGTGTTCGACTTTGTCGCCGAACAACCTGCGCTTGAATGGATGATTTCTGTCGATCACAAAGGAACAACGGTTCCGGTTAAAGAAGTCCTTTGCGGTGCATATGAATTCTGGTGCCGATTTCTTGATCTGATGGACGGCGTTGCATCATCTTCTGCATGACGATGCGAGTCGGGACTCTTACTCTCCCTCGCAAGCAGGGGTGCGGAGGTTCTATTCGCCGATCGCGTCGACGTGGCGTAATTGTCAACATGGATATTGCGTATGGCGTGTTAGCATCGTGATGCCAACGTTGGCGACCACTTACGGGGTTAATCATGGCGATGAATTCGAAGCAGACGTCGAAGAAGGTTGCAACAACCGCAAGCCAGCAACTGAAAAGCAAGAGTACTGGCACCAAGGCAAAACAGACCGCCGCAAGCGCACTAGCTCAAGCTCCGCTTAAGAAGTCGACAACTAAGACTCGCGGATAACATGATTCGCGGCGGGGGCGACTCGCCCCCGTTTTCACATTCGAACCCACCCCGTCGACATCGAGCGGATCTTCCCGGCCTTGCGCAGTGCCTGCAGGCGGCGATCGACGATTCGCCACGCTACGGGGGCGCCTCTCGTTCGCGGCGAGGTTTCTTCTTTGGCGAGCCGCACGCTTTCTGCGCGAACGTCGCCGGTCTCGATCGCGTTGAAGCGCTTCGGTACGTCGTCGATTGAATTGAGGATCAGGGCGTCGAGCGTTACGTATTTGGTCATTTCGGGTTCCATTTAATGAGGCGGGTGTCGTATCCGAGCATCAGCGGGTGCTTGGGATCGCCTTTCGACGTCAGGCCGAACACCTTCACAGGCTTGCCGGACGCGAACAGCATGTCGGCGATGACGTCGAGTCGCGGCCGCATGCTCTTCGGCAGCTTGTAGCAGTCGCCCCAGCATGGGACGAGCAGGTCGGCGTCCGTGATGATCCGCGCGAGGTGCTCATCATTCTCGGGCCCGATTGGGTCGACGACCGCGACCAGGTCGTGCACGTTCGGCGAGCGCCAGGCGAATGGGTTGCCAGCGATGTATTTGCGTGCGCCCCAGCGGTGCGCAAAGCCTGTCCATTTCAGGTCGGTCTGGTCGCGGACGCTGGCGTCAGCGCGCGACGGGTTCACGCCGAAGAAGGCGACGACGAAGCCGGTCGGCGCAACCTCGCGTTCGAGGCGGTATCGGTAGCCGCAGCAGGGACTGATGATTGCGCTCATGCTACGATTCCCAAAAGGGGACGGCGGAGCTTGCTATGACGAGTTGCATCGTTATCGAGGAAGGCGAATATATCGTGCATTGCACGGCGTTTGAGTGTGCTCCGGGGGTATGGGAGCCTTTGGTCTTGTTCGAGCGCAAGAGTGATCGCGCGCATACGTTCGTGCAGGCGATGAGGCACAAGCTCCCGCAGAAATTTGGCAACTGCGATGAGGCCATTCAAGCTGCGCGCGTGTACGCGGTTGAGCGTGCCCAAGCCGGCGACGTGGGACTCTAGGCTAGCCGACGCAGCGCATTTTCGGCGTCCGTCACCTCGGCGCGCGGGCGGCTGCGGGGCGGCGTAGAGTTCGTGCATGCCTTCGGGCAGCGCATAGGCGACATGCGTGCTCAGTTCCATCGCGTAGCCGCCGTGCTTGACGCGAACGGTCGCGACGGATTTCGCCGCTTCCGCCGCCATAGCGGGCGATTTGCCGAGATAGCACGGGATCGCGTACGGGCGCACCGCCGAAGCAGTCGCGCCACCTTCGTCCAATGCGCGCTGCTTTTGCGCAGCAGTGATGGCCCGATCATCATCGGCCACCCACGCGCCTACGATCGCCCCTTCCGCCCCCGTCTCATTGGCAGATGCGGCGCGTTGCTCGGCGAACGAGACTGCGGCCGACCAGATGGTCGCAAGCTCGGCGGACGATTCGCCTTCCCCTCGACCGGCGAGCGTGAGTGCTTCACGGAACGCCGCCCGCTCGTCCGCCGGCGCGGGTGCGGCAGGTTCTTCGGCGAGAATCTTCCCGTCGTGCACGCCGTTGGTATAGGCGTCAGCGCTGATCTTCGTGATGAGCGTGTCGCCGGAATCCCATTCGTGAGGCAGGCTGCGATACAGCGACTGCGCGCGCTGACGCTGATCGTCGCGAAGCGGCGGCCCGATCAAGCCGTTGATCGGCGCTGCTGCGGGCTGCTCGACAGGGGATGTGGCGAGGAGGGAACGTAGCTTCGCTTTCAGCGCAGCGGGATACAGATAGTTGGTGGGGTCGTCAATGCATGCGAGGGATTCGCTCAGCACGAAGCGAAGCTCATCTGTCAGCGCATCAGCGCGGCTCACGCCCGCGCACACTTTCAGACTCGTCCGATTGTTTCCGGCCGCGTCGGGGGCAACAATGCCTTCGGCGGCTCGTTTAGCCTCGGTCCGCTGTTGGATTGCCTCGCTCGCCTGTACGGGAGCGGGGCTCTTTTCGTTGGTGGTCATGTCAGTTCCCCGGTGCATTACGGCGCAGCCAAGCGCCAAGTTGTGATCGCTGATACCCGATACCGCCCGCGGTCTCGCTTATGTGCACGTCAAGCGGGATCGAGCCACAGGCGCCACGTCGCGCGATCGCCGCAAGCATGACGTGCCGGTACAGCTGGCCGCCGGCAAGCAGAATCTCGTCAGCCGCTGGCCACGCAACGCGATCGAAGCGCGCCAGGTCGTCGATCATTTCGTTGCTGCGCGCCCGGTCCATACGGCGGTCGTAGGGCGAGAGCAACAGGCGCGGGTCTATAAAGCCGTGTTCAGCCGACAGGATCACCACCGCGGGCGGTGTGTCGCCGGCATTGGCGCGGAACGTCTGGTACATCACGCCTCGATACAGGTCGAAGGCGGGTGCAGCATGCGCGCCCTTGGCCGCGCTGCACGCCATGAGAACAAGTGCGCTCATGCGTTACCCGACCACGCGGTGGCGCGTGATGCCAGTGATTCCGGGCGGCAGTGAGCCTTCGGCGTTTTCCGGCTGCATGAAGTCGGATCGCGTCGCGCCGGACGCCTTGATGAAGTCGACTTCAACCTTGGCGCTATCGACCAGGACGCGTGCCACGTCGGCGACAGCCCGCGCGCGGTCGATGTCCATCGGCTCATTGCGATTGCGCAGGTCGGCAAGCGTGTCGAGAAGGTGCTGACGCACCGTGGTGATGTTGTTGCTCATGATTGCTTCTCCTCGGCCTCGCGGGCGATTCGGTTGACCTGGCGCGTGATGGCGCCTTTGAGCTGATACAAGCTCGCAATTTCAGGATCGTTGTTGGTCCAGTGATTGCGACGCGCGAGTTCCGCGCGGTGCACGAGCTCGAGCGCGTCGATCGTGATCTTCTCGATCTCGACCGAGAATCGGCCGGGCAGGAAACAGACGACATAGCCCTTAGGGATCGGACCGTTCGCCTCGATCCAGACCAGACGATGGACGGATTCCCAGCGTCGCACGGGCACAATGGTCGGGTCGTCGGTAATCTTGCGGCGCAGGTAGCCGTCGACCACCTTTTCAGTCCCGAGCGGCACGTAGTTGTGTTGGGCCGCACCGCTCATCTCGCCTTTCTTGAACTGAGTGCGGCGGCAGTTCGGATGCTTCCCGGTTGAGCCTTTGACGCCCTTGTTCCAGGACTCCATTCCCTTCACGAATCGCCCAGCGACGCCGCGATCGTCGTGCCCGGCGCGACCCGACTCGGCGCTCGCGAAAAATTCAGGTGTCTTTTTCAGGCCGAGCTCTGCGGCCTTTGAGTACACCCGGAGCACCTTGCAGCCGAAAAATTCCGCCAACACTTCCGCGCGTTCATTCGGATAGCGCCGGCGAAGTATCTCGATCTGCTCGGGCGTCCAGAAAACCTTCGGGGGCGTGTTCGATCCGGGTTTGCGCTTGGTCATCGCATCCTCAAATCAGAAAAAGAGCGGGCGCTATACAAGCCGCCCACAAGAGAAAGCCACGCATCCGAGGCAACGGAGTTCGCGCGGCTTGGGGGAGGGTGAACGTGCTACGATTTCTCGTAAGGCGTGAGAGCGCTGAACAAAATCAAACATCAATACGAGGATTTTTATGCGCTGGTTTACCTACGAACTGCCACCTGTTGATTTTGGCTGGCAGAACGTGCAGACAGTTGAAGAGACGATAGTCAAAATCGCGGCCGACGACGCAAAAGTGAGGTTGGCAGGTAATGACTTACAAGACCTAGAAGACCACATATCCGTGGACGATTTCCTGTTAGCCTGGGCAAGCGCAAAAGGCGCTGCTGCAGATCACGGCTGGGAGGGGGATTTCCGTCACGATCCGGTGGTATTCTGGGTGCCGACCGAAGACGATTTCTGTTTCGGATTTGCGTTTAAGCAAGACAATAACGGCACGACGTTTGTGGTATCGCCTTGCGAGCTACCGCACTTGAACCGTCGCTGAAGTGCTTAGAGCCCTGCGTGGTCGGTGATGTGGTATGCGCGGCCGTGTTGTCCATTTCAGCGCACATCAACAGATAGGCAGCTGTGGCAACGGCCGCGCCGAACCAGACTCTCACCAAGGCCATGTGAGCACCCCCGCACGGTAGGCAACACAGAGGAACCAGACACAGCCGATAGAGAGGCCGCATGCGGCGGCGACGGCGCTTCCCTTCACGACATACCCATGAACCTGATCGCAAGAGGCGAGCAGGGCGTTATCGCTCGGCACACGTGTTGCAAGAGATCGTCTGTTTTGCGGAAATACAGGCTGTAGGCTGTTCATTGGCCCCTCGAAATAGTTGTTTGGTCTTGTCAGTGCGTGCCTTATGCGCAGAGAACCGGGCGGCCGTGCTGCATTGCCGCCCGTCCTTTCGACCTGCCCGGCTATCGCTCACTCAGAGGATGGCGGTCATCGTCGTGCCGCCGTCGCCGTGCTCGGCGCGAAGCATCAGGGGCGCCCTGTCGAAAAGCTCAGGGCGGAGTTCGCGCAGTGCATTGCCGAAGTTCTTCGGTGCTTCAAAGCCATTGCCGAGCAGTGCGGTCGTTACCGCGAGTTCGGGATCGTCGTCGCCGGGCGTGAAGAACGACGCGAGAATCGGAATCTTGTGTTCCTTGCAGATTGCGATAATCTGCGTCATGAGCGGCGAGATCTGCTCGTCGTAGATCCGTTCCTTGGTGGCGATTGCCATGTGTTTTTCCTCACGTGATAAGGAATGCGAATAAAAGACAATGCTCAACAAACGGCACTGGCGATCAATGCCGTCCGATCAACGCTGTCGAAACTCTCAAGGGTGCGCACTCGGCAGGGTGCTGCTGCGCTGGGTTGATGGATGCGGAGGATTCGCGACCGAGTGCGCGCTCTTGAAGACTGAAAGGAGGTGCGACTGCCTTCTTAACCACAATTCTTCGATGTTTGCCCGCGAAAGCTGGGGGCATAGAAGGAAAGAGACTGCTCTGATATGCTTTGTGCACCGGGCCTGAGAAACCCGGCTGCGGCCGCTCAGCCGCTTAAGGTAAAGCCGACGGAGGGCGTGGCTTGTGAACGTGGATCGCGCCCACGTTAAAAAGCGCAGCTTCATAAGCAACTACCCGAAGAACGCCACGCCGACTGGATGAGACGAACTCCTTAGAGCCATTGTCTCAGTCAGAGCGAGGAGCGATCCTAGGAAGCAACTCGTAAAGCGCCCGGCATGGCGCTATATAAATGCCAACCCTAACCAGTTGGCAGGCCTGCCAGCAAAAACAGGGCTTTTGCCATGTTCGAGCTGACAATCAAGCTGAAACTGAGCTACAAGCAGTTGCACGCAATACTCGCTCTGCTCATGTTCTTTTTTAGCTAAGTAGGTCCCCGCTCCCGAAAGGGAGCGGGCATTTTTCTGATTCCTGACTGCGTTCAAGGAAGGGCGCTACCTTGGTAATGCCATCCGATCAGCGCGGTCCGAATCAGCTTTCATGGGATGGGGCCGGTGCTGTAAATTCCGGCTTCGCTTTCCCTTTCGGTCCGTTCTCCGGCTATCTCGCGAACCGCTATTCAGCGTCGTGACCAATTCCGGCGTCCTCTGGCTTCCTCGCCGCGGCGAGACCACGTCTGTATCAGCAAGGCCCCATCTCATGAAAGCTGCGCGGTGTCGGGCGCTACCCCGTTTCTCGGCTACACCATTGAGCCGGATTGGTGGATGGTTCCTTGCGATAATGGATGTGCCGGACTGAGAGACGGCATCCATTAACAACCGTTACAAGGAACCACCCATGGCAGAAGAAAGCCGCGATAAAGCCCATGAACTACTGTTGCAGCTTGTCGCAAGTAAGTCTGTAAGTGTCCCGAGCGGGTACTCCGCCGAGACCGAAGCCGAGCAAGCGAAGCACGCGATCGATTACCTGTCCGTTCTCTATGCGGGCCTTAAGTCGATGTACGAAGGCGGCGAGAAGTAGCGAGTACGCGGTCCATCTCGAAAGCACTGTGGACCGCTCTCTTGATGAACTCATCGAGGCTTCCCTGATGCTGCTGATGACGAATAATTTCTGTCACGAAATTAGCCACATCGTCCTCGTTGAGAAATTCGAGCTTTCGTTCTTCCATACCAATCTCCTGTAGTAAATCTGCCGATGCGCCTGCACTATGCGCGCATCGGCCATCAGTGCTGAGCGGGAACGCCTCGTCTCACAAAGGAAACCCCATACGGGCTGTTTATAGTCGCGGCGCCAACTTCAGGCGTTCCCGCTCAGGGCTGACGATCGCCGATGCACTCTCATAGAAAGCGCATCGATCATCGCTGCTTCACTCGCGCGCCCGGCTACTCCCAGCTAGGCCGGCTCCGGGGCGCGCGAGGTTTGTGCCGATTACCACGCCATCGGACACGTGTTGCGGGCTGTCTTGCATCAGGTTCACTCGGGTCTTGCACACCGCCACGGTCTTCCGCAGCGTCCGTTCTGATTCACGACGCAGATCACGCCGGCCGGTTGCTCCGCTTGCGCGGTCCCGGCTTGCCTTCGATTGTTAGAGAGCGATCCGCCTGGGCGGTGGCGCAGCGGTCTGTGCTGCGTTGGAGTTGAATATAGCATCGCTACATGTGCTTCGCAATAGCATTGCTTCTTTTTCCCGGGATTGCAGCATGAGCAAAGGGGCGCGGCGCAAAAAAAAGCCCGCTCGGGGCGGGCTGATTTCCTTAACATGTGTGGGGCGTCGAGTGAGCCCATTTGTCGCTATTGCTCGCTCAGTCGGCTTCATGCAGCGCCGTCGCGGGTCATTGCTGCGAGGGTCTCGCCTGTTTTTTGGTTTTTGTGTTCTTCGGCGGCGCCTTCTGCGGCTTCTGTTCTTCCTGCGTCGAGGTTTCCTCGACTACGGGCAGCGGTTCAAACCGCGCCCCAGCATTGGTGACTCGAGAGTTGAACAGATTTTTGCCCGATTCAATCAATCCATCGCAGGGCACGCCTCGTTGGCACCAGAGGTCTGCCCGGATCTCATACGAGTCTCCGTCAATTGGCATTTTCGAAACCGAACCACCTAGGTTGCCAATTCTCAGTGGATTGTAAGTTTCCATTCGGTCGCTGGCGACGTAGCGCACTTTCATAAACGTCACGCGCTGGATCGCGTCTTGAGCCTCAATCCACATGGCTTCACATTGCTTCTGTGACTTACAGACTGGGGTGGGAACTGGAGGTAGAGACGATCGCGCGGTGCTCTGTTGCTGCATTGGAGCGCACCCCGCGAGGATGATTGAGGCGATGATGGGAAGTGATCTAAGTCTCATAGTTCGACATTGACAATGTTAATTGTTGTTAGCACGGGCTTTGCCAATGAGACGCGACGGCGGAAACCGTACGGTCGCACCCCGTAACCCCGAGTCCCCGATTCCAGCGCTTCGCCATTAGCGAACTGCGGAAATCCGGGTCATTAATTATATGGCGATGAAAGCATAAAGACAGGTAAACGTAATGAATCTTTCGCCAAGAGCAGACCATGGAGCCATACGACGTGATCACGATCTTCGGGCGGTGGACGTAGAGGGCTAGGCAGCAGTCGACCTAGAAGAGGCGTTCGCTAGCTTGGCGGCTGTCTGTCGGAGGCCAGTGCCGTTTAAGCTGCGACGAGAGCATCGTTGACGTCAGTGGGTGCGACGCTCTGGAGGGAGGGATTCGAGCAGCATCAGAAATGAAAAGCCCCGCTCGGGGCGGGGCATGAATGCTTGGACGGGAAGGTTAGTCGTCAGTGGCGAACGCGAGAATCTTCTCTTGTTCGTGTTCCTCGGCAACAACTATATTGGAAACTCGCTCAAACTCCTGCTTAACCTCCGCAAATGCGGCTGAGCTCGCGCCAAAGTTGTCTTCGGGGGCGCGCACCGCGAAAAGTGCCTTGCCTCTAAGTTGTCGATCGTGTGTGAGCTTCCTAATCTTTCCAAGCCATTCCCACCCGTGATCGAATACGCGAGTCGGGTCATTCCGACCCAGATCCAGGGGCTTGATCAAGCGAGTCGCGACTCCGTTCTTGTCGACACGGACAAACGGCAACCGCGCTTGATAGTCAGTGCCGAGCACGCGCGCCTGATACAGCTTTTGGAGGTCTGCCGCCTTCAAGATGTTGCGGATGCGTTGCTCGACCTGCCGCTCTTGATAGGCTGGGGTCACAAAAGAGCGGCCTACATAGTGCTCAAAGAATTTGCTCAATGCATCCGCCGGGTCGTCAATCATTGCCGCTCGCGGTGCGTCAGCATAAATGATTGCCTGGCGCGGTTTTACCAGTTCCTCGAAGGCGAAATTCGCAAAATCGGCACTCGGGCCGTTCACGGCACCAATGAAGGCGCGTTCAATCATTTCTCCGACGCGAGCCAACTCCTCGCGGTACGTATCGCGCGCACGGCGATATACGCTCGCGTCAAGCTCATCGAAAAATGCAGTGATTCGACCAACGCGGTCCAGAAGCTTATACCCGTAGTAGCGCGCAGTCGGGCTCATCAAGACTACCCCGACATTAGCGAATTCGCCGGTTTCCGCATATGGCATGAAGCGAATCAACGCATACCTGCATGCGTGTTTCATGGTCGATTCCAAAAGTCAGGTGAATCTATTCTCTCCAACACCTGTTTGACCTCGTCCGGTTGCAAGAGTGCCGGTACACCAGGTGCCGCCTCAAGCCATTCGTCAGGCATTTTGTCGCAGGCGTCGTCGAAGTGGCGGAGCGCTTCTCGCATCCGGCCCTCATAATCTGGCCTCGCCAAGAAGTCTTGGTAGACGAGATTCCAGTCGCCAGAGAACACGTGCCCCTGGAGGAACTGGGCCGCGTCGAACGTGTTGTCGAACGCTAGATTGTAGTCTATGACGACGAGCTCTTGTTGAACCAAGTCCCAGAGAAGGTTCACGTTTCCGCCGCGTGGGGTCAAAGTTCGATCGTCGTTCCGAACCCACCAGTCAAACACAGCCACATCGCGTCGAATGGTATCTGGTACGCGTGCAACATGCGTGAACGGCAGCTCAACTACGTTCTCTCGAGCTACCGAGCCGAAAGCATATCCCGCCCCCAATTCGGGGAAGTCCTGGATGCCAAGGTATCCCAGCTCTTCGGGCACATCCACGATACGAAATTCCGCAATTGGAAGGCCAAAATGCAGCGCCATACTGTTGGCAAGCCACTCGGCGATGAGACTCTTCCGTCCAGCCCCGGCGCCCTTCACGTAGTACAGGCGGTCATCTTCGCCGCGGCAGTAGAACGGAAAAGTACGGCCTTGGACGGAACGGTGAAGGATCTCGCGAATGCGGACCACTTGGCCGTTGATCATCGCCGCTTCTGATAGCGATCACCAGTACGAGCATTCTTGTAATGGCCACCTTTGTGCGACGACCCATGGCCGCCGGCATAGTGGCCGCCACTTGCAAGTGCAAATGTAGGGGCCACGAGGGCTACGCAGAGCACGGCTGTGACGATCTTTTTCATTTTGTGGTCTCTTGGTCGTGGTTTAGAGCCAGCGTTGGCCGCAGAGGGCCGGAACGGGGCTGATCGATTATAGCGGCGCGTGCCGCGCCATGCTTTCAAATTCAGCATCCACTGAGACTGGTTGAAAGCTTCTCGAATCTGGGGCTAAACTACTGTACATCCATCCAGTATTTTGAGAAAAGGACGGGGCTGAAGTGAAGGGAGAAACGAGGGCGAGCGGGCTGCGGTGCAGGCCGGGGGATTTGGCGATCGTGACGAAGTGCGGGGTGCCGGAGCGGATCGGGTTGCTGGTGCGTGTGGTAGGGCGATGTGGCGATGGCCCCCATGACTGGCTGACCGAGATTCAGGGCGCCGGGGTTGTCGCTCGCGGCGTGGTGTCTGGCCTAGTTAGGCAGCAGACACACGCGCTTATGTACGATTGGAACCTAACGCCAATCAAGGGGATGGGGCTTCAACGTCAAACGGGTCATTTGGTCCCGCAGCCCCTGGAATCGACTTGACTAGGGCTGCGATCGCGTCAAACGAAGCAGACGATACGGCCCTTTTATCGGCCGTCGCAATCTCGCCAGCAAGTCGCCGTGCGCTCGGACTCAGTGTCTCTAGCCAGGACGCGTCGCGTTTTGGGGTTTCATGCTTGGCTGGCGGCACCAGGCCGCTCGACCCTAAAAATCGCGCAGCCTCAGCAACCTCCAGTGCGATCCGCGGGCTAATTTCCTCTAGGGGGCAGTTAAAGGCAGCCGCATACTCGACGGCAGCTTTAATGCTCATTGGACGCCTCGCCGTGATGTGCTGATAGATCATCGACGCACCGCCGCTGATGTTGTGTAGACGCGCAAAGCCGGCGCGGTCGATTTCAGCGAACCGCTTTCCTAGTTCCTCGCCTTCCTGCTCAACTGACCAGATGTACATATAGCGATGCTATTCAAGAAACGGTGTAGCATGGCTTGCTTTTTAAATGTAGCGTTGCTACATTTGAGCCATGAACCTATCTGCCTACCTGACCGAACAGAAGCTTACCCAAGCCGCATTTGCCGGTCTGCTGGGTGTTAGCCAGGGCCTCATTTATCAGTGGCTTACTGGACGGCGACCTATCGCTATCGACAAGTGTGTCGCCATTGAGCGTGCCACGGTCGGAGCCGTTACTCGTCGCGACCTTCGCCCCGACGACTGGCAAGAGATCTGGCCGGAGCTCGCTCAACAGAAGGAGGTTGCATGATGGATCTTCCGTTCGACGCCGTTGTGTTCGCCAACGGATATGTCGTCATAGAGTCGTCCACCGAGGTATCCGAATTCTGGGTCGAGCTAGGCCCGGAGGTTGGTTGGGGGAGATTCGAGCGCCTGGCCGGCTCCATCGCTAGCCGATGTGAAGTGCCGTTTGTACTGCGTGAAGTGCGCCCGGCGCGTGAGACAGCGCCAAGTCCAGTAGTTTCATCGTTAGGTGTTTTGTGGCGTCGGCTGGCAGCGATCGAAGCGCATCAACGAATCGAGGCTTATCGTCAGCAGGCAGGTCGGATTCCATGATCTTCGTTTCGATGAGCGACTTGATTGTGTCCTCGTGCAGCTTGATCGTGACGACGCCGAGGATCGCAGAGAGGCCACCATCCTCTGCAAGGAAGTCCATCCCGTCTTTCGTGATGCGAGCCGGTTGGTAGTGAACGGAATTATTGAGATTGGTACTCGCGGAATCAGTGATTAGCCCGTGCTCCGCCAAGTAATAGAGGTTTGCCGCACGCGTTTCCTCGGTCACGTCACCAACACGTTCTGCATGCCCCAGACAAGGATAAATCTCAGCAAGTGCTGTCAAGACTTCCTTTTGATATTCGCGGTCGAGTTTCATGGCAATTTCAATATGAAGAAGGTTCAACAGAAGGAGGTTGCGTGAGCGCGCCGGCACTTCGTTTGGTTGCGGATGCCAGCGCGCTGAGTGCGGCTCTCTCGGAACTAGCGCAGTTTTCCGAACGACCTCTTGAGGTCGTCCAGCTGCTTGTTGATGGCCCGCTCGGTGTCGCGGAACTGGCTCGCGTCGATCCGGATTTCCGATTTGCAGGACGGACAGGTGAGTGTCGGATCTCGCTTCAGCCGTCCGAGCGTCTCCGAGATCTTCTTGTTGCACTTCGGGCATGAGACGTCGACCCGATGGGAATCGAAATTCATGGTCATGCGAACCCCGTTTTGTGGTGGTTGAGGAAGTAAGGAGCTTCAATTCTCGCATAGCGGTGGTTCGCATCCAGTTGTGATGTACGCAGTTTAGAAAAATCGACCTTCAAGGTCATTCAATCAGTTTTGAACGGAGTTGAGTTGCTATGAGCACGATTGAGGTCATCCGGAAGCCGAGCATTGAGCGTGCTTTCCGGGAAGCGCTGAGCGATCCGCGCAGCCGCGGGCAGGTCGCCGATGCGCTCGGGTGGGACGACTCGCAGGTGAGTCGATTCCTTTCGGGGAACCTCGGCGTTCCGATCAACAAAATCGACGCCGGAATGAATGCGCTTGAGCTGCGCGTTGTGTCACGTGAGTACCTGGACGGGCTGTCGACGATGAGCAAGGTTGGCGTGAATTGCCATTGTGCGCGGGAGGGCTTCGGGGAGTGCGGCGGCCGGTGGTGATGTAGCGACGGGATCCCGTCAAAAGCGTTTTCGACAGAGAGCGCTTCTGTCTGGAATTAGTACTCCTACAGGAATGAATCTATGGAGCTCACACAAGACAATCGACAGACCGGTACACCGAATCAGGCGCCGGCCATTTCCGAACAGGTGAAGCGCATCGTGCGCGACGCCAGCCAACACCCGACGTACCCGCGCAAGTGCTTGTCGTGCGGGGCGACCGAATCTCTCGACGGCTCCGTGCCGTGCGGCCACTGAGGATCCACGAATGGCAAAGAATTCCATCGATGTCTACGGAGCGAAAGGTAAGGGCAACGCGCTCGACTTCGATCCGGACACTCTGGTGCTCGTAACCAATCCGAGTCATCCGCTCTTTGACGAGCGCGTTCACTGGCCGGTCGACGAGAACATGGTCCGCAACATCATGTTCCACGGTGTGATCCAGCCGATCGAGGTAACGAAGGATCCGGAAACCGGTGAGGTGCAGGCTGTCACCGGTCGACAACGTGTGAAAGCAGCCCGAGAGGCTAACCGCCGACTGATCGATCGTGGCGAGCCCCCGGTCACGGTGCCCGGGATTGTCCGTCGACTCGCGAAAGACGAACGGGCGTCGGTATTGTCGGCCGCAATGGCCAGCGAGAACGCAATTCGGCAGCAGGAGACACCGCTTTCGATGGCCGCGAAGATGGCGCGCCAGCTGCGCATGCGATCCGAGGATGACGTGGCGATTCTGTTCGGCTGCAGCGTTCAGGTTGTGCGTGCCACAGTTGCCTTGCTTGACTGTTGCGAGGACGTTCAGAAGGCCGTCGACGCTGGCCAGATCAAGGTCACGCATGCTCGAACATTGGCGAAGCTTGAGCCGGCCGAGCAACGTGCAAAGGTGAAAGAGGTCATTGCGGCCGGCGAAGGCAAGCAAGGGCATGAACGGTCGCGCGCACAGAAAGCCGCGCTGACCGGCAACGCAGCCCCGCGCATGCGCACCCGCAAGCAGATTGCCGCCGAGCTTGAGAAGGCGGCAGGCGAGCGTGCTGACGCGCTGCGGTGGGTGTTGGGGCTTGAAGATGCCACGCAGGCGACAGCGGATGTCGATTCGCGCCAGATGTCGATCGACGAGGCGGCATGAGCGGGTACGCATATCAATGGGCTAAGCGCCAACACGTCGGCGACTCGTCTGCCAAAACTTTGCTGAAGACCTATGCGCACTGGGCGGCCGAGGACTATTCCACGTGGGTCACGAACGACGAACTGCTGATCGACACGGAGCTAAATATCCAGACGATCCGTAAGGCGCGAACCAAGTTGATTGAACTCGGCTTCCTCGTCGAGACGGAGCGTCGACTTGGAGAGACTCGCAGCATCGTTGTCTATCAGATCCTCGCGCCGGCCGGGGCGGTCATCGTTCAGGCGGTAGATCAGCGTTCAGGTGAAACGATCTCTCTCAGCCCGCCGACGCTTGAGGAATATGCGAAGCGGGGTGAAAAGCAAAGCCCCTCCAAATCTCGACGCATTAAGGGGGGTGAGATTTCAAGCGGCTCGAAATCTCAAGCGGCTCGAAATTCCACCTCAAGCCCCTCCAAATCCCACGTCAAGGGGGATGAAATTTCGTCTCAAGAGGGTCGAAATTTGGAGGGCAATAAAGCAGTAGAAGTACATGAGAAGAACGGAGAACAGCAAAACGCGCGGCGTGCGCCGCGAGTTGCGTTGAATGACGAACTGCGATCGATCGAACTGCCCGACTGGCTGCCGGCAGACGCATGGGCTGATTGGTGCGAACACCGTGAAGCGAAGGCCCGCGACAAGGCAGCGCCGTGGACGCGTCCGGCAGCCAAGGTGTCTGTTCGCCGTCTGACCAAGCTGCGAGACCTCGGCCACGATCCGGTGGCATGCATCGATGAAGCGGTGCTGCGCGGCTGGACTGGCCTATTTCCGGTCAAGGCTGAGGCGGCCGACGCAGCAGGTGGGGCGCAGCCGATTTCGCCCGACTGGTGGAAGACGGCGCCGGGCATCCGCGAGCGCGGCAAGCAGCTCGGCGTCGAGGAAAAGCCGAACCAAGTGTTCGAGCAATACAAGGCGCGCGTGTTCAAGGCGGCCGGGCCGGGCGAATGGATGGAAGACATGCTGCGCACCGTAAGTCGCGAGAGCGAAGAGCGCTACGAAGCCCTGTACGCGTTCTTCAACGACATTCCGCGTGACCAGGTCGCGCAGCCGGAGGCGGAATGACGAAGCGGACACCGTGGCCGATGCGAGTCGAATCCGGCACGAAGACGGTTGGCACGGCGCACGTGCGCGAGGACTCGCGGCACAAGATGACGGCGGCCCAACGCGGGATATTCGAAAAGACGGGAAACCGCCCACAGGTCGACGCCGGCTTCGACGACATCGGCGACGGAATCGATGCGCCGCCGGTGCTGACGCCGGCGTACCGCCAGGTCGACGCCAAGACGCGCATGCAGGCGCTCGGCCGACTGAAGACCGGCGAGATGAACCAGACCGAGAAGCGATACGCCACGCACCTGGAAGCGCGCAGGCAGGCAGGCGAGATCGTCTGGTATCGGTTCGAGGGCATCAAGTTCCGGTTAGCCGACAACACGTTCTACACCCCGGATTTCGCCGTGATGTTGTCCGACGGACGGCTCGAAGCCCATGAGGTCAAGGGGTACTGGCAAGACGACGCGCGCGTGAAGATCAAGGTCGCAGCGGATCAGTATCCGATCCGTTTCATCGCTGTGAAAGCAAACCCGAAGAAGGCTGGCGGCGGCTGGCAAACGGAGGAATTCTGATGGCAGAAGGGAAGATGGGGCCGCTGTCGCGAAAGATCATCGAATGCGTTCAGACGCAGCCAGGTATCCACGCTGGCGAGGTCACTCGTACGCTCAAGCTCAGTTCAGGCGGATCGACGCGGGAAATCATTCGGCGCCTGATCTCGCGCGGCTACCTTGCTGCGGGAACGAAGAGGATCCTGAAAGGATGCGTCATTACCCCGCTGACATACACCGGAAAGTCGTTCGAGGGAACCGACGACTGGGCGCTTTCCGGCAGATGGCAGAAACATCAGGAAAAGGTGGCGGCGCAGATCGCATATCAGGAGCAAGCAGGAGCGGCGATCGCGTCGGTTAGCAAGGCGATCCGCGCCATGATCGATGTGGGCAGGGTGGCGGCATGAAGCTGTGCGTTGACTGCCGTTACTACGGCGCGAACATGACAACAGACCCACGCAGGCCGCTCATCGCTCAACCGGGCGCGTCCCAGCTTTGCGCTCATCCGCGCATGAATCGCGGCATCGATCCTGTCGACGGCGCTGCGATCCGGCGCCGCGTATTGGCCGCTAGCGAGAGGTCGTTGCCGTACGTTATCGCAGTGGCGACCGGGGCGTGTGGTGTGCGTGGTCGCCACTTTGCGGCAAAGGAAGCCGCATGAAGCGATCAGGTTTCGGCCCTCGGAAAAAGCCGCTCACGCGCGGTTCTTGGACACGGAAAAGCTCACCGTTGCCGGCCCAGGCTCCGCGCAAGGCATGGCATAACCGACATGCAAAGCGTCCGACTGTCGCTGATGGGGCCAAGTATCTGGCCGCCTGCCGCGACGAGCCGTGCTATCTGCGTGTGCCTAGCGTCTGTCGTCTCAACCCGGTCGATGAAACCGTCGTGCCGTGTCATTCGAACCAGTCGCGACACGGGAAGGCCGGTTCGCTGAAAGCGAAGAACGAATTCACGGTTCCGGGCTGCATGTGGTGTCACGCATGGATCGACCAAAACCGCGTCGGCACGCCGAAACAGGTCAAGTTCGATGTTTGGGATCGGGCATATGAGGAATGGGTGCCAGTGCGCGCCCGAAAGATGGGAGAGGCGAATTGCCAGTGATTCTTACCGTGCAGTTGCCTGCAGGCCGCCACTGCTTCAAGCGAAAACACGGCATGGGGCCGACGATCAGTTCCGAGATGCACCGGCCCCTCCTGACGACCGTATATCGGATCGCGAGAATTCCGACGGTCAAGCGCCAGTTGCTGACCGTTGTCGAGGTCGATGCGTTCATCCCGGAGCGTCACCGGACGCATATCGCGCCTAGCGATTTGCGATGGGTCGCGCCTGGTGTGTTGCGCACGAAAGCGTACTGGGTCGACAACAAGAAATCGCGGATTCTCGGGCCGTTCATAGAGAGCGGCGATTGGGAATGGAATCTGAGGGACGACGCATGAGCGCACACGCCTACATCTTCTATTCGGACGTACCGGAACGGCTGGTCGAGTCGGCAGTGAAGCATCAAGACGGCGAGACAGGCGCGCAGCTCATCGCCTTCGACCAATGCCCGTACAGCGGCGAGGTCACGGATACGGAGCACGGCACGCAGATCGAATATGCGTGGCCGGTTGACATTGCATATCGGCACGCGTTGGGCGACTGGTTCACGCACTACGGCATCAGCTTCACGGTCGTTATGTAACGACAGCGGCCCTCGCGTAGATAGCTCCGCGTTTTACGAAAATCGAAATCAGGAAAAACATGACGATCGACGAAAGCAACCAGATCGAAGAACTGCTCCGCGAATGGTACGCCTGGCAGGCAGGGTATGTGCCGAGCCTAGGATATGGGCGCATCGATCCGTCATGTCGTGGGTTTTCCGAATCCGACAGCACTCTGACGGCCGACGAGCGCTCTGAAGAGGCGGACCGGAAGGCGGCGAAGAAACGGGCGGAACAGGTTGACGTGTGCGTTGACGAACTGACTTGGCAGGAGCGCGCAGCAATCCAGCGACACATGAAGGGCAAGCGAATCGGAGCGATGAACGAGACATGCGGCGCAAAAGTCTGGAGCAATCCTCGTGGACTCGATGTGTCGGAGGCGCATGCGACTTATCAGGCCGCGAAAGAAGCGCTGTATCCGCGCGTGAAAGCGCGAGGCTTGTTGAAGGATCCGCACCCAGCCTGAAAAGTGCGCGAGGCTAGCCTGATCTTTCTGGCAGCGCCACTTCATCAAGGGTCGTGATCGACTCAAAACGGAAGTTCGGCTTTGAGCCGTCACCGACCGCTTTGCATCGGCCGACAACGTCTGTCGTGACGGACTCGTCATGCCCGACTTGTTGACGTCTTCAGGTCTCACGCGGATTGCACCGAACGCCCTATACGAGAATCAACGAAAATAGGTCGGCACCAAGGTCGGTGACCGCTTAACGAATAGCTGGGAGCGGTACTGAGCTAGCGATGGGGCCGAGAGATATGCGAATCAAGGGGCGATTTCCCTGTATATGTCACGGAGACATAGCCCTAGGGCGCGCGTCTCCGCACTCGCTTCAAGAAAGCCCAACACATAAAGTTCTCGTGGAATAACGCCTCGCAACTTGCGATTCAGGTTTCGGTGTTGCTCATCTCGGTCGAGTAAGTCTTTGATCTCGTGACGATACCAGTCATACCGTTCCTGCAGCCGAAACTCCGCTACGTGGCTAGCCGATGGGGTATCCAAACCCGTCAACGTGAGCACTACATCCTCAGTTCGGAGCTGCCCATTGAGGTTCTGTCGAAGCGTTCCCTTTGACGAAAACTTAACGGAGATCTTTGTGGTGTCTAGAGGGTGGACAAAGCCTTTGCCGCGAGGGTCACCGGCAATCTTGACGCCTGAGTTGCACTGAGCACACGACGGTACCAAGTTACTCAGGGACACGGCCAAATACGGATAGACGGACTTGGGCAAGTAATGATCCAGAGGAGGCCGTAGCTGAAACGCCGCGGTGCCTCGTGCGCCCTTGGCCTTCTTAACGTGCAGGTTGACGTGATTAGCCTGGCAATATGGGCAGATTCGAAGGTTATAGGCCTGAACTAGAGCGTAAGCGCCCCAACCATTCGTTTGGCGGCAAAACCAATCGTAGTCGAGGCACGCGTTGATGATCGCCAGCGTGTTTTCGTGCGTGCCGTGATCGGGGAAAGTACTCTTTTTTCGGCTAACAGTATAGGAGGAAAAATTCGAGAACCTGTTGACCATGTCGCTAGCAAAAGCCTCAATCTCTGTTGGCGAACCGAGAAGAATGTCGCGCAAGGACTTCTCGAGGTGATCGATCAACGTTTTGTCGTACGGACCGTTACCGACATCGATCATGGAGCTAGACAACTTCGCATCGAATCGGGCCTTCAGTAAATTGAAGTGTTTCTGTTGCTCTACGTGAGACAGGGGTTTCAACTTAAGCATCTCGACTTTGCTCCGGCTGTTGAATTTCTCGGAGAAGGAAATTTCGAAGCTGATCCGAGGCCACCTGGTCGATGAGTCCTTGCACTTTGTTCCTGTGGTCTATAGTGGGGTTTGGCGTGCGCAGGAACGTCACAATTTTTTCGTACAACGATTCAGCGATATTTCCAGAGAACTCATCAACGCCATATAAATCAGTCAAAACCTCCTTGGGACCGTAGGCGAAGCCGTTTCGCATCTCGCCCGATTTCACATCGAAAAGCCGGTTTGGTGGCGCGTCCCCTGCAACGATCAAAGAATGCGTTGCCAAGATAAGGTGGATCTCGCCGAAAAATTTTCGGTAGTGCGCAATGAAGTTCATCAGATCACGGAGATACTTCCGCTGCCATGCGGGATGCATAAACATCTCGCCTTCGTCGATCACCAGCACCACTGATCGAATGCTTCTTTTTCGAAGCGTCTCCAGCGCGGCACTGAGCGACGCAAACAGCATCAACAATGCTACTTGTCCGCTGCTAAGCTCAAGAAAGTTCCAGCGCAGCAGCCCAAGATTTTCGGCCTCCTGCAGTCCGGCAATGACCATAGACGAAACCGAGTGCAGAGCGCGGGCGTAGTCCGGTAATCCTTTAGGCTCCTGATCTATCACCACCTTCTTTAATCGCTCAAGGGCTTTGAGAATATGCGGGGTTGTTATGCGCCGACTTGATCGGGCTTCCTGACGGACGAGAAAACGGCTGACGGCGTCGCTTTCAACTGGTTGCGCGTTGTAGTCGACAAGCTCGAGAAGAAGCATCTCCATGGCCTTTGGGCCATCCAGCCTTGCGCGATACAATTCGATGGCCAATAAGAAACTCGTTCGAGCATTCAGTCCCATCGAGAGTTTCTTCAGTCGGTCAATAAGCGTTGTTACGCGTGACTTGCGTTTCGATTTCGCCGTCGACAGTTCCTCCGGGAGCAAGGTCGAAGAGAATTTTTGGATCTCCTCGCTGATGTCCAGACTCTCGGAAATTTCGAGTTGGATCCGCACACGACGAATGAAAGGGATATCTTTTGGCAACGAACTCGCGGCTTGGCAGAGCGACGTCCCGCTAAATGAGTTCGTGCCAAACGATGGCGTTACGTCCATCGTGCCGCCGGCGTTGAGCTCTCGTCGCCGGGCCGACTCGAACGGCGACGTCGTGTAGAAAACTGTGCCGAACCGCCCCTCAGGCCTCACGGACTCGCTCGTTGTCATGGGTCCAGATAAACGAAGCGCCGCCTGGTGAGAGCCCGGATCTAGGCGAATGACCCCTGACTTGTCACGCCAAATTACACCGAGAGGGCGCTCGCGACCATTGATACCGACACGGGGTTCGCGACCATATAAATTCAGCGTCCGGCACACGTCCAGCAACAAGGTAGTCTTTCCCTCGCCGTTCTCACCATAGATCACCGTTAGCGAGTCCACAGGAAGCTGCACTGCTGAATTGACGAATTTTTCGTTGGCGAGTACGTGAATCGTTGGCCCAACATGTTGGCCACGCGACTTAGGCACAACAGAAAACGTGTACTCGGGTGTCAGTGACAGCACTGAGATCGCTTTCGTCTTTAGATGTTGTACGACTAGTGCTAGGACGACAGGCTTTACCACCGTTTTCCCCTTGTGTTGGTTTTGGTCTGAAGCGATGGTATCAACTCGCATGCAATAAGCAAACAGGGCCACGATTTTCAAACTCAGTCGATCCGACGTTGTCTGTCTGGTCCGGTGCAGACTCATACACAAAGTGCTTGTAAACCCCTTCTCTTTTCGCTATATTGACGACGTCGGGCGCGAGGTGCGCCCAAGCGAAGCCCGCAAGCGAAAGCAAGCGGGCTTTTTTGATTGCAGCGGTGCGCCTGTTCGCCTACAATCTCGGCCGCGGGGTGGAGCAGTCTGGCAGCTCGTCGGGCTCATAACCCGAAGGTCATAGGTTCAAATCCTATCCCCGCAACCAATACCGAAGCCCGCTCTGCGAACGCAAGCGGGCTTTTTGCTTTGTGCCATCGCGCGACCTGATAACATTTTAGACGGGGTGTAGGCTAAAGACCGAAAGCGAGCCGAGAGGCTTGCCTGGTTGGCTGGGCTTCGGCCCGGTTGGTACGGCCGTCCGGCCTTGTCGGCTGGAGTTGTGAGTTCGAATCTCACCACCCCCCCATATATTGAAGCCCGCAAGGTGAAAACCTCGCGGGCTTTTTCGTTTCCGCGCTCGAAAATGGTCATCGCCGGTCAGGCAACTCATCGCATAGCGCTCTCAGGGTGAATCTATGGCGGCCCGTCCTCTGAGGCCATGCAAGCATCGGGGCTGTAGTGCGCTCGTCGCGGGTGGGAAGTCGCACTGCGAGCAGCACGCTCATGAGGCAGTCAAGTGGAAGCCCGACGCAGTGCGCGGCAATCGCCATGCACGCGGCTACGGAACTGCGTGGGACAAGATTAGGCAACGCATCCTGCGTCGCGACAGCGGCCTCTGTCAGCCCTGCCTGCAAGCCGGACGTGTGACGACAGCGTCGGCTGTCGACCACGTTATCTCGAAAGCGCGAGGTGGAACTGACCGCGATGAGAACCTGCAAGCGATCTGCCATGACTGTCATGCGACGAAGACGGCGCGCGAGCGGTTGCGGTGACGCGGGTGTGATCGAGCCGGCGCGTCGGTGGGCCGGCGGTCACAGCCGGTGGGGAGGGGGGGTAAAAAGCTTGGAAGGCGTCGCCTTCGGGACCGCCCGCTTCGTCGAATTTTTACACCCGCGAAATTAAAAATTCAGGAGTTGGCCAGTGGGAGGTATCGCGACAGTGCCGGGCCGCGGCAGAAAACCCAAGCCGACCGCTCGGAAAATCGCTGCTGGAAATCCCGGCAAACGCGCTCTGAATAAGAACGAGCCGGATTTCGGCTTTGTCACGAACATCGAGCCGCCGGAATGGATTTCCGGCGAGGCGCGGGACATGTGGGAGCGTGTCGTACCGCTTCTGTGCGATCAAAAAATCTTGCAGGTGACTGACCTACACATCGTCGAAATCTTCTGTGCGGCCTACGGCAACTGGCGTACCGCCCAGGAGGAATTGACCCGTAACGGCCCAGTCGTCGACAGCTCGCAAGGCAGTCCGATGAAGAATCCGGCCGCGACCGTTGTGAAGGAGGCGGCGGCGCAAATGGCAAGCTTCGGCGCAATGCTGGGGCTCGACCCGGCAAGCCGGCAGCGCCTGGTCGGCGCAAAGCCAAAGACTCCGGACAACCCTTTCGCGAAGCTGCTTGGCAAATGATTGGAAGACATGGCGACGAATTTCCCGCGCGTAGAGCAGGGGCTCAAGTTCGCACGGGAAATCGTTCGAGGCAAACGTGCCGCTTGTCGGTATGTGCAACTCGCTTGCAAGCGCCACCTTGACGACCTTGCGGCGAGCCGAAAGAAGGAATTCCGCTGGAAGTTCGATCCGGCGGTCGCTGAGCGAAAGCTCGCACTGATTGAACTGCTGCCGCACACGAAGGGCGAGTGGGCGTTCAAGGGACAACTGGTAACGCTGGAGCCGTGGCAGAAGTTCGGCCTTATGGCGACCTTCGGCTGGCTGAACAAGCGCACTGGCAAGCGCCGGTTTCGAGAAAGCTACTGGGAGGTTCCGAGAAAGAACGGCAAATCGGTGATCGCCGCAGGCGTTGGCATCGGCATGTTCGTTCTCGACGACGAGTTCGGTGCGGAGGTATATGCCGGCGCGACGACCGAAAAGCAGGCGTGGGAGGTTTTTCGCCCGGCTCAGCTGATGGTCAAGCGCTCGCCCATGCTGATTGAGTCGGCTGGAATCGAGGTGAATGCCTCGAATATGAACAAGCCGGCCGACGGCAGTCGATTCGAGCCAATCATCGGCAACCCGGGCGATGGCGCGTCGCCGTCGTGTGCGATCGTGGACGAGTATCACGAGCACGATAGCGCCGCACTGTACGAAACGATGCTGACTGGCATGGGCGCGCGTCGACAGCCGCTCATGTTCATCATCACGACTGCGGGCGCGAACATCGAGGGGCCGTGCTACGACAAGCGCCGGCAGGTGATCGAAATGCTCGAAGGGACGGTGTCCGACGACGAGCTTTTCGGCTGGATCTGGACGATCGACGAAGGCGACGATTGGACCGATCCGCGCGTGCTGGCGAAAGCCAATCCGAATATCGGAATTTCTGTCTATCAGGAGTATTTGGAAAGCCAGCAGCAGCGCGCGATCAAGTCTGCACGCTTCACGAACACGTTTAAGACGAAGCACTTGAACGTCTGGACGTCGGCCAAGGCGGGCTATTTCAACCTCGAAGACTGGAAAGCGTGCGAAGACCGGTCGCTGACCCTTGAACGGTTCGAGGGGCAAGATTGCGTGCTAGCGCTCGACATGGCGCGCAAGCTCGACTTGAACAGCATGGCCCGCCTTCTCTGGCGCGACATCGACGGGCGTCGACATTACTTCTGCGTTGCGCCGCGATTCTGGGTGCCCGAGGACACCGTGCGCAACACCGAAAACCGCCGTATGGCGGAGCGGTATCAAGCGTGGGTCAATCAGGGCTTTCTGCTCGAAACGGATGGCGCGGAGATCGACTATCGCGACATTCTGGAAGAGGCGAAGGATGCAAACCGGATGTGTCCGGTGCAATGCACTCCGCTCGACCCGCATGGCGCAACGAACCTGTCGCACCAGCTCGAGGACGAAGGGTTGACGCCGGTCACCATTGTGCAGAACTACACGAACATGTCGGACCCGATGAAGGAGTTGGAGGCGGCGATTACGTCGCGCCGGTTTCATCACGACGGCAACCCGATCATGACGTGGTGCATCAGCAACGTTATCGGCAAGAATTTGCCGGGCAACGACGATGTGGTGCGCCCGATCAAGCAGGGCAACGACAACAAAATCGACGGCGCTGTAGCGCTCATCATGGCAGTGGGCCGGGCAATGCTGGCCGATCGCGTCGATTCCGAGTCGATCTACGATCAAGGAGTGGGTGTTTGAATTCAATTGGTATTGCGGCCTGGGTGGCCGGCCTACTCGGGTTTGCGCTGTTGGTGACTGGCGTGGTGCTGATCAGCTTGCCGATCGGGCTCATCGTCGCGGGTGTCCTTCTGTTGTTGTGGGCGTTCGTTGCGGATCTGGCGGCGGCGCGCGCTGCGCGCGTTGTTCAGCCCAAGGAGTAGCCCTATGTTCTTCAGCAGGCAATTGCTGTCCAACCCCGGTCAGACGCAGATGGGTTCCGGTGGGTGGGTGTCGGCGCTGCTCGGTAGCTCGCGATCGGACGCCGGGCAGGTTGTGACTCCGGCAAGCGCACTGTCGCTGACGGTCCTGCAAAACTGCGTCACGCTGCTTTCGGAGAGCATCGCGCAGTTACCGATCGAGCTGTATGAGCGTTCCGGCGACGATAGGAAGCCGGCCACCGATCACCCCCTGTATTCGATCCTGAAGTACGAGCCGAACCCGTGGCAGACGCCGTTTGAGTATCAGGAGCAGTCGCAGGTAGCCGTCGGCCTTCGCGGCAACAGCTACAGCTTCGTCGATCGCGATCAGGACGGTGTCATTCAAGGGCTGTATCCGCTGGATAACGAGGCGGTAACGGTCATGAAAGGCCCGAACCTGATGCCGGTCTATCGGGTATACGGATCCGATCCGATGCCAAAACGGCTGGTGCATCACGTTCGCTGGATGTCGATCAACGGCTACACGGGGCTGTCGCCGGTGCTGCTTCACGCAAACGCAATCGGGCATGCGCAGGCTATCCAGCAATACGCCGGCAAGTCATTCATGAATGGCACGGCGCTGTCGGGAGTGATCGAACGACCGAAGGAAAGCCCGGCGCTCAAGGATCAGGCCAGCGTGGATCGAATCACGGACGGTTGGAATGCGAAGTTCGGCGGGTCTGGGAACGCGAAGAAGGTCGCCCTTCTGCAAGAGGGCATGACGTTCAAGCCGCTGTCGATGACGAACGTCGACGCAGCGCTGATCGATGCGTTGCGCCTCTCGGCGCTCGACATCGCGCGGATTTACAAAATCCCGGCTCACATGGTGAACGAGCTGGAGCGGGCGACGTTCAGCAACATCGAGCATCAGGAGATCCAGTTCGTCATCTACACGCTGTTGCCGTGGGTCAAACGGCATGAGCAGGCGAAGACGCGCGATCTGCTGTTGCCGTCGGAGCGTAAGCAGTATTTCATCGAATACAACCTCGCGGGGCTGCTGAGAGGCGATCAGGCGTCGCGCTATTCAGCGTATGCGGTCGGGCGCCAGTGGGGCTGGCTGTCGATTAACGACATTCGACGGCTCGAGAACATGCCACCGGTCAAGGGCGGCGACATCTACCTGAGTCCGATGAACATGGTCGACGCGTCGAAGCCGCAGCCGCTTCCTGTCGGCAAAACGGAGCCGACGAAAGCGGCAATCGACGAAATTGGGAGGATCCTATCTTGAAACCGCACCTCAGACTCGCAAGTCTGATTTTCAATCAGCCGCAGCTCGTCACCGATCCGATGATGTCGCTCGCGGTGCAGTGGGCGAATCACGCGCTCAACCTCAACATCGTCAACCTGACCGTGAACAACGCCCAGCCGAAGATCATGGAGGGCGACGAATTCGACACAGGTGCGCAGATGGCCGCGGCGTCGGAGCGTCGGCGCGCCCTGGTCGCCGATACCGGCATGGACATCATCCCGGTGTCGGGGATTCTGGTATCGCGATCCGCGCACATGAACCCATGCGAGCCGATGACGAGCTACGAGGGGCTGCGATCTGCCGTGAATCAGGCTGTTGCCGATCCGGCCGTCGAACATATCGTGCTCGATATCGACAGCAACGGCGGAAGCGCGACCGGTGCGTTCGAGCTGGCCGACGACATCCGCACTGCCTCGCTTGTGAAGCCGATCACGGCGATCGTCAACTTCTCGGCCTTCTCGGGCGGCTATCTGATTGCCGCTGCGGCATCGAAGGTGATCGTCAGCCGCACCTCGGGCGTAGGTTCGATCGGCGTCATCGCCAACCACCTCGACGTCTCGAAGCGGGACGAACAGCAGGGGATCAAGGTGACATCGGTGTTTGCCGGGGATCACAAGAACGATCTCACGCCGCATGAGCCGCTGAGCGACCAGTCGCTGACATTCCTGACCAGCATGGTGCAAAACAGCTACAAACAGTTCGTCGACGCAATCGCGAACTTCCGTGGCATGAGCACACAAGCGGTGAAGAACACGCAGGCCGGCATCTTCTTCGGCCAACAAGGCGTCGATGCGGGTCTCGCGGACAGCGTTGAGACTCCGCAGGCGGCGATCAACCGGATTGCTACGGAAGTGCGTGCGTCGCGTGCTGACCGTCAGGGCGCGGGCGCGCGTCGAAGCGTTTCGGCGCGCGCGGCCGCGATGAACATGCAGACCATGATGTAACCAGTCGCAAGAAATCTGATTTTCCCAAATCAACACTGGAGCGCGTTCGCGTCTCAGTCGAGTGCTGCCACCTTCGGGTGGCATTTTTTTTAGGAGAAGAGTAGTGAACATCAATGAACTTCGCCGCGAACGCGCAGCCATCAATCAGCGAGTGCAAGCGCTGGCACAGATCGAGGCGGGTGGTGCGGCGCTGTCGGCCGAGCAGCAGGCCGAATTCGACCAGCTCAGTTCGAAATTCAGCGAACTGAGCTCGCAGATCGAGCGCGCGACAGCTGCCGAACGCATGGCGGCCGCCGCGGCGGTTCCGGTCGACCCGACGCCGGCTGCTGTCGCTGCGCCGGGGGCAGCGTCCGTGCCGGCCCAACCGAAGGCGCCGGAAGTGAAGGGCGCGAAGATGGCGCGCATGGTTCGCGCGCTCGCGGCAGCGCGCGGTGACGCACAACTCGCGTCGAAGCTGGCGATCGAGCGCGGTTTCGGCGAGGAAGTGGCGATGTCGCTCAACACGCTCTCGTCGAGCGCGGGCGGTGTCTTGGTGCCGGAGAACCTGTCGAGCGAGGTCATCGAGCTGCTTCGTCCGAAGTCCGTTGTTCGCAAGCTCGGCGCGCGCACGCTGCCGCTTTCGAACGGCAACATCACCATTCCGCGCCTGAAGGGCGGCGCAATCGTCGGTTATATCGGTGCCGACAGCGATATCCCGGCAACGCAGCAGCAATTCGATGATCTGCAGCTGACGGCGAAGAAGCTCGCCGCGCTGGTCCCGATCGCCAACGATCTCATCAAATATGCCGGCGTGAATCCGAATGTCGATCAGATCGTGGTCGGCGATCTCACTGCCGCGATCGGTGCGCGCGAAGACAAGGCGTTCATTCGCGACGATGGCACGGCAAACACGCCGAAGGGCCTGCGCTTCTGGGCGCTCGCGAGCAATGTCATCACCGCAAGCGATGGCGCGACGCTGTCGAAGATCGAAACGGATCTCGGCAAGGCAATTCTCGCGCTCGAGAATGCCGACGCCAACCTGACGCAGCCCGGCTGGATCATGGCCCCGCGCACGTTCCGTTTCCTCGAAGGCCTGCGGGACGGGAACGGCAACAAGGTCTATCCGGAACTCGCCAACGGCATGTTGAAGGGCTACCCGGTCGGGAAGACGACGCAGGTGCCGATCAATCTCGGCCAGGGGGCGAAGGAATCGGAGATCTACTTCGTCGACTTCGGTGACGTGTTCATCGGTGAAGAAGAAACGCTCGAGATCGACTACAGCAAGGAAGCCACCTATAAGGACGCTGACGGCAATGTGGTCAGCGCATTCCAGCGCGACCAGACGCTGATCCGCGTGATCGCGAAGAACGACTTCGGCCCGCGTCACGTCGAGTCGATTTCCGTGCTGGCCGGCGTGACCTGGGGCGCGTAAGCGAGTCTGTAACCGTGCGGTCCGTCCGTTCGTAGGCGGTCCGCATATCGGAGAAAAACATGAAGGTGGTCAAGTTCAAGCGGCATTACGCGCAGTACACGCCCGGCGACATCGCTGGATTCGAGGACGAGCACGCAGACAGGCTCGCCGATGCGGGGATCGCCCAGGCGTACGAGCCGGATTCGAAGGAGACGAAAGCATCGCCGAAGGCCGAAACGTCCAAGCCCGCCGCGGCGAAGGGGTAATCCCAGATGGCCGCTGTTCTCGTCGAATACTTGGATGACGCGGAGCCGCTTACCTTCGAAGATGTCGCCGTTCAGTGCCGAATCGATGATGACGATGAGCGCGAGTTCGTCGAGCGTCTTGTGATTCCCGGCGCGCGTCAGGCGGCCGAGAGAAAGTCCGGCGCCGCTATCCGGAAAGCGCGCTATGTCGAACGGCTGGCGGGCTTTCCGGCTGGCGAATTCCCGTTGTCTGTCGGGCAAGTGCTCAGCGTCGACTGCATCGAAGCACGCGATGCTTCCGGCGCGCCGACGGCACTGGATCCGCGGACCTATGAGCTGATCCAACTGGGGCGCGAAACACTCTGTGCCCCGCTTGGTGATGCCCGCTGGCCGGGCGCGCACGCCGTGACGATCACGTATCAGGCGGGTATCGACCTCGCCAAGCATCCATCGGTGCAATCGTGGATGCTGCTTGCGGCGGCGTGGGCCTATGACCATCGCGAGCTTTTTTCTGAAGGGCAGACGATCGCACAGTTGCCTGACGGATATGCGGATCTCCTGCTCGATTCCATCACTGTTCCGCCGAGGTTTTGATGAAAGCCGGGAAGTTGAAGGAGCGGATCGTCATCGAACGGCCAAGTGGCGAGGAAAACGAGAACGGCGAACCGCTGCCGGGTGCGTGGGTCGTGCATGCAAGGCCTTGGGCCGACGTGCTTTTCCTGAACGGAAAGGAGCATGTCGTTTCCGGAGCCATTCGAGGTTCAACGGTTGCCAGCATGCGCATTCGCTACCGCGCCGGTATCGATGAACAGATGCGCGTGCGCTACGACGGGCGGCTGTACGACATCACGGCCGTGTTGCCCGCGCGGACGCGCGGATATCTCGACCTGTCGGTAAAAGTGGGAGAGAAGTATGTCTAGCATCCAGATCCTCGGGCTGGCCGACCTACAAGCCGATTTCGCAAAGCTCGCGAAGGCGCAGTCAACGAAGGCGCTCCGGCGCGCGACGTTGGCAGGCGCGAAGGTGATCCGCGACGAGGCCCGTGCGCGAGCGCCGAAGAAGACCGGGAAGCTTCGCCGGAACATCGCATCGACTTCGTTGCGGCAGAAAGAGTCACCGGGCGTAGCGACGGCCGGCGTGCGTGTACGAACGAAGGGGAAGGCCAACTCGCCGAACAACGCGTTTTACTGGCGCTTTGTCGAACTCGGTACGCAGCACATGAAGGCCGAGCCGTTCATGCGACCGGCCTTTGACGCTTCGATCGCCCAGGCCGAGGGTGCAATTCGGACCGAGATTGCGCGAGCAATCGATCAGGTGATCGGAGGCGGTCTGTGAGCGCGCTAGTAATCCGCAATGCGATCGGGACGGTGGGTGTCGCGAAGGGCTATGTCGCTGTCGCCGGGTCGAAAGCGCAATCGCCGTACTACGTTGTGTCCCGGGTGAGCGGCGCCCGCGATATCGCCCTTGGCGGGGAGACAGGTGGCAAATCTGGTGCGTTTCAGATCGACGTGTACGCGAGCACCTATACGGCGGCCGACGCGCTTGCCGACCAGGTGATCGACCGTGCCTCGTCGAGCGGGCAGTTTGCCGTCGGCGGTATCAGCGAATTACCCGACGACTTTTCGAGCGATACCGGGGATTTCCGGGTGAGTCTCGAAATATCCGTGCAGTTCTGATCGATTCGATTTCTGTTTGGCCCGCCGAGCGCGGGCCTTTTTCATTTTGAGGGGCTTATGGCCGAGAAGAGCAAGCGCATCAAGTCGCAAGGCACGAAGGTCGAGGTGTCGAAGACCGTTTCGACGGATCTCGAAAGCAAAACGCTCACGTTCGTCGATCTCAATACGACGAGCAAGACGATCCAGTGGCAGGGCGGCCAGTCGTCGGAAATCGACGCGACGACGCTCGCGAGCGACGAAAAGGAATCCGAACTGGGGTTGCCCGATCCGGGTGAATTCTCGGTCGACGGCAACTATTCGTCCGACGACGAAGGTCAGGGGATTCTCCGTGCAGCGCGTGCGACCGGTGAAAAGCGTGTGTTCCGCGTGACATTCCGGGACAGGTCGCAGTTTCTGTTCGTCGGCATGGTGCGTCAGTACACGTGGTCGGCAGGCGTCGACGGCATTGTGACGTCGACGTACAGCGTGCGCGTCAGCGGTTCGCCGAAGGAGGTTCCGCCGTCGGCTGCGCCGGCAGGCTAATCGATCTCGCGAACCAGCAAGGAATTGAAGATGACGATCAAGGTAAAAGCCGGCGCGCTGCGCGCCGCAATTCTCAACCCGCTCGCCGGCTGGAAGCATGAATTTCTGGAGATGCCGGAATGGGGCGGCGAAACGATCGCGGTGCGTGAGCCGCTGCTCGGCGATCGCGCATTTTGGCTCGAACCGCTTCGCCTGGCCGCCGGCGTCGAAGTGGGCGACGACGAGGAAACGGCACGCGCGAAGTACGGAAAGCTGAGCGCGGAAGTGCACCAGATGGCCTATGCCCGTCTGTTCGTTCGCGTGCTGTTCACCGAGACGCCGGGGGGCTGGAAGCGCGAGTTCGAAGACGGTGACGCTGAAGAGGTGGCCGCGGTGTATGGCGTCGCACACGATCGCATCGTCACCAAGGCGATCGAGCTCGGCAAGCTCAGTGTCGATCCGGAGGAAGACGGAAAAAAGCCTTCCGCCGAAACCCCGATCTCCGACTCGAACTGACGTTGGCGCTGCGGCTCGGCAAGACGCTGGCCGAGCTGCGCGCGCAGATGTCTGCGGCCGAGTTCGCGTTGTGGCAGGCGCTGGATGCCGAATCTCCGATCAGTGATGACCGCTACGACCTGCATGCCGCGATGGTCGCATCGGCAGTGTTCCAGGCGCAGGGCGCGAAAGTGAAGGTGGCCGACATGATGCCGAACTGGCGCGGCGAGTCGGATGACGCTCAAGAGGTCGCGGACGATCCGTTCTTCGCGGGTCTCATGAGCTTGGCAAAGTAGGCGGGAAATATAAATGGCAACGAGTCTGCGCGAGCTGATCGTCAGCGTAAGCGCGAATACGACCGAATACGATCGGCGTATGCGCGGGCTGGCCTCGACGGCCGGCGGGTATTTCAACGCAGTCCGGGACGGGGGCCGGGCCGCTGATGCGGCATTTGCGTCGAACGCCTCAAGTGTGCAGGTGACGGTCCGCGCGATCGAGGCTGCGCGCGGATCGATTCGCGGGTATGCCGAGGCGGCTGCCGCGGCATTCGGCGTGCATCAGCTCATCGAATATGCCGATGAATGGACGAACCTGAGCAACCGTCTCAAGATCGTCACGCGAGATCAGATCGATTTCGCGATCGCGCAAAGCGATGTGGTTCAAATCGCACGAACGACGCGCCAGCCGCTCGACGCGACGGCCGAACTGTACCAGCGGATCGCCAACAACACGGGTCATCTTGGCCTGTCGATCAAGCAGGTCGGCCCACTGGTCGAGACGATCAGTAAGGCGGTCGCGCTGTCCGGGGTTTCGGCCGATACGGCGCGGATGGGTATCGTGCAGCTCGGTCAGGCATTCGCGTCTGGTCAGTTGCGTGGTCAGGATCTGCACAGCGTGCTCGAAGAGCTGCCAGGCGTCGCCGAGGCAATCGCGCGCGGGATGGGGCGCAGCTCGTCAGAGCTGAAGGGGCTCGCAGAAGCCGGCAAGCTGACGGTCGAGAACCTCATTGACGCGTTGAAGAATGCCGCGTCCAGCACTGACGCGTTGTTCTCCAAGATGCAGGCGACCGTTGATCAGTCGATGACGCGGCTGCATACGGAGATCCTGAAGTACATCGGTGAAACGGATCAGGCAACGGGCGCGAGCGCGAAGCTCTCGCAAGGCATCATCTACGTTGCCGAGCACATCGACGAGATCGCGAAGATCAGCACATCGCTCGCTGCTGGCCGACTGGCGGTGTATTTCATCCAGACCGCAGTGGCCGCCGGAAAGTCGGCGATCGCGTGGAACGCCGAGCGGCAAGCGCTGCTCGCGAAAGCGCAGACGGAGAACGCGGCCGCCTTGGTCACGATCGCGAGGGCGCAGAGTGATCGCGACGCAGCGGCTGCGAAGCTGCAAAACGCGCAGGCTGCCGAGGTTGCTGCACAGGCTGAGCTGGCCGGCATGCGCGCCATGCGCGAAAGCCTCGCCATGCAGTCGGCTCTGACGGCTGGCTCGATCCGGTATACGGAGGCGAAACTCGCCGAGGCGCGGGCGATCGAGGCGAGCGCCGTGGCGCAGGTCGCGACGGCGCGCTCGAATCTGGCCAACAGCCAGGAGATCGGCACGCGGATCGCGGGCACGCCGTACGCGGCAGTGATCGCGCGTGAGACGGCGGCGGCGCAGGGTGAGCTTGAGCGCGCCGAAGCTTCGTTGGCGTTGGCGCGGCAGCGCCGCGTCGCGTTGGAGTCGGCGGCGGCCAAGGGTACGGTCGACCAGGCGCGGTATGCCGCGGCACTTGCGGAAACCGAGAAGGGCCTGGCCGTCGCTGAGCGTGAGGTTGCAGCAGCGACGCGGGCCCGAGAGAGTGCTGAGCGTGGCGCGACGGCAGCGACTGCAGGCCTTGCTGCCGCGACCGAGCGTGCGGCAGTTGCTCAGACTGCCGCTGCGCGCGCAGGTTCGCTGATGCGAACGGTCGGTTCTGGGCTGCTCTCGGTCGTTGGAGGCCTGCCGGGCATCCTGACAACCGTTGGCACAGTGGCGCTCGGCGCGGCCGTGAACTGGCTGTTGTTTAGTGATCACGCAGGCAGCGCGACATCGAGCCTGATCGACATGCAGGCGCCGCTCGATCAGATCATCGACAAGTACCGGCAGTTGACGCCGCTCATGCAGGAGGCGGAGCGGCTTCGTGTTGAAAAGGAAGGGAAGCGTGCAAGCGATGATGCGGCGGCGGCCTACCAGACGCTAGCATTCAAGGCCACGCAGTCGGTCATGCCGGCGTCGATGGACGGCGGGATAGCTTTCCTCCCTCCGGAAACGCAGGAAGCGGTCGACAAGTTCAATGCGTCCCTTCGTGCGGTTGAGGCGTCGACGGACAGTGTTGTCGAAAAGTCGAAAGCCCGGTTGGGGCTTATCGATGAATTTGTGAAGGCGGCCGGCAGTGGGGCTGAGCTTCGCGAGTCTCTGATCGCTGCTGCGGAATCGATTGATAAAGCGGAGGGGGTGTCGAGAAAAACCTCCGAGGCACTTTCTGCGATGGCGGGATCTGCGCGCGATGCGGCCGAAGGAATTCGCTTGCTCTCGGAGGAAAACAATTTCTTCGCGGGCGGCATGGCGGTCGAGGCGTGGAACAAGTACGTCGAGAAGCTGAAGGAAGCGTCCGACGTCATCGGCATGACTGCGCAGCAGCGCGCTGAGCACGAGGCGAAAACGAAGGGGGCGAACGCTGCGGAGGCTCGGCAGGCGGGTTTGATTGCCGGTCGCGCGGATGCCTACAAGTCGCTTGAAAAGGCGATCCAGGACAAGGATGCAAAGGCCGAGGCCGGCGCACGTCGGAATATCGACAATCTGACGCGCGAGCTCGCACTGATGAATCAGCAAATGGTCGTCGCGGCGGCGTTGGCTGAATTCCAGGCGGATCTTGTCAGCAAGAAATTCGAAAAATTCGGTTTCAACGCCGACGCGGCGCGCGCGGCTGCTGCGGCGCGCGGGAAACAGGCATTCGACGACACGGTATCGGAGTCGGCTGCGCAGGTCGCGCGCATCGGCGTCAACGCGCCGGCTTTGGCGCATAAGGGGCGGGCCGGCGGTGCGCGGTCCGATCCGGAAAGCCAGCGTTTGCTCGACAACATCGCGCAGCGGATTGCGCAGTTGCGCGTCGAAGCAGTCGCGACCGACAAGCTCACGCAGTCGGAAAAGGATCGGATCGGCTTCGACCAGAAACTGACCGATCTGCTCGGCAAGCGCACTAAGCTTTCGGACGGCGACAAGAGCCTGATCCGCGATCAGCAAGAGATTCGCTCGAAATATGAGTTGGCGGTTCAGCTCGAAAAGGAGGTCCGCTATCACAATGCGATCAACAAGCTGAAAGAGCGCAGCGCGCAGATCGACGCCGAGCTGGCCGACTACGCGTCGGAACGTCAGCGCGAGGTGGAGCGCGAGCTCGCCGCGATGTCGATGGGCGACAACGCACGCGAGCTGAATCAGGCGATGAGCCGGGTCAGCGATGAGTTTAGGCGCCGACGCGACGATTTCACGAAGGGCGCGCGGAAGGACGGAACGCTCGGCTCGCCGGAGTATCTGGCGGAAATCGAGCGCATCAACCGCGCAGAGGCCGAGCAGGTCGACCGCGAGCGCGGATACCTCGATCAGCGGCTCGCGATGCAGCGTGATTGGCGCGTCGGCGCGAGCCGAGCGGTAGCGCTGTATCAGGAGTCTGCGGAGAACGCGGCCGGCCGGGCCGAGGAAGCCTTTACCAGTTCGTTCCGCAATCTGGAGGATGCGGTCGCGTCGTTTGCGGCAACCGGGAAGCTGGATTTCCGGGGGCTCGTCGACAGCATGATCGCCGATCTCGCGCGGTTCGCCGCGCGGGCCGCGATGGCGCCGGTATTTAGCGCGCTTGGCTCGGCGCTCGGGCTGGGCGCGTCGGCAGCTGGCGGATTCAGTTCGTCGTCGTTGCTCGGTGGTTTCGCGGGCGGGATGTCGGACGGTATCGCGGGGGCTGTTGGCGGCAATACGTATGGCTTCCACCTTGCGACCGGCGGGCGCGTGACCGGGCCTGGCACGTCGACGAGCGACAGCATTCCTGCGTGGCTTTCGAACGATGAATTCGTGGTGAAGGCGGCTGCCGTGCGGAAGCCAGGTGTCCTTCAATTGCTCGAGGCGATCAACAGCGGGCGGGATATCAGTTTCGCGAAGTTTGCGAACGGCGGCCTCGTCGGTGGTGGCTCGGCCGGTGGTGGCGTGCTCGGAGGTCAGGAAGCCGGTGTAGCGCTAACTATTCCGGTCACGATCGAAGGCGGCTCCGGCGACCCGTCGCAAATGATGGCAAGCGCGGAGTTCGTGAAGAAGCTCAAGCAGCTTGTGCAGGGATTGATTCAGGCCGAGAGCCGCCAAGGCGGGTCGCTCTGGAAACTCAAAAACGGGGTTGCTTAATGACCGACACCTTTAACTGGTCGCCGACCGTTCAGGGTTATGGCGGCGATACGACGCTGCGTGTGCGGAAAGCCGAATTTGGCGATGGGTACACGCAGCGGGCAGCCGACGGCCTGAACAATCGGCAATCGACATACAACCTCCGATTTGTCGGGAAGGCGGACAAGATTGCGGCGATTCTCGCGTTCCTCGATGCGCACGCCGGAGCGGTGTCGTTCTATTGGACGCCACTGTTCCGACCGAAAGGGCGCTTCGTGTGTGAAAAATACTCAGAGCCGACGAAGGATGGCGCCGTGTACACGATCACGGCACAGTTTGAACAGACATTCGCGCCGTAAGGCTAGACATGGGAAATCTTCAAAAAGCAAACCTCGGCACAGTGCCGACCGGCGCCGGCGGCGATGACCAGCGCACGGCGAACACGAAGTTCAATTCGAATGTTGATGTTCTGAACGCACAGGCGGCGCTTTCATCTGCGCCGATGACTACGAAGTCCCAGACGCTCACGGCCGATCACATTGGCAAGCGCATTAGCGTGAGCTTTGCGACGGCCGGCGGCGTCATCAAGATGAAGCGCGCTTCGACATGCGGTCCCGACTCGATTGTGTGGCTAGTCAACGGCGGAGCGAAGCGAGTGCTGCTTGCTCCGGACGATGGCTCGGGTGATGTTGTTGCGTTGTCCGGGCTAAATCCTGGTGAGGCTGCGATACTTGATACGGACGGCGTGAACACGTGGCGCATCTTAATGCGAGGAAGGTCGAGCGCCGACAACGAGGCAGTCGTTGGCGACCTTGCCGTCGGCGGGGCTCTTTCCGCAGCTGGGAAAGCGTCTCTGGCGGCAACTGACGTGACTGGAGCGCTATCGGTCACTGGCAAAGCGACCCTCTCGGCGACTGACGTGACCGGTGCGCTTGCCGCGAAGGCTGGCGCATCGATTGCTGGTGATTTGAGCGTGACCGGCGCCGTATCGAGTGGTCGCTTGCGTGTAAACAGCGCAAACAGCGTTACGGCGGCGGTATATAGTGATGCCCCTTTCGAGATGGTGATTGAGGCGCTGGACTATAGCGACGGCAACAAAAAATACAACATCAATCTCTGTAAGTATGGCGGAGTTGTAAAGGCTGGTCGGATTTACTCGAAATCGGCCGCTAGTGGTCAGTACACTGGCGCGAATCTCTGGGTAGATAGTGGCTATAACGCATCAGCGTATGTGGGTATCTCGGGGTTCAACAACGCCTCCGCAGTACAGATGCGTGTATCGAGTACCGGCAAGCTGGAGGTCGTTTCGTGGGATTCTGCATCTTGGGCCTCGATTACTTGTGCGGGGGTTACCCAGACTTCTGACAAGGATCTCAAGGGCGACGTAACGTCGCTTCCGGACGTGCTGCCGCTGCTGCGCGACAAGCGGATCGTGACGTTCCGCTACAAAGTGCCGTTATCGAGTGGCGGTGGCTTGTCCGATGAGAAGCACGTTGGCGTGATCGCTCAGGATTGGGTGGACGATTTCCCGGAGCTTGTCACAGAGCTGTCAGAGGAGATTGACGCAGATGGTGATTTCATCGCGCGCCAATATGACCCTGAAACCGGCGAAGAGCTCTTCGGTGAGGCTGGGCGGCCTGTGGGCCGTAAGGCGCTCGGATTCAATTACTCAAACGCGAGCGCGGTGGCGCTAAAGGGCGTTATCGAGCTGGAGCGTTTGCTTAGCGCTGCGCTAGATCGCATTGCGGTACTCGAAGAGAAACAGGCATGAGCATATCGGCAGATATTCAGGGGCTTGAGCCAGGCGCAAGAATCGAATTGTTCGAGGTCGATGGCACGGCCATCGGCGGCGACGTCCTGCGGTTTCATGGGCATTTGCAGTCGACGTCTATCGTATGGCAGGGGCAAGAGTACGGGCCGTGGCCGATCCAGGTGGTCGGATTCGAGCGGACGTCGGATGCGCGTCAGCCGTCGCCGACGCTGACCGTAGGCGACATCAACGGCACGATCACGGCACTGTGTGTCGCGCTGGGGGATCTTGTCGGTGCGAAGGTGTTCCGTCGACGCACGCTCGCCAAGTACCTTGATGCCGTGAATTTTCCCGGCGGGAATCCGAGCGCGGATCCGAACGAACAGTGGCCGATCGAGCAATGGCGAATCGAGCAGAAAAGCAACGAGCAGCCTGGTGTGCAGGTCGAGTTCACGCTGTCGTCGCCACTCGATTTCGGTGGCCAGCAGGTGCCGGCGCGGCAGATCGTTGGCGTGTGCCAGTCCGCGTACCGCGGCCCGGAATGTGGGTACATGGGCACGGTTTATTTCGATAAGAGCGACAAGCCGGTGAGTGATCCGGCGCTCGATCGCTGCAGCCAGAAGATCAGCGGATGCGAGTGCCGATTCGGAGTGAACAATCCGCTGCCGTATGGCGGCTTTCTTTGCGACACGCTTGCGTAGTCGTCGAGCAATCTATCTTTGCGGACCCGCCCATTGGCGGGTTTTTTTATGGACGAACGAATCAAGCAGGCGATCGCCGACCACGCGCTCGCTGAGTATCCGCGTGAGTGCTGCGGACTTGTCGTGCGGACGGGGACCGGTGACGAGTATGTGCGTTGTCGAAACGTCGCGGCGAAGCCCTCGGAGCAGTTTGCGCTCGCGCCCGAGGATTACGCTGCAGCCGAGGACGCGGGCGAGATCGTCGCGATTGTGCATTCGCATCCGGGCGGTACGGCACGGCCGAGCCCGGCCGATCGCGTCATGTGCGAGCGCAGCGGTATTGCGTCGTGGGCGATTGTGTCGCTCGGCGTGCAGGCCGACGGCTCGATCGGTGTCGATGACTGGTGCGAGTTCGGGCCGAGCGGCTACGTCGCGCCTTTGGTGGGCCGTGAGTTCGTCCATGGCGTGCACGACTGCTACGCGATCGTCCGTGACTGGTATCTGGCCGGCTGTGGCGTTGCGCTACCGGACTTCGAGCGGGCGGACGATTGGTGGAATGACGGTCGCTCGAACCTCTACATCGACCACTTCGCGGAGGCCGGATTCGTCGACGTCGGACAGGACGCCGAGCTACAGGTTGGCGACGTGTTGCTAATGCAGATCCGGAGCGAAAACGGGGTGCCGAATCATGCTGGTGTCTACCTTGGCGACGGGCGGTTCCTGCATCACATGCACGGTCGGCTGTCGCGCCGGGATGTCTGGGGTGGCATGTGGGCGGTGCACTGCGCAACCGTGCTTCGCTATTCGGGGAGCGTGGCATGAACGAGAGGCTGCGTGAGGTGAGGCTTTACGGGATAGCTGGCACGCGGTTCGGGCGTGTACATCGATTGGCCGTGTCGTCGACGGCCGAGGCCGTGCGCGCCCTGTCGGTGTTGATTCCGGGTTTCAGGCAGTTCCTGCTCGAAGCGCGCGACAACGGTCTGACGTTCGCCGTGTTCAACGGTCGCCGGAACCTGAGCAAAGACGATCTCGACAGTCCGGTTGGCGACGACGCGATTCGAATCGCGCCCGTGATCATCGGAAGCAAGAACGGCGGCCTGTTTCAGACGATTCTCGGTGCCGCTTTGGCGGTTGCGGGTTTCGTGTTCAACCAACCGACGCTGATCGGCATGGGTATCTCGATGGCGCTCGGCGGCATCACGCAGATGCTCAGTCCACAGCAACCGGGGCTCGCGGGCGTGGCCGACAACGGGACGTCGTACTACTTCAACGGGCCGGTGAACAGTGCCGCACAAGGTGAGCCGGTGCCGCTCATCTACGGGGAAATGATCGTTGGCTCGAAGGTGGCCAGCGCTGGGATTTATGCGGAGGATCAGGTGTGAAAAAGCTGCACGCGGAAGCGGGGCTGATGAGGATCGGCGGTGCCAAGGGCGGTGGCGGCGGCGGCGGTGGGAGCGAATCACCTGACAACCTCCATTCGGTCGCGCGCGCGAAGGTGCTTGACATTGTCTCGGAAGGTCCGATCGTCGGGCTGGTCAAGGGCATGCAATCCGTATTCCTCGACGGCACGCCGATCCAGAATGCCGACGGCTCGATCAATTTCCAGAACTACAGCGTCGACGTCCGAACGGGGACGCAGGATCAGGATTTTATGCCGGGTTTTCCGGCAGTCGAGCGCGAGGCAGCCGTCGGCCTGCCGTTGACGTCGGATGCGCCGTGGGTACGGCAAGTGCAGAACACACAACTGACCGCTGTCCGCATTCGATTCGGTGTGCCGGCGCTGCAAAGGAGCGATCCGGCCAACGGCATTTTCGGCTATCGCATCGAATACGCAATCGATGTGTCCGTCGATGGCGGATCCTATGCGCAGGTGCTAGCCGGCGCCTTCGACGGCAAGACGACCTCGCTGTACGAGCGATCGCATCGGATCGAACTGCCGCGTGCAAAGACCGGATGGCTTGTGCGTGTGAGGCGCATCACGCCGAACGCGCACAGCTCGATGATCGCGGATGTGGTCAATATCGAGGCGATTACCGAAGTAATCGACCGCAAGCTGCGCTATCCGATGACCGCGATGATCGGCATGACGTTCGATGCCCGGTCGTTTTCGCAGGTGCCGGTGAGATCCTACGGCGTGCGCGGGCTGATTATCCGCGTGCCGTCCAACTACGATCCGGAGACACGCGCATACTCCGGGACGTGGGACGGCACGTTCAAGATGGCGTGGTCGAATAACCCGGCGTGGGTGTTTTACGATCTGCTGCTGAACGAACGATATGGAGTCGGCAAGCAAGTCGACGCGTCGATGATCGACAAGTGGGGGCTGTACGAGATCGCACGTTACTGCGACGTCATGGTGTCGGATGGCCGGGGCGGGCTCGAGCCGCGCTTCTCCTGCAATTGCGTGATCCAGTCGGCCGCCGACACGTTCAAGGTGCTGCAAGATCTTGCGAGCGTGTTCCGCGGAATTGCGTACTGGGGGCCTGGTGCAGTCGTCGCATCGGCCGACATGCCGTCCGATCCCGTCTACTTGTACACCGCGGCGAACGTGATCGGTGGCACGTTCAATTACGTCGGGAGCGAGCGCAAGACGCGATACACGGTCGCGCTGGTCAGCTACAACGATCCGGCAAACCAGTACAAGCAGAGCGTCGAATACGTGCCGGATGATGACGGTATCGCGCGCTACGGCGTCATCAAAACGCAGGTTACGGCGTTCGGCTGCACGTCGCAGGCCCAGGCACATCGGCTTGGGCGCTGGATCTTGCTGACGTCGCGATACGAAGCCGGCACGGTGTCGTTTCAAGTCGGAATGGACGGTGTGCTGGTCGGACCCGGTCAGGTTTTCGCGATCGCCGATCCTCGCAAGGCAGGGCGGCGGATTGGTGGTCGTATTCGTTCGGCGGCTGGCGCTGTCATCGAGCTGGACAAGGCACCGACAGTGGCGCCGGGCGACAGGTTCACAGCTATTCTGCCGTCCGGGCTCGCGCAGACGCGCAACGTGAAGTTAGTTGACGGCGACACGCTGACGCTGTCGGATCGCTTCGATGCGGATCCCGTTTCTGGCGCGGTATGGATGATCGAGAGCAGCGAACTGAAGGCGCAGCTTTACCGTGTCGTCAGCGTGCAGGAAAGCGACGACGACGGGCAGATCGCATACACGATCACGGCGACGATGCATGAGCCGGGCAAGTACGCGGCGATCGACGACGGGGCGCAAATTCAGCAGCGGCCGGTGACCATTGTGCCGCCGTCGGTGCAGGCACCGCCGGCGAATGTGCGGATCTCGACGTATTCGGTCGTCGACCAAGGCATCGCGAAAACCAACATGGTGATCGCGTGGGATGCTGCGGACAAGGCGGTGACGTACCTGCCGGAATGGAGGAAGGACAATGGCGATTGGGTGAACGTCGCCCAAACGGGCGGCCTGCAAGTCGAGATCCCCGGCATCTACCAAGGGCGCTACGTGGCCCGCGTGCGAGCTCGGAACGTGATGAATGTCACGTCGCTGCCGGCCGTTAGCGCGGAAACGACCCTGACGGGCAAAACGACACCGCCGCCGGCTGTCGCGTCGCTGAAGGCGGCCGGCGTGGTCTATGGGATCAATCTCGATTGGGCGTTCCCGGCGGATGGCTCGGCAGGCGACACGCAGCGTACGGAGGTATGGCAGAGCCGCACGCCGAATCGGGACGATGCGATCAAGCTGTCGGACTACGCATACCCGCAAGCATCAACGTCGCTTCAAGGGCTCGCGCCTGGTCAGGTGTTCTATTTCTGGGCTCGACTCGTCGACCGGTCCGGCAACGTCGGGCCGTGGTTTCCGGCGTCCGGGCCGGGCGTGCAGGGGCAGCCGTCGACCGACCAAAGCGAGTACGAAAAGTATTTCGAAGGTCAGATTTCGCATTCGGCGCTCGGGGAGGACCTGAAGAAGCCGATCGACGCGATTCCGGGTATTCAGCAGGACGTGTCGAGCAACGCAGACACGATTGCGAAGGAAGTCTCGGATCGGGCAATTGCCGTCGCGAATGAGGCGCGGGCTCGCGCAGACGCGATTACAAAGGAGGTGAGGGATCGGACGGACGCAATTGCAAAGGAGGCTGCAGATCGCGCTGCTGCGGTGGCCGAAGAGGCGCGTCAGCGCGGCGCAGCGGTTACTGCGGAGCAACAGTCGCGGCAAACGGCGGACGAGTCGCTGGGCAAACGAATCGACACAGTGAGTGCGAGTGTCGGAGATGCAGCGTCGTCAATCAAGCAGGAGGCGACGGCGCGTGCGAGCGCTGACACGGCGCTTGGCCAGCGTATCGATACAGTGGTCGCGCAGATTGGTGATGCGTCGAGCGCGATTCAGCAGGAGCAGACCGCGCGGATCGACGCCGACGGTGCGCTCGGCAAGCGGATCGATTCAGTGTCGGCCGGGGTCGGGAAAAACTCGGCGGCGATTCAGGCTGAGTCGAAGGCGCGTGCCGACGCAGATGGTGCACTTTCCAGTCGCATCGATACGGTTACGGCGTCGACGCGCGACAACGCGGCCGCGATCTCGGGCGAGGCGACCGCGCGGGCGAATGCTGACGATGCGCTGTCGACACGAATCGATGCAGTCACGGCGACATCCAATGCGAACAAGGCGGCAATCACGGCAGAGCAGCAGGCACGTGCTGACGGTGATTCAGCGAACGCTCGAAGCATCACAGGGTTGCAGGCGCAGGTCGGCAATTCGCTACATCTCAGGCTCAACGCTAATGGCAACAGCGCGGTAGGGTCGCCCGCGAGTGGCTTGTTCAATGCTGTGAGTGGCGTGCAGATTGCAGCATCCGTGCGTAGCTGGATGGTTGCGACGGTGACTGCGAACAACACAGTTTCACTGCTCGGCCGTTGGGACGTATTCGGATCGGCCGCAAATGCCGCTGCAATGGCCGATGCCCTTAACGGGCTGTCGAAAGCAGTGTCTGTGATCGTGTGGACGTATGACGAGCCGCGAACGAACCTTGCGGGCGTGCTCCAGTCGGCGCTCGTAAATTGCGGTGCCAGCAATGCAGTGCTCGGCAGTATCAAGTACCGCGGTGCGTATGTGCTGATTGGTGTTCCCGGTAGTGGGGAGGGGGCTGGTGTCGAAGTGCGTGCGGGTTCGGTTGATTCCGATCCGGCTGCACAGATCTCGTACACGTTCGCCATGCTCAACGGCCGGCTGCTGAATGCGTCGAACGGGCTGGCGGCGGTGCTTGCGCAGGCCGCAGTGACAGGCGAGGCGACGGCTCGCGCCAACGCAGATTCCGCGTTGGCGACCCAGATTAGCCAGGTGTCGGCGCAGATCAACGTGCCGATGGCTGGCGATACGGGGCAAGCCGCGGGCTCGACGCAGGTTTTGGCCGGCGTCTGGTCGGAGCAGGCTGCGCGCGCTGAAGCCGACATGGCGCTCGCGCAACGAGTCGAAGCCGTTACCGCGCAGATGCAGTCGGGGCAGGCGGACCTCTTCGCTGGCATTCGGAACGAGGCTCAGGCCCGGGTAGACGCCGACAGCGCACAGGCCAGCCAGATTGCGACGATCAGTGCGAAAGCGAACGAAAACGCGGCGGCGGTACAGACGGTCGCGCAGTCATACGCGGACCTGAATGGGCGGGTCGCGGCGTCGTACCAGATCAAAACGCAGGTCACGACGGACGGCAAGACGTACATTGCCGCCATCGGCGTCGGGATTGACAACAGCAGCGGAATTGCCGAGTCGCAGGTGCTTGTGTCGGCGCAGCGCTTCGCTGTCGTGGATCCGAACAACGGCGGATCGTCGATCGTGCCATTCGTGGTGCAGGGCGGCCAGGTGTTCTTGCGGCAGGCGCTCATCGGTGCCGGCTGGATCACGAACGCGATGATCGGCAGCTACATCCAGTCCGACAACTACATCGCCGGCAGACAAGGGTGGCGGCTCGACAAGAGCGGTTGGTTCGAGATCAACGCCTCTGACGGAAGTGGGAATCGGCTTGTAATGGACGGAAGCAGTGTGCGGGTCTATGACGGAAACGGCGTACTACGTGTGCGCATGGGGATGTGGTGATGACGGCTGGGCTGCAGATTTTCGACGGCGCCGGCCGTCTCGTGCTCGACGCGAAGTCGCGTGCCGGGCGCGTGGTCGGAATCAAATGGATCGACGGAGATGGGAGTGTGTCGGTCGATCTCTCGAGTGGGGAGCCGTTCTGGGCATTCATGCCTGATTGGATCTTCAAGCGCGTCTCGGGCACTGAACCGAAGCCCATCGTTTCCATAGGCGGGTCGGGCGTAAGTTGGCGCTACAACCCGAACTCAAGCGGGTCGAACGCCTATAACCGCGTTCCGGGTTGGCTCATATACGGGGTGTTTTGATGGGAGCTGGATTTCAGGCATTCACCGATACCGGGGTCTATCAGATCGACGGGCAGACGCCGAATTATCAGTTGGTGTCGTCGATGTCTGGGCAGTCGGCCACGGAAGGAATCTTGCTGGCGCTAAACGATGCTGGAAAGGCGTTTTACGCAAACCTACCGATTGTCAGGTTCACGTTCGCTGCTGGCGCAACTACGATGCCGATGTATGGCGTCTATGCATCGGGGGGCGTTGGGATAACGATATGGAGTACAAAGTATGAAGGCGGGCTGTTTACGCTCACCTTCGTAACCGAGCAACCGTGCACGGTCTATCTATTCCTGTTCGATCGTGTTCCACCTGCAGCAGGAAAATTTGGTTTGCAGGTCTTTGATGCAAGCGGAACGCTAATCGCTGATTCTTCGCGACCGTTTCTGCGGGTTCTGGACGTTATTTACGAAGAGTACCTGCCTGATAACGGATGGGTTGTGACCGGCTCGCCATACCCGCAGTGGAAGCAAAAATCGTATGGTGTTCCTGTTCTCGCCGCGGCAATTTACCCGGTACATAAAGCGTGGAATTACTCTCCTGCGGCAGTGGAGCTCAGTTCGATACGTATCGGCGGCGACACCGTGTATTGGGGCACCACAATGTATGGAGGCGGAAAGCCGCAAAACTTCGCGGGATACAGGGAGCAATACCACCTGCGCTTCATGGTGCTAGACGGTACGGGAATTGTGTGACGGGCCACCTTCGGGTGGCCTTTATTTTTTACGGGGTTTGAAAGCGGGGAGAGGTAATGCAAGAGCACGAAAAGACGATCTTGGAGCTGATCATCATGGGCGGACTCATTGGCATTGCGAAGGTGTTGGTTGGGAGTGAGCAGTTGACGTTTCGACTCGTGGCTGGGCGAGCGCTGCTCGGCTCGGCGACGTCGATGGTCGCAGGCGTTGCGCTGCTGCAGATCCCGGATCTGCCACCGATCGCACTCCTGGGCCTTGGGAGTGCGCTTGGGATCATCGGGTCGCAGTACCTCGAAGTATTGCTTCGGCGTAGTGCAAAGAAACTGTTTTGGAAGGAATAAAAATGGGACACCTCACAACGCATTTCACGCTCGAGGAAATGGTCGCGAGCGACACGGCGCGCCGGCGCGGGATCGATAACACGCCGTCCCCTGTAGTCGTCGCGAATCTTCGCAGGACGGCCGAGGTACTGGAGCGCGTGCGTGAGCAGCTCGGCGCGCGGCCGATGATTGTTACCTCCGGCTATCGTTCGCCTGCGCTCAATCGCGCCGTCGGCGGTGTTGCAAATAGTGCGCACTTGTCCGGGTTGGCGGTGGATTTCGTATGTCCGAAATTCGGCGCACCGATCGATATCTGTCGGGTAATCGCGGCGTCACCTATCGAATTCGATCAGCTGATCCAAGAAGGGACGTGGGTGCATATCGGACTTGTGGCGTACGGTACGAAGCCGCGGCGCCAAGTGCTTACTGCTTCGTTCGGAACGCCGCGCACGACGTATTCGGAGGGGCTATGACCTGGATCGATCCGCGCATCTGGCTCGTCATCATCGTCGCGGCTGTCGCTGGTTCGGCCGGCGGCTACTTCAAGGGTTACGCAGACGGCGTGCGCGTCACCACGACCGCCGCGCAGAAAGCGCAGCTCGACGCGGTAATGGCAGCTCGCACCGACGAACAACGCCGCACCGCGGCCCAATCGGAGATTGCAAACGATGCGAACCAACTACGAACCGCTGCGCTCGGCGATGCTTTTGCTGCTCGTGCTGCCGCTGGCAGCCTGCAGCAGCGCGTCGATGAACTCGTCGTCGCCGCCCGCCATCCCGCCGCTACCGCCGGAAGCCCGGCAACCGGCGACGCCCTCGTTCTGCTTGCCGACGTGCTCGGCCGGGCTGACGATCGCGCGGGAGAGCTGGCGGAATATGCTGACCGTGCCCGCATCGCCGGCCAGCAGTGTCAGCGTGACTACGACGCGCTGACGGCTACAGCGCAGTAGTCCACTACCCGCGACGCACCTCGTCTTGCAACAGAAGCCGCAGCTTGTGAAGCGCGACTAAGTGCGATCCGCCTGACTCATTGTTCCACACCTTTTGCACGATCTGTCGATAGCCATCGGCTTCCCTGATAACTTCTCGCGCGCGCAAGATTTCGATGATCAGCCGGCGCACCTCGTGCCCGTCGGGGTACTGGCGCCACAGCTCGCGTAGCTCCTCGACGGTCGGCGACTGGATGGGAGGGAGGTGCTTCGACATAACGCAGAACGAATACTGTATGGATATACAGTATATTTCGAGATAAGCTACCGCAGTCAAGTCTCGAAAATGGGGAGCGGACGATGTGCACGAACTACCGAGCGCCACACGAAGAATTCGAGCTCCGCGAGCTACGGATCGAGCCGTTCAGCGACCTGTATCGCCGGTTCCCGTGGAAGGAGGAGATCTGGCCGGACTATTCTGCGCCGATCGTGCGCGCGGCTGGAGATAGTGCCGAGGCGGTGCTTGCCAACTTCGGGATGATCCCCAGGGACCACCAGCCGCCTGGCAAGAAGTACATGACAGTCAACGCGCGCTCGGAGACAGTCGGCGAGAAGCCGGCGTATCGCACGGCATGGCGCGCGGGGCAGTGCTGTTTGATCCCAGCGTAACGGTAAGTAGCCGGAGTATGGACAGCCGCGTCAGGCAAGTTGGACATTGGTTTCGTTCAAGTTCCAGTTGCGTCCATGGAACTACTGCTTTCTTACAATTTGCCAAGCAAGCGTCCATGGCACATGGCCCGCGAGATGTGCCGCCCCTCCAGTTGAACCGTGGGACAGGAGTCGGCCACAAAGCGTCGCTCGCGGCCGCCCAAGCCGAGACACTTGGGCGTCCGGTCTCGCCAGCAAGTCGACCTTCCCAGACTAAGCATGCATGCCGCATAGTCGGCTTCGCGGCAGTCGACTTGACGCGGTTAAGCGATTAGTGCGAACGCGAGTCTTATAAAACAGAACCCGAACAATAACGGCCCGATGATTATGTTGGAAGACCGAAAGCTGTAAAGGTTTGCGTACCTCGCATTGCCGATAATCCCCCTCTTGACGCTTTCTCGATAATCACCATTTGTGATAGCAGAGGAGTCTAATATCTTTGTGATTTTGTCGGCAAAATCCATTGGTTTCACGAATAGAATCGGCACCGAATTGTAGTAATCCTCGTACAGCCTCCCGAGCCTGGAAAGAAGTTCTTCCTTATTAATCGGATCAGTCGAATCAAGCTCGCGCGTTATATTAAAGACCTTTTGAAGTTTTGCATCCCCTAGCACAAGAAAAATGGCGTCAATCGTGGCCAATATTGAGTAAATCAAGAGCGCAAGCCAAATAAGGCCGATTGACAAAATCCTAATTTTTGTTGGGGGATTTTCTATTTCATTTATATAGTTTATTTTCTCAACATCTCTAATCAAGCCGGAAGCGCTAATTTTATCAGGGGCTGTATAGAATATTGAGGTATTTATCGTATCGTTTGGGTTGAGTAGATCCCACGGAAATGACACTGAGTGTTGATCGTGCCTCGTATATGGATCCGACGAGCTGACATTCACTATCGAGCCTGGCCCCTCGAGCAGGATGGTTACTGGCTTGTAAATGTAGTCTCGAGGCAATCCACGTCGACCGGAATTTTTAATCAAGATCTTCAGTAAGTAAACTGAATTCACTCCTTTGTTATATGGAATAGAGCGAAAATTGCCAGCCATCGAATTGCTTTGCACGATCCCGGAGCCGCTCAAAACCCTCACCTCGACTGCATACTCATCTCTCGACGTTGTCAACTGAAAGAGCGAGATGGCGCCGCCTATAGTCGAAATGATAACGATTGCGGACCATATTCTTTTGGCCAAGAAATTAATCATACGATATTTGACTAATAGATATTTCTGCAAGCAGATCACGCTTGCCGAGCACTTTAATCGTCCAACCCAAATTGGATGCTGTCGTAGCCTTACTCACGCCATCCGTGTGATTGGATGAGACAATCATAGATCATTTGCGGTCCGACGCGATTCGGTGAAGTGGCGGTTGCACTTCGAAAGCAGCCGTCAGGACGTCGCCGGACCGTAGGGCTCGAACGGGTCGGCATGCGCCGAATGCGTCAGGCTGCACGCGGCCAGCGTGAGACGTGTACGGAACCGGCCGGGTTTTCTTGCCCCATGTTCAATACAGACTTTCTGCTGTGGTCTGTTGCTGCTCCTGCTCCCTGCGATGCGCGGCCATTAACTGGCGGATGTCGCTCTGCACTTCGTCAAACAGAGGGCGAATTTTTCCGGCCGTGATCTCTGCGGCTTCCACGACCATGGACCCGTGATGATTCTCGTGGCCAATGCGTACAGTTGTCAGCGCGCTATACAGAAGGTCCGACAGGGCCCCCAGCTTCACGAATAGCGTTTCTGGCATAAATAGGAAGTTGCGATTGGCGTAGACCGAGAACTGACGAACGGCGGTTTCGACGCGCTGGTAGCGGTGGAAGAAGATCGTGTGCTGGTAGTAATCCGCCCGGTCACGGCCATTGCTCTGCCGCAGCTGCTGCTTTTGCGTCTCGAGAAGCTCGCCGTCTTTCAAAAACTGCTCAAGCTCCGCATCATTCATTGCCGCAACGTCCGCATACTGCTGTGTCCGGCTGGTAAGCCAGCTCACAAGACCGAACGCATCCGCAAGCTTCTCCCACGCATCGGGGATGACTGTGAATTCGCGCTCTTGGTACTTGAGTCTGCCTTGAAGGTCAGTGTCCCACTTGACCTTCAGCTCGGCCAGTTCCTTGGCATTTGTTTGCCGAAGGTGCTCTAGACGCTGAGAAAACTTGTCTTCGATCCACTTTTGGCCTAGCCACTTGAACAGTCCGTATGCGATGGCAGCTGCACCACCACCGGTCAGAATGAACTGCTTGAAGAACTCCCAGGCATCAGCTTGCGTCATTTTTGAATTTCTCCCGGACTACGCGTTGTGGGGCTTGGCGCTAGCGGTCGCCTTCTAAGATTCGCCGTCGATGGCCACAACTCTGACCGAATGATAACGTCCAAAGAGCAGGCAACACGCAGCAGTATGTTACCGATAGCGCCCACTTTCGGGACGGCGGATTTGCCGAAACGGGTCGGCTACGGCCGATCGCGTCGCGCGGCAGGCGGCCGAGGCTGTGTGAAAATGCACATCGGACGCGCTCGTCGCGAAACTCTACCCTTCAGATCGCGCTGTATTGGCTTGGCAACGACTCGGGAAGGGTGAAGTGACACCCGAAAACCAAGTACTTTTGCGTTTTCACACAGCCTCGGCCAGTTTCGGACGTTGGACGGGCACTTCCATGCCGCTGCTTCAGCGTCGGCTCCAGCCAAGCAACGGACATTTGCGTGGATCAGGGCAAATCGCCGTCCTCGTTGTTGGCTATCGATCCATTTCTGCTATTGTGTCTAGCACGGTCGATGCGGAGAGCCCATATGACTTATCGCTGGATTCCACTTTTTGGTCCCGTTACGGAAACAAGTCCAACAAGCATTTCATTTAAGGGAGAAACTGTTCCGTATCCCGATCCCGTGACCGGGGAGCAACGGAATGATGGCGGCATCGCCGGACAGGCTCTTTGCGACGCGCGGTTCAGCGGCGGAAAAATTCGGGGCGTAGTTCGTTTCGCAACACTTCATCCCAAAATGGGGGCAGGGCTCACACTCGCCGCAAACCCAGTAACAGGCGCGCATCTTACCGTTATGTTAGGTATGGGGCTGTTCTGCTCCTTGCGAGCATGGAACCCAGGGGATCAGCAAAACATGCAGGGAGGCCTCACTCCCAGATGGATTGACTATCAATTGGTCGGAAGCCAAAGCAACCTTCAAGCCGAGCGCGATTATCTACTCGAAGTAAGAATGCATGGCTCGAAAATCGAAGCAAGCGTAGACGGTGTCTCTTTGATAAGCTTCGATATCAGAGAAACACTAAACAGACTAAGTGTCGGGGCATGGTTTTTGGGGCAGGGCGATATAACGATCAGTAATTTTGAGGTTTTATCTGAAATAAGGAATGCTTTCATTGTTATGGAGTTCAGTGAGACATTCAACGATATCTATGCTCACGTCATCAAGCCTGTCTGCCAGAAAGCAAAGATCAACGCTGTGCGTGCCGACGAGCGACATGGTCCTGGACAGATTCTGTCAGACATCGAGCAACAAATTGCCGAATCGAGCGTTATTATCGCTGATGTCACTCCGGTAAATGCAAACGTCTTCTATGAGGTTGGTTACGCACATGCCCTACGGAAACCGACCATCTTGCTGGCGCAAAAGGGGACTCGATTGCCATTCGATATTTCCGGATTTAGGGCAATTTTCTATGAAAATACAATAGAGGGGAAATCACGGGTGGAGGATTTGCTTCAAAAGCATCTTGCCGAGATTTTTGTTCAATCAACTTAAGCATTGAGTGTTGCCCGTGCAGGCATGAAGTCGCTTTGCAAGCTCGTCGGCTTGGTTGACTGAACGATGCATTGGTCGACTGAGCGTCGATCGCTCGGACTTGCCCGATCCTCCAGCGATGGCCGTTGGTGCCTCGAAGCGGCCGTTCGCCCCTCTCAAATCCCAATGGCGCATGTGGGTCGACAAGGGCCCGTCGCCGGTTCTCGTCCACAACGGTACATGTCCATATCCTGCACCTTGCGGTGTGCGCGTCCATGGGGTGCCTCTTGCCGTTACCGGCGCAGTGGATCTATGAGCCGAACTGGGAGACGGGAAAGCACGTGCGATACCGGATTGGCGTGGCAGACTGGCAGCCGTACTGCGTCGCTGGCGTCTGGCGCGCGTGGAAGGGGCCGGACGGCGCTGAGACCCTTGCTATGGCGATGCTCACGGTGAACGCCGACGAGCACCCTGTCATGAAGCACATGCACAAGCCGGGCGACGAGAAGCGGTCGGTCGTTATCCTGCGGCCGGCCGACTATGACGAGTGGCTGCACACGACGAACGTCGAGGCTGCTCGCTTGATGCTGCAGCTCTATCCGGCCGATGAGATGGCGGCTGCGGTAGTTGAGCGAAATGTGCCAGTACGCTCGAAATAGAAGTCGGTCGCCTCGAGATAGGTTCGCTCGCCGTTGGCGGCCGGCCCGCGTCGTGTAACGGCGAGCAAGATTCGTTGTTTGCCGAGCTCAAACGCCAACAGCAACTGTCGTGGGGTCGTGTCGGCGGCACCAAGCTGGCTGCAAACTATGACGCTGGGCACAGCAAACGCACCGTAGCCCCATCCGAATTTGTATGCGGAGAACCATATGCTTGAATCTTGGCATATGGTCGCGAAGGTGAGACTCGGACCCGAGATGCTCATTGTGCTCGCTGTCAGTTTGACGGAAGGAGTTCATAGAGTATGGCAATGCGTTGGCAATCACCAGCGCCAAGATGCTGTTGTATGCAGCCATACAGAGACGCTCGGAGTCATCGAATGAGCCGGCACAGGCAAAGCGACTCGAAAGTGAGAATGCGGATGGGCGGACGCTGCTGTGACCAAAGCGTGCCCACACCGATACAATATAGGGCTCAACGTCTCCAAAAACCCACCAACGTGGCAAAGTCTCAAAGCTGACCGGCGCGAGACTTTTCGTTAAAAATCAGTGTCTTACCGCTTTAACTTCAACTGCCTATTGTGCTGTCCCTACTGAAGAAATGCGCCGCGACGTTCGCGGCGCTGGCCGTCCTTGTGGCCGCCGCCGGCGCGGGCGGCACGTATTACTGGGCGACCCGGCCGCTCCTGCTCGGCGCCGCGTCGCTCGACGTCACGATCAAACCCCGCAGCAGCGTGAAGAGCGTCGCCCAGCAGCTGAAGCGCGCCGGCGTGCCGGTCGCGCCGTTCGGTTTCGTCGCGATGACGCGCGTGCTCGGGCTGTCGAGCCAGCTCAAGTCCGGCAACTACGAATTCAAGACCGGCATCACGCCGTACGAAGTGCTGCAGAAGATTGCGCGCGGCGACGTCAACGAATTCGTCGCGACGGTGATCGAGGGCTGGACCTTCAAGCGGATGCGCGCGGAACTCGATGCGAACCCGGCCCTCGTGCACTCGACGGCCGGGATGAGCGACGCCGACGTGCTGCGCGCGATCGGCGCGCCGGACAGCGCGGTGCAGCGCGGCAGCGGCGAGGGCCTGTTCTTCCCCGACACCTACCTGTTCGACAAGGGCACGAGCGACGTGAACCTCTACCGGCGCGCCTATCGTCTGATGCAGGCGCGGCTCGACGAGGCATGGGCCGCGCGCGCGCCGGGGCTGCCGTACAAGACGCCTTACGAAGCGCTGACGATCGCATCGATCGTCGAGAAGGAAACCGGCCATGCGGCCGACCGCGCGTTCGTCGCGGCGGTGTTCGCGAACCGGCTGCGCATCGGCATGCCGCTGCAGACCGATCCGTCGGTGATCTACGGGCTCGGCGACGCATACGACGGCCATCTGCGCAAGCGCGATCTGCAGGCCGACACTCCCTACAATACGTACACGCGGCGCGGGCTGCCGCCGACGCCGATCGCGTTGCCGGGCGCCGCGGCGCTGCAGGCGGCGATCAATCCGGCGGCCACAGGCGCGCTGTACTTCGTCGCGAAGGGCGACGGCACGAGCGTGTTTTCGGACACGCTCGGCGATCACAACAAAGCCGTGGACAAATACATACGAGGTCAATAGATGGCGCGCGGTAAATTCATCACGTTCGAGGGCATCGACGGAGCGGGGAAGACCACCCACCTGAGCTGGTTCTGCGAGCAGCTCCAGCACAGGCTCGCCGGGGCCGGCAGGCAGGTCGTCGTCACGCGCGAGCCGGGCGGCACGCAGCTCGGCGAGAAGCTGCGCGAGATCCTGCTCAACCAGCCGATGGACCTCGAGACCGAGGCGCTGCTGATGTTCGCCGCACGGCGCGAGCACCTCGCGCTCGTGATCGAGCCCGCGCTCGCGCGCGGCGACTGGGTCGTGTCCGACCGCTTCACCGATGCGACGTTCGCGTACCAGGGCGGCGGCCGCGGGCTGCCGCGCGACAAGCTCGAGGCGCTCGAGCGCTGGGTGCAGGGTGGCTTCCAGCCGGACCTGACGGTGCTGTTCGACGTCGCGCCGCAAGTCGCGAGCGAGCGGCGTGGCGCCGCGCGCATGCCCGACAAGTTCGAGAGCGAATCCGACGCGTTCTTCGCGCGCACCCGCGGTGAATACCTGCGGCGCGCGGAAGAGGCGCCGCACCGTTTCGCGATCGTCGACGCGACGCAGTCGATCCCCGAGATCCGCAAGCAGCTCGAAGGCGTGCTCGCCGCGCTGTAATTCCACAAGCAAGGGAAGCAGATGATCTATCCGTGGCAGACCGACGACTGGAACCGCCTGCAACAACTGCGCGCGCAATGGCCGCACGCGCTGCTGCTGCATGGCCAGGCCGGGATCGGCAAGCTGCGTTTCGCGCAGCATCTCGCGCAGGGCTTCCTGTGCGAAGCGCCACAGGCGAACGGCGAGCCGTGCGGGACCTGCGCGGCCTGCAACTGGTTCGAGCAGGGCAACCATCCGGATTACCGGATCGTGCTGCCGGAAGCGCTCGCCGGCGAAGCGCCGGGCGCCGCGGACGACGCGAAGCCCGCGGATGCGGACGACGGCGGCAAGAAGACCCGCACGCCGAGCAAGGAGATCAAGATCGAGCAGGTGCGCGCGCTGCTGGATTTCTGCGGCGTCGGTTCGCACCGCGGCGGCGCGCGCGTCGTCGTGCTGTATCCGGCCGAGGCGCTGAACGTCGCCGCGTCGAACGCGCTCCTCAAGACGCTCGAGGAGCCGCCGGCTGGCGTCGTGTTCCTGCTCGTATCGGCACGCATCGATCGGCTGCTGCCGACCATCATCAGCCGCTGCCGGCAGTGGCCGATGACGGTACCGGCACCGGACGCCGCGGCCGCGTGGCTCGCCGCGCAGGGCGTCGCCGATGCGCCGGCGCTGCTCGCCGAGGCGGGCGGCGCGCCGCTCGCGGCGCTGGCGCTCGCGAGCGACGAGAACCGGCCGCTGCGCGATTTCACGCTCGGCCAGCTCGCAGCCGGCGCGGGGTGCGACCCGTTTGCGTGCGGCGAAGCGCTTCAGAAGCTGCCGGTGCCGCTCGTGCTAGGCTGGCTGCAGCGCTGGCTGTACGATCTGCTCGCGCAGCGGATGGCCGGCGCGCCGCGCTATTTCCCGGCGCATGCGGCCGCGCTTGCGCGCTGCGCGGGTGCGCTCGACGCGAACGCGTTCGCGCGCTTCATGAAAGCCGTGACGCGCCAGCGAATGGTCGAGAATCATCCGCTCAACGCGCGGCTGGTGTTCGAGGAACTCTTTCTCGGATATCGCGAAATGTTCGCGTGACGCCGGCGTGTAGCCGGCCACCCGGGGCGGCCCGGCACCGGGCGCCTCATGTAACCCGTCATCAGGAAACGCGATGTTCGTCGATTCACACTGCCACATCAATTTCAAGGGTCTCGCGGACCGCCTGCCGGCGGTGCTCGAGAACATGCGCGAGCACGACGTTACCCACGCGCTGTGCGTGTCCGTCGATTTCGAGACGCTGCCCGACGTGCTCGCGATCGCGGAAGCACACGACAACGTGTATGCATCGGTCGGTGTCCATCCCGATCATGAAGACGCGAAAGAACCGACGCTCGCCGAGCTTGTCGAACTGGCCGCACACCCGAAGGTGGTCGCGATCGGCGAGACGGGCCTCGACTATTACCGGCTCGAAGGCCGTTCGATTGCCGACATGGAATGGCAGCGCGAGCGGTTCCGCACGCATATCCGCGCCGCGCACGCGACGGCCAAGCCGCTGATCATCCATACGCGCGCATCGTCCGACGATACGCTGCGGATCATGGCCGAGGAGCGCGCCGGCGTGCCGGGCGGCGTGATGCACTGCTTCACCGAGCCGTGGTCGGTTGCCGAGCAGGCGCTCGCGCAGAACTTCCACATCTCGCTGTCGGGGATCGTCACGTTCAAGAACGCGACCGATGTGCAGGACGTCGCGCGGCGCGTGCCGCTCGACCGGCTGCTGATCGAGACCGACTCGCCGTACCTCGCGCCGGTCCCGTACCGCGGCAAGCCGAATGAACCTGCGTACGTCAGCCATGTCGGACGCTTTATCGCGTCCGAGCGCGGGATCGCCGTCGAGGCGCTCGCCGATGCGACCACACAGAACTTTTTCCGGCTGTTCAAGATCGCCCGCTGACGGCGGCGCGCGACAGCCGACAACCCGAGCCGAAAACCCAGGGAAGGAGCCCACAACAATGACGAAGCCGATCAAACATCTGCCGAAACGCGCATCGGTGGCCTCGCTCGTCGCCGCCGCGCTCGTCGCGGGCGGCCTGTTCGCGTCTGCCGGCGCGCATGCTGAATCGCTCGACGCGCTCGTCAAGGCGGTCAAGTTCGACGATATCGCCGACATCGGCAAGCAGCTGAAGAACGGCCTCGATCCGAACACGCTCGCGCCGAACGGCGATCCGCTGATCGTGATCGCCGCGCGCGAGAAGTCCGACAAGGTCGCGGCGGCGCTCGCCGCGGCGCCGAACGTCGATCTCGAGAAGGAAGACAAGGCCGGCGAGAATGCACTGATGCTCGCGTCGCTGAACGGCGACGTCGGCCTCGTGAAGCTGCTGATCGACAAGGGCGCGGAAGTCAGCAAGAAGGGCTGGGCGCCGCTGCACTACGCGGCCACGAACGGCCAGGACGCAGTCGTCAAGGTGCTGCTCGATCATGACGCGTACATCGACACCGCGTCGCCGAACGGCACGACGCCGCTGATGATGGCGGCACGTGGCAACCACGGATCGACGGTCAACCTGCTGCTCGACCAGGGCGCGGATCCGCAGGTGAAGAATCAGCTCGGCCTCACCGCGCTCGAATTCGCGAAGCACTACAAGGCGCCGGATGCGACGGAGATCCTGAGCAAGCGCACCGTGCGCGTCGGCGCGTCGTCGCCGGCGGATGCGCAAAAGAGTGCAAAATGATGGTTTTCGGCGCGGCCGGCATAGGCGCGGCCGGCATAGGCGCGGCCGGCATAGGCGCGGCCGGCGCCCCGGTGCCGCCGCGCCGATCATCGCAGCGTGCGGCTTCGGCCGCATAGACAAAAGGAACACCATGTTGCGGGCTTTGTTTTGTGCCGCGGCGTTCGCCGTGCCGCTGACGGCGGCAGCTTTCACGGGCGCGGATCTCGACCGGCTGTGCGCGAAGACGGACGTCAAGTCGCGCGCGTCGTGCGCGGCCTACATCGAAGGCGCTGCCGACGGCGTCTACAACACCATCGACGCGATCGGCGGCACGACCGGGCCGCGCGTCGGCCAGTATTTCTGCCTGCCGCCCGACATCAAGTCGCAGCAAATGACCGACGCGGTGCGCAAGTACATCGCGGAGAATCCGAAGCTGGCCGACTACAACGCAAGCACGGCGGTGTCGCTCGGACTCGGCAAGGCGTTTCCCTGCAAGGGCGGCAACTGACCTGACACCGTGTCCGGGCCCCGGTGCGTGCCGCGCCCGGGTCCGGACTTCGCCGACGCATCCCGCATGTGGCGTGCGCGCCGCCTGAACCGAAGCAGCCGAGGCGCCGATGATTTCAATCGAGGAACTGCAGCGCATCGCGGATGCACCATTGCATTCGTGGCCTGGCACGCTGGCCGTGTCGGCGATCGTCCTGCTCGTCGGCGCGGCCATGCACCGGATCGGCGCGCGCATCGTCAAGCGCATCGCGCGCCCGTATCCGATGATGAGCGTCGTGCTGCGCTACATCGACAAGCCGTCGCTCGTCACGCTCGCGCTGCTCGCGCTCGAATTCCTGTGGGTGCAGGCCGACGACGGCATGTCGTTCGTGCGCGGGATGCGCACCGCGGCGGCCGTCGGCATGATCGTCGCACTGACCTGGCTGCTCGTGCGGCTCGCGGTGGCGGTCGGCGAAGCGATCATCCAGGCGCATCCGCTCGATACGGCGGACAACCTGTACGCGCGCAGCATCCATACGCAGGCGCGCGTGCTGTCGCGCACCGTGATGATCCTGATCGTGATCATCGGCACCGGCGCCGCGCTGATGACGTTCCCGGAAGTGCGCCAGGTCGGCGCGAGCCTGCTCGCGTCGGCCGGGGTTGCCGGTCTCGTCGCCGGTATTGCCGCGCGGCCGGTGCTCGGCAACCTGATCGCCGGCCTGCAGATCGCACTGACGCAGCCGATCCGGCTCGACGACGTGGTCGTGATCCAGGGCGAGTGGGGCCGCATCGAGGAGATCACCGGCACCTACGTGTCGGTGCGTCTGTGGGACCAGCGGCGGCTCGTCGTGCCGTTGCAGTGGTTCATCGAGAACCCGTTCGCGAACTGGACGCGCAACAGCTCGGCGATCATCGGCACGGTGTTCCTGTCCGTCGACTACCGGACGCCGCTCGCGCCGCTGCGCGAGGAACTCGCGCGGCTCGTGCAGGCGGCGCCCGAGTGGGACGGCCGCGTGCAGGTGCTGCAGGTGACCGATGCGACCGAACGCACGATGCAGTTGCGGGCGCTCGTCAGCGCGGCGGATTCGTCGCTGTGCTTCGATCTGCGCTGCCGCGTGCGTGAAGGGCTGATCGCGTACATTCAGACGCATTATCCGCAGTGCCTGCCGCGCAGCCGCACCGAGCTGTTCGGGCATGCGTCGGTGCCGGACGCACCGGGTGCCGGACGTCCGCACGCGAATGTGCCTGCCGCCAGCACGGCGGCCAACACCGCGGCCGATCCGAAGGCCACCGACTGACGTTGATGCGAATCGATCCATGGCGCCCGTCCGCACGCTCGCCATCGCCAACTATCGCTCGCTGCGCGAACTGATCGCGCCGCTCGCGGCGCTGAATGTCGTCACGGGGCCGAACGGCAGCGGCAAGTCGAGCGTGTATCGCGCGCTGCGGCTGCTCGGGACACTCGAGCGCGAGGCCGGCTGCGAATCGCTCGTGCTCGACAAGCAGCTCGGCGCGACCCGGCTCGTCGACGCCGATACGCACGACCTGCCGCCGTGGAATGGCCGTCGCGCCGACGCGCGGGCGGGCTGCAGCAGAATTCGGCGGCCGGCCCCCGGATGGCCGGCCCCCGGAATGTATCCTGTCTGTAACAACGCCCATAAAATGCAAGACGGCCGGTGCCGTGCACCCGGATCGCTAATAATGAGATATTCGGCCGGCAATGTTCCGGCCCCCAGGAGACGTGGATCATGAGAATTGCCCAGATCGCCCCGTTGACCGAGTCGGTGCCGCCGAAGCTGTACGGCGGCACGGAACGCGTCGTGTCTTACATCACCGAGGCGCTCGTCGATCTCGGTCATGACGTGACGCTGTTCGCGAGCGGCGATTCGACGACACGTGCGAAGCTCGAGCCCGTGTGGCCGCGCGCGCTGCGGCTCGACTCGTCGATCCGCGACCGGATCGCGCCGCACATGCTGCTGATGGAAACGGTCGCGCGCCGCGCGAAGGACTTCGACGTCCTGCATTTCCACATGGACTACTACTCGTTCTCTGTCTTCAACCGTCAGGAAGTGCCGTACGTGACGACGCTGCACGGCCGGCTCGACCTGCCCGAGCAGCAGCCGGTGTTCGATACGTTCAACACTGCGCCGGTGATCTCGATCTCGAACGCGCAGCGCCAGCCGTTACCGCAGGCGAAGTGGCTGACGACCGTCTATCACGGGCTGCCCGAGTCGCTGTATACGCAGCAGCCCGTCGAGCCGCGCTATCTCGCGTTCCTCGGCCGCATTTCGCCGGAAAAGCGGGTCGACACGGCGATCCGCATTGCGCGGCAGTGCGGGCTGCCGATCAAGGTCGCCGCGAAGATCGACGCGGCCGACCAGGAGTATTTCGACCGCGAGATCAAGCCGCTCTTCGCGTTGCCGCATGTCGAATACGTCGGCGAGATCGCCGATCACGAGAAGGCGGAATTCCTGTCCGGCGCGCATGCGCTGCTGTTCCCGATCGACTGGCCGGAGCCCTTCGGCCTCGTGATGATCGAGGCGATGGCATGCGGCACGCCGGTGATCGCGTTCAACCGCGGCTCGGTGCCGGAGGTGCTGGACGAGGGCGTGTCGGGCTTCATCGTCGAGGATGAGATCAGCGCGGTCGCGGCCGTGAACCGGCTGCACCTGCTGCCGCGCGCGCGCGTGCGGCAGCGCTTCGAGGAGCGCTTCACGTCGCGCCGGATGGCGCAGCAGTACGTCGACGTCTACCAGTCGGTGATTCGCGCACAGAAGCGCTCGCGCTTCAAGGTGATCGATTCGACGACCTGATCCGCCTGACGCGGTTCGCGCAGGAAAAAACGGCGATGTCCGCGCGGACATCGCCGTTTGCGCATGTCGGCTGCCCGTGCGGCGCACGGGCAGCGGGCGTCAGATCTTCAGCTTCGTGACCTTCGTGCCGTTGATCGACACGTCGCCCATCAGGCCGGCGTTCGTCAGCACGATGACCTGGACCGGTGCGGTGGCCGTGGTCGTGTCGACCGCGCCGTTCGCGCCCATCTTCACGAGCGCGACCGATGCGCCGGCGCCGGCGGCCCAGCCGTCCGAGCCGCGGAATTCGTCGAGCGCTTCCTGCGTCATGAACAGGAACACGATCGCCTTCGATTGCGCGCCGGCCTGCAGGCCGACCGACAGCGACGACGTGTTGTAGTAGCCGACCGTCGCGCCGCCGACGCGCAGTGCGCCGTTGCCGCTCTGGCCGCCGACGATGAAGCCGGCCTGGATCACGTCCGGGAACACCAGCACGCCGCGCGACTTCCCGACGAGCTCACGCGAACCCTTGACCGTGGAATACAGGCGCGACAGCGTCCCATCGACGCTCGCGTCGATCGCCTGGCGCTTGGACGCGTTGGTCGCGGCGGTGTCGGGCTTGTCGGGCGTCGTGGTGCAACCGGTGAGCGCGAGGCTGCCGACGATCAGCGCTGCGGCGGCTTTCAGCACGAGATTCCGTTTTTGCATCGTTCTTCTCCATCGGATGATGTTCGGAGTGTGTCCGGCTCAAGGGGCGGATCACGACGTCAGTTATATCACAGCGGATTACAAGTGCTTTTCATCCTGACGCAATAAGGCAGTCAAAGCGATCGGATATCCCGCGGCACGCCGCCGCATGTCGCTCGCGGGCGGGCGTCCGCGCGACGCGCGCAACTGTGACCAATCGTGAAGCGCGCGACGCAGCGGGAAACGCATGCGTCAATGCGTGACGGGCGGCTTGATCGGCGGCCGCCGCAGCGCGCGGCGGATCAGCGCGATCACGACACCGCACGCGAACAGGAACGCGGCCGGCACGACCCAATAGCCGACGAACGCGTGCCACAGATAGCTGGCGAGCGTGTTGCGGCGCACCACGTATTCGTCGCGGGCGGCCTGCTGGCGCGGTGCGTTGGCGGCCAGCACGCCGGCCGGGCAGCCGGCTGCGCGGGCTTCGTCAGGATCGCCGTGACAGCGCGCGGCGGCGCCGGCGGCGCGCTGCGCGTCGGTGAGTTCCCACGTGGTCAGCGCAAGCTGCAGGTCGGCCTTGTTGTAGGCCATCTCCTCGCGGATTTCGCGCACGGCAACGATCGCGACGGGCACGGCCCAGAATACGATCACGATCAGCCAGCGGCGGAACCAGCGGTGTTGTCTCCATGCCATCCATGCCTCCGTTTGACGCGGTGTGCGCGTCCGTGTCGAGGGCGGCCCGATGGCGCTTCTTTTGCTTGGATGGGCCGCGTTGCAGCCATCATAGAAGAAAACGCGGCGAATTGCCGCACCATATGGCGGGTATCCGTGATGCGCATGTGTCCGCTGCCGGAGGGGCGTGCGAGGGGCGGGCGGCAGGGCGGCGCCGCGTCGTGGCGGCAGGCGACGCGGGGGCGTCAGCGCGTCATGCGCGCGTGTCGCATCGGGTGCGCAGGCAACGAAAACAACAATGCCGCGCCCGTCGGAACGGTGCGCGGCATCGATGCGGGAGCGGCGGAACTCAGGCGGCCGGCTGGCTGCTCAGGCAGCTCTTCATGAATGCCTTGCGGTCGTCGCCCTTCTTGTCGCCGGCCTGGGTGTTGCAGGCCTTCATCTTGTCCTGCTGCGACATCTTCTTCGCCGGCTTGGCCGACAGGCAGTCCTTCATGAACGCCTTGCGTTCGTCGCCCGTCTTGCCGGCTGCCTGGGAATTACAGGCCTTCATCTTGTCCTGCTGGCTGTTCGCTGCGAACACGGGGGAAGCGAGCATGCCGCCGACGAGCAGTGCGGCTACGAGCGATTGGATTTTCATTTGACACTCCCATGGGGTGAATTGCGTTTTATTGACGCCGTCACGAAGCAGGGCGCGAGGTGGGGACACATCGCGCCGCGCGCTCCGATTATGGCGAATCAATGTGAAAACACCAAAACAGCACTTCCTATAACGTGGCGCGCGCGGCGGGCGTTGACGGCTCGCGCCGCCGTGCGATCCGGACAAACCATGAGAGCCGTGTGGTTCGGGCTGCGCAGGCGTTGCGGCCGGGGGCTATCGGACGCGGATCGCGAGCCATTACAATCGCGCCCATGAATACTCCGAATCAGGCCTCCCCTTCGTCGCCGGCGCTGCCGCGCATCGCTGTTCTCGCCACCGGCGGCACCATCGCCGGGGCGGCACCCGATGCGGCCAGCACGGCCGGCTATCAGGCCGGCGCGCTCGGCGTCAACTTCCTGCTCGATGCGGTGCCGGCGCTCGCGTCGGTCGCGCAGATCCGCGCCGAGCAGGTTGCGAGCATCGACAGCAAGGATCTGGCGCTGCCGCTGTGGAACACGCTCGCCGCGCGGATCGCCGCGCTGATGGCCGACGACACCGTCGACGGCATCGTGATCACGCACGGCACCGACACGCTCGAGGAAACCGCCTATGCGCTGCACCTGACCGTGCAGGGTGACAAGCCGGTCGTGCTGACCGCGGCGATGCGTCCGGCGACCGCGCTGTCGTCCGACGGACCGCTCAACCTGCTCAACGCAGTGACGGTCGCAACTCACCCGGCCGCGCGCGGGCAGGGCGTGCTGGTCGCGTTCAACAACCGGATCCATGGCGCGCGCGATGTCGTGAAGACGAGCACGTACGCGGTCGATGCGTTCCAGTCGCCGGAGCTCGGCGCGCTCGGCTGGGTGCAGGATGGCCGCGTCGAATTCGCGCGCCGCGTCACGCGTTCGCGCGATACGCAACTGGCAATCGGCAGCGCATGGCCGCCGGTCGAGGTCGTCGCGAGCTACGCGGGCGTCACGCGCACGGCCGTCGATGCGCTCGTCGCGGCCGGCGTGCGCGGGCTCGTCGTTGCGGGCACCGGCAACGGCTCGATCCATGCGACGCTGCAGGCGGCGCTCGCCGATGCGGTGAAGCAGGGTGTCGTCGTGGTGCGCGCGTCGCGGGTCGGTTCGGGGCACGTGATGAAGAACGGCGCCGCGAACGACGATGCGCTCGGCTTCGTCAGCGCAGGTTCGCTGAATCCGTTCAAGGCGCGCGTGCTGCTGATGCTCGCGCTCGCGAACGGGATTCACGCGCGCGGCGACGTGCAGCGGCTGTTCGACGCCTGCTGATCGACGGATCGGCGGATCGGCGGATCGGCGGATCGGCGGATCGCGCGAACCGCATCCGCGCGCATAAAAAAGCAGGCCATCGGCCTGCTTTGTCGTTTTTGATCCTGCGCGGTGCTGCGCGAATGCTCAGGACTGCGGCGGAATCACGAGCTTCTGGCCCGGGTAGATGCGGTCCGGGCTCGACAGCATCGGCTTGTTCGCTTCGAAGATCACCGTGTTCTTCGTGCCGTCGCCGTAATACTTCTCGGCGATCTTCCACAGGTTGTCGCCGGACTCGACGTCGTGGTACTGGACTTCCGGATCGTCCGGCTGCAGGTCGTCGTCGTTGACGCCCGCGACGCCCTGGACGTTGCCGGCCGCGACCTTGACCTTCGCCTTCGTGTCGAGGTCGGCGACGCTGCCCGACAGCGTGACGGTGCGCGACGCGCCGTCGAACGCGACCGTCAGGTTCGACGTGTCGAGACCCTGCGTGTCGATGTAGTGCTTGATCGCATCGGCCGCGGTCTGGTTCGCGGCATTCGGATCGGTTGCTGCCTGTTCGTCGCTCTTGCCGAGCAGTTTTTCACCCGCCTCTTTAATAAACGAAAGAAGACCCATCGTTGCACTCCTTAGGTGGTTGAAAAGAAAACGCGCCGTGAAGTGGCGAAAAAAACACCGCGCTGGGCGTGATCGTCAGAGGCGAACGCAAGCGCGGTGGTTTTCTCGAAAGGCGTGGCGAAAGTGTAGGCGTTCGCCGCGTCAAATGCATGAACAATTGCGCGCGTGAACGTAAAGAAATGTAAGACGTGAAATCCGACAGACGGACACCCGACGACGACGTCTGACCGACCAAGGCTTCCCCGGCGTCGCCGGGTGCCGCTGCGGACCCCACCACGCCGCTCTCAGCCCAGAGCGGCGCTTTTCGTCCCGCCGCGCTCGGTTGAGTTGCGCAGCGGGACGCCCCACCGTGATGCGCGAGACTGTCGCGCATCGATGCGTTTCCGGCGTGGCGGAACGCATCGTCGATATTCGTGCCGCCCGCGGGCGCGGGCGGCGATTGGCGCGCTTACGCGGCCTTCGTGTCGGCTTGCGGTTGCGCGATCTCGAAGTTCGACATGATCTCGAGCGCGCGCACGAGGCCCGAGTGATCCCATGCCTTGCCGCCGTGCGCCGCGCAGACGCTGAACAGCTGCTGCGCGCTCGCCGTGTGCGGCAGCGCGAGGCCGAGCTTGCGTGCGCCGTCGAGCGCGAGGTTCAGGTCCTTCTGGTGCAGCTCGATGCGGAAGCCCGGATCGAACGTGCGCTTCGTCATGCGAGCGCCATGCACCTCGAGGATGCGCGACGCGGCGAAGCCGCCCATCAGCGCCTGGCGAACGCGTTCCGGATCGGCACCCGAGCGTGCGGCGAACAGCAGCGCTTCGCCGACGGCCTCGATGTTCAGCGCGACGATGATCTGGTTCGCAACCTTGCAGGTCTGGCCCGCGCCGTTGTCGCCGACCAGCGTGATGTTCTTGCCCATCTTCTCGAACAGCGGCTTCGCGCGCTCGAACGCCTGTTCCGGGCCGCCGACCATGATCGTCAGCGTTGCTTCGCGTGCGCCGACTTCGCCGCCGGACACCGGCGCGTCGAGGTAGTCGCAGCCGAGTGCGTTGATGTCCTTCGCGAATGCCTGCGTGTCGAGCGGCGAGATCGAGCTCATGTCGATCACGAGCTTGCCGGCCGTCAGGCCCTTCGCGACGCCGTCGTCGGCGAACAGCACGTTACGCACGTCGGGCGTGTCCGGCACCATCGAGATGATGACGTCCGCGTTCTGCGCGACTTCGGTCGAGTTCGCGACCACCTTCGCGCTCGCGCGCAGGTCGTCCGGGATCGGGAACGCACCGTTCACGACGAGCTGGTGGTCGCCCTTGAGCAGGTTGCGCGCCATGTGCGCGCCCATGATGCCGAGGCCGATGAAACCAATGGTTGCCATGTGAAAGTCTCCTATAGGGGCGAAAGCGGGAAGGGCGGATCTCAGGCGGCGCGGCGCGCCGAGCCCGGTGCGCAGCCGGCGACGCTTTGCAGCCAGCCGAGCCCTTCCGTCGTGGTAGTGCGGGGCTTGTATTCGCAGCCGACATGGCCGGCATAGCCGAGCCGGTCGAGCAGCGCGAACAGGAACGCGTAGTTGATCTCGCCCGTACCCGGCTCGTTGCGGCCCGGGTTGTCCGCGAGCTGAACGTGGCCGATCGATGCGAGGTTGCGTTCGATCGTCGCGGCCAGTTCGCCTTCCATGCGTTGCATGTGATAGATGTCGTACTGCAGGAACAGGTTGTCCGAGCCGACCGCGCGGATCACGTCGAGCCCTTCGGCCGAGCGGTTCAGCGCGAAGCCCGGGATGTCGAAGCTGTTGCACGGCTCGACGAGCAGGCGGATGCCTTCGCGCTTCAGCGCATCGGCGGCGAAGCGCAGGTTGTCGACGATTGTGACGAAGGTCTTGTCGCGCGGCGTGCTCGCCGACGGGATCCCGACCAGGCAGTTCAGCTGCGGCACCTTCAGCGCCTTCGCATACTCGATCGCACGGCCGACGCCTTCCTGGAATTCGCCGACGCGATCGGGCAGGCACGCGATGCCGCGCTCGCCCTGATCCCAGTTGCCGGCGGGCAGGTTGTGCAGCACGAGGCGCAGACGGTGCGTCTCGAGCTGCTCGGCGAGTTCCTCTTTCGCGTACGGATACGGGAACAGGAACTCGACGGCGTCGAAGCCCGCGTCGGCGGCCGCCTTGAAGCGGTCGAGGAACGGCACTTCGTTGAACAGCATGGTCAGGTTTGCAGCAAACTTCGGCATGAGCTAAGCCTCTTCGGTCGGTCAGTCAAAAGAAGGGTGGGTCAGTCGAGCAGCGAGATCGCGGTCGGCGCGTGTTCGGCCTTTTCGGCGAGATCCTCGAACTCGTTGATCGCGTCGATCTCGGTGCCCATCGAAATGTTCGTTACGCGCTCGAGGATCACCTCGACGACCACCGGCACGCTGAACTCCTCCGCGAGTGCCTGCGCCTGCTTCAGCGCCGGCTCGATCTCTTCCGGCTTGAACACGCGCAACGCCTTGCAGCCGAGGCCTTCGGCCACCGCGACGTGATCGACGCCATAGCCGTTCAGTTCCGGTGCGTTCACGTTGTCGAACGCGAGCTGCACGCAGTAGTCCATGTCGAACGCGCGCTGCGCCTGGCGGATCAGCCCGAGGTACGAGTTGTTCACGACGACGTGCACGTACGGCAGCTTGAACTGCGCGCCGGCCGCCAGTTCCTCGATCATGAACTGGAAGTCGTAGTCGCCCGACAGCGCGACGATCGGACGGCTCGGATCGGCCGCACGCACGCCGAGCGCGGCGGGGATCGTCCAGCCGAGCGGGCCGGCCTGGCCGCAGTTGATCCAGTTGCGCGCCTTGAACACGTGCAGGAACTGCGCGGCGGCGATCTGCGACAGGCCGATCGTGCTGACGTAGCACGTGTCGCGGCCGAACACCTTGTTCATTTCTTCGTACACGCGCTGCGGCTTGACCGGCACGTTGTCGAAGTGGGTCTTGCGCTGCAGCGTGCGCTTGCGTTCCTGGCATTCGGCGACCCACGCGCTGCGATCCTTCAGCTTGCCGGCGGCCTTCCATTCCTGCGCGACCGCGACGAACAGCTCCAGCGCAGCCTTCGCGTCCGACACGATGCCGAGATCCGGGCCGAACACGCGGCCGATCTGCGTCGGCTCGATGTCGACGTGCACGAACTTGCGGCCCTTCGTATAGACGTCGACGCTGCCGGTGTGGCGGTTCGCCCAGCGGTTGCCGATGCCGAGCACGAAGTCGGAAGCGAGCATCGTCGCGTTGCCGTAGCGGTGCGACGTCTGCAGGCCGACCATGCCGGCCATCAGCGGGTGGTCGTCCGGAATCGCGCCCCACGACATCAGCGTCGGGATCACCGGCACGCCGATCGTTTCCGCGAACGTGACGAGCAGGTCCTCGGCCGCCGCGTTGAGCACGCCGCCGCCCGACACGATCAGCGGCTTGTCCGCGTCGTTGAGCATCGCGAGCGCCTTCTCGATCTGCGCGCGGGTGGCCGCGGGCTTGTAGACGGGCAGCGGCTCGTACGTGTCGATATCGAATTCGATTTCGGCGAGCTGTACGTCGATCGGCAGGTCGACGAGCACCGGGCCCGGGCGGCCCGAGCGCATCAGGTGGAACGCCTGCTGGAACACGCGCGGCACGAGCGCCGGCTCGCGCACGGTGACGGCCCACTTGGTGACGGGCTTCGCGATCGACTCGATGTCGACCGCCTGGAAATCTTCCTTGTACAGGCGGGCGCGCGGCGCCTGGCCCGTGATCGCGAGGATCGGGATCGAGTCGGCGGACGCCGAGTAGAGGCCCGTGACCATGTCGGTGCCGGCCGGGCCCGACGTGCCGATGCACACGCCGATGTTGCCCGGCGCGGCGCGCGTATAGCCTTCGGCCATGTGCGACGCGCCCTCGACGTGGCGGGCCAGCACGTGGCTGATGCCGCCCGATTTGCGCATCGCGGAGTAGAACGGGTTGATCGCGGCGCCCGGCACGCCGAACGCGGTCTGGATGCCTTCCTTCTCGAGCACGAGTACTGCGGCGTCGACGGCTCTCATCTTGGCCATGGATGTCTCCTTGAATGTTTGCGGATCTTGCGAATCGGTCTGTTGGACACACTTTAGGGATGCATCAAAGGTTTGATAAGATCAGCCGGAGTCGCTTTTTTCGAAACTAAAAGTATTGAATGACGGTGTTGCGGGCTTCGCCCGGCCGTCACGCAGGAGACGTGAGATGGACCGCTTCAAGCAGATCGAGACGTTCGTGCGGGTCGCGGACGCGGGCAGCCTCGCGGCGGCCGCGCTCGAGGAGGGCGTGTCGCCCGTCGTGCTCGGCCGGCGCATCGACGCGCTGGAGAAGCGCCTCGGCGTGAAGCTGATGTACCGCTCGACGCGGCGGCTCGTCGTCAGCGAGGAGGGCGCGGCGTTCCTCGAGCGGTGCCGCGGGCTGCTCGCCGAATGGGACCAGGCCGAGAACGAGCTGGCCGCCGGGCGGCGCTCGGTGAGCGGCCACCTGATCGTGTCGGCGCCGGCCGCGTTCGGGCGCAAGCATGTTGCGCCGCACGCGCCGGGCTTTCTCGCCGACAAGCCGGACATGCAGCTGTCGTTCAACCTGACCGACCGGGTCGTCGACCTCGTGCGCGAAGGCTACGACCTGTCGATCCGGATCGGCGGCGCGGTCGATCCGAATTTCGTCGCGGTGAAGCTCGCGTCGAACCGGCGCGTCGTGTGCGGCACACCGGATTACTTCCGCCGGCACGGCCGCCCGAAGACGCTCGACGACCTGCTCACGCACAACTGCCTCGCGTTCAACCTGCAGGGCGGCCAGAACCGCGGCTGGTATTTCCAGCGCAACGGCAAGATCGTCACGATGCGCGTGACGGGCAGCCTCGACTGCAACGACGGCGAACTGCTGCACCGCTGGGCGTCGGAAGGGCTCGGGCTCGGCTGGCGCTCGACCTGGGAGATCGCCGCGCAGCTCGAGACGGGCGAGCTCGAGACCGTGCTCGACGAATACGCGCTGCCCGACTACGACATCCTCGCCGTCTACCCGCAGCAGCGCTACGTGCCCGCGCGCGTGCGCTATTTCATCGACTACCTGCGCGACGCGTATGCGCGCCCCGGTTACTGGAGCGGCACGCCATAGCCGCGCGGAACGCGGCAGCGGCCGGGGCAGGACCGGGCGCGGCGGCGGGCGGCGCGGGCGCGGAGTTCGCCGCGGCGGGTGCGGCTGGCCGCGCGGGAATCGGGGTGCTTCGGGAACGGGAGAGCGTATGGCATGGCGGCACCTGTGCGGGTAATGACGTAGGCGTGTGCCTGTGATACCGGCCGAGCGCGGCCGCCATTCCCGGAATATTTTTCGTCTCCGCGCGTGTTCGGCGGGAATAAACTCGATCCACGGGCGGTAAATAGGTGTGACCGCGTGCGTATCGCCAGTCTGTCCGGGCACCGCACGCCGGACGGAGGCGGCCGCGGCCGCGCGGATCAACGAGGAGGCGACGTGGGGCAATCCGGCCGGGGGGTCGACGAACGGGCGATGGATGACGGCGGCGCCGCGGCGCGCGGCGAACGCTTTCGCGCGCTCGTGCTGCCGCATCTGGACGCCGCGTACAACCTCGCGCGCTGGCTGAGCGGCAATGCAAGCGACGCTGAGGACGTCGTCCAGGAGGCGTGCGTGCGCGCGCTGCGCTTCGTCGATGGCTGCCATGGCGACAACGCGCGGCCGTGGCTGCTGACGATCGTGCGCCACACCTGGTACACGGAATGGGGGCGGCGCACGCACGCGCACGAAGTGGCGATGCCCGACACGCTCGACGGCACGGAGTCGCCCGACGACTGGCATCCGGCCGCGGAAGACCCGCTCGCACAGTTGTTGCGCGGCGAGGACGCCCGCCTCGTGAATGCCGCGCTCGCGAAGCTGCCGACCGAATATCGGGAAGTGCTCGTGCTGCGTGAAATGGAAGACCTGAGCTACCGCGAGATCGCGGCGATCGCGGACGTGCCGGTAGGCACGGTGATGTCGCGGCTCGCGCGCGGCCGCCGCCGGCTCGCCGCGCTGCTCGAAGGCGTGTGCGGCGAGCCGGCGCGGGACGCGGCACATGCTGCGGCGGCGCCGCCGGGCGGAAGCGCGGCGGGCGGTGCGCCGGGAGCCGGAACGGCATCGGAGGCCATCGATGGACTGTAACGAAGCGCGCGAACTGCTCGGCGCGGATGTCGACCGCGAGTTGTCGGCGCCCGACGCGTTGCGGATCCAGCAGCACGTCGACGCGTGCGACGCGTGCCGCCGCGAGCGCGACCGGATCGTCGCGCTCAGCCAGGCGGTGCGCCGGGCCGAATACCACCGCGCGCCGGACGCGCTGCGCGCGCGCATCTTGGCGGGCTTGCCGCCTGCGGCCGACGCGCCGCGCCCGCCCGCGCGCGCAACGGGCTGGTTCGATTGGCTCGGGCGGCTCGGCCAGCGCGGCCAGTCGAGTGGCGAGCGCGGCCAGTCGGCCGGCCGGCCGTGGCCTGGCGCCATCGCGCTGCCCGGCGCCGGCTGGGGCGTCGCACTCGTGATCGCGCTCGCGGCGGCTGCGGGGATGACGCTGTCCGCGCATCGCGCGGCGACCGACCGCACCGTCGACGAACTCGTCGCGAGCCACGTGCGGGCAGGCCTGTCGGCGCGCGACATCGACGTGATCTCGACCGACCGGCATACGGTCAAGCCGTGGTTCAACGGACGCCTCGACTATGCGCCGCCCGTCGAGGATCTCGCCGCGAACGGCTTCGTGCTCGCGGGCGGCCGGCTCGACTACGTCGGGCAGCGTCGCGTCGCGGTGCTCGTGTACCGCTACCGGCAGCACGTGATCGACGTCTACGTGAGGCCGTCCGGGGAGGGCGGGGCGGCGGCACCGTTTGCGACCGTGTCGCAGGGTTACGCGCTCGACCGCTGGGACGCGGCCGGCATGACGTGGTGGGCCGTGACCGATGCCGAACCGTCCGCGCTCGCGGCGTTCAAGGTCGCGCTGAATGCGCGCCTCGGCGTGCCGGGCACTGAATGACGCCGCGATACGCGTTGTGTCCCCATCTCGCCCCTATCTCGCTCCCATAGCGACCCGCGTGGCCGACAGCGCCGCGCGGACGCCGCCGCCGGACGCCACGACCAATTGCCGGGTACCGCCCGTGCGGCACAAGTCGTTGAAAACACGGCCGAATCGCGCGGCAAGGCATCGATGAAGAAGCGTCGATGAACCTTGCACGCGACCCATATCCGGGTTAGAATCTTCGGCTTCTCACTTGCCACACCGGTTCAGACGCCCGGGTGGCTTCAATCCACAAGGAGTGTGCAATGCGTCATTACGAAATCGTCTTCATCGTGCACCCCGATCAGAGCGAGCAAGTGCCCGCGATGATCGAGCGTTACAAGACCACGATCACGTCGCACGGCGGCCAGATCCACCGTGTCGAAGACTGGGGCCGTCGCCAGCTGGCCTACATGATCGAGAAACTCGCGAAGGCTCACTACGTCTGCATGAACATCGAGTGCGACCAGACGACGCTCGACGAACTCGAACACGCGTTCAAGTTCAACGACGCCGTGCTGCGTCACCTCATCGTCAAGATGAAGAAGGCCGAGACCGGCCCGTCGCCGATGATGAAGGAAGTTCAGCGCGAAGAAGCCAAGAAGGCGGCTGCTGCTCAGCCGACCGAAGCGCAGGCTTAAGCTTTTAGTCATTTAAGCCACCAAGGAGCGCGCCACTCACGTGAACAGGCTGCAATTGATCGCTAGCGTCGTCGAGCGCGCACCGGTGCGGTACACCCCCGCCGGCGTTCCGATCGCAAGCGCTACATTGCATCACCGCACGGAAGTCGTCGAGGCAGGCATTCCCCGTCAGGTCGAAATGACGATCGAGGCGGTGGCGGCCGGTGAGGCGAGCGGCAGGCTGGAGAGCCGTGAAATGGGCGTCGAGACGCTGTTCACGGGCTTCCTGGCAAAGAAAGGCCGCAACGCGAGAACCTTGGTGTTTCACATCACAGCATTGCAGGACATTGGAAAGGACTGAACATGGCCCGCCCCACTGGTAAGAAATTCGACAAGCGTCGTCAGCAACAAAACCCGCTCTTCAAGCGCAAGAAGTTCTGCCGCTTCACGGCAGCCGGCGTCGAGCAGATCGACTACAAGGACACGGAAACGCTGAAGGACTTCATCGGCGAAAACGGCAAGATCACGCCGGCTCGCCTGACGGGTACGAAGGCGCACTATCAGCGTCAGCTGGATACGGCTATCAAGCGTGCGCGTTTCCTCGCGCTGCTGCCGTACACCGATCAGCACAAGGCGTAATCAGGCGACGCAATAAGGAGAATTCGAATGCAAATCATTCTGTTGGAAAAAGTCGCCAATCTGGGCAACCTGGGCGACATCGTCAAGGTCAAGGACGGTTACGCACGCAACTTCCTGATTCCGAACCGCAAGGCTCGCCGCGCAACGAAGGAAGCGATCGCCGAATTCGAAGTGCGCCGTGCAGAGCTCGAGAAGATCGCCGCTGAAAAGCTGGCGGCTTCGCAGGCAGTCGGCGAGAAGCTGGCAGGCCAGTCGTTCGAAATCACGCAGAAGTCGGGCGTTGACGGCCGTCTGTTCGGCTCGGTCACGAACGCGGACGTCGCTGAACTGCTGAAGAAGGCAGGCTACGACGTCGAGAAGGCACAGGTTCGCATGCCGGAAGGCCCGCTGAAGATGATCGGCGAGCACGCTGTCCAGGTCGCGCTGCACACGGACGTCGTCGTCGACGTCACGGTCAACGTGATCGGCGACCACGCTTAACGCGTACGCAGTCTTGCCGGGCGGCTCCCGCCGCCCGGATGAAGGGCAGGCGCCCGGGTAACCGGGGCCTGCCTTTTTTGTTGTCCGGCAGCCGGCGACCGGCTGGCGTCCCCGCGCTCAATTCGCGATAATCCCAACCCATGAACGCGCCGCAAGATCCTCAAATCGAATCGCTGAAAGTCCCGCCGCACTCGGTCGAAGCCGAACAGTCGGTGCTGGGCGGCCTGTTGCTCGACAACGCGGCGTGGGACCGGATTGCCGATTTCCTGTCGCAGGGCGATTTCTATCGCTACGACCACCGGATCATCTACGAGCACATCGGCCGCCTGATCGCGGCGACGCGCCCGGCCGACGTGGTGACGGTATATGAAGCGCTGACCACGTCGGGCAAGGCGGACGACGTCGGCGGGCTCGCCTACCTGAACGCGCTCGCGCAAAACACGCCGAGTGCGGCGAACATTCGCCGCTATGCGGAGATCGTGCGCGATCGCGCGGTGCTGCGCCGCCTCGTGTCCGTCGCGGACGAGATTTCCGCCGATGCGTTCAATCCGCAGGGCAAGGAAGTCCGTCAGCTGCTCGACGAAGCCGAAGCGAAGGTGTTCTCGATCGCTGAAGAGGGCGCGCGCGGCAACAACGGCTTCCTCGAGATCGGCCCGCTGCTCACGCAGGTCGTCGAGCGGATCGACACGCTGTATCACACCGCGAACCCGAGTGACGTCACCGGCACGCCGACGGGCTTCGTCGATCTCGACCGGATGACGTCGGGGATGCACGGCGGCGAGCTGATCATCGTGGCGGGGCGTCCGTCGATGGGTAAGACAGCCTTCTCGATGAACATCGGCGAATACGTCGCCGTGGAATACGGGCTGCCGGTCGCGGTGTTCTCGATGGAAATGCCGGGCACCCAGCTCGTGATGCGTATGCTCGGCTCGATAGGCCGACTCGACCAGCATCGGATGCGGACCGGGCGTCTCACCGACGAGGATTGGCCGAAGCTCACGCATGCGGTGCAGAAGATGAGCGAGGCGCAGCTCTTCATTGACGAGACGGGCGGCCTGAACCCGATGGAACTGCGCTCGCGCGCGCGGCGCCTTGCGCGCCAGTGCGGCAAGCTCGGGCTGATCATCGTCGACTACCTGCAGCTGATGTCGGGTTCGTCGTCGGGCGAGAACCGCGCGACCGAAATCTCGGAAATTTCCCGGTCGCTGAAGAGCCTCGCAAAGGAGCTCGACGTGCCGGTGATCGCGTTGTCGCAGTTGAACCGTGGTCTCGAACAACGGCCCAACAAGCGTCCGGTGATGTCGGACCTGCGGGAATCCGGCGCAATCGAACAGGATGCGGACGTGATCCTGTTCATCTACCGGGACGAAGTCTACAACCCGGACAGCCCGGACAAGGGCACTGCCGAAATCATCATCGGCAAGCAGCGTAACGGCCCGATCGGGCCCGTTCGGCTCACGTTCCTCGGCCAATACACGAAGTTCGACAATTTTGCCGGGGCGCAGACCTTCTACGGCGAGTGACGCCGGATGTAAACCCCTATTTCACGAAACGTTGTATCCCGTCGCGGTGCGCGCGCGTGTCCCGTGCGCGCGCCGGACGGGAAACGGTACAATGTCGCCGATTTTCGTGACAGCCGTTTGACAATCCTCCAGGAATCCCATGTTCGGTCGATTCATGCCCACCGAGGGCAAGTTCTTTGAATACTTCAATGCGCACGCGAAGCACATCGTTGCCGCGGGCCGCGAGCTCGAACTGCTGATCGACAATCTCGCCGATGCCGAGATTCACAAGCAAAACGTGCAGTTGGCCGAGAAGGCCGCCGACAAGCTGACGCACGAAGTGATCGATTTGCTCCACAAGACGTTCATCACGCCGCTCGATCGCGACGAGATCCACAAGCTGATCACGACGATGGACGACATCCTCGACCTGATGGAGGATGTCGCGACCGCCGTGTCGCTGTACGACGTGCGCTCGGTGACCTCCGAGGCGAGCCAGCTCGCGCACATCGTCACGCAGGCCGCGCAGCACGTGCAGCAGGCCGTCGCGCTGCTGTCGGACATGAAGCAGTCCGCGCAGATCCTGAAGGCGTGCGAGGAAATCGACCGCTGGGAATCGGAAGCCGACCGCGTGCTGCGTGCGGCGATGTCGAAGCTGTTCCGCGAAGAAGACGACGTGAAGACGCTGATCAAGCTGAAGGCGATCTACGAGCTGCTCGAAGAGATCACCGACAAATGCGAGGACGTCGCGAACATCATCGAAGGCATCGTGCTGGAAAACGCCTGAGCCGATTACGATGCATTCGATACAACTCGCACTATGGATGGTCGCGGCGCTGGTGCTCGTCGCGCTCGTATTCGACTTCATGAACGGCTTCCACGACGCGGCGAACTCGATCGCCACCGTCGTGTCCACCGGGGTGCTGAAGCCGCAGCAGGCGGTGGCGTTTGCCTCCGCGTTCAACGTCATCGCGTATTTCATCTTCCACCTGAAGGTCGCGCAGACCGTCGGCAAAGGCACGATCGACCCTGAGATCGTCGACCATTACGTCGTGTTCGGCGCGCTCATCGGTGCGATCGGCTGGAACGTCATCACCTGGTACTACGGGATTCCGTCGAGCTCGTCGCATGCGCTGATCGGCGGTCTCGTCGGCGCGGCGCTCGCAAAGTCGGGCTGGGGCTCGCTGAACATCGACGGCCTGATGAAGACGGTCGCGTTCATCTTCATCTCGCCGCTGCTCGGTTTCATCCTCGGTTCGCTGTTCATGCTTGGCGTGTCGTGGCTGTATTTCCGCACCGCGCCGAGCAAGGTCGATCGGCGGTTCCGCCGCCTGCAGCTGCTGTCGGCCGGGCTGTATAGCCTCGGTCACGGCGGCAACGATGCGCAGAAGACGATCGGCATCATCTGGATGCTGCTGATCGCGACCGGCTATGCGTCGGCCACCGCCGATGCGCCGCCCGCGTGGGTGATCGGCGCGTGCTATCTGTCGATGGGTCTCGGCACGCTGTTCGGCGGCTGGCGGATCGTGCGCACGATGGGCCAGAAGATCACGAAGCTGAAGCCGGTCGGCGGGTTCTGCGCGGAGACGGGCGGTGCGATGACGCTGTTCATCGCGTCGTTCCTCGGCATCCCGGTATCGACCACGCACACGATCACCGGCGCGATCGTCGGTGTCGGCGCGACGCAGAAGCTGTCGGCCGTGCGCTGGGGTGTGGCCGGCAACATCGTCTGGGCGTGGGTGCTGACGCTGCCGGCGTCCGCGCTGTTCGCGGCGGGCGGCTGGTGGCTCGGCCACCGGATCTTCTGATCGCGTCATATCGCATCACTTGCCGCTTCGATCCCAAAAGCGCCGCATGCCGACAGGCTGTGGCGCTTTTTTCATGCGCGCGTATCGGGCGAGGGCGGCGCACCTCGGTTGTGTGGATGTCGCGGAGGCATCGCTTGCGAACGGCCGGCATCGCACGGGTGATCCGGCGGCGCTCGCGATGACGCCGCCGTGCGTGTCGGGAAAATCCGGCCGGCAGTTTGCACGGCGCGACGAATGCACGCAGCGTGCAGCACGTTGACTGCGGGTGGGTTGAGGCGATGCACGGCGTGTGTCGTCGACTGCGGTGCACGACGCGTGACGATGGCGCGGCAGGCAGGCAGGCAGGCAGGTCGGGCTGGCTAACCGTTACGCCGCGCATCGGGCGGTGCGACGAGAGCGTCCTGTATCAGTAGGTGCCGTTCGCGAAGCGGGCGATCGGGTCGTCGGCCGTGCCGGTGCGCGGGCTGACTGGGGCGGATTGCGTCGATGCGCGCAGTACCTGGATGCCGTCGGGCTCGACGGTGCTCGCCTGGCGTGTCGCCGGGGCAGAGGGCGGCGGTTCCGAATCGAATGCGGCGGCTTCGGCGGCAGTCAGGGCGGTCGTCGGAATCGGCGTGCCGACCTCGGCGGCGCCGGCTCGCGACGGGCTTGCCGTTGTCGTCGCAACGTCATTCACGGATGCCGCCTGCTGCTGGGCCGCCAGCATGCGCGGTGGCGGAGGCTCGTACGGATCGGCGGCTGCCGCCTGAAGCACCGGTGCGGTCGACGTTGCCGGAGTCGTCGGTGCAGCCGTCGTGGCCGGCGACTGCGGTGCCACGCTCGGCGGTGCAGCCGCGTCGGCCGGCTGCCTCGGCGCGACGGCCGCCAGGACAGGCGCCGGTGCTGCCGGCTGCGCACGCGGAACATCGCGCCGCGCTTCGTAGGTCGGCGCATCGAACGGCGTCGGCTTCGCCTTCGGCGGCGCGACGCGGCGAATGCCGTCGAAGCGTTTCGCCCAGTAAGGATTCGTCAGGTAGTCGAGCCGCACGGTGCCGCCCGTCGACGGCGCATTGACGAAGCGCAGCTTGCCGACATAGATGCCGACGTGCGAATGCGGCCGCCCGGTCGTGTTGAAGAAGATCAGGTCGCCCGGCGCGACCTGGTCCGGGTCGATCGACATGCCGCGGCCGCTCATGTCCGCGGTCGTGCGCGGCAGGTCCACGTCCGCCGCGCGGCCGATCACGTAGCGCACGAGCCCGCTGCAGTCGAAGCCGCTGGCCGGCGTGTTGCCGCCCCAGCGGTACGGCACGCCGACGAGGCTCATCGCCTGGATCGAGATTTCTTCCTGGCCGACGCTGTGGTCGACGAATTTCGGGAGATTGGCGGGGGGCGGGAACGCGCGGGGCGTCGTGATCGTCATCCCCGACGAGCGCGACGCCGACTGCGGCGGCACGCTGGAGCAGGCCGCAAGCAGCGACACGACGGCGACGGGAACCCAGATTCGAAGCATGACAGGCAGGCGAGCGCGGCGCGCTCGCGAATCGTATGACGACGGATAGGCCCGATAGTAGTCGCACCGACGGGGCTTAGGCAACCATTCCTGAGAATTTACTTGAAGTTTCGCGCGTAAACAGGGTTGTTGCATGACGACGGTACGTAGCGCTTGCGGCCCCAAAAAGAAAACGGCGCTCCGTTTCCGGAGCGCCGTGCGATGTCGCGAACCGACTCGAGCAGGCCCGAGCCGGCCGGCTGCGTTACAGGATGTCCGACGCGTAGTCGGCGAGCCGCGACCGTTCGCCGCGTGCGAGCGTCACGTGGCCGCCGTGGCTCCAGCCCTTGAAGCGATCGACGACGTAGGTGAGGCCCGAGCTGCCTTCCGTCAGGTACGGCGTATCAATCTGCGCGATGTTGCCGAGACAGACGATCTTCGTGCCGGGGCCCGCGCGCGTGACGAGCGTCTTCATCTGCTTCGGCGTCAGGTTCTGCGCCTCGTCGATGATCAGGTACTTGTCGACGAACGTGCGGCCGCGCATGAAGTTCATGCTCTTCACTTTCAAGCGCGAACGGATCAGTTCCTGCGTCGCTGCGCGACCCCATTCGCCGGCGGCGTCGTCGGTCTTCTGCAGCACTTCGAGGTTGTCGTCGAACGCACCCATCCACGGCTGCATCTTCTCTTCCTCGGTACCGGGCAGGAAACCGATGTCCTCGCCGACGGGCACGGTCGCGCGCGTCACGATGATCTCGTTGTAGCGCTTGTCGTCGAGCACCTGCGCGAGGCCCGCCGCGAGCGCGACGAGCGTCTTGCCGGTGCCGGCCTGGCCGAGTAGCGTGACGAAGTCGATCTCCGGGTTCATCAGCAGGTTCAGCGCGAAATTCTGCTCGCGGTTGCGCGCGGTGATGCCCCACACGTTGTTCTTGTGGTGGCTGTAGTCGCGCAGCGTCTGCAGCAGCGCCGTCTTGCCGTTCAGCTCGCGGACGACCGCATGGAACGTCGGCTCGCCGTTCTGCGGCTCGAGATAGACGAACTCGTTGACGAGCATCGATGCGACGAGCGGGCCCGTCACGCGGTAGTACGTGGTGCCCGTCTTCGTGTCCTGCCAGCTCTCCATGCCCTTCGCATGCTTGGTCCAGAAATCCTGCGGCAGCTCGCGCACGCCGGTGTACAGGAGGTCCTTGTCCTCGAGCACCTGGTCGTTGAAGTAGTCTTCCGCCGGCAGGCCGAGCGCGTGCGCCTTGATCCGCATGTTGATGTCTTTCGACACCAGCACGACCTGGCGGTCCGGCCGGTCGCGCTGCAGCGCGCGCACGACGCCGAGAATCTGGTTGTCGGCCTTGCCTTGCGGCAGGCCCTCGACGGGCTCGATGCTGGTGAGCGTCGTCTGGAAATAGAGGCGGCCGAGCGCATCGCGGTTGCCGAGGCGCGACAGCGGAATGCCGGTCGTGATCGGGCCCGCGTCGGCGACGAGCGCATCGAGCGTGCGGCTCACCTGGCGCGCGTTGCGTGCGACTTCCGACATCCCCTTCTTGTGGTTGTCGAGTTCCTCGAGCGTCATCATCGGCAGATAGACGTCGTGTTCCTCGAAGCGGAAGAGGCTGCTCGGATCGTGCATCAGCACGTTCGTGTCGAGCACGAACAGCTTCTGCATCTCGGCTTCGGCGGCCTTGCGGCCGCGCGACCTGGTCGCGGTGCCGGCTTCGCGCGCGACGGCGGCGGCCGGTTTCGTGGCCGAAGGCTTCTCGGCACGCGCGGCAGGCGCGGCGGGTTCTGCGGGTGCCGGCACGGGCTGCAGCAGCGCGGCCGTCTGCTTGGTCTTGCGGCCGCGCGCGGGGGTGCTCGCGGCTTCCTGCGTCGGGGCAATTGCGCCGACTGCGCGCAGCGGCGCAGCGGTGTTCGCGGCTTCGGTCATCGGTTGGGCCACGCTAGCCGGGCCGTAGTCACCGGCTGTGGAAACGTCCCCTTCGGCGGATTGCTTCGCGGCTTTCGCGGGTCGCGCTTTCGCCTTGTATTCGTCGGGCGGCAGCAGGCTGCCGAGCTTGCTGGGGGGGGTAGGCAAAGGCATGGTGTCCCTCGGGAGGAATCGTGTCGCATGGCATGCGCCGCTGATCGCATTCTGCTTCGTGACGAAGACGCTGGCAGTTTGCGCGCGGTGGCGCACATGAATTTCGTTTAGCCGGTTCGCCTAAATGTCGATCAGCTCCTTGACGGGGTGAAGGGCCGGACCGAGTGCCGGCGCGCAGACCATAAAAAAAGCCGCTGCCCCGTCGACCGGGACAAGCGGCTCGGCTGATACCGTCGTGATGCGCGTCAGGTGCCGGAAAGCATCGCAACGAGCACCGGCGCAGCTACGAGAAATATGGGGCGTACTGGCATTCATTGCGGCCCAATATAGCGCGCCTCAAAGCGCTTGTACAGCACCCAGCACGTCGTCTACATGGCCCGGTACCTTGATGCCGCGCCATTCGCGACGCAGCACGCCGTCGGCGTCGATCAGGAACGTCGAGCGCTCGATTCCGCGCACTTCCTTGCCATACATTTTCTTCATCTTGATGACATCGAACAGCGTGCACAGCGCTTCGTCGCCATCGGAAATCAATGCGAACGGCAGCTCGAGCTTTGCCTTGAAATTGTCATGCGAGCGCAGGCTGTCGCGCGACACGCCGACGATTTCCGCGCCGGCCTTCTTGAACTTCGGATAGAGATCGCGGAACTGCAGCCCCTCGGTCGTGCAGCCGGGCGTGTTGTCCTTCGGATAGAAATACAGCACGAGCTTCTTGCCCTGCAGGTCGGACAGCGACAGGTCGCCGCCGGTAGCCGGCGCGGTGAAATCGGGAACTTGACGGTCAACTTCGACGGACACGTGTTTCTCCTGTTGTTATGGAAGGGCGCCTTGGCGATGGCGCGTTTGCGCGCTGCGCATCGATCGCGCGTGCACGGCGGCGTACAGGGTGCGGTGCGGCGGCAGCCGCACCGGAGGGTCGGGATCGGCCGGCGCCTGCCCGCGCGCCAGCTCAGTCGGGCTGGACGATCAGCTCGCCGGAGCGGCCCGGAATTTCGCCCCACGTGACAGGGTACGATGGCAGCGTGTCGCGGTCCAGCGTCGCGTGATAGTCGCCCATCGTCGCGAACGTGTGGCCTTGCGCCCGCCAGCCCGCGAGCAGTTGCTCGAACACCGGCGCGAGCTTCTGGCCTTCCAGCTCCGCGTGCAGCGTGAAGACCTGGTCGTGCGGATTGGTTTCGGTGAACTTGAGGATGTGCGCGGCGACGTTGTGCGTGTCGACGCCGTCGACGCCGAGGACCTCGTCGAGCGTCGGCAGCGTCGTCGGCATCTGCACGTGCGCGAGCGTCCGGCCGCCGACGACCGGCAGGTACGGCGAATGGCCGCGGCCATCGGACGCGTAGCGCATGCCCCACGCGTCGATCTGCTCGAACGCCGCGTCGTTCATCTGCCAGCCTGCCGCGCCGTGCGTGACGGGCGGTGCGCCGAAGATCTCGACGAAGCGCGCGTGGCTTTTCTGCATTTCGCGCGCGGTCCAGTTGCGGTCCTGCTGGCGGACGTTGTCCTGCCAGTACACGTGATCCCACGTGTGGATCCCGCATTCGAAGCCGGCCTCGTGGATCGCGCGCATGTCGGCGATCGCGCGGCGGCCGATGTCGGGACCCGGCAGCAGCACGCCGTACATCAGCTGCTTCACGCCGTAATGCTCGACGACCGACGTGCGCGACACCTTCTTCAGGAACCCCGGGCGGAACACGCGCCGCAGCGCCCAGCCCGTATGGTCGGGCCCGAGGCTGAAGAGGAAGGTTGCGCGCGCGCTGAAGCGGTCGAAGATGCGCGCGAGGTTCGGCACGCCTTCGCGCGTGCCGCGCAGCGTGTCGACGTCGATCTTGAGGACGATGCGAGCCAAGCGTGCGTCCCGCGTCAGGCTTGCTGCTCGACGAGTGCGCGCGCGTCGGCGACGTGGCCGCGGTACGCCTCGAAGATCTTGCGCAGCGCTTCGTCGAACGTCGATTGCGGCGCCCAGCCGAGCTCCTGCATCGTGTTGTCGATCTTCGGCACGCGGTTCTGCACGTCCTGGTAGCCGTTGCCGTAGTACGCGCCCGACGTGGTCTCGACGAGCTGCACGTTCTTCGCGGAATCGGCGTACTCGGGGAACTCGGCCGCGAGTTCGAGCATCTTGTGCGCGAGTTCGCGCACCGAGAAATTATTGTTCGGATTCCCGATGTTGTAGATCTTGCCCGACGCGACGCCGTTCGGGTTCTCGATGATCTTCATCAGCGCGCCGATGCCGTCGTCGATGTCGGTGAACGCGCGCTTCTGCGAGCCGCCGTCGACGAGGCTGATGTTCTCGCCGCGCACGATGTGGCCGAGGAACTGCGTGACGACGCGCGAGCTGCCTTCCTTCGGCGTGTAGATCGAGTCGAGGCCCGGGCCGATCCAGTTGAACGGGCGGAACAGCGTGAAGTTCAGGCCTTCCATCCCGTAGCCCCAGATCACGCGGTCCATCAGCTGCTTCGAGCACGCGTAGATCCAGCGCGGCTTGTTGATCGGGCCGTAGGTGAGGGCCGACGCGTCCGGGTCGAACTGTTCGTCGGCGCACATGCCGTAGACCTCGGAGGTCGACGGGAACACAAGGTGCTTGCCGTACTTCACGGCCGAGCGCACGATCGGCAGGTTCGCCTCGAAGTCGAGCTCGAACACGCGCAGCGGCTGCTGGACGTAGGTTGCGGGCGTCGCGATCGCGACGAGCGGCAGGATCACGTCGCACTTCTTCACGTGATACTCGACCCACTCCTTGTTGATCGTGATGTCGCCTTCGAAGAAATGCATCCGCTCGTGGTTGACGAGGTCGCCCAGCCGATCGGTCTGCATGTCCATGCCGAACACTTCCCAATCGGTGGTTTCAAGAATGCGCTTGGACAGGTGATGGCCGATGAAGCCGTTCACACCCAGGATCAGGACTTTTTTTGCTTTCATGAATGACGGGAAGAATGTATGAACTGCGCGAATTCCGCGGGCGTCACGACGGTTTCGCTGCCGTCGCGCTGTTGCCACAGCTCGAGAATGGATATGGCGCGGCTGTCGCCGCAGACGCCGAATAGCGCATTATCGCTTACGTGCAGGCCGGGCGGCAAATCGGCCGCCGCCGCGGCGGCCGCGCTGCCGGGCGCCGCAACGCGCGCGCGGGCGACGACGAAGCGTGCGCCGTTCAGATCGGTGAACGCGCCCGGATATGGGGGCGCGACCGCGCGGACCAGGTTGTAGACCTGCGCGGCGGGCTTCGACCAGTCGATCCGGCCGTCCTCGGGCTTGCGCCCGCCGAAGTAGCTGCCGGCCGCCAGATCGTTCGGCAGATGCGGCGCTTCGCCCGCGAGCAGTGCGGGCAATACGCGCCACAGCGTTTGCTCGGCGGCCACCGTGACTTTGTCGAACACCTGCGCGGCGGTGTCGTCGGGCAGGATCGGCACCGCGGTCTGGCCGACGATCGCGCCGGCGTCGGGCTTCGCGGCCATTTCGTGCAGCGTCGCGCCGGTTTCCGTCTCGCCGTTCAGCACCGCCCAGTTGGTCGGAACCCGACCCCGGTATTTCGGCAGCAGCGAGCCGTGCATGTTGTACGCGCCGCGCGGTGCGATCGCGAGCAGGTCGACGGGCAGCATGTGCCGGTAATAGAACGAGAAGATGAAATCCGGCCGTGCGTCGGCAATCGCGCGGCGCAGGGCGGGGTCGGCGGGATCGGCCGGCGTGGTGACGGCGATCCCGTGCTCGGCCGCGACCGACGCGACGCTGCCGAACCAGATGTTCTCGTTCGGGTTGTCCTCGTGCGTGACGACGAGCGCGACGTCGACACCGCGCGCGAGCAGCACCTGCAGGCAGCGCACGCCGACGTTGTGGTACGCGAACACGACTGCGCGCGGCTTCATCGCGTGACCTCCTGGCGGCCTTCGTCCGACGGCGCATCGTGCACGTTGCCGTGCCGCTCGAGCACGGTCTGGATCAGGTAGCGCGGGCGGGCGCGCACCTGCTGGTAGATGCGGCCGATGTATTCGCCGAGCAGGCCGAGCGCGAAGATGATCACGCCGAGCAGGAAGAACGTGATCGCGAACAGCGTGAACACGCCTTGCACTTCCGCGCCGACGATGAAGCGGCGTACGAGCAGCAGCACGAACAGCGCCGCGGAGCCGAGCGACAGGATCACGCCGATGAACGACAGCCACTGCAGCGGCACGACCGAGAAGCCGGTCACGAGGTCGAAGTTCAGGCGGATCAGGCTGTACAGCGAATACTTCGATTCGCCCGCGAAGCGCTCTTCGTGCGCGACCTCGATTTCGGTCGGGTTCTGAGCGAACGTGTACGCGAGTGCCGGGATGAACGTGTTGACTTCGCCGCACACGTTGATCGTGTCGATGATGCGGCGGCTGTACGCGCGCAGCATGCAGCCCTGGTCGGTCATCTTGATGCGCGTGATGCGCTCGCGCAGCCGGTTCATCATCTGCGACGCCTTGCGCCGCCACAGGCTGTCCTGGCGCTGCTTGCGGATCGTGCCGACGTAGTCGTAGCCCTCGCGCATCTTCGCGATCAGCTTGCCGATTTCCTCGGGCGGGTTCTGCAGGTCCGCGTCGAGCGTGATGACGATCTCGCCGCGCGACTGCGCGAAGCCGGCGAGGATCGCCATGTGCTGCCCGTAGTTGCCGTTCAGCAGCACGACGCGCGTCGTGTCGGGGCGCACGTGGAACTGGTCCGCGAGGAGGGCGGCCGAGCGGTCGCGGCTGCCGTCGTTGACCAGGATCACTTCGTACGACGTACCGAGCGCGTCGAGCGCCGGATACAGCCGCGCAAAGAGCGCAGCGAGGCCGTCTTCCTCGTTGTACACGGGGATGACGACCGATACTTCCGGTTGCCCGGCGCCCGGCTTCGCTGCGCCCGGATGACCGGCGCCCGGGTGCCCGGCGCGTGCTTCAAGGTGACTCATGTCCGCTTACTTTCCGTATTGTTCGCAAATCTGGTTGGTGGCGTCGACGACGCGACGCACGTCGTCTTCCGTCATCTGCGTGAAGAGCGGCAGCGTGACGGTCGACGCGCCGTACCGTTCGGCGTGGGGGAACATGCCCTCCTTGAAGCCGCGCGCACGGTACAGCGAGAAAAGATGGATGGCCGGGTAGTGGATCCCGGTGCCGATGCCACGCTCCTTCATCTGCGCCATGAACTCGGCGCGGGTGATCGTCAGCCGGTCGAGCGGCAGCGTGACGAGGAACATGTGCCAGTTGCCGTGCTCGAATTCGGCGAGCGGCAGGCCGAGGCCGAGCTTCGCGGCTGCACCGCCTTCGAACGCGGCGAAATACGCGCGGGCGAGCGCATGGCGCTTCGCGGTGAAGCGTTCGAGGTGCGGCAGCTGGCCGAGGCCGACGCGCGCGGCGACGTCGGTCAGGTTGTACTTGCCGCCGAGCACGTCGCAGTCCATCCCGTCGAAACCGGTGCGGGTGATGCCCTGCAGCCGGTACTTCTGCGCGAGGATCGCCTCGTCCTCGTTGTTGAGCACGAGCGCACCGCCTTCGATCGTCGTGAGGTTCTTGTTCGCGTGGAAGCTGAACGACACGATGTCGCCGATCGCGCCGATGCGCTTGCCGTTCCACGTCGAGCCGAGCGCCTGCGCCGCATCTTCGATCACGCGCAGGTTGTGTGCGCGCGCAATCGCGTACAGGCGGTCCATGTCGACCGGCAGGCCGGCGAGGTAGACGGGAATGATCGCCTTCGTGCGCGGCGTGATCGCCTTCTCGAGCAGGTCGAGGTCGATGTTGCGCGTGACGGGATCGATGTCGGCGAACACGGGCGTCGCGCCGGTCTCGAGGATCACGTTGCTCGTCGACACCCATGACGCGGGCGACGTGATCACCTCGTCGCCGGGGCCGACGCCGGCGATCCGCAGGCCGATCTCGAGCGTGCAGGTGCCCGAATTGAACGCGCGCACCGGGCGGCCGCCGAAGTATTCGGACAGCGCAGCCTCGAACCGCTGGTTTTGCGGGCCGGTGGTGATCCAGCCCGAACGCAGCACCTCGACGACGCCCTGGATGGTTTCCTCGTCGATTTCGGGACGCGTGAACGGCAGGAACGGAACGGCAGTCTGGTTCATGGACGCTTGACTCGTAGTGGCGTGTATTAAAAGGGACGGGCGGTTCGCCCGAAACCGGCATTAAACACCGGTTGACCGATTCGTACCGTGATTTTTTGTAGGCGGATGCTTAATCGACAGCTGCGCGACAGATGCGCGGCGGGTACGCGGCCGCGCTCAGCTGCGCGCGAGTACGAACACCCCGATCAGGATGATGCCGATGCCGACGAGGCGCTGGACGGTCAGCACCTCGCCGAACAGGTACCACGCGGCAAACGCATTGACGACGTAGCCGAGCGACAGCATCGGGTAGGCGATCGACACGTCGACCCGCGACAGCCCGACGATCCAGACGACGACGCTGAGCACGTAGCACCCGAGCCCGCCGATGATCGGGAGCTGGGTGGCGATCTTCAGGCCGACTGGCACAATGTTCGCACGGGTGAATTCGAAGTGTCCGACGGCGTTGACGCCGGCCTTGAGCAGCAGTTGCGCGCACGCGTTCAGCATGACGCCGGTGATGATGCAGACGAGCGAGATCGGGTTCAAGTGGGACGTCCTTGCTTACTTACGATTGCGGCTTTTCGACGATCACGCGGCGGTTGTCGCGCGCGATCACCTTCATCGGCACGCCTTGCTTGACGAGCGTGTCGTACTGGCCGGGCGGCATGATGGCGAGTGCGTGGGTGTCCTGCTTCCAGCGCGCGATCCATTCGTCGACCGTCGGCACCCATTTATTCGGCTCGACCGAGATCCCGAACGCGAGCTCGTCCTGGCGGTGCACCATGATCGTCGTGTGGCCCATGTAGAACGGGAACGTATGGTCGAGCATCTCGACCGAGTAGAACGGCGTGTCGGCCGGCAGCTTCGCGAGCTCGGCGCGCACGGCCGGCGCGAGCAGCGCGCCCGAGCTGTAGCGGCCGAATTCGTCGTGGCCGGTGCCGCCGATCGTGCCGAACGCGAGCCAGGCCGCGCCGAACGCGGTGATCGCGGCCGTGACGCCGGCACGCGCATGGCGGTTGAGCCACGCGGCGGCGAGCGTCAGCGCGGCCGCGATCGCGAGTGCTGCATACAGCCAGTGCTGGAACGCGCGGTACAGCGCGTTTGGCGTGCGGGCGTCGCCCTGGTACGCGAGGAAGATAATGCCGAATGCCGCGACGACGAGGAAGACGAGATAGCCGAGCAGGTGCCGGCGGAAGCGGTCGGCGGACACGAGCGGCAGGTACGCGCCGATCACCAGCGCAAGCGCCGGCGCGATCGGCAGCACGTACGAGAGCAGCTTCGAGTGCGACGCGCTGAAGAACAGGAAGATGAACGCGCTCCAGATCAGCAGCACGAGCATCGGCGCGAAGCCGTTCGGCTGGCGCGGCATGCGCAGCGCGTGGCGGAGGCTCTGCCACGCGACCGACAGCCACGGCAGGAAGCCGACCAGCAGCACCGGCACGAAGTAGTAGAACGGCCCCGGGCGGTTCTGTTCCGGGGTCAGATACCGGCGGAACTGCTGGACGATGAAGAAGAAGTTGAAGAATTCCGGGTTGCGCTGCTGCACGAGCACGAACCACGGCGTGACGATCGCGAAGAAGATCACGAGCCCGCTGACGACGTACAGGCGCTTCCACAGCACCCAGTCGCGTGCGATCAGCGTATAGAGCACCAGCACGGCGCCCGGCAGGATCAGGCCGACCAGGCCCTTCGACAGCACCGCGAACGCCATCCCCGCCCAGCACGCCCACATCCAGCCGCGCACCGCGGCGGGCCGCAGCCCGGGGCGTTGCGCGAGCAGCAGCGCACACAGCGTGAGCGTCATCCAGAACGCGAGGCCCATGTCCAGCGTATTGAAGTGGCCCATCAGGTTCCAGTACGGCGAGCACGCGAGCACGACGGCCGCGAGGAAGCCCGACAGCGGGTTGAACAGGCGCGCGCCGGTAAAGCCGACAAGCAGCACGCCGGCGAAGGCCGCGACCGCGGTATAGAGGCGCGCCTGCCATTCGCCGATGCCGAACCACGCGAACGTCAGCGCGTTGAGCCAGGTCTGCAGCGGCGGCTTCTCGAAGTACTTGTAGCCGTTGTAGCGGGGCGTGATCCAGTCGCCGGTGACGAACATCTCGCGCGCCATCTCGGCGTAGCGGCCTTCGTCGCTGGGGATCAGGTGGCGCAGGCCGAGCGGCGCGAACCAGATGACGGCGAGCGCGAGAATCAGCAGGACGAGCGCGGTACGGTTGAGCGGTAGCCTCGACGGCGTATCGTTCATGGAATTGAGCCTGTTGGTTGTTGTGATGTGCTGCCGGCGGCTTACGCGGGGCGGGCGGCAGGGGCAAGCGCCGGACCGGGGATCGGACCCGGTTCGCCGGCGAGAGTTTTACCGCATCGGCGGTTAACGTTCAATTAAGAGCGCGGCGGCGACTTTGCGGCCTTCGGCCATCAGGATGTTGTATGTGCGGCAGGCGGCCTGGAAATCCATCGTCTCGACGCCGATCCGCTTCGCGGTGAGCGCCGCGACGAGGCGCGGGTGCGGAAAGCGCAGGCGCGTGCCGCTGCCGAAGATCACGACCTCGGGGGCCGGCTCGAGCAGCATCGCGAAATGCTCGGGCGCGAGCGCGTCGAACGACGACACGGGCCACGCCTGGACCGGCGCGCCGGGCAGCACGATGACGCTCTGTTCGTGACGTTCGAGGTTGACATCGACGTAATCGGGGCCGTAGCCGGTGACGGTGTTGAGCGCGCCGCTCGAGTCCTGGTGCAGTTTCAAATCAGTATGTCCGCGGTTCCGAAAGGGAAATTCGATGGGCCGACCCGGTGAGGCCGCCCAGGCGGGCCGCGCGGGCCCGGGCGGCCGGTTACGCATGCCGGGCGCCCGGGGCGCCCGACGGCGCGGGCCCGGCCCGGCATTGTGCATTGCGAAAGTCGGCCAAAATCCGCTAAATTATAACTTTTTGGCCGCCCCCCGGCGGCGTTCGCGTCGTGCGTCGCCACAAGCCGCGCCCGGCCGCCACAATCGTCCAGCCTAGACAGCGCGCACAGACCGGCCGCTTTCCAGTTTCGATTCCCGTCTTCTCCCAGGCCGCCAGGCATTATCCAGGAACCGTGTCGTCGTGAAACCGATCCAGAAATCGAACAAGCTGCTCAACGTCTGCTACGACATCCGTGGCCCGGTGCTCGAGCACGCGAAGCGCCTCGAGGAAGAAGGCCACCGCATCATCAAGCTGAACATCGGCAACCTCGCGCCGTTCGGGTTCGACGCCCCGGACGAGATCATCCAGGACATGATCCGCAACCTGCCGACGTCGTCCGGCTACTCGGATTCGAAGGGCGTGTTCTCGGCGCGCAAGGCCGTGATGCACTACACGCAGCAAAAGGGCGTCACAGGCGTCGGCCTCGACGACATCTACATCGGCAACGGCGCGTCCGAGCTGATCGTGATGGCGACCCAGGCGCTGCTGAACGACGGCGACGAGGTGCTGCTGCCGGCGCCCGACTACCCGCTGTGGACGGCCGCCGTGAGCCTGTCGGGCGGCACGCCCGTGCACTACATCTGCGACGAGCAGAACGCGTGGATGCCCGACCCCGACGACATCCGCCGCAAGATCACGCCGAACACGAAGGCGATCGTCGTGATCAACCCGAACAACCCGACGGGCGCGCTTTATTCCGACGAATTGCTGCTCGAGCTGCTCCAGATCGCGCGCGAGCACGGGCTGATCGTGTTCGCCGACGAGGTCTACGACAAGATCGTCTACGACGGCCTCGAGCACACGGCGATGGGTGCGCTGTCGGAAGACGTGATCACCGTCACGTTCAACAGCCTGTCGAAGAGCTACCGCTCGTGCGGCTACCGCGCGGGCTGGATGGCCGTGTCGGGCCTCGGCGGCGACAACCGCCGCCGAGCGAAGGACTACCTCGAGGGGCTCGGCATCCTGTCGTCGATGCGCCTGTGCGCGAACGTGCCCGGGCAGTTCGCGATCCAGACGGCGCTCGGCGGCTACCAGAGCATCAACGAGCTGATCGTGCCGTCGGGGCGCCTCTTCAAGCAGCGCGAGCTCGCGTACGAGATGCTCACGTCGATCCCGGGCGTGACCTGCGTGAAGCCGCAGGCTGCGCTCTACATGTTCCCGCGGCTCGATCCGAAGCTCTATCCGATCCAGAACGACCAGCAGTTCATTCTCGAGCTGCTGCTCGAGGAGCGCGTGCTGCTCGTGCAGGGCACGGGCTTCAACTGGCCGACGCCTGACCATTTCCGCGTCGTGTTCCTGCCGAACCATGACGACCTGACCGATTCGATCAACCGGATCGCGCGCTTCCTCGACGGCTATCGCAAGCGCCATTCGGTCTGACACGGGCGGGACACGCCGGACACATTCACCATTCACTCATCGATTACACGCAGCATGGAACCGATCAAAGTTGGCCTGTTGGGCTTCGGCACGGTAGGCAGCGGCACCTTCACGGTGCTGCGCCGCAATCAGGAAGAAATCAAACGGCGCGCGGGGCGCGGCATCGAGGTCACGCGCATTGCGGTGCGCAACCCGGCGAAGGCGCAGGCCGCGCTCGGCGGCGACGCCGGCAGCGCGCAGATCACCGACGATTTCAATGCGGTCGTCGACGATCCGTCGATCGCGATCGTCGCCGAGATGATCGGCGGCACGGGCATCGCGCGCGAGCTCGTGCTGCGCGCGATCGCGAACGGCAAGCACGTCGTGACCGCCAACAAGGCGCTGCTCGCGGTGCACGGCACCGAGATCTTCGAAGCCGCGCGCGAGAAGGGCGTGATGGTCGCGTTCGAGGCGGCCGTCGCGGGCGGCATCCCGATCATCAAGGCGCTGCGCGAAGGCCTGACCGCGAACCGCATCCAGTACATCGCCGGCATCATCAACGGCACGACCAACTACATCCTGTCGGAAATGCGCGACCGCGGCCTCGACTTCGCGACCGCGCTGAAGGCCGCTCAGGAACTCGGCTACGCGGAAGCCGATCCGACCTTCGACATCGAGGGCGTCGACGCCGCGCACAAGGCGACGATCATGAGCGCGATCGCGTTCGGCGTGCCGGTGCAGTTCGACCGCGCGTACGTCGAGGGCATCAGCAAGCTCGACGCAACCGACATCCGCTACGCGGAAGAACTCGGCTACCGGATCAAGCTGCTCGGCATCACGCGCCGCGCCGAAAACGGCATCGAGCTGCGCGTGCATCCGACGCTGATCCCCGAGAAGCGCCTGCTCGCGAACGTCGAAGGCGCGATGAACGCGGTCGTCGTACACGGCGACGCAGTCGGCACGACGCTTTACTACGGCAAGGGCGCGGGCGCGGAGCCGACCGCGTCGGCGGTCGTCGCAGATCTCGTCGACGTCACGCGCCTGCACACGGCGGACCCCGAGCATCGCGTGCCGCATCTCGCGTTCCAGCCGGACAGCCTGTCGAACACGCCGATCCTGCCGATCGAAGAGGTCACGAGCGGCTACTACCTGCGCCTGCGTGTTGCCGACCAGACCGGCGTGCTCGCGGACATCACGCGCATCCTCGCCGATTCGGGCATCTCGATCGACGCGCTGCTGCAGAAGGAATCTGAGCAGGTCGACGACGCGAACGGCGAAACCGACATCATCCTGATCACGCACGTGACGGTCGAGAAGAACGTCAATGCGGCGATCGCGCGGATCGAAGGGCTCGCGACGGTCGTGTCGAAGGTGACGAAGCTGCGCATGGAAGCGCTGAACTGAGGATCGAGGGCGACATGAACTACATCTCCACGCGCGGCGCCGGCATCGGCGAGCGCCATACGTTCTCGGACATCCTGCTCGGCGGCCTCGCGAAGGACGGCGGGCTCTACCTGCCGACCGAGTATCCGCAGGTGTCCGCGGACGAGCTCGCCCGCTGGCGCACGCTGCCGTACGCGGATCTCGCGTTCGAGATCCTGTCGAAGTTCAGCGACGACATCCCGGCCGACGACCTGCGCGCGATCACGCGCCGCACGTACACGGCCGACGTCTACCGCAACACGCGCCACGGCGAGAACGCGGCCGACATCACGCCGCTGAAGACGCTCGGCACCGAGAACGGCGCGCCGATCTCGCTGCTCGAGCTGTCGAACGGTCCGACGCTCGCGTTCAAGGACATGGCGATGCAGCTGCTCGGCAACCTGTTCGAGTACACGCTCGCGAAGCACGGCCAGGCGCTGAACATCCTCGGTGCGACGTCGGGCGACACGGGCAGCGCGGCCGAATATGCGATGCGCGGCAAGGCCGGCGTGCGCGTGTTCATGCTGTCGCCGCACAAGAAGATGAGCGCGTTCCAGACCGCGCAGATGTTCAGCCTGCAGGATCCGAACATCTTCAACCTCGCGGTCGAGGGCGTGTTCGACGACTGCCAGGACATCGTGAAGGCCGTGTCGAACGATCACGCGTTCAAGGCGAAGCACCAGATCGGCACGGTCAACTCGATCAACTGGGCGCGCGTCGTCGCGCAGGTCGTCTACTACTTCAAGGGCTATTTCGCGGCCACGAAGTCCAATGACGAGCGCGTGTCGTTCACGGTGCCGTCCGGCAACTTCGGCAACGTCTGCGCGGGCCACATCGCGCGCATGATGGGCCTGCCGATCGCGAAGCTCGTCGTCGCGACCAACGAGAACGACGTGCTCGACGAGTTCTTCCGCACCGGTGCCTACCGCGTGCGCAGCGCCGAGAACACGTATCACACGAGCAGCCCGAGCATGGACATCTCGAAGGCATCGAACTTCGAGCGCTTCGTGTTCGACCTGCTCGGCCGCGACCCGGCGCGCGTGATGCAGCTGTTCCGCGACGTCGAGGAGAAGGGCGGCTTCGATCTGGCGGCGAGCGGCGATTTCGCGCGCGTCGCCGAGTTCGGCTTCGTGTCGGGCCGCAGTAGCCATGCGGACCGCATCGCGACGATCCGCGACGTGTTCGCGCGCTATGCGACGACGATCGACACGCATACGGCCGACGGCGTGAAGGTCGCGCGCGAGCATCTCGATGCGGGCGTGCCGATGGTGGTGCTCGAAACCGCACAGCCGATCAAGTTCGGCGAGACGATCCGCGAAGCGCTCGATCGCGAGCCGGAGCGGCCGGCCGCGTTCGACGGGCTCGAGGCGCTGCCGCAGCGTTTCGAGGTCGTCAATGCCGACGCGCAGCAGGTGAAGGACTTCATCGCCGCGCATACGGGCGCGTGACGACCCGCCGCCGGGCGGTTCGCCCGGCGCGGCCTGACGGCCGGGAAGCCGATTCGTCGACGGATCGGTTTTCCGGCCGTTTTCGTTGGGGCACGCAGTCCTGGAGATAGACATTCCCGCATGTCCGCCATATCGCACGCCGGCCCGAAGGCGTCGCTACAATGACGTATTGCTTCCCACGAATCCCGATTCCATCGATGTCGAACCCGAATCCTGCGGCGCCGCGCGCGCCGATGCTGTCGACCGCCGAGGCGCTCGCCGCGCTGCTCGACGCCGCCACGCCGCTTCCCGGCGCCGAATCCGTCGCGACGCTCGACGCGCTCGGGCGCGTGCTCGCGGCCGATGTCGAGTCGCCGCTCGACGTGCCGCCGATGCATACGAGCGCGATGGACGGTTATGCGGTGCGCGTCGCCGACCTGCTGCACGGCGACCGGCGCCTGCCCGTGTCGCAGCGCATTCCGGCCGGCCATCCGGCAGCGCCCCTCGCGGCGGGCACCGCGGCGCGCATCTTCACCGGCGCGACGGTGCCGCCCGGCGCCGATGCCGTCGTGATGCAGGAGCAGACCGAGCCCGACGGCGACGCGGTGGAAATCCTGCACACGCCGAAGCCCGGCGAGTGGATCACTGCGCAGGGCGCGGACATCCGGCGCGGCTCGGTGATCCTGCCGGCCGGCACGCGGCTCACGCCGCAGGCGCTCGGCCTCGTCGCTTCGGTCGGCTGCGCGCAGCTGTCCGTCGCACGGCGGATCAAGGTCGCGGCGTTCTTCACCGGCGACGAGCTGACGATGCCCGGCGAGCCGCTCAAGCCGGGCGCAATCTACAACTCGAACCGCTTCACGCTGCGCGGGCTGCTCGAGCGGCTCGGCTGCCACGTGACCGACTACGGGATCGTGCCCGATTCGCTCGCCGCCACGCGCGACACGCTGCGCGAGGCCGCGCGCGACCACGACGTGATCCTGACGAGCGGCGGCGTGTCGGTCGGCGACGAGGACCACGTGAAGCCCGCGGTCGAAGCCGAAGGCCGGCTCGCGCTTTGGCAGATCGCGATGAAACCCGGCAAGCCGCTCGCGTTCGGTGCGATCCGGCGCGGCGACAGCCGGCCCGATGCGCATTTCATCGGGCTGCCGGGCAATCCGGTGTCGAGCTTCGTCACGTTCCTGCTGTTCGTCCGGCCGTTCCTGCTGCACCTGTCCGGCGTGCGCGACGTTTCGCCGCGCGCGCTGTCGCTGCGCGCCGATTTCACGCAGGGCAAGGCCGACCGGCGCAACGAGTTCCTGCGCGCGCGCATCAACGCGGCGGGCGGTCTCGACCTGTTCCCGAACCAGAGTTCGGCGGTCCTGACGTCGACGGTCTGGGGCGACGGCCTGATCGACAATCCGCCGCACCACGCGATCAGCGCGGGCGAAACCGTTCGCTTCCTTCCGTTTTCCGAACTGCTGTCCTGACGCGGCAGCGAACCGACATGAAGATTCAGCTGAAATTCTTTGCAAGCGTGCGCGAGGCGCTGGGTGTGGCCGACGAGCAGGCCGACGTGCCGGACGGCATAGCGACCGTCGGCGACGTGCGCGCATGGCTGCGCACGCGCGGCGGCGCGTGGGCCGAGACGCTCGCCGAAGGCCGCGCACTGCGCATGGCGTGCAATCACGAGATGACCGATGCCGGCACGCGCATCACCGACGGCTGCGAAGTCGCGTTTTTTCCGCCGGTGACGGGCGGGTAACGAACGGGTAAGGGACGAACAATGGCAACGGTGCGAGTCCAGACCGACGACTTCGATCTGAACGCCGAGGTGGCGGCGCTGCGCGCGCGCAATCCGAAGATCGGCGCGATCGCGTGCTTCGTCGGCACGGTGCGCGACCTGAATGACGGCGAATCGGTCGCCGCGATGGAACTCGAGCACTATCCGGGGATGACCGAGAAGGCGCTCGAGAAGATTGCCGGCGACGCGTGCCGGCGCTGGCCGGGCATCGACGTCGCGATCGTGCACCGCGTCGGCAAGCTGTATCCGCTCGACCAGATCGTGCTGGTTGCGACGGTCGCCGCGCACCGCGGCGACGCGTTTGCGTCGTGCGAGTTCGTGATGGACTACCTGAAGACCCAGGCGCCGTTCTGGAAGAAGGAAACGACCCCCGAAGGCGAACGCTGGGTGGACGCCCGCAGCACCGACGACACAGCGCTCGCGCGCTGGGGCGTCGAATCGGGCAACGCGCCACGCTGAGCGCGCGCGCCGCTCAGTGTCGCGCGCCGCTCATTCGTCCGACGAACCGCGCCCGATGATCTTCGCCGGGAACGGCTCCCCGCGCGGGCGCGGCGGCAGGTGCGCCGAATCGTCGCGGCGGCGCGGCGCGACGGCGTCGAGCAGCGCCTGCTGCTCGGGCGGGATCTGGTAATCCCAGCCGAACCGGCTCAATTGCAGGCTCTGCGCGATCCGCAGCGCCGGCTCCATGAACCGGACCGCCGCAGGCGGCGTATAGCGCGCCTCCACCGTTTTCAGGAACAGCGACAGCCAGCGGCTGAAGTGCGCGGGCTCGAGGCCGTCGAGCGGCTGGTGCGCCTGCTGCACATTGCCGCGGTAGCCCTTGGTGCCGAGTACGAGGCTCGACCAGAAGCTCACCATCTTCGGCAGGTGGTCGTCCCAGCGGCCGGCCAGCTTGGCGTCGAATACGGGCCCGAGCAGCGGGTCGGCGCGCACGCGGTCGTAGAACGCGTAGACGAGGTCGCGGATATTGGCTTCGGTCGGTTCCGTGTCGCGGGGACGGATCGGAGCAGGGTTGTCGGGCAGGGCAGGCGTGTCGGTCATGGCAATGAAGGGGCCGGGGAGCGGCGTCGAAGGCCGGCGAAGGTCGGGACGCCGGCAGGATTTTGACGCACAATAGCGTCGGCCAACCCCTCGATAAATGTGCTGATGCCCTGCATCTTATTGCGCAGCCGTCATCCGGGCAACCCAGCGGCCGCGAGCCCGAACGTGCGCGGACCCTTGCGCACGCCGCGCGCGTGCCGTCCGTTCGCTGCGGCTTGCATAATCGGGGCATGATCATCAAAGACCGTTTTCGCCAATGAGACTCACCGACTACACCGATTACTCGCTGAGAGTCATGTTGTACCTTGCCGTGCGCGGTGAAGGGCTCGCGACGATCCAGGAAATTTCGGACGCCTACGGCATTTCGAAGAATCATCTGATGAAGGTCGTGCAGCGGCTTGGCGAGCTGGGCTGGGTCGACACGGTCCGCGGGCGCAATGGCGGGCTGAGGCTGTTCCCGGACTCGGTGCAGTTGACGGTCGGCCAGGTCGTGCGCGCGACCGAGACCGATTTCGCGCTGGTCGGCTGCTTCGCCGGCGGCGAAACGTCGCGCGGGTGCGTGATCGAGCCGCAGTGCCGCCTGAAGGGCGTGCTGGCGGCGGCGCGCGACGCGTTTTTCGCGGAACTCGACCGTCACACGCTCGGCGAGCTTGCACAACCCGCGTCGCCGCTCGCGGCGCTGCTCGGCGTCAAGCCGATCGCGATCGTGCGCGACGCACCGTCCGCCGAACCTTCGCCGCTCGCCGGCTGACGCAACCCCCGCGCAATTTTGCGCGGCAGTCCCCGCCCGTTGCGATCCCGGCGCATTTTTGCGTTGAATCAACTTCGATCCGCTTGAAAGCCGCATAACCATCCTCACCTTGGTGTTAATCGAAAATTGGAGGTCTCTAATGAGAATCGACAAGCTCACCACCAAGTTCCAGGAAGCACTGTCGGACGCGCAGAGTCTTGCGGCGGGCCGCGACAATCAATACATCGAACCCGTTCACGTGCTGTCGGCGCTGATCGCGCAGCAGGACGGCTCCGCGCGCTCGCTGCTGTCGCGTGCGGGCGTGCACGTGCAGGCGCTGCAGGGCGCGCTGAACGAAGCGATCTCGCGCCTGCCGCAAGTGACGGGCACGGGCGGCGACATCCAGGTCGGCCGCGAGCTGGCCGGCCTGCTGAACCAGGCCGACAAGGAAGCGCAGAAGCTGAACGACACGTTCATTGCGAGCGAGATGTTCCTGCTCGCGATCGCCGACGACAAGGGCGAAGCGGGCAAGCTCGCGCGCCAGCACGGCCTTACGCGCAAGGCGCTCGAAACCGCGATCGCCGCGGTGCGCGGCGGCTCGCAGGTGCATAGCCAGGACGCCGAAAGCCAGCGTGAAGCGCTGAAGAAATACACGGTCGACCTGACCGAACGCGCGCGCTCGGGCAAGCTCGACCCGGTGATCGGCCGCGACGACGAAATCCGCCGCTCGATCCAGATCCTGCAGCGTCGTACCAAGAACAACCCGGTGCTGATCGGCGAGCCGGGCGTCGGCAAGACCGCGATCGTCGAAGGGCTCGCGCAGCGGATCGTCAACGGCGAAGTGCCCGAGACGCTGAAGGGCAAGCGCGTGCTGTCGCTCGACATGGCGGCGCTGCTCGCCGGCGCGAAGTATCGCGGCGAGTTCGAGGAGCGCCTGAAGGCGGTGCTCAACGACATCGCGAAGGACGAAGGCCAGACGATCGTCTTCATCGACGAGATCCACACGATGGTCGGCGCGGGCAAGGCCGAAGGCGCAATGGACGCGGGCAACATGCTGAAGCCGGCGCTGTCGCGCGGCGAGCTGCACTGCATCGGCGCGACGACGCTCGACGAATACCGCAAGTACATCGAGAAGGACGCCGCGCTCGAGCGCCGCTTCCAGAAGGTGCTCGTCGACGAGCCGAGCGTCGAGGCGACGATCGCGATCCTGCGCGGGCTGCAGGAGAAGTACGAGCTGCACCACGGCGTCGACATCACCGACCCGGCGATCGTCGCCGCGGCCGAACTGTCGCACCGCTACATCACCGACCGCTTCCTGCCGGACAAGGCGATCGACCTGATCGACGAGGCGGCGTCGAAGATCAAGATGGAAATCGATTCGAAGCCCGAAGAGATGGACAAGCTCGACCGCCGGCTGATCCAGCTGAAGATCGAGCGCGAGGCCGTGAAGAAGGAGCAGGACGAGGCGTCGCAGAAGCGGCTTGCGCTGATCGAGGAAGAAATCGAGCGGCTGTCGCGCGAGTACGCGGATCTCGAGGAGATCTGGAAGGCCGAGAAGGCTGCCGTGCTCGGCAGCGCGCAGCTGAAGGAAGAGATCGAGAAGGTGCGTGCCGACATCGCGCGGCTGCAGCGCGAAGGCAAGCTCGAGAAGGTCGCGGAGCTGCAGTACGGCAAGCTGCCGCAGCTCGACGCGCAGCTGAAGCAGGTCACGCAGGCGGAAGAGCGGGAGCAGCACAACCCGACGCGTCCGCGGCTGCTCCGCACGCAGGTCGGCGCGGAAGAAATCGCGGAAGTCGTGTCGCGCGCGACCGGCATTCCCGTGTCGCGGATGATGCAGGGCGAGCGTGAAAAGCTGCTGCACATCGAGGAGAAGCTGCACGAGCGCGTGGTTGGCCAGAACGAGGCGATCGACGCGGTCGCCGACGCGATCCGCCGTTCGCGCGCGGGTCTCGCCGATCCGAACCGGCCGTATGGCTCGTTCCTGTTCCTCGGCCCGACGGGCGTCGGCAAGACCGAGCTGTGCAAGGCGCTCGCGGCGTTCCTGTTCGACTCGGAAGAGCACCTGATCCGCATCGACATGAGCGAGTTCATGGAGAAGCACAGCGTCGCGCGGCTGATCGGCGCGCCGCCGGGCTACGTCGGCTACGAGGAGGGCGGCTACCTGACGGAAGCCGTGCGCCGCAAGCCGTACAGCGTGATCCTGCTCGACGAGATCGAGAAGGCGCACCCTGACGTGTTCAACGTGCTGCTGCAGGTGCTCGACGACGGTCGGATGACGGACGGGCAGGGGCGCACGGTCGACTTCAAGAACACGGTGATCGTGATGACGTCGAACCTCGGCTCGCAGGTGATCCAGGCGATGACGGGTGCGCCGCAGGACGAGATCAAGGACGCGGTGTGGCTCGAGGTGAAGCAGCATTTCCGCCCCGAGTTCCTGAACCGGATCGACGACGTCGTCGTGTTCCATGCGCTCGACCGCAGCAACATCCAGTCGATCGCGAAGATCCAGCTCGCGCGCCTGCACGAACGGCTCGCGAAGCTCGACATGGCGCTCGACGTGTCGGACGCGGCGCTCGAACAGATCGGCCAGGTCGGCTACGATCCGCTGTTCGGCGCACGGCCGCTCAAGCGCGCGATCCAGCAGGAGATCGAGAACCCGGTCGCGAAGCTCATCCTCGCGGGCCGCTTCGGCCCGAAGGACGTGATTCCGGTCGACATCCAGGACGGCAAGTTCGTGTTCGACCGCGTCGTCCACTGAGCGTGCACTGCGGGCCGGCGATTGCCGGTCCAAACGAAAACACCCCGCCGATGGCGGGGTGTTGCTTTATGCGACCCGGAAATGCCGACCCGGGCTCAGGCCTGCTTGTTGCCGCCGAACAGGCCCGCAAGCTGCGTCAGCGTGCCAAGCACGTTCGACGTGTCGACCTGGCCGTCGGCCGGCACTTCGCCGTTCGGCGTCGCGTGGTTGACGACGTGCGGCAGCACCTGCGCGAGGATGCCCGATGCCTGCTGCGGATCGATGCCGACCTTGCTCGCCAGCGCGCCGATTGCATCGGAGCCGAGCACGTTCTGCAGCGTATCGGCCGAGATCGGCTGGTTCTCGCCGTTGCCGACCCACGAACCGATGACGTCGCCGGCGCCGCCGGCGTTGAACTTCTCGATCAGGCCGTTCAGGCCGCCCGGCTGGTTGTTGATGAGTTCGAGCGCCGCGGACAGCAGCGCGCTTTGCGAGTTGCCGCCGGCCTGGCCGCCGATCAGACCGCCGACGATATCGAGTAGACCCATGATTCTTCACCTTCACTGAAACGGCGCCGCGTTTTGCGGCGCCCGTTGAACGAAGCCGCGCGCACGCAGTGCGCGCGCGGCGCGCATCAGGCGCCCGACGCCGCGGCGGCGGAGGCAGCCTTGTCCTTCTTGCTCTTCTTCTTCGAACCCTTTGTCGCCTTCGTGGACGACGCTTCGGCCGGCGCTGCAGCCGCGGCGGCCGTCGCCGAAGCCGCGGCCGTCGTCACCGCAGCCGACGCCGCCTTGTCCTTCTTCGACGCACGCTTGGTCTTGGCCGGCTTGGCTGCCGCTTCCGGCGCGCTCGCGGCCGGCGCCGCGGTCGTTGCGGCGGTCGTCGCCGGGGCCATCGTAGCAGTTGTAGCAGTTGTAGCAGCCGGGGCCGTCGTTGCCGCCGGTTTCGTCGCCGGCGCCGTTGCGGCCGGCTTCGCTGCCTTCGCACCCGTCGGCGGCGTCGACGAGCCGCCAATCGTCAGGCCGTTTTCCTCGAGGTGCGCGACCGATTTCGTGCCGAGCCCCTTCACGCGGTTCGCGAGGTCGTCGGCGTCCTTGAACGCGCCGTTTCTGGTGCGTTCGTCGATGATCGCCCTGGACTTCACGGGCCCGAGACCCTTCACCGATTCGAGCGCGGCCTGGTCGGCCGTGTTGACTTCGACCGCCGCGGCAAAGGCCGCAGTCAGCGACAGCGATAGCGCGACGAACAGCATCAGCAGCTTCTTCAGCATGGCATAGGCTCCCTGGTTCCGACGGATGATTGGCTGTTGCAGCAGACGACAGGCGACGCGAAGCCAGGCGCCGCCGTTAAGCATAGGTCAAATGCGTGCCCTTTTTAAGACAGGCCGTCCGAATCTTGCTGAATGCTTGTGCCGCTGTAAAGGCTGCACGGGCCGCAGCCGGCGGTTTTGACGATTCTTTACGTAGTCGCCGTGCGCCGCCGCGCTGGTTGTCGGACGGCGCTTGACTTAGAGTGCACTCTAACTTCTAACCTCGAGCGTGCCATGTCAAACACCGTATCGAAACCTTCCGCTGCCGGGCCGCTGACGATCGGCCAGGTCGCCGACCGGATGGCCGTGTCGACGCACACGCTGCGGTACTACGAGCAGGCGGGCCTGCTGCGTGCGATTTCGCGCACGCCGGCCGGTCACCGGCTTTATGCGCCGGCCGATCTCGACTGGCTCGATTTCGTGATGCGCCTGAAGGCGACCGGCATGCCGATCGCGCAGATGCAGCAGTTCGCGGCACTGCGTGCCGAAGGCGAGCCGACGATCGGCGCGCGGCGCGCGCTGCTCGTCGCGCATCGCGACGCAGTGCGGGCGCATATCGCGGAGCTGCAGGCGAACCTCGACGCGATCGGCGACAAGATCGCGTACTACGAGGCGGCGGAGCGCAATGCGGGACGACGGGCGAACCCTTCACAACCGGATCAAGGACACTCGCAATGGAACGACTCGTTGAAGACCGCTACACGCGCGGCTGGAACAAGCTGAAGGAAATCGACGGCGAAGTGGGCGAACGCGTGATCGCGGCGCTCGAGCCGATTGCGCCAGACTTCGGGCGGCTGTTGATCGAGTTCGGCTTCGGTGATGTCTACAGCCGGCCGCAGCTCGACCTGCGCGCGCGAGAGATCGCGACGATCGCCGCGCTGGCCGCGCTCGGCAATGCGCAGCCGCAGCTCAAGGTGCACATCGAGGCGGCGCTGAACGTCGGCTGCACCCGCGACGAAATCGTCGAGGTATTCATGCAGATGGCGCTCTACGCCGGCTTTCCCGCAGCGCTGAATGCGCTGTTCGCCGCGCACGAGGTGTTCCGGCAGCGCGACGGCGAGCCGGCGGCGCAGGCTGCGTGAAGCGTAACGCGTAACGCGTAACGCGTAACTCGTGAGGCGTGAGGCGTGAGGCGTGAGATGTGAGGCGCCAGATCGCCGCACGCGTCATATGCGTCACACGCGGTGCGGCGCAACGATCCGGTGTTTCGCGATGCGCCGGTACAGCGTCGCGCGCGAGATACCGAGCGCCTGCGCGGCTGCGTCGGGCCGCCAGCGGTGCGCGGTGAGCGCGGCGACGATACGGCCGCGCTCGTCGTCGGGCAGCGCGCCGGCCGTGCCCGGCGCGAGCTGCGCGGCCAGATCGGCGGGCAGGTCGCACACCGTCACGCGCGCGCTGTCGCATACCGCACACGCATAGCGCAGCACGTTGCGCAGCTGCCGGACATTGCCGGGCCACGGATACGCAGCGAGCTGTTCTGCCAGCGTGCCGTCGAGCACCAGCACGTGGCCCGTCGCATGCGCTTCCTCGGCGAACACCGCGGCGATCACGTCGCGCACGTCCGCGCGTTCGCGCAACGGCGGCAGTTCGAACACCGCGCCGCTCAGCCGGTAATACAGATCCTCGCGGAACGTGCCGGCTGCGACCATCCGGGCGAGATCGCGGTGCGTCGCGCAGATCACGTCGAGATCGACGCGCACCGGCGTGTCGCTGCCGAGCGGCACGACCTCGCCGTCGGCGAGCACGCGCAACAGGCGTGTCTGCAGCGCGAGCGGCATGTCGCCGATTTCGTCGAGAAACAGCGTGCCGCCGTCGGCGAGCGCGATCTTGCCGCGCGCGCCATGCTTGCGCGCGCCGGTGAACGCGCCGGCCGCGTAGCCGAACAGCTCGCTTTCGATCAGCGCTTCCGGCAGCGCACCGCAATTGACCGCGACGAACGGCCGCGCGCGCCGCACCCCCGCGTCGTGAATCGCCCGTGCAAACACCTCCTTGCCCGCCCCCGTCTCGCCGAGCACGAGGATCGGCAGCCGCTTGCTCGCGACGCGCAGCGCGAGTTCCGCCTGTTGCGCAATGCGCGCGTCGCTGCTGTGCAGGAACGGCGTGAGTGCGCCGACGTGACGCGTGGGCGTACCGGGGCGGCGCGACGCGGTGCCCGGCTCGCGCGCGGGGCGTCGCAGTGGCGCGCGCAGCCGTGCGTACAGCGGTGCGCCGGTTGCGCGCAGCCGCAGCGCGATGATCGCGTCGATCCGCGCGGCGTCGCGCAGCGGCATCTCGGTCGAATCGAAGATCTCGTCGATGTGGCGCGGCTCGCGCAATTCGGGCAACGCATCGCGCGCCTGCCGGTTCGCGGCGACGATGTTGCCGCACTCGTCGAACGCAATCAGCCATTCGGGCTGCGCCTCGACGTAGTGACGGTTCGGATGGCCGAACAATATCCAGTGCTGGGCCATGCTGTGCAGGAAATAGCCGTCCTCGATCAGCGCCGCGCTTTGCCGCACGAGCTGATAGACGAGGCGCTGGCTGTCGCGGTTGTCGGGCGACTGCACGGCCGACGCGTCGAGCACGCCGATCAGTTCGCCCGCCGGCGCGAAGATTGGCGCCGCGCTGCAGGTGAGCGTCGTGAATGCGGCGCGGAAGTGATCGGTCTTGTGCACGGTGATCGGCGCGAGATCGGTCAGCACGCTCGCGACGCCGCAGGTGCCTTCCTCGCTCTCCGACCAGCACGAGCCGATGTGGAGCCCCGCGTGACGGAAATCGGTGCGGCGCTCGCGATCGATCCGGTAGTCGATCGTCACGCCGTGCGCGTCGGTCAGCATCACGCAGTAGTCGGCGACCCGGATCATGTCGTGCAGGCGCGTCAGGCACTGGCCGGACGCGCGCAGGAATGCCTCTTCCTTGTCGCGCACCTCGCGCAGTTCCGCGGCGGTCAGCACGCGCGGCCCGATCGACGACGCCGGGTCGAGCCGGTAGCGCTCGAGCGAGCGCTGCCACGACGATACGAGACGCGTCGATTCGGCCGGCGCGGGCAGGCGCCCGGCGAGCGCGCCGAGCACCCGGTCCGCGTGCTGGGTCTGGGGAACGACGTAGGGCATGGTCGGCTCCGGCTCAGGAGGGCAGGGATGTCGACGTTCTTGTAGCACATCCGCTTCGCCTGATCACATTGCATCGCAGCACGAAGCGCGCGTGAGACGTTCGTCTCAACCGCATCTCACGCCGTTGAGATGCGCGGTCGCGTGCTGCCTTGTCCGCATCCGGATGGGTTCGTAGCGCGCGGCGCCTGAATGCGCGCGGGTTGGCGAGCCTTGTCGCGCGGTGCGTGTGGACGCTGCGGCCACCGCGATCCGGTGCCGAAGCCTGAGACGCGCGGGCGATGTGCCGGTGCCGGACGGCGTTGCTTCGATCGGAGTCCATGGCGCACAGGCCCGCCACGCCGTCGTTTGTGTGCAATCGAAGTGCGTCATGAACACGATGGCACGCCGCTTGCAGATATGTCGGGCAAGACCGGCGCATCCGTGCCGGCGACAACGACATAAGCGCTAAAGCGCCAACCGCGAAGCATGGGCCGGAGTAAGCGCTAAAGCGCCAACACCGGCCGACCGCGAAGCATGGGGCCGGAGTAAGCGCTAAAGCGCCAACACCGGCCGACAGGAGACAAGCCCGTGGTAAAGCCCGTAACCGTCGGCGTGATCGCAAATCCCGCATCCGGACGCGATATCCGCCGCCTCACCACGCACGCGTCGGTGTTCCCGACCGCCGAGAAAGCGAACATGATCGTGCGCCTGCTGGCCGGTCTCGGCGCGATGGGCGTCGAGCGTGTGCTGACGCTGCGCGACCGGACCGGTATCGCGACGCTGCTGCTGCGCGCCCTCGACACGCATCGCGCGGTCGCCCCGCACGAGCGCTGGCCCGCCGTCGAATTCGTCGATCTGCCGATCACCGACAGCGTTGCCGACACGCATGCCGGCGCCGCATACATGCGCCGGATGGAAGTCGCGTCGATCGTCGTGCTCGGCGGCGACGGCACCCATCGCGCGGTCGCCGCGCATTGCGGCACGACGCCGCTCGTCGCGCTGTCCACCGGCACCAACAACGCGTTTCCCGAACATCGCGAGGCGACCGTCGCCGGCGTCGCGGCCGGGCTCGCCGCGACCGGCGCGGTGCCGCCCGACGTTGCGTTCACGCGCAACAAGCGGCTCGTCGTGCGCTGCGCGGACGGTTCGCAGCCGGGGCGCGAAGACATCGCGCTCGTCGACGTCTGCGCGGCGCGGCAGCGCTTCGTCGGCGCGCGCGCGATCTCCGGCCCCGACGACATCGATGCGCTCTACCTGACTTTCGCCAGACCGGACGGCATCGGCCTGTCCGCGCTCGGCGGCGCGTGGGCGCCGGTCGAGCGCAGCGCGCCGCACGGCCTCGCGATGCGCTTTGCCGCGCAAGGCAAGTCGGCCGGCACGCCGCTCGTCGCACCGATCGCGCCAGGGCGCGTCGACCGGGTCGTGATGCGCAGTTGCGAACGGCTCGAGCCGGGTGCCTGGCAGCCGATTCCGTTCGAGCACGGGACGCTCGCGTTCGACGGCGAGCGCGAGATCGAAGTCGCGCGCGGCGACCGCTACGAGATCGCGCTCGACTGGCACGGGCCGCTGACGCTCGACGTCGACCGCACGCTGCGCTACGCGGCGTCGCGCCAGCTGTTGCGCGATGCCGCGGCGCATGAGCGGCCGGACTGACGCGGCCGCCGACCACGATTCCGACCAGCGAGGAGACACACGATGACGGCATCCGGACGCGGGCCGCCGGCGACAGCCCATCGGCGCATCGGCACCGAACCCATGCAGCACACCGCCGCGAGGCGGCATTTCAACGAGGAAACAAGGAGACACACATGACCGTTTCGACTCAGCTCAGCAGGGACACGCTGCTGGACGCGTATCGGCTGATGCGCACGATCCGCGAATTCGAGGAGCGCCTGCATGTCGAGTTCGCGACCGGCGAAATTCCCGGCTTCGTGCATCTGTATGCGGGCGAAGAAGCGTCCGCGGTCGGCACGATGATGCATCTCGGCATCGCCGACTACGTCGCAACCACGCACCGCGGCCACGGCCACTGCATCGCAAAGGGCGTCGACGTGCGCGGGATGATGGCCGAGATCTACGGCAAGAAGACGGGCGTCTGCCACGGCAAGGGCGGCTCGATGCATATCGCCGACCTGTCGATGGGGATGCTCGGCGCGAACGGGATCGTCGGCGCGGGCGGCCCGCTCGTGTGCGGCGCGGCGCTCGCGGCGAAGCACCGGAAGACGGGCGGCGTCGGCGTGTGCTTCTTCGGCGACGGTGCATCGAACCAGGGCGTGATCTTCGAATCGATGAACCTCGCATCGGTGTGGCGGCTGCCTGCGATCTTCGTCGCCGAGAACAACGGCTATGCGGAAGCGACGTCGTCGAGCTGGTCGGTCGCGACCGACAACATCGCCGATCGCGCGAACGGCTTCGGGATGCCCGGCGTGATCGTCGACGGCTTCGACTTCTTCGCGGTGCACGAGGCGCTGGGCGAAGCGGTCGAGCGGGCGCGCGGCGGCGGCGGGCCGACGCTCGTCGAAGTGAAGTTCTCGCGTTACTTCGGGCACTTCGAGGGCGACGCGCAGACCTATCGCGCGCCCGGCGAAGTGCAGAAGCTGCGCGACGAGAAGGATTGCCTGAAGCATTTCGAAGCGCGCGTCGTGCGTGCGGAGGTGCTCACGGTCGACGAATTGCGCGCCGTCGACGCGCAGGTGAAGCAACTGATCGACGACGCGGTCGCGGACGCGAAGGCGGCGCCGCTGCCCGATGCGGCCGACCTGCTGGCCGACGTGTACGTGTCGTACCCGTGAGCGCCGCGCAGTCGAACCGACCGTAGCGATACGCAGTAAAAATCCCAGGAGACAGACATGGCAAGAAAGATCACATATTCGCAGGCGATCAACGAAGCGCTCGCGCAGGAGATGTCGCGCGACGACAGCGTGATCGTGATGGGCGAGGACAACGCGGGCGGCGCGGGTGCGCCGGGCGAGGACGACGCGTGGGGCGGCGTGCTCGGCGTGACGAAAGGGCTGTTCCACAAGTTCCCGGGCCGCGTGCTCGACACGCCGCTGTCCGAGGGCGGCTACATCGGCGCCGCGGTCGGCGCGGCCGCATGCGGGATGCGGCCCGTCGCGGAGCTGATGTTCATCGATTTCATGGGCGTGTGCTTCGACCAGATCTTCAACCAGGCCGCGAAGTTCCGCTACATGTTCGGCGGCAAGGCGGTGACGCCGGTCGTGATCCGCGCGATGTACGGCGCGGGGCTGCGCGCGGCCGCACAGCATTCGCAGATGCTGACGTCGCTGTTTACGCACATCCCGGGGCTGAAGGTCGTGTGCCCGTCGACGCCCTATGACGCGAAGGGGCTGCTGATCCAGGCGATCCGCGACAACGATCCGGTGATCTTCCTCGAGCACAAGCTGCTGTACACGCGCGAGGGCGATGTACCTGAGGAATCCTATGCGATCCCGTTCGGCGAGGCGAACATCGTGCGCGACGGCGACGACGTGACGATCGTCACCTACGGAAGGATGGTGCATCTCGCGATGGATGCTGCCGCGAAACTCGCGAAGGACGGCATCCAGGCCGACGTGATCGACCTGCGCACGACGTCGCCGCTCGACGAGGAGACGATCCTCGAAAGCGCGGCGCGCACCGGGCGCGTGGTCGTCGTAGACGAGGCGAATCCGCGCTGCTCGATCGCGACCGACATTGCCGCACTGGTCGCGCAGCGCGCGTTCCGCTCGCTGAAGGCGCCGATCGAGCTCGTGACTGCGCCGCATACGCCGGCGCCGTTCGCGGGCGTGCTCGAAGACCTGTATATCCCGTCCGCCGACGCGATCGCGCAGGCGGTGCTGAAGACGAGGAGCTGACACGATGTCGATTCACATGATCACGATGCCCAAGTGGGGGCTGTCGATGGAGCAGGGGCAGGTCAACGGCTGGCTGAAGGCCGTCGGCGAGCGGGTGACGAAGGGCGACGAGGTGCTCGACGTCGAGACCGACAAGATCTCGTCGGGCGTCGAATGCGCGTTCGACGGCACGCTGCGCCGGCAGGTTGCGCAGGAGGGCGACACGCTGCCGGTCGGCGCGCTGCTCGGCGTCGTCGCGGCGGCGGACGCGAGCGACGCGGACATCGACGCGGCGATCGCCGAATTCCTGCGCGATTTCACGCCGAGCGCGGCTGCCGACGACGCGGCCGGCCCGCAGCCCGAGAAGGCGCAGATCGGCGGGCGCACGGTGCGCTTCCTCAAGCTCGGCGACGGCGCGGGCACGCCGGCGGTGCTGATCCACGGCTTCGGCGGCGACCTGAACAACTGGCTGTTCAATCACGCGGAGCTGGCCGCGCACCGGCCCGTCTGGGCGCTCGACCTGCCGGGCCACGGCGAATCGGCCAAGGCGGTCGAGACAGGCAGCCTCGACGAGCTGGCCGACGCGGTGCTGGCGCTGCTCGACGCACAGGGCATCGTGCGCGCACACCTGATCGGCCATTCGATGGGCGGCGCGGTCGCGATGACGGCGGCGGAGCGCGCGCCCGACCGCGTCGCATCGCTGACGCTGATCGCGAGCGCGGGCCTCGGCAGCGACATCGACCGCGATTACATCGACGGCTTCGTCGCCGGCAACAGCCGCAATACGCTGAAGCCGCATCTGGGCAAGCTGTTCGCGGACAGCGCGCTCGTCACGCGGCAGCTGGTCGAGGACCTCGTCAAGTACAAGCGGCTCGAGGGCGTGCAGGCGACGCTCGAGAAGATCGCGTCGTCCGCGTTCGATGGCGCGACGCAGCGGCGCATCTTCCGCGACCGGCTCGCGGCGCTCGCGCCGCGCACGCTTGTGATCTGGGGCGAGCGCGACCAGGTGATCCCCGCGCATCACGCGCAGGGGCTGCCGGACGCGGTGCGCGCGGAAGTGCTCGCGGGCCGCGGGCACATGGTGCAGATGGAGGCGGCCGCCGACGTGAACCGCCTGATCGTCGCGTTCCTCGGGGGCTGACGATGACGGCCGCGCTCGAACGACCCAGCCTGACGGCGCTCGGCCAGCCGGGTGCGCGCAGCCGCGACAAGCTCGCGCGCATTCCGGTGCGCGTCGAGCCCGCGGCCGGCGCGGCGCTGCCGAAGCCGGCATGGCTGCGCGCGCGGCCGATGATGAGTGACACCGTCGCCGCGATGGCGGCGGTGCTGCGCGATCATCGGCTGCATTCCGTCTGCGAGGAGGCGATGTGCCCGAATATCGGCGAGTGCTTTGCGCAGCGCACGGCGACGTTCATGATCATGGGCGGGCTGTGCACGCGGCGCTGCCCGTTCTGCGACGTCGCGCACGGGCGGCCGGACCCGCTCGATCCCGACGAGCCCGCGCGGCTCGCGGACGCGGTCGCCGCGCTCGCGCTGCGCTATGTCGTGATCACGTCGGTCGACCGCGACGACCTGCGCGACGGTGGCGCCGCGCATTTCGCCGCGTGCATCGCAGCGGTGCGTGCGCGCGTGCCGGGCATCGGCGTCGAGGTGCTGACGCCGGATTTCCGCGGCCGCATCGCGCGCGCGCTCGATGCGCTGTCGGCCGCATGGCCGGACGTGTTCAATCACAACATCGAGACGGTGCCGTCGCTGTACCGGGCGGCCCGGCCGGGCGCCGACTATCGCGGCTCGCTCGATCTGCTCGCGCGTGCGAAAGGCGCGCGGCCGTCGCTCGTGACGAAGTCGGGGCTGATGCTCGGGCTCGGCGAGCGTGACGACGAGGTGCGCGCGACGCTGCGCGACCTGCGTGCACACGGCGTCGACGTGCTGACGCTGGGCCAGTATCTCGCGCCGTCCGCGCATCACCTGCCGGTGCGCCGCTACGTGAGTCCGGAAGCGTTCGCTGCATGGCGCGACGAAGGGTTGTCGCTCGGCTTTGCGGAGGTCGTCGCCGGTCCGCTCGTACGTTCGTCGTATCACGCGGCGGAGGTGCTGCAGCCGGTGTGACGGGAGGCCGGCGCGGTTGCTCAGGCCGCGTCGGGCAGCGGCCCGCGGCTCACGTGCCGCAGGTAGAGCGCGAGCCCGGTGCCCGCGAGCATCAGGCTCGTCATGTTCGCGAACCAGAAGCCGCGCGCGCCGGTCAGCCACGCGGGTGAGAGCCCGCCTACGTCGAAGCCGAGCACGTAGCCGCCGCAGAGCCCGACGCCCCACAGCGCGACCGCGTAGATCACGGTAGGCACGACCGCGACCTTGTACGCGCGCAGCACGAAAGCGGACGTGATCTGCAGCGCGTCGAAGAAGTGATAGCAGGTGACGATCGCGACGAGCGGCATCGCGGCCGCGGCGACCGCCGGATTCGGCGTGTAGCCGCCGACGATCAGCGGCCGCAGCGCGAACACGAGCACGCCGTACAGCGCCGCGACCCCGCACGCGAGCATCACGCTGTGCCGGCCGAGCTGCCGCGCTTCGTCGGGGCGCCCGGCGCCGAGCGCGCGGGCGACGAGCGTCGACGCGGCGACGCCGATCGACAGCGGCGTCATGTACAGCACCGCGCCGATGTTGCCGGCGATCTGGTGCCCGGCGAGCGTCGTCGTGCCGAACTGCGCGATGAAGAGCGCCATGCAGGTGTATGACGTGACTTCGATCAGGTAAGACAGGCCCATCGGCACGCCGAGCTTCAGGATCGCCTTCTGGCGTGCCCAGACCGGCCAGCAGAAGCGCGCGAAGATCGCGAGCGGCGCGAACACGTCGAGTTTCGCGAGCAGCGTGAAGCCGATCAGCGCGAGCGCCCAGTTGATCAGCGTGCTCGCGAGCCCGCAGCCGGGGCCGCCGAGCGCCGGCACGCCGAAGCCGCCGAAGACGAACCACACGTTCAGCGGAAACTTGAGCGCGAGCGCGCCGACCTGCAGGATCATCGCGAGGCGCGGTTTGCCGGCGGCATTGGTCAGCGCGTTGTAGATGCGGAACACGAGGCTTGCCGGCAGGCCGAACGACAGGATGCGCAGGTAAGCGACGGTGCGGTCGTGCAGCGCGGCCGGCGCGTGCGCGACGCGCAACAGCTGCTCGGGGAAGTGCAGCAGCAGGAAGCCGGGGATTGCCAGCAGCGCGGCGAGCCACAGCGCCTGGCGGACTTCCTCGCCGATCTCCGCATAGCGCCGCGCGCCATAGAGCTGGCCCGTGATCGGCTGCAGCGCGGACAGGATGCCCGTCAGGCCGATGTAGATCGATACATAGATCGACGAGCCGAGCCCGAGCGCAGCGAGATCGACGGCGGAAAAGCGGCCGACCATCGCGGTGTCGATTACGCCGAACGCGATGATCGCGAGCTGGCCGACGAGCACCGGCCACGCGAGGCCGACGATCCGGCGGATGTCGGCGAACATCGTCAATCCCCTGCCTGATGGCGCGGCGGGCGGCGCTTGACCGGTGTCTTCGGCCGCTCGATGCGTTCGTAGAGGCGGAAGCGCTCGTCGCGGTCGGCGACGCGGCGGCCTTCCCAGACGAGACGCCACACGTACTGCGACATCGAGCTCGGCTCGCCGAAATCGGCGCGGTCCTGGCGCAGGATCACGTCGCAGTCGCCGGAGAAGTCGAAATGCATGTCGCCGAAATACGCGAACGTCGCGATCTGCGCGTCGCCGAGCCGCACCGGCGAGATGCACTCGTAGTCGGCCGGCAGGTGCGTGGCGATCTGCTGCGCGACGTCGCGGTAGGTGCGGCCGTAGTTGACGATCGGCAGCCACAGCGTCATCAGCAGCACCCACATCAGCGTGGTGCCCGCGCCCGACAGCACGACGCTGCGCCACAGCACCTTCGGCTGCCGCGACACGCGCCATCTCGCGAGCATGAACCAGCAGACCGTCACCGCGACCGCGCAGACGAACGACAGCGCTTTGAAGTGCGGCTCGTAGCCGGGCACGAGCCGCGCGAGGTTGCGCGCGAGCGGATGCGGGAAGCCGGTGAGCGACGCGAGCCAGACGAGCCAGACGAAGCTGCCGAGGATCGTGAAGCTCAGCACCGCGAACCAGTCGATCGCGTTGATCGCGCCGCGCTTGAGCGTCGGCAGCGCGAACGTCGCGAGTACCGCGAGCGGCGGCAGCAGCAGCATGTACATGCGGTTCGACTGCTGGCTCTGCAGGATCACGAGCGCGATGAGCGGCACGGCGACCGACAGCGGGATCGCGATGTGCGCGCGCCGGCGCATGCCGGCCCAGCTCCACCACGCCCAGATCGCGAGCGGCCACGCGGGCCATGTGAAGAGCGGCAGGTTCTTCGCCGCGTACGCGAGCACGGCGGTCGGCGGGCCCGAGAAGCGCATCAGGCTGCCATGCACCCACTGGTTGAAGAACCACCCGGCGTCGTCGGGCGCCGCGACGGACGCGGCGAGCGGCCACAGAGCGAAGATCGCGGCGGCGAGCGGCAGGCCGATCACGGGCAGGCGCAGGTTGCGCATCTCCGGCGTGACGAGCCACAGCGCGGCGGTGCCGGCGATCAGCGCGACGACCAGCACCGGGTTGCCCGACAGCGCGACGAGGCCGATCGCGAGCCCCCACCAGAGCGCACCCTGCACGGGCTTGTCGATGCTGCGCACGATGCCGTACACGAGCATCGCGATCCACGCGAACTGCGCGAGCTGCGGCGTCGTTTCGTGTCCGCGTTCCGCGAGGCCGAAGCAGGCGAGCAGGATCAGCAGCGCGCCGTCGGCGAGCGTGCGGCCGTAGTCGCGCGGCTCGGGCTCGCCGCCGAATGCATATTTGAACGGCTGGACCTCGGCGCGGCGGCCGAGCAGATACGCGGCGTACCAGACGAACGCGCAGGCGACGCAGAACAGGATTCCCGTGTCGAGCCGCGACGCGTTGCTCGCGTCGACCCAGGGCCCAAGCGCGCGGATCGACAGCGCGCCGAGCCAGTAGCCGAGCGGCCCGTCCGTCGTGATGAACTTGCCGACCAGGTTCGGCAGCAGCCAGTCGTGCCAGCTGCCCGTGGCCATCGTCCACATCACGCCGAAGCCCGCCGCGTCCTCGTTCTTCCACGGATCGCGGCCGAACAGACCGAACGCCGCGTAGACGAGGCAGAGCGTGAGCAGCAGCCAGCGTGGCAGCGCGCGTGTGGCGGAGGCGGTGAGACGAACGACAGGCTTCATGCAGATCAGCGATTTGTTATGGGCGTGGCCCGCGCGATGCCGCGCGGCGAGCCGGTTTTGAGCATGCGGCATTGTAGACGCGCCGGCCGCTGTGCGTCAGCGGCGTCGTCCGGGTGCCGGCCGTGGCGATCCGTCGAGCAGAGGCAAAAAGCGGAGACAAAAAAGGGCAGCCTGGGCTGCCCTTTGGTGCGGTACCGGTGTGTTGCGACCACCGGATGCGGTGCGAAGCTTACTTCGCGACCTTGCCGCTGGCGCGTGCGCCGAACTTGTTCTTGAACTTCTCGACACGGCCTGCCGTGTCCATGATCTTTTGCTGACCCGTGTAGAACGAGTGCGATTCCGACGACACTTCGATCTTGGCGAGCGGGTAGGTGTTGCCTTCGAATTCGATGGTTTCACGCGTCTGGATCGTCGAGCGCGTGATGAACTTGAAGCCGTTCGACATGTCTTGGAAGACGACTTCGCGGTAATTCGGGTGGATGCCTTCTTTCATGGTCTTTCCTTGGTGAGAGCGGTAGCCAACCCGCCGCTTGCCGCTCCGAACCGCGCATTTTGCGCGTGTCGGCTGGCGTCAAGCCCGGCGCGAGCCACTTGCCTAAGGTCGAAAAACAGAGATTATGCCCGAAAATCAGACGGTTGGCGATTAATTTTCAGCTTGCGTCGAGTGCGCCCGTTCTGGCCGGATCCTGCCGGTAGTAGCGGGCGAGCAGCCGGTACAGCTCCGGAAATTCGGACTCGAACGCACGCGGTCGCACGAACAGCGCTTCGCTGCAGACCGCGAAGAACTCGGATGGGTGGTCGGCCGCATACGGATCGATCAGCGAATCCCGCTCGAAGCGCGTCCACGCGCGGTCCGGCACCGCATCGACGCGCGCGCAGAACTGGTCGTACGCGTTGTCGAACACGTCGGCCCACGCCTGCGCGTCGAGGTGCGGCGCATGCCAGCGGCGAAACAGGGGCGGATAGCCGTCGGCCGCGCCGTTGATCATGTCGATCTTGTGCGCGAACTCGTGGATCACGACGTTGTACGCGTCGCGGCCGTCGGTCATCTGCGCGTCTTCCCACGACAGGATCACCGGGCCGCCCTCCCAGGCCTCGCCGCTCGCGTCCTGCTCGATCTCGTGGACGACGCCGTCCTCGTCCTGCACGGTCTTGCGGATCACGAACTCGCCCGGATACACGACGATGCCGACCCAGCCGTCGTACAGCGACAGGTCGAGGTTCAGCACCGGTACGCAGGCCTGCACCGCGATGCCGACGATCATCGCGTCGGTCAGTTCGAGGCCGTGCGCGGTCGTGAACGACTTCTGCGCGAGGAACAGGCTCGTCAGCTCGCGCAGCCGGCCGAGTTCGTCCGGCGCCAGGTAGTCGAGGAACGGCAGCCGGTCGACCGTGTCGTGCCACAGCGCATCGGGAATCGGGTGGCTGCGCAGCGCGCGGTCGCGGCGGCGGTGGTCGAGCCAGCGGGTCAGTTTCGAAAGCATGGAGACGGCAAGCGGGAGCCCAAAGCCAGTCTTTTAACTCAATCGATGTCTTTTTGCCATGCTGCGAAGAGCCCGCCGCACACGGCGACGCCCGCGAGGAAATAGAACCCGTCGAGCGACGCGAGGAACGATGCCTGTTGCGCGACCATCCGGGCGATCGACGCGATCGCGAGCGCGTGCGCATCCTGCAGCACGTGTCCGGCGGCCGCATAGCTGCGGGTCAGCGCGTCGACCGTCTGCTGGAACAGCGGATCGAACACGTTCGCACGCTCGACGAGGCGGGTCTGATGCACGGCGAGCCGATGCTGTTCGACGATGATCACCGACGCGGTCGCGAACGAGATCGTCAGCTGGCGCGCGATGTTCTTGAGTCGGTAACCGTGCGTGTATTCGTCGAGCTCGAAGATCCGGAACGTCAGGTTCGCGACCGGCAGCACGATGAACAGCAACAGCAGGCCGCGCAACAGCAACGGCAGGATCAGCGCCGCTTCGCCGACCTGCGGCGTCATGCGCGTCATCCACAGCGCGGCGAACGCGGCGACCGCGAAGCCCGGCACGATGATCCACTTCTTGTGCGTGATCAGCTTCGCGTAGCGCAGGTACGCGAACAGCGCGGTCGCGGAGACGAGCGACATCGTGCCGACAAGGCGCCCGGCGTTCTCCACCGGGTAGCCGAGGCCCGTTTCGAGAAAGCGCGAGGTCAGGTAGCTGAAGCCTGTCGACTCGTAGTAATAGAACATGTAGAGCAGGAGGCCGACCTGGAAGGTGCGCTGGCGGAGCGCGTGCAGGCGCACGAGCGGTGTCGGGTGGTGCCACTGGTGATACGCGAACCACGCGAGCGCGCCGAGGCCCGCGACCGTCAGCAGGATCAGCATCGGCGAGCCGCTGTAGAGCTGGTAGCGCACCTGCTGCATCACGACCTGCAGCGCACCCTGCGCGAGCGCGAACACGACGTATGGCCAGAAGTGTCCGGTGCCGCGTTCGTCGTCGGGCGTGTTGCCGGTGTCGGGCAGCGTGAGCAGCGCGAGGATCGCGAACGCGATGCCGGCGGGCGCCGTGCACGCGAACAGCGCGCGCCATGTCGAATGCGCGACGAGCAGCCCGCCGATGATCGGCGCGAGTGCGCTGCCGAGCAGGATCAGGATCAGGAACGCGCGCGTCGCGGGCGGCCGCTCCTGCGGCTTGAAGCTGATCTGGATCAGGATCCGGCATGCGCCCATCATCGGGCCGATGAAGTAACCCTGGAAGCCGCGCGCGAACGCGAGCTGCAGCGACGTGTCGGCCAGTGCGGACGCAATCGCGCCGAACGAGAACATCAGCATGCAGCCCGCAACGTAGCGGCGGTGCCCGAGACGATCGATCCACCATTGCTGCTGCAGGATGCCGAGCACGGCCGTGACCGCGTACGCGCTCGACGACCACACGAGTTCGTCGGGCGACGCATTGATGCCGCCCGCGATGTAGCTCGCGAAGAACGAGAAGATCGCGTTGTCGAAGTAGTCGACGCCGGTGACGAACGCGAGCGCCCACGGGAACAGGTCCGCGCGCAGGCTCGCGCGGCTCCACAGTGGCGATCGGCCCGGCGCCTCGTTCATGAGCGAGCCTTGCGCGTGCGCCGGTCGCCGGTTTCGGCCCGCCGCTGCGCGAGCAGCGCATCGGGGTTTTCGCCGCCGAGGCGCCGTTCGACGTAGTTGATGTCGTGCTGCAGTTCCTTGCGCAATGCGACGGCTTCCTTCAGCTCGCGCTGGACGGCCGCGATCCGCTGGTCGAGCGTAGCGATCTGCCCGGCGAGGCCGGTGCGGATGTCGCGCAGCGACGCGTCCGAATAGCGGCGCCGGCCGTCGCCGGTTTCTTCCAGCGGCCGCTTCAGCATCTCGGTGATGCCGTGCAGCGAGAAGCCGAGCGCGCGCAGCCGCAGGATGCGCGCGAAGCGTTCGAGGTCGGCTTCGTCGTAGAGGCGGTAGCGGCCTTCGCTGCGCGACGGCGTGACGAGCCCGCGCTCCTCGTAATACTTCAGCGTGCGCGGCGTGACGCCGAGCCGCGACGCGGCGTCGCTCACGGTCAGCAGCGGGGTGGAGGTGTCGTTCGGCATCGGGGTGAGGGGAATTCGGTCAGGGCGACGAGACGAGTATAGTTAAACGTGTACGTTCACGTACACGTTGGGGCCGAAAAACGGCGGCCGGGCAAAGCGCGCGGGCGGCCGTCGGGTTGCGGGCGGGGGCGATCAGCCGCCGCGGCGCATCAGGTCGAAGAACTCGGAGTTGCTCTTCGTCTGGCGGATCTTGTCGAGCAGGAATTCCATTGCCTCGACTTCGTCCATGTCGTGGATGAATTTGCGCAGCACCCAGATCTTCTGCAGGATCTCGGGCTTGATCAGCATTTCCTCGCGGCGCGTGCCCGACTTGTTCAGGTTGATCGACGGGTATACGCGCTTTTCCGCGAGGCGGCGCTCGAGGTGCACTTCCATGTTGCCGGTGCCCTTGAACTCTTCGTAGATCACGTCGTCCATGCGGCTGCCGGTTTCGATCAGCGCGGTGCCGATGATCGTCAGCGAGCCGCCTTCCTCGATGTTGCGCGCCGCGCCGAAGAAGCGCTTCGGACGCTGCAGCGCGTTCGCGTCGACACCGCCCGTCAGCACCTTGCCCGATGCGGGAATCACGGTGTTGTACGCACGCGCGAGACGCGTGATCGAGTCGAGCAGGATCACGACGTCGTGCTTCATCTCGACGAGGCGCTTGGCCTTCTCGATCACCATTTCGGCGACCTGCACGTGACGCGTGGCCGGTTCGTCGAACGTCGACGCGATCACTTCGCCCGCGACCGAGCGCTGCATTTCGGTCACTTCTTCAGGGCGCTCGTCGATCAGCAGCACGAACAGGATCACGTCCGGGTGGTTCTGCTTGATCGCGTGCGCGATGTGCTGGAGCATCACGGTCTTGCCCGACTTCGGCGACGCGACGAGCAGGCCGCGCTGGCCTTTGCCGATCGGCGCGATCATGTCGATGATGCGGCCCGTGACGTTTTCCTCGCCGCGCATCTCGCGCTCGAGCGACAGCGGCTTGTTCGGGTGCAGCGGCGTGAGGTTCTCGAACATGATCTTGTGTTTCGAGGCCTCGGGCGGCTGCCCGTTGACTTTGTCGACCTTGACGAGCGCGAAGTAGCGCTCGCCGTCCTTCGGCGTGCGGACTTCGCCTTCGATCGTGTCGCCGGTGTGCAGGTTGAAGCGGCGGATCTGCGACGGGCTGATGTAGATGTCGTCGGTGCTAGCGAGGTACGACATTTCCGGCGAGCGCAGGAAGCCGAAACCGTCCGGCAGCACTTCGAGCGTGCCGTCGCCGAAGATCGTCTCTCCCGTCTTGGCGCGCTTTTTGAGAATGGCGAACATCAACTCCTGCTTGCGCAGGCGGTTCGCGTTTTCGATCTCCAGGCCGTTGGCCATTTCGATCAATTCGGACACGTGCAGAGACTTGAGCTCGGATAAATGCATACGGAGATCCCGCCAGGGAGGAGAAGCGACGAAAGAAAAAAGGGAGGAGGGCGAGCGGAAGCGCTCTGAGGCTTAATGCGTCTTGTAGACGTTTTTTGATTCTAGCATACGCCGATTCGCGCTTGAGCGGCCGATCGGCGGCTTTGCGGCGGACGTGTTGCCGGTTGACAACACGTCCGCGAACTTGCCGGAGTGGTCCCGGATTACAGGTGGCTGTCCAGGAACGCGGTGAGTTGCGACTTCGACAGCGCGCCGACCTTCTGCGCAGCTGCGGCGCCGTTCTTGAACAGGATCAGCGTCGGGATGCCGCGCACGCCGAACTTCGCGGGCGTTGCCTGGTTGTCATCGACGTTGATCTTCGCGATCTGCAGCTTGTCGCCGTAATCCTTCGCGACTTCGTCGAGGATCGGGGCGATCATCTTGCACGGGCCGCACCATTCGGCCCAGAAATCGACGAGCACGGGCTTGTCGGATTTGACGACGTCCTGTTCGAACGATGCGTCGCTGATGTGTTTGATCTGTTCGCTCATTTGGTCAATACCTCTTTCGGTTCGGGGACTGCCTGCTTGGCGCCTTGCGACGCGCCGGCCACCCGGCGGGCTGCCGGCCGCTGCGGCAGGTAGCTCCGCTCTCCGGAAAAGAAGGGCGTAAGCGCTGCGTACCGCGGCTCGCGGGTCATTCGGGCGTCATATTAGCCTAAATTGCTATCTGCTGCGGGCGGCGATAGTAGCCGCTATGCAAGTAGGGGTACGACGCGCCGACGACCGTTGCGCCATGCAGATGGAGGCCGGCCCGCAAAATACAAGAGGGCGGGCCCGCCGGCAATCGCGTGTGCTGCTGTCCGCACATTCGTGCGAATAAACGGTCGCATTCGGCAGCAAGCGGTGATAGAATGCGACGTGACGGGCCTCCTCGCATGGTGGGCCGGTGAACCTGGTCAGGTCGGGAACGAAGCAGCCACAGCCGTTTTCCGCCAGTGCCGAGGGTCGGGCTCGTCACCTTCCTTCTCGCCCCGTTCGCCGGGCGTTTTTTATTTCTCCTTCATTCGCGTCCACTCTCGCGTTCGCTCGTTTCCGCATCCGTGTTCCGTACCGTTTCGCGTGTCGGCGCGACGCAGCGTTGCTGATACAATTTCCCGATGACCTATCAAGTTCTCGCACGCAAGTGGCGTCCGAAGGATTTCGCTTCGCTCGTCGGCCAGGAGCACGTCGTCAGGGCGCTCACGCACGCGCTCGACGGCGGGCGTCTGCATCACGCCTATCTGTTCACCGGAACCCGCGGCGTCGGCAAGACGACGCTGTCGCGGATCTTCGCGAAGGCACTCAACTGTGAAACCGGCGTCACGTCGCAGCCGTGCGGCGTGTGCCGCGCATGCCGCGAGATCGACGAAGGCCGCTTCGTCGACTACGTCGAAATGGATGCCGCGAGCAACCGCGGCGTCGACGAAATGGCCGCGCTGCTCGAGCGCGCGGTATACGCGCCCGTCGATGCGCGCTTCAAGGTCTACATGATCGACGAAGTGCACATGCTGACGAACCACGCGTTCAACGCGATGCTGAAGACGCTCGAAGAGCCGCCGCCGCACGTCAAGTTCATTCTCGCGACGACCGATCCGCAGAAGATCCCGGTCACGGTGCTGTCGCGCTGCCTGCAGTTCAACCTGAAGCAGATGCCTGCCGGGCACATCGTGTCGCACCTCGAGCGCATTCTCGGCGAAGAGAAGATCACGTTCGAGCCGCAGGCGCTGCGCCTGCTCGCGCGTGCCGCGCAAGGCAGCATGCGCGACGCGCTGTCGCTGACCGACCAGGCGATCGCCTATTCGGCGAACGAGGTGACGGAGTCGGCCGTGTCCGGGATGCTCGGCGCGCTCGACCAGACCTACATGGTGCGCCTGCTCGACGCGCTCGCGGCCGGCGACGGCACCGAAGTCCTCGCGATCGCCGACGAGATGTCGCTGCGCAGCCTGTCGTTCTCGACCGCGCTGCAGGATCTCGCGAGCCTGCTGCACCGGATCGCGTGGGCGCAGTTCGCGCCGGGGTCGGTGCTCGACGAATGGCCGGAAGCGACCGACCTGCGCCGTTTCGCTGACACATTGAGTCCCGAGCAGGTGCAGCTGTTCTACCAGATCGCGACGGTCGGACGCGCGGAACTCGGCCTCGCGCCGGACGAATACGCGGGCTTCACGATGACGCTGCTGCGGATGCTGGCCTTCGAACCGGCAGCAGCCGTCGGCAGCGCGCCGGTCGGCCAGCCGTCGGCGCCGCGCGCCGTGCCGGGGCCGCGGGCCGCGATGCCGGCCGCAGCCGCGAAGCCGGCTTCGGCCGAGACGGTGCGCGCGCCTGCCGCTGTTGCCCCCGCCGTTTCAGTTGCTCCCGCACCTGTCGCACGGCCTGCTGCCGCAAGTTCGCCGCAACCGGACGACGGTGCCGGCAAGCCGCCTGCCACCGCACCGGCGGTCATGCCGGACAGCGGTAGCGGTGCGCCGCAAGCCGTTGCCGTGATCGACGCTGCCGAGGGCGGCGCACGAGCAGCCGTCGCGCCCGTTGTCGCGATGGATGACGAACCCGTGCCGCCGGCTGAACCCGCGCCGCGTACCGCGGCGGCAGAGCCCGCCGCAGCGCGTAAGGGCGGCGCTGCGGCCGCGCTCGACGTGCTGCGCAATGCCGGCATGCGCGTATCGACCGATCGCGCGCGCACGCCCGCGGCAGCGAAACCGGCGGCCCAGCCGGCCGCCGCGAAGCCTGCCGCGCCGCGTCCGGCCGTGCAGATGCCCACGCCGCGCGCCGCGGCCCGTGCACCGCAGACCGATACGCGCCAGGCGCCGCCCCCGTGGGAAGACATTCCGCCGGACGAGTACGTGCCGCTCAGCGCGGACGAGATGTTCGGCGGTCCGGCCGACGACGGTTTCGTCCCGGTGTTCGACAGCGGGCCGGACGACGTGCGCGTTGCGCCGAAGCCGGCGGAATCGCGGCCGGCCGCGCCGGTCGACGCGCGTCCGCTGCCGCCCGCGATCGCGCTCGATCCGATCGGCTTCGACGGCGAATGGCCGGCGCTCGCCGCGCGGCTGCCGCTCAAGGGCGTCGCGTACCAGCTCGCGTTCAACAGTGAGCTGACGGCCGTCGACGCGACGACGCTCAAGCTGTCCGTGCCGGTGCCGCAGTATGCGGACGCCGCGCAGGTTGCGAAACTGAAGGCCGCGCTCGCAGATGCGCTCGGCAAGCCGGTCGACGTCGCGGTCGAAGTCGGGCCGGCGCGGCGCACGGCGGCGGCGCTCGACGCGGCTGCCCGCGCGGCGCGCCAGCGCGACGCGGAGCAGGAGATCCATGCGGATCCGTTCGTCCAGCAGCTCGTGCGCGAGTTCGGCGCGCGCATCGTCGAAGGCTCGGTGCGGCCGCTGGCGGATGCGGCCGCACCGGCGGACGGCGTGCCGCCGACGCTGCATTGAACGGGCCGCGCCGCCACGCGCACAATCACGTTTACCTACACAGGCCGGCACGCGCCGCGTGCCGGTGTTCTCACGATCAAGAAGGAGCATTCCCATGTTGAAAGGCAACATCGCCGGACTGATGAAGCAAGCGCAGCAAATGCAGGAAAACATGAAGAAGATGCAGGAGCAGCTTGCGCAGATCGAGGTCGAAGGGCAGTCGGGCGCGGGCCTCGTCAAGGTGACGATGACCTGCCGCAACGAAGTGCGCCGCGTGTCGATCGACCCGAGCCTGCTCGCGGACGACAAGGACATGCTCGAGGATCTCGTCGCCGCCGCGGTCAACGATGCGGTGCGCAAGGCCGAGGCGACGTCGCAGGAAAAGATGAGTGGCATGACGGCCGGCCTGCCGCTGCCGCCGGGCTTCAAGCTGCCGTTCTGAGCGCAGCGCCCGTTTCCGCTTCCGTCGCCGTATGAAACAGCCATCCGCCTTGTCCGCCCTCGTCGAAGCGCTGCGCGTGCTGCCCGGGGTCGGCCCGAAATCCGCGCAACGCATGGCGTACCACCTGATGCAGCACGATCGGGAGGGCGCGGAGCGGCTCGGCCGGTCGCTGCTGTTCGCGACCGAGCACCTGCAGCACTGCGAGAAGTGCAACACGTTCACGGAGGCGCAGATCTGCGAGGTCTGCAGCGACACGGAGCGCGACCCGACGCTCCTGTGCGTCGTCGAGACGCCTGCCGACCAGATCATGCTCGAGCAGACGATGACCTATCGCGGGCTGTATTTCGTGCTGATGGGGCGGCTGAGCCCGCTCGACGGCATCGGCCCGAAGGAAATCCATTTCGACCGCCTGGTGCGGCGCGCGTCCGACGGCATCGTCAAGGAGGTCGTGCTCGCGACCAACTTCACGAACGAAGGCGAGGCCACCGCGCACTATCTCGGCCAGACGCTGAAGGCGCGCGGGCTCGCGGTCACGCGCCTCGCGCGCGGCGTGCCGGTCGGCGGCGAACTGGAATACGTCGACGCGGGCACGATCGCGCGCGCGATGCTCGACCGCCGCACGATGTAACTCGGCCGCCGCCATGCCGGCGACGCCGTTCCTCATGCCAGGGAGACACATGAGCACCAGCCAGGGCCCGCTCGCGGGCGTCAAAGTGCTCGAATTCGGTACGCTGATCGCGGGGCCCTTCGCGTCGCGGCTCTTTGCCGAATTCGGCGCGGAAGTCATCAAGATCGAGGATCCGAAAGGCGGCGACCCGCTGCGCAAGTGGCGCAAGCTGCATCCGGAATCGGGCGGCACGTCACTGTGGTGGTCCGTCCAGGCGCGCAACAAGAAATCCGTCACGCTGAACCTGAAATCGGACGCCGGCAAGGCGATCGCGCGCCAGCTCGCGCGCGAGGCCGACATCGTGATCGAGAATTTCCGCCCGGGCCTGCTCGAAAAGCTCGGGCTCGGCTACGACGTGCTGTCGGCCGACAATCCGGGCCTCGTGATGGTGCGCCTGTCTGGCTACGGGCAGACGGGCCCGTATCGCGACCGGCCCGGCTTCGGCGCGATCGCCGAGTCGATGGGCGGGCTGCGCCACATCACCGGCTATCCGGAGCTGCCGCCGCCGCGCATCGGCATCTCGATCGGCGATTCGATCGCCGCGCTGCATGGCGTGATCGGCGCGATGATGGCGCTGCATCACCGCAACGTGAACGGCGGCGCGGGGCAGGTGGTCGACGTCGCGCTGTATGAAGCCGTGTTCAACATGATGGAAAGCGTCGTGCCGGAGTACGGCGTGTACGGGATGGTGCGCGAGCGTACCGGTGCGTCGCTGCCCGGCATCGTGCCGTCGAACACCTATGCGTGCCGCGACGGCAGCATCGTGATCGGCGGCAACAGCGACCCGATCTTCAAGCGGCTGATGAAGGCGATCGAACGCGACGACCTCGCCGACGATCCGGCGCTTGCGCACAACGACGGACGCGTGCCGCGCACGCGGGAAATCGACGACGCGATTGCCGCATGGCTCGCGCCGCGCACGATCGACGCCGCGCTCGAGGTGCTCAATGCGGCGGACGTGCCTGCCGGGCGCATCTACAGCGTGGCCGACATGTTCACCGATCCGCAGTTCGTCGCGCGGCAGATGATCCAGCGCTTCAAGCTCGCCGACGGCACCGAGATTCCGCTGCCGAACATCACGCCGAAACTGTCCGGCACGCCGGGCGACACGCGCTGGCTCGGCCCGGAACTCGGCGAGCATACCGACGAAGTGCTGCACGGCCTCGGCTACGACGCGCAGGCGATCGCGGCGCTGCGCGACGCGGGCGCGATCTGACCGGAAAAGGCCGCCGCACGCCGCCACGTTGCGCGGCGGCGCACGGCGCGCGAGTGCACGTTCCGGCACGCCGGACTGTCGCTCTCGCGCCATCTTTCCTCGGTTACAATCGCCGGATGCGAATCCTACTCAGCAACGACGACGGCTATCTCGCCCCCGGTCTCGCGGCGCTTCACGACGCGCTGCAGCCGCTGGCCGAGCTCACGGTGACGGCGCCCGAGCAGAATTGCAGCGCCGCATCGAATTCACTGACCCTGTCGCGACCGCTGTCGGTCCAGCGCTCCGCGAGTACGGGTTTCTTCTATGTGAACGGCACGCCGACCGATTCCGTGCACATCGCGCTGACCGGCATGCTCGACGCAAAGCCGGATCTCGTCGTATCGGGGATCAACAACGGCCAGAACATGGGCGAGGACACGCTCTATTCAGGGACAGTTGCGGCGGCGACCGAAGGCATCATGTTCGGCGTGCCCGCGATCGCGTTCTCGCTGGTCGACAAGGACTGGGCGCATCTCGCCGATGCGGCGCGCGTCGCCGCCGAGATCGTGCAGCACTATCTCGCGCATCCGTTGCCCGGCCAGCCGTTGCTGAACGTCAATATTCCGAACCTGCCGTATGACGCGTTGAAAGGCTGGAAGGTCACGCGCCTCGGCAAGCGTCATCCGTCGCAACCGGTGATCCGCCAGACCAACCCGCGCGGCGAGCCGATCTACTGGATCGGGCCTGCGGGTGCAGCGCTCGATGCGAGCGAAGGCACCGATTTTCATGCGGTCGCAAACGGTTTCGTGTCGATCACGCCACTGCAACTCGATCTCACGCACACGCAAATGCTGTCCGCGACGCACGACTGGGCGCGCGCCGGAGGGCGCGCTTCATGAGCGGCCAGCGCGCGAAGCGGTTCCCGCTCGCGCTCGAGGACCTCAAGCGAGCGCCGCGCAAGACCGAAGGACGGGCAGGCGAGCGCCACGCGGCAGGCGACAGCGCCCGCCAGCGTGGGTCCACCGGTGCGCCGGCGAACGCGCAGGACAGCCGGCCGTCGCGCGGCGGCGCGGCAGTACTCGCCGCGACCGCGGACAAGCCGGGCGCGTCGAGGTCGCCCGCGCCGACGCCGCTCGTGCCGAAGCCGGTCGCCTCGAAACCGGTCGTGTCGAAACCGGTTGCGTCGACGCCGGCTGTGTCGACGCCGGTCGTGTCGAAGCCGGCCGCAGGCGCGCCCAAGTCCGCTGCGCCGAAGCCCGCCGCTGCGCCGAACATCGCGCTCGCGGGAACCTTCGCGCTGACGTCGGAACGCGTGCGCGAGCGGATGGTCGAACGACTGCGCGCGAACGGCGTGACCGACGCGCGCGTGCTGGAGGCAATGGCCGCGGTGCCGCGCCACATGTTCGTGGATCCCGGGCTCGCGACGCAGGCCTACGAAGATTCCGCGTTGCCGATCGGCCACCAGCAGACGATTTCGAAGCCGTCGGTCGTCGCACGCATGATCGAGCTTGCGATGGCCGGCCGGACCCTCGAGCGCGTCCTGGAAATCGGCACGGGCTGCGGCTACCAGGCCGCCGTGCTGAGCCACGTGGCGCGCGACGTGTATTCGATTGAACGCATCAAGCCGCTCTACGAGCGCGCGAAGCTGAACCTGCGGCCGCTGCGCGTGCCGAACATCCGTCTGCATTACGGCGACGGGCGCGTGGGCTTGCCGTCAGCGGCGCCGTTCGACGCGATCGTGATTGCCGCGGCGGGGCTGGACGTGCCGCAAGCGCTGCTCGAGCAGCTGACGATCGGCGGACGTCTCGTCGCGCCGGTCGGCGCGCAGAGCGGACAGCATCAGGTGCTCACGCTCGTCGAGCGCGTCGCGCACGCGCAATGGCGAGAGTCGCGGCTTGATCGCGTTTTCTTTGTCCCTTTAAAATCCGGAGTGATTTGAAACCGATGAGTATGTTGCGCGCGATGCAAAACAACCGTTCCAAGGAACCGCTCACGCTCGCCCAGCGCGCGATCTGTGTGGCTGCGTTCACCACGCTACTGGCCGCCTGTGCAACGCGGCTCGACAACGCGCCCGTCGTCGACCGCTCCGGTTCGCTTGGCACGACGGGCACCGCGGCGCCCGCGGTGCCGCTCGGCCCGCCGCCTCCGGGTTATTACCGTGTGAAGCCGGGCGACACGCTGTACCGGATCGCCCTCGAGAACGGGCAGAACTACCGCGACATCGCCGCGTGGAACAATCTGGCGAATCCGAATCAGATCGAGGTCGATCAACTGCTGCGCGTCGCGCCGCCGGGCGGCGCGGCAGTCGCCGGTGCGCCGGCCACCGCGCCCGTGATGGGCGGCGCAGTCGCGACCGCGCCGCTCAGCAGCGGCCCGGCCACGCCGGCTGGCGCGTCGACCGGCACGCCGCCGGCTGCCGCGGCAGCATCGAGCGACACGACGGCGGCGCCGAGCGGCCCCGTGACGTTCGCGTGGCCCGCGCGCGGCCCCGTGCTGAACAGTTTCGACGACGCGAAGAACAAGGGCGTCAACATCGGCGGCACTGCCGGCGAGTCCGTGAAGGCAGCCGCGGACGGCCGTGTCGTCTACGCGGGCAATGGGCTGCGCGGCTACGGCAACCTCATTATCATCAAACACGATGCAACTTACCTCACGGCATATGCACACAATCGCGCTTTGATGGTAAAAGAGGGGGACGCGGTGACGAAGGGGCAGAAGATCGCCGAGATGGGTAATAGCGATGCCGACCGCGTGATGCTGCATTTCGAGGTTCGCCGTCAGGGTAAACCTGTCGATCCGCTGAAGTACTTGCCGCCTCAATAACCGAGACGAACATGCCGAAATCGAAGCGCCACGATCCGCAAGCCGAGTCTGAGAAAGTCAGTCGCGCCACGCAGGTGGAGCGGGCTGGCGCTTCGACCGACGACGAAGATGACGCCGCGGACAACGAACGCGAATTCGAGGCGCGCGACGCCGAATCGGATGGCGACGACGAGCGCGAAGGCAATGCGGCCGCGGCGCCCGATCTCGACGATTTTCGGGCCTTGCTGCAGGCGGAGCTGACCGCCGACACGATCCAGCATTACCTGAACCGCATCAGCGTGAAGCCGCTCCTGACCGTCGAGGAAGAGCAGCGCTATTCCCGCCTGGCGAAGGCCGGCGAATTCGAGGCGCGGCAGGTGATGATCGAGCGCAATCTGCGGCTCGTCGTCAGCATCGCGAAGGGCTACCTGAATCGCGGTGTGCCGCTGCTCGACCTGATCGAGGAAGGCAACCTCGGCCTGATGCACGCGATCGAGAAGTTCGATCCGACTCGCGGCTTCCGCTTCTCGACCTACGCGACGTGGTGGATCCGGCAGAGCATCGAGCGGGCGATCATGAACCAGGCCCGCACGGTGCGCCTGCCGGTGCACGTGATCCGCGAACTGAACCAGGTGCTGCGCGCGAAGCGCCACCTCGAAAAGAACTCGATGTCGACGGGCGAGGCGGCCGAGCGCCGCGAAGCCAGCATCGACGACATCGCCTACCTCACCGGCAAGACCGCCGAGGAAGTCACCGACATCCTCGCGCTCAACGAACACACCGCGTCGCTCGACGCGCCGCTCGATCTCGACCCTGCGAGCAGTCTGCTCGACCTGCTGCCGGACGACCAGAGCCAGTCGCCGGACGCCGAAGTGCAGCACCGCGAGCTCGAGACGCTGACGCGCGCGTGGCTGTCGCGTCTGTCCGACAAGCACCGTCACGTGATCGAGCGCCGCTTCGGCCTGAACCACATCGAGCCCGCAACGCTCGAGGAACTCGCCGACGAGATGGGATTGACGCGCGAGCGCGTGCGGCAGATCCAGCAGGAAGCACTGGTGCGCCTCAAGCGGTTCTTCGCCTCCAATGGCGTTCGCAAGGACGCCGTCCTGTAACTGATGACTCCGATTCTGGTTTTTGACATCGAGACGATTCCCGATGTCGACGGCATTCGCCGTCTCGAAGATTTGCCTGCGACGCTCGACGATGCCGCGGTGGCCGAGCATGCGTTCGCCGCGCGCCGCGAGAAGACGGGCAGCGATTTCCTGCCGCACCACCTGCAGCGCGTCGCGGCGATCTCGTGCGTGTTTCGCGACAACAACGGCTTTCGCGTGCGCTCGCTCGGTACGCCGCAGGACGACGAAGCGGCGCTGATCCAGTCGTTCTACCGCGTGATCGAGAAGTACACGCCGCAGCTCGTGTCGTGGAACGGCGGCGGCTTCGACCTGCCGGTGCTCCATTACCGCGCGCTCGTGCACGGAATCACCGCGACCCGCTACTGGGATCTCGGCGAGGACGACCGCGATTTCAAGTGGAACAACTATATCTCGCGCTATCACTCGCGGCACACCGACCTGATGGACGTGCTCGCGATGTACCAGGCGCGCGCGAACGCGCCGCTCGACGCGCTCGCGAAGCTGTGCGGGTTTCCCGGCAAGCTCGGGATGGACGGCGGCCAGGTCTGGACGGCGTTCCGGGACGGGCGGATCGAGGAGATCCGCAATTACTGCGAAACCGACGTCGTCAACACGTACCTGCTCTATTGCCGGTTCCTGCTGATGCGCGGCGGCCTGACGCCGAGCGAATACGCGGACGAGATCCTGCTCGTCAAGAACGCGCTCGCGCAGGAGCCCGCGCCGCACTGGGCCGAGTATCTGGCCGCATTCGACGCATGACGCCGTTCAAGCCGGTCAATCCAGTTCGAGGATGATCGGCTGGTGATCGGACGCGCGCGTGTTGCCGTCGATCTCGCATCGCGTGACGCGTGGCAGCAGCGTGTCGGTGACGAACACGAAATCGCACGCGAGCGGCCCTTCGGACCATTGAACGGTGTCGTACACGCCGGCTGTCGGCGGCGGCGCGAGCCCCGGATGGCGCGCCGTCCACGCGTCGGCGAAGCCCGGTGCGTCGTCGATCGGTTCGATGAGGCGCCGATAGGCGTCGCTGTCGTACACGCTGTTGAAATCGCCGCAGACGATCGCATCGCGCGGCTGAGCGGTGCCGCTGAACGGGCCGTTCTGATTCTCGGCCCGAGCAGGGTGATCGGCATGCGCGCAAGCTTCGCGATGCCGGTCGCGCAGTGCGTCGACCTGCGCGCGCCGCTGCCGCGCGGAATAATATTCAAGATGGGTGGTCGTCACGCGCAGTGGGCCGGACGCGGTCGCCAGTTCGACCTCGAGCGCGACACGCGGCATCGACGGTGCGGCATCGTCCGCCGGCCACGGCAGCAATTGGCGCATCACGCGTCCGACCGGCAGGCGGGTGGCGATGGCATTGCCGAACTGGCGGCGCGGTGCGCCGGGCGCGGCGGGCGGCAAGTCGGCGCCGATCGCCTCGAAAATCGTGTACCCGGGCAGCAGCGCGGCGAGTTCCGCGAACTGGTCGGGGCCAGGGTGGCCGGCCAGCGCGCCGAATCCGCGCGTGACTTCCTGCAGGCACAGCACGTCGAAGTCGCCGAGCTGGCGCGCGGCGGCGATCGTGCGGGGGAGGTCGACGACGCCATCCGCGTCCCGACCCCATTGGATGTTCCAGTCGATCAGTCGCATGGTCGATTCTCCAGTGCCGATCGGAGCCGGCGTTTTAGCGCTTGCCCCGATCCCATGCAAAGCTTGACCCGAGTTGGTGCTTCAGTGCGTGCTCGGGTCCCGTGCTTCGCGGTCGACCCGAGTGAGCGCTTCGGCGCTCGGTCGGGTGTCATGCAGAGCCGGCGAGGCGGTCCATCGTCTACAATCTCGCCTTCTTCAACGTTTGTCAGGAAAAGCTGGTGTCTGAAGCCGCCCCCACTTCTGCGCGCAAGTTGAAAAGCGTGCCCGCCGCGCCCGATAGCGCCCCGGTTCTCGAGATCGAATCGCTCGACATGGAAGCGCGCGGTGTCGGCCGCGTGACGACCGAGGACGGCGAACCGGGCAAGGTCATCTTCGTCGAGGGCGCGCTGCCCGGCGAACGCGTGACCTATTCGAGCTACCGCCGCAAGCCGAGCTACGAGCAGGCGACGGTTGTCGACATTCTGCGCCCGAGCGTGATGCGCACGCAGCCGAAATGCAAGTTCTTCGGCACCTGCGGCGGCTGCTCGATGCAGCATCTCGACATGCGCGCGCAGGTGGCGATCAAGCAGCGCGTGCTCGAGGACAACCTGTGGCATCTCGCGAAGCTGCGCGCGGAGACGGTGTTCTCGCCGATCCACGGCCCGTCGTGGGGCTATCGCTACCGCGCGCGCCTCACGGTGCGCAACGTCGTGAAGAAGGGCGGCGTGCTGGTCGGATTCCACGAGAAGAAGAGCAGCTACGTGGCCGACATGACGAGCTGCGAGGTGCTGCCGCCGCACGTGTCGGCGATGCTCGTGCCGCTGCGCCGGCTGGTCGAGGGGCTGTCGATCCGCGACCGCATGCCGCAGATCGAGCTCGCGGTCGGCTCGCAGGTCACGGCGCTCGTGCTGCGCGTGCTGGAGCCGATCAATGCGGACGACGAAGCGCTGCTGCGCGCGTTCGCGGACGAGCACAACGTGCAGTTCTGGCTGCAGCCGAAGGGCCCGGACACGGTGACGCCGTTCTACCCGCTCGACGTGCCGCTCGACTACACGCTGCCCGAGTTCGGCATCCGCATGCCGTTCAAGCCGACCGACTTCACGCAGGTGAACCACCAGATCAATCGGGTGCTGGTCGGCCGCGCGCTGCGCCTGCTCGCGCCGACGCGCGACGATCGCGTGCTCGACCTGTTTTGCGGGATCGGCAATTTCACGCTGCCGCTTGCGCGTCTTGCGCGCGAGGTGATGGGCATCGAGGGCAGCGAGACGCTCACGACGCGCGCGCTCGCGAATGCGCGCGAGAACGGCGTCGACGGCCACACGACGTTCGCATGCCGGAACCTGTTCGAAGTGACGGCTGACGACATCCGTGCGCTCGGTGCGTTCGACAAGTTCCTGATCGATCCGCCGCGCGAGGGCGCGCTCGCGGTATCGAAGGCGCTGGCGGACATCGCGCAGAGCGGCGAAGGGCCGCTGCCGCGCCGGATCGTCTACGTGTCGTGCAACCCGTCGACGCTCGCGCGCGATGCGGGCCTGCTCGTGCACGAGGCCGGCTACCGGCTGAAGGGCGCGGGCGTCGTCAACATGTTCCCGCATACGTCGCACGTCGAATCGATCGCGCTGTTCGAGCGCGACTGATCGCGCGGGCGGCGGGCATGAAAAAACCGGCCCGAGGGCCGGTTTTTTTGCAGCGAAGGAAACGTCAGTTGCGGTTGCCGCCGAAGATGCCGAGCAGCGCGAGCAGGTTCGTGAACACGTTGTACAGGTCGAGGTAGATCGCGAGCGTCGCGGTGATGTAGTTCGTCTCGCCGCCATTCACGACGCGCTGGACGTCGAACAGCATGTATGCGGAGAAGATCGCGATCGCGAGCACCGACACGGTCAGCATCAGCGCGGGCAGTTGCAGGAAGATGTTCGCGACGGATGCCAGCAGGATCACGATCACGCCCATGAACAGCCACTTGCCGAGCCCGGAGAAATCGCGCTTGCTGACGGTGGCGATCGTCGCCATCGCGGCGAAGATGATGCCGGTGCCGCCGAACGCGAGCATGATCAGCGACGGGCCGTTCGAGAAACCGAGGATGAAGCTGAGCAGGCGCGACAGCATCAGGCCCATGAAGAACGTGAAGCCGAGCAGCACGAACACGCCGGCAGCGCTGTTCTTCGTGCGCTCGATCGCGAACATGAAGCCGAACGCGATCGCGAAGAACGCGAGGAGGCTCATCGTCGGGCTGGTGGCCGCGAACAGCGAGAAGCCGGTCGCGACGCCGACCCACGCGCCCAGCACCGTCGGCACCATCGATAGCGCGAGCAGCCAGTAGGTGTTCCGCAGCACGCGATTGCGAACCTCGACGGTGCTGACGGTGCCGCCGCGGCCGAAATTGTACGAGTCGTTCATGGTTTCTCCTAACATTGAACGCGTGGGCGTCCGGGGCCGGCCTGGCGCGCGCGGTGTGCGGCGCAGCAAACCGGTACAGCTATGGCTAAGATACGTTCCGCGCCGGGAGGTTTCAATGGCCGGCCGGTGCAAAACATATGGATTTGGAACCTTTCACGCGTGTAAGGGTTCAATCGCAATGATACACGGGATCGTGCTACAATAGCGGATTCATTTGGAAGTGTAACTTCTTAATTTTTTGGAGTTTTTATGGCAATCGAACGCACCCTGTCGATCATCAAGCCGGATGCGGTGGCAAAGAACGTGATCGGCCAGATCTACAGCCGTTTCGAAGGCGCCGGCCTGAAGGTCATCGCAGCGCGCATGGCGCACCTGTCGCGCGCTGACGCAGAGAAGTTCTATGCCGTCCACGCAGAGCGTCCGTTCTTCAAGGACCTCGTCGAGTTCATGATCTCGGGCCCGGTGATGATCCAGGTTCTGGAAGGCGAAGGCGCGATCCTGAAGAACCGCGACCTGATGGGTGCGACGGATCCGAAGAAGGCGGAAAAGGGCACGATCCGCGCCGACTTCGCGGACAGCATCGACGCGAACGCCGTGCACGGCTCGGACGCAGCGGAAACGGCTGCGGTCGAAGTCGCGTTCTTCTTCCCGGAAATGAACGTTTACTCGCGTTAAGCCCTGGCTGACAGCAGGTAGGCAGGATTCAGCGCACGCGGCAAGGCAGCAAATCATGACGAGCGAAACTTCCGTCAATCTTCTCGACTTCGACGCCGAGGGCCTTGTCGCGTACTGCGGCAGCCTCGGCGAGAAGCCGTTCCGCGCCAAGCAGTTGCAGCGCTGGATCCACCAATACAACGCCGGCGATTTCGACGGCATGACCGATCTCGCGAAGTCCCTGAGGGAAAAGCTCAAGGGCCGCGCGACGATCGCGATGCCGGATATCGCCAGCGATCACGTTTCCGCCGACGGCACGCGCAAGTGGCTGATCGACGTCGGAAACGGCAATGCGGTCGAAACCGTGTTCATCCCGGAGGAGACGCGCGGCACGCTGTGCGTGTCGTCGCAAGCCGGGTGCGCGGTCAACTGCCGCTTCTGCTCGACGGGCAAGCAGGGCTTCTCCCGCAACCTGTCGACCGGTGAAATCATCGGCCAGCTCCGGATGGCCGAATTTGCATTGCGTGCGTCGCTCGGCCGCGCGCCCGGCCCGAACGGCAAGGCCGAACGGGTGATCACCAACGTGGTGATGATGGGCATGGGCGAGCCGCTTCTGAACTACAGCGCGGTCGTGCCCGCGATGCGGCTGATGCTCGACGACAACGCGTACGGCCTGTCGCGCCGCCGCGTCACGCTGTCGACGTCCGGCGTGGTGCCGATGATGGACCGCCTCGGCGCCGAACTGCCGGTCGCGCTGGCCGTGTCGCTGCATGCGCCGAACGATGCGCTCCGCGACGAGCTGGTGCCGCTCAACAAGAAGCATCCGCTTCGCGAGCTGATGGCCGCGTGCCAGCGCTATTTGAAAGTCGCGCCGCGCGACTTCATCACGTTCGAATACTGCATGCTCGACGGCGTCAACGACACCGAGGCGCATGCGCGCGAACTGCTCGCGGTCACGCGAGACGTCCCGTGCAAGTTCAATCTGATCCCGTTCAATCCGTTTCCCGAGTCGGGGCTCATTCGTTCCAAGCCGGAACAGATCAAGCGCTTCGCGCAGGTACTCATCGACGCAGGCGTCGTCACGACGGTGCGCAAGACGCGCGGCGACGACATCGACGCCGCGTGCGGCCAGCTGGCCGGTGCCGTGAAGGATCGTACGCGCCTCGCGGAACGGACGGGGGCGGCAGGGAAAATTATCGAGGTCCGGGCGGTATAACGGGGATACCCGGCGGGGATGCCCGGGCTTTTTGGCGGTACAACACGCGAATAGCGATCGGACGCGGCGCCAGGTGCGCCGCGCATGGTATGGACGGCGCGCGGGCGCCGCGCCGGCAGGAGCCGGCGGCGCCCGCCAGTGAAGAAGAATCGACGCGAGGACAAGGATGAGTGAGCCGCAGCCGTCAAACGGTGCAGAGACGAACGCCGGCAAGCCGGCAACGGCCGGATTGGAGTCGCTCGCGGCCGTCGGGAGCCGGTTGGCGCAGCTTCGGGAAGCGAGGGGCTGGACTGTCGATGACGTGTCGGCGCGGCTCAAGGTCGCACCGCCGAAGCTGCGGGCGCTCGAGGCGGGCGATATCAGCCATCTGCCCGGCGTGACGTTCGCGCTCGGCGTCGTGCGCAGTTACGCGAAGATGCTCGGCGTCGATCCGGAGCCGTTTGCGCAGGCGCTGCGCCGCGAACGCGTCGTGCCGGAAGTGGATCTGTCGATGCCGGCGGCGTCGGGCACGGATCTGCCGCGCGGGCGCGTGTCGATTCCGCTCGGTGGCTCGTCGCGCCATCGCCCGTGGATGTGGGGGACGGCTGCCGCCGTCGTCGCGGTGATCGCCGCGGCGATGTGGCACACTGGCGGCGATTCGTCGAACTGGCTAGCACGCTTCAAGGGCGGCGACGCGCAAGGTGCTTCCGCTGTGCGGGCGCCGGTGGCGGCAGCGTCGTCCACCGGTGAAGCGAGTGCGGCCGGCGCATCTGTGGTTGCGGCCAATCAGGTTTCGGCCCCGGCGGCGGCGTCGGGTGCGACGTCCGGTGTCGTCGCGGCAGTGCCGCAAACGGTGGCGTCGGCTGCACCGGCGCCGGCAGCGCCGGTGTCGCAGCCCGTTGCGGTTGCGCCGGCGGCGAGCACGGTGGCGGCGGCCGCAAGCGCGGCAGTGGCCGCACCGGCGAGCGTCGTGGTCGCGGCAGGCCAGTCGGTCGTCGAACTGAAGGTCAAGCAGGACAGCTGGTTCAGCGTGCGCGACAAGAGCGGCAAGGAGCTGTTCTCGGCGCTGGTGCGTGCCGGCGACGCGAAGCAGGTTGCGGGCGAAGGCCCGCTCAAGGTCACGATCGGCAACAAGGCGGGCCTCGACACGATCGCTTTCGACGGCAAACCCGTCGATCCGGCAAAATATTCGGCAGCGCGGGGGAACGTGGCGCGGTTCACGTTGCCCTGACAGTACGAGTAAGCGCCGTGGCTAAGCGGGCACGGCGCTTTTTCAATTCATGTTCCGCATTGCGGTGCATTCCGCGTAAATGGATCTATCGATGCAATCCGAAGCTCAATCCCCACGCAGCAGCCAGATTTGTTCAACCGAGCCGGTGTTCGGCGGGCATGCGCCGCGTCGCGTGTCGCATGCGGTGAATGTCCGTTGGGGCGGGCAGCTCGTGACGATCGGCGGCAACTCGCCGGTGCGCGTGCAGTCGATGACGAATACCGATACCGCGGACGCGATCGGCACGGCGATCCAGATCAAGGAACTCGCGAACGCGGGCTCCGAGCTGGTGCGCATCACGGTCAACACGCCCGAGGCTGCGGCCGCGGTGCCGGCGATCCGCGAGCAGCTCGACCGGATGGGTGTGACGGTGCCGCTCGTCGGCGATTTCCATTACAACGGCCACCTGCTGCTGCGTGACTATCCCGGTTGCGCGGAAGCTCTGTCGAAGTACCGGATCAACCCCGGCAACGTCGGCCAGGGTGCGAAGCGCGATACGCAGTTCGCGCAGATGATCGAAGCGGCGATCAAGTACGACAAGCCGGTGCGGATCGGCGTGAACTGGGGCAGCCTCGACCAGGACCTGCTCGCCCGCATGATGGACGAGAACGGCTCGCGCACGGAACCGTGGGACGCGCAGAGCGTGATGTACGAAGCGCTGATCCAGTCGGCGATCGGCTCGGCCGAGCGCGCGGTCGAGCTGGGCCTCGGTCGCGACCGCATCGTGCTGTCGTGCAAGGTCAGCGGCGTGCAGGACCTGATCGCCGTGTACCGCGAACTCGCGCGCCGCTGCGGCTTCGCGCTGCACCTCGGGCTGACCGAGGCGGGCATGGGCTCGAAGGGCATTGTCGCCTCGACGGCGGCGCTCGGCGTGCTGCTGCAGGAAGGCATCGGCGACACGATTCGCATCTCGCTGACGCCGGAGCCGGGCGCGCCGCGCACGGGTGAAGTGGTCGTCGGCCAGGAAATCCTGCAGACGATGGGCATGCGCTCGTTCGCGCCGATGGTGATTGCATGCCCGGGCTGCGGCCGCACGACGAGCACGCTGTTCCAGGAACTCGCGATGCAGATCCAGACCTACCTGCGCGAGCAGATGCCGGTCTGGCGCAAGACCTATCCGGGCGTCGAGACGATGAACGTCGCGGTGATGGGCTGCATCGTCAACGGTCCGGGCGAATCGAAGCACGCGAACATCGGCATCAGCCTGCCGGGTTCGGGCGAGAACCCGGCCGCGCCCGTCTTCATCGATGGCGTGAAGGCCAAGACGCTGCGCGGCGAACGCATCGCGGAAGAATTCCAGCAGATCGTCAGCGATTACGTCGAACGCACCTACGGCCGCGCTGCGGCACTGAACTAATCCGTCAACACACACGATGACTGAACAAAAACGCAAGATCGAGAAGCTCGCGGGCGTCAAGGGCATGAACGACATCCTCCCGCAGGATGCCGGCCTGTGGGAATTCTTCGAAGCCACCGTGAAGTCGCTGCTGCGCGCCTACGGTTACCAGAACATCCGCACGCCGATCGTCGAGCACACGCAACTCTTCACGCGCGGCATCGGCGAAGTCACGGACATCGTCGAGAAGGAGATGTACAGCTTCACCGACGCGCTGAACGGCGAGCACCTGACGATGCGCCCGGAGAACACCGCGGCCGTCGTGCGCGCGGCGATCGAGCACAACATGCTGTACGACGGCCCGAAGCGCCTGTGGTACATCGGGCCGATGTTCCGTCACGAGCGTCCGCAGCGCGGCCGCTACCGCCAGTTCCACCAGGTCGGCGTCGAGGCGCTCGGCTTCGCGGGCCCGGACGCGGATGCGGAAATCATCATGATGTGCCAGCGCCTGTGGGACGACCTCGGCCTGACCGGCATCAAGCTCGAGATCAACTCGCTGGGTCTCGCCGAGGAGCGCGCGGCGCACCGCGTCGAGCTGATCAAGTATCTCGAGCAGCACGTCGACGCGCTGGACGCCGATGCGCAGCGCCGCCTGTATACGAACCCGCTGCGCGTGCTCGACACGAAGAACCCGGCGCTGCAGGAAATCGTGCAGAACGCGCCGAAGCTGATCGACTTCCTCGGCGACGAATCGCGCGCGCACTTCGACGGGCTGCAGCGCCTGCTGAAGGCGAACAACATTCCGTTCACGATCAACCCGCGTCTCGTGCGCGGCCTCGATTACTACAACCTGACCGTGTTCGAGTGGGTCACCGACAAGCTCGGCGCGCAGGGCACGGTGGCGGCCGGCGGCCGCTACGATCCGCTGATCGAGCAACTCGGCGGCAAGCCGACCGCCGCGTGCGGCTGGGCGATGGGCATCGAGCGGATTCTCGAGCTGCTGAAGGAAGAGGCGCTCGTGCCGGAGCAGGACGGCGTCGATGTCTACATCGTGCACCAGGGTGAAGCCGCGCGCGAGCAGGCGTTCATCGCGGCCGAGCGTCTGCGCGACACGGGTCTCGACGTGATCTTCCATTGCAGCGCCGACGGCGCGCCGGCGAGCTTCAAGTCGCAGATGAAGCGTGCCGATGCGAGCGGCGCCGCGTTCGCGGTGATCTTCGGCGAAGAGGAGATCGCGAACGGCACGGTGGGCGTGAAAGCGCTGCGCGGCACGGGCGAAGATGGGGAAAAGAACGTTCAGCAGACCGTACCGGTCGAAAGCTTGACCGAATTCCTAATCAATGCGATGGTTGCATCCGCCGAAGACGGCGACGACTGATCGCGCCGGCGTTCGCTCGACAACAAAGGCCTGAACAGGAAGGAATCGCTCGCCGATGAGTTACCACGACGAACAAGAATCGATTGAAAGCCTCAAGGCGTGGTGGGCCCGCTGGGGCAACCTCACCACATGGATCGTCCTCGCGGCGCTGGTCGTCGCGGCCGGTTTCAACGGCTGGAATTTCTGGCAACGTCGCCAGGCCGCGCAGGCGTCCGGGCTGTACGAGCAGGTGCAGAAGGCCGCCGCGGCCAACGACAAGACGACGATGGCCCGCGCCGCCGCCGACATGGAAGACAAGTACGGCGGCACGCCGTATGCGCAGATGACGGCGCTTGCGGCCGCGAAGGTGCTGTACGCCGCGGGCGACACCGCCGGTGCGAAGGCGCAGCTGCAATGGGCCGCTGATCACGCGAAGGACGACGAGTACAAGCAGATCGCGAAGCTGCGCCTCGCGTCGCTGCTGCTCGACGAGAAGGCGTACGACGCGGGGCTCGCGCTGTTGTCGGGCACGCCGGTCGACGCGTTCAAGGGCCTCGTGGCCGATCGCCGCGGCGATCTGCTCGCGGCACAAGGCAAGGGCGACGACGCGCGCAGCGCGTACAAGCTCGCGCTCGACAGCCTGCCGAAGGAAGACCAGTCGGCGCGCCAGCTCGTGCAGTTCAAGCTGGACGCGCTCGGCGGCTGAGTGCCGGCCCCCTCAACCTCTTAACTTTGCTTCGCTAACCGATGAATTTGCTGAAACGTTACGCTGTGCCCGTTGCCTGCGCGGCGGCCGTGCTGGCATTGGCGGCCTGCTCGTCAACGAAGGACGCGCGTCGCGTGCCGACGCCGCTCACCGAGTTCAAATCCGTCCTCGACGTGCAACAGGTCTGGAAGGCGAGCGTCGGCAAGGGCGGGCGCTACCTGTTCTCGCCGGTGGCGGTGGGTGATGCCGTGTATGCGGCCGGCGCGAACGGCTCGGTCGAGAAGATCGACGCGAAGACTGGCCAGACGCTCTGGCGTACCAAGCTCGATTCGGACCTGTCGGCCGGTGTCGGCAGCGACGGCAACCTGACCGCGGTCGGCGCGCTGAAGGGCGGCGTGTTCGTGCTCGGCCAGGACGGCAAGCTGCTGTGGAAGACGTCCGTGCAGGGCGAGATTTTCTCGCCGCCGCTCGTCGGCAACGGTCTCGTGGTCGTTCGCACGATCGACGGCCAGGTGATCGCGTTCGATGCACAGACGGGCGAACAGAAGTGGAACTACCGCAACCGCGCGGTGCCGCTCAACCTGCGCGTGTCGGCGGGCATGACGTTCGCGGGCGACGCCGCGGTGCTGGCGGGCTTCCCGGGCGGCGGCCTCGTCGCGATCAACGTGCAGACGGGCGAGCCGTACTGGCAGACGCCCGTGTCGTTCCCGAAGGGCGTGACGGAAGTCGAGCGCATCAACGACGTCAGCGGTCCGCCGACGCTCGTCGGCGCGCAAACCTGCGCGGTGACGTTCCAGGGCCAGCTCGGCTGCTTCGACGCGAACTCGGGCCGCCCGCTGTGGGAGAAGTCGTTCTCGAGCCGCAGCGGCCTCGCGCAGGACGATTCGGTCGTCGCGGGCGGCGACGACTGGTCGGTCGTGACGGCATACGATGCGGCGAGCGGCAACCCGCTCTGGCGCAACGAGAAGCTGAAGAGCCGTGACGTAGGCGTCCCGTACCTGCTCGGCCATGCGGTCGTGATGGGCGACTACCAGGGTTACGTGCACTTCCTGTCGCGGGAAGACGGCACGTTCATCGCGCGCATGAAGACCGACGGCAGCCGGATTACGGCGGCGCCGGTTCTCGCGGGCAACACGCTCGTCGTGCAGACGAACGACGGCGGCCTGTACGGCTTCCGTCCGCGCTGACGCGCAACGACGCGCGGGTGGCGGCGCGGGCAGGTCCCGCATGCCGCGCCCGTGCGTGAAACGAAGGCGGCCGGTGTCCCCGGCCGCTCGGTATTTGAAAGGCAGTTCGAAACGAAAGCATGACGGCGCGCGGTGCGCGCCTGGCGCGCGCATCCGGCGCGGCGCGAATTCGTGATATTTTCATTCAGCGCAGCCGCCCGCAGCAGCGGGCTTCCCGCTGCTGCGCCTCACCGTAGACTACACAGATGAAACCGGTCATTGCCCTCGTTGGGCGCCCCAATGTGGGGAAATCCACGCTGTTCAATCGGCTCACGCGCTCGCGCGATGCGCTGGTGGCCGACTTGCCGGGCCTGACGCGCGATCGCCATTACGGCGAAGGGCGCGTCGGCGAGCGGCCGTATCTCGTCGTCGACACGGGCGGCTTCGAGCCGGTCGCGAAGGACGGCATCCTGCACGAGATGGCGCGCCAGACGCGGCAGGCGGTCGAGGAGGCCGACGTCGTCGTGTTCATCGTCGACGGCCGCAACGGGCTCGCGCCGCAGGACAAGTCGATCGCCGACTACCTGCGCAAGACCGGCCGGCCGATCTTCCTCGTCGTCAACAAGGCCGAGGGGATGAAGTACACGGCGGTCGCGACCGATTTCTACGAGCTCGGGCTCGGCGATCCGCGCGCGATTTCGGCCGCGCACGGCGACGGCGTCACCGACATGATCAACGAGGCGCTCGGAGTCGCCTACGCGGGCCAGCCGGAAGAAGCCGACGACGACGATCCGTCGCGCGGCATCAAGATCGCGATCGTCGGGCGGCCGAACGTCGGCAAGTCGACGCTCGTCAACGCGCTGATCGGCGAAGACCGCGTGATCGCATTCGACATGCCGGGCACGACACGCGACTCGATCTACGTCGACTTCGAGCGTAACGGCAAGAAATACACGTTGATCGATACGGCCGGCCTGCGCCGCCGCGGCAAGGTGTTCGAGGCGATCGAGAAGTTCTCGGTCGTGAAGACGCTGCAGTCGATTTCCGACGCGAACGTCGTCATTCTTCTGCTGGATGCACAGCAGGACATTTCCGACCAGGACGCGCACATCGCGGGCTTCGTCGTCGAGCAAGGCCGTGCGCTCGTGATCGGCGTCAACAAATGGGACGGGCTCGACGAGCACGCGCGAGAGCGCGCGAAAGCGGATTTGACCCGCAAGCTGAAGTTCCTCGACTTCGCGAAGTCGCACTTCATTTCCGCCGCGAAGAAGACCGGCATCGGCACGCTGATGCGCTCGGTCGACGACGCGTATGCGGCGGCGATGGCGAAGCTGCCGACGCCGAAGCTCACGCGCGCGCTGATCGACGCGGTCGAGTTCCAGCAGCCGCGCCGCCGCGGCCCGGTGCGCCCGAAGCTGCGCTACGCGCACCAGGGCGGCCAGAATCCGCCGATCATCGTGATCCACGGCAACGCGCTCGATGCCGTGACCGAAACCTACAAGCGCTACCTGGAGAACCGTTTCCGCGAAACTTTCTCCCTGACCGGGACTCCATTGCGCATAGAGTTCCGTTCGTCGAACAACCCGTACGCGGACAAGAGCTGAACGCACGCCCCGCAGGGGGTCGGCCGTATGGCCGACGCCCGGGCGGGGCAGGCAAAATCGGCTATAGTGTAGCGATTGGCGCCGGATCTCTTTTTCTTCGTCGCCAATCCAGATCAACCTGCAAAAAAAGATGGAGTACGCCATGAGCAACAAAGGGCAATTGTTACAAGACCCGTTTTTGAACGCACTGCGCAAGGAGCATGTGCCCGTTTCGATTTACCTCGTCAACGGCATCAAGCTCCAAGGGAACATCGAATCGTTCGACCAGTACGTCGTGTTGCTCCGTAATACGGTGACCCAGATGGTGTACAAGCACGCCATCTCGACGGTCGTGCCGGCGCGCCCGGTGAACTTCCACCCGGACGCGGAAGCTTCGTCCTAACCTATCGCCGCGGCCGGCATCCGGTCGCCGCGTGCGACCGATGCCAGCCGCCAAATCTTGACACCCGATAATTTGATCAACGCAGCGCTCGTCGGCATCGATTTCGGCAAGACCGATTTCGAAGCCAGTCTCGAAGAACTCACTCTTCTCGCATCCAGCGCGGGTGCGCATCCCGCCGTCACCCTGACCGGCCGCCGGTCCAGTCCCGATGCAGCGATGTTCGTCGGCAGCGGCAAAGCCGAGGAATTGCGGCTCGCCTGCGAAGCCAACGACGTCGAAATCGTCATCTTCAACCACGCCCTTGCGCCGGCCCAGCAACGCAACCTGGAGCGCGCGCTTAACAGGCGGGTAGTCGACCGCACGAGTCTCATCCTCGACATCTTCGCGCAGCGCGCGCGCAGCCACGAAGGCAAGCTGCAGGTCGAGCTCGCGCAGCTGCAGTACCTGTCGACCCGGCTGATCCGTGCGTGGACCCACCTCGAGCGGCAAAAGGGCGGTATCGGCCTGCGCGGTCCGGGCGAAACCCAGCTCGAAACCGACCGCCGGCTGATCGGCGAACGCATCAAGATGCTGAAGGCGCGGCTCGAACGGCTGCGCCGGCAGCATCACACGCAGCGCCGTCAACGCGCGCGCAGCGGCACGATGTCGGTGTCGCTCGTCGGCTACACGAACGCGGGCAAGTCGACGCTCTTCAATGCGCTGACGAAAGCGCAGGCCTATGCGGCCGACCAGCTGTTCGCGACGCTCGATACGACGTCGCGGCGCGTGTACCTCGGCGACGATGTCGGCCAGATCGTCGTGTCGGACACCGTCGGTTTCATTCGCGAGCTGCCGCACCAGCTCGTCGCGGCTTTCCGCGCAACGCTCGAGGAAACGATCCACGCGGACCTGCTGCTGCACGTCGTCGACGCGTCGAGCGCGGTGCGTCTCGAGCAGATCGAACAGGTCAACGGCGTGCTGCACGAGATCGGCGCGGACACGGTCCGGCAGATTCTGGTGTTCAACAAGATCGACAACGTGCCCGAGCTGGCAGCCCGTGGCGACGCGGTCGAGCGGGACGAGTATGGTAATATTTCGCGCGTCTTTTTGAGCGCGCGCACCGGTCAGGGTCTGGACGCGCTGCGCGCCGCCATTGCCGAGATCGCTTCCGCGGAACACCTTTCGGGCGCGATGCCGTTCGACGGCGCGCCCGCAGAATCACACGAAGACCACACGCTTTCCGAACACGGGCGCTAACCGGTCCCGGCCGGTTCGCCGGCGTCCAATCTGGTGAACAAACTCTGGTGAACGAATACAACGAGCGGAGTAACGGGCGGCGGATGCGCGCCTTGCTGTCGATCAACGATCCCCGCTGGGGGCGTGGCGAAGGCAATGGCGGGACCCAGCCCCGCGCGAACGAATCGAAGCGCCCCCCAGGCGGAGACGGCGAGGGCCCGCCCGATCTCGACGAAATGTGGCGCAACTTCAACCGGCGCCTGAGCGGCCTGCTCGGCGGCAAGGGCGGCAACGGTTTTCGTCCGGACAACGGCCGCGCTGCGCGGGTCGGCGTCGGCATCGTGATCGGCGTGCTCGCCGCGGTCTACGCGGGCAGCGGCCTGTTCGTCGTGCAGGAAGGCCAGACGGGCGTCGTTCTGCAGTTCGGCCGCATTGCCGACACCGTCGGCCAGGGCGTGCACTGGCGCGCGCCGTATCCGTTCGCGTCGCATGAAATCGTCGACACGTCGCAGATCCGTTCGATCGAGGTGGGCCGCAACAACGTCGTGCGTCTCGCGAACGTCAAGGAGGCGTCGATGCTTACGCGTGACGCCGACATCGTCGACGTGCGCTTCGCCGTCCAGTACCGGATCCGCTCGGCAACCGACTACCTGTTCCGCAGCGTCGATCCCGAGCGCAGCGTGTCGCAGGCCGCGCAGGCCGCCGTGCGTGCGATCGTCGGCACGCGCAGTGCGACGGACATCCTCAGCCAGGATCGCGATGCGCTGCGTCAGCAACTGACCGAAGCGATCCAGCGTGATCTCGACCGCTACCAGACGGGCCTCGAGGTGGCTGGCGTGACGATGCAGAGCGTCGCCGCGCCGGAGCAGACGCAAGCCGCCTATGCCGAAGTGGCGAAGGCGCGGGACGAGCGCGAAGCGGCGAAGCGTGCCGCGCAGGGGTATGCGAACGACCTGCTGCCGAAGGCGCAGGGCGATGCCGCGAAGCTCGTCGACGACGCGAAGGCGTATGCGGATCGCGTCGTCACGCAGGCCGAAGGCGACGCAGAGCGGTTCAAGCAGGTCTATGCGCAGTATTCGAAGGCGCCGGCCGTGATCCGCGAACGGATGTACCTGGAGACCATGCAGGAAATTTATTCGAATTCGACGAAGATCTTCGTCGGCAGCAAGGGCGGCAACAACGTGCTGTATCTCCCGCTCGACAAGCTGGTCGAGCAGGGCCGTCAGGGTGCCGCGAACGCCGCGCCGGCGGCCGGCGCATCCGCGGCTGATGCGGCGTCCGCCGCGACTGCAGGCTCGGCGCCCGCAGCCGTTGCGCCTGCCAGCGCTGCGGCGGCCGCACCGGCGCCCGGCAGCGACGTGCTGCGATCGCGCGAAGCGTTCCGCAGCCGGTCGCGCGAAGACGATCTGAAGTAACGGGGAGCGCGTGTCATGAATCGAATCATTGCGCTTGTCGTCGCGATCGTGATCGCCGCGTTTGCCGCGTCGTCGACCGTGCTCACCGTCGATCCGCGCCACATGGCCGTGTTGTCCGGCCGCTCGGGCGCGGAGCCTTCGCTGGCCGGTCCGGGCGTCCATTTCAAGCTGCCGCCGCCGTTGCAGACGGCGACGCTGATCGACACCCGACTGCAGACGCTCGAGTCGGCCGATCCGCTGCAGCTCTCGACCGCCGACAAGCACGACCTGCTCGTCGGCTATGCGGTCAAGTACCGGATTGCCGATCCGATGAAGTATTTCGTCACGACAGGCGGCGAGCCGTCCGAGGCCGCCAACCGGCTGACCGCCGCGATGAAGGCGGCGCTGGGCGACGCGGTCGGCCAGCACGCGCTCGACGATGCGATCGGCGGGCAGCGTGCGATCGCCGACGCGGCCCGCGGCGCGCTGCAGGCAAAGGCGTCCGCATTCGGCGTCGATGTGGTCGACGTGCAGCTCACGCGTGTCGATCTGCCTGCTGCGCAGGCTGATGCCGCGTATCAGCGGATGATCGCGGCGCTGCATGGCCAGGCCGAGCAGGTCCGTGCCGAGGGTGCGGCAGACGTCGAGCGGATCAAGGCCGACGCGGAGCGCGAGCAGCAGGCCGTGCTCGCGAATGCGTACAAGTCCGCGCAGACGATCAAGGGCGAGGGCGATGCGAAGGCCGCGACGATCGCCGCCGACGCGTTCGGCCGCGATCCGCAGTTCTACCAGTTCTACGCGAGCCTGCAGGCCTACCGGAACACCTTCAAGCGCAACGACATCATCGTCGTGGATCCTGACAGCGAGTTCTTCCGCTTCATGCGCAGCCCGACGGGCGGCGCCGCACCGGCGGCGCCCGCTCCCCGCAAACACTGACCTTGGGGCGCCGCATCGCGCGGCGCCGTCGCTCGCATGGACCTGGCTGGCTCGTTGTTGCTCGCAGTTGCGCTGATGCTGATCATCGAGGGGGCGTTCCCCTTCGTTTTTCCCGTCGCCTGGCGCGACACGTTTCGTAGAATAGCGGAGCGGCCGCCGCATCATATCCGGATCGGCGGGCTGATCGTGATGGTGCTCGGGCTCACGCTGCTGCTGCTCGCCACCTGATCCGGACGGGCGCACCGGCCCGTCCGCTTCCACTCGAATCCGATTCACCCCGCGGTGCGCGTGTCGCGCGCCATGTTTCCTGTCGTAGGACCGTAACGATGTCGACCTGGTTACTTCCCGAGAATATCGCCGACGTATTGCCGTCGGAAGCGCGCAAGATCGAGGAGCTGCGCCGCAGGCTGCTCGACCGCTTCCGTTCGTACGGCTACGAGATGGTGATGCCGCCGCTGCTCGAATATCTCGAGTCGCTGCTGACGAGCGGCGGCAACGATCTGCGCCTGCGCACCTTCAAGCTCGTCGATCAGCTGTCGGGGCGCACGCTCGGCCTGCGCGCGGACATCACGCCACAGGTCGCGCGCATCGACGCACACCTGCTGAACCGCCAGGGCGTGACGCGCCTCTGCTACGCGGGCAATGTGCTGCATACGCGTCCGCGCGGCCTGCATGCGACGCGCGAGCAGATCCAGATCGGTGCGGAGATCTACGGACACGCAGGCCTCGAAGCCGATCTCGAGATCCAGCAGCTGATGCTCGACGCGCTCCACCTGACCGGCCTGTCGAAGATCCGTCTCGACCTGTGCCACGCCGGCGTGCTCGCCGCGCTGTTCGCGCGCGACGCGCAGGCGGCCGAGCGCGGCGAGGCGCTCTACGATGCGCTGGCGGGCAAGGACGTGCCGCTGCTGAACGAGCTGACCGACGATCTCGGCGCCGACACGCGCGCCGCGCTGCGCGCGCTGCCGCACCTGTACGGCGACGCGAGCGTGCTCGACGAGGCGCGTGCGAAGCTGCCGGCGCTGCCGGAAATCACCCGTGCGCTCGACGATCTCGCGCAGCTCGCGGCGCAGGTGAAGAACGCCGAAGTGGCGATCGACCTGGCCGACCTGCGCGGCTATGCGTACCACAGCGGCGCGATGTTCTCGGCGTACGTCGACGGCGTGCCGAACGCGGTTGCCCGCGGCGGCCGCTACGATCACGTGGGGCAGGCGTACGGCCGCGCGCGTCCGGCGACCGGCTTCTCGCTCGACCTGCGCGAAATCGCGCGGATCTCGCCCGTCGAGGCGCGCGGCACCGCGATCCTCGCGCCGTGGGTGCAGGACGACGCGCTGCGCGCAGCCGTCGCGGTGTTGCGCGACGCGGGTGAGGTCGTGATCCAGGCGCTGCCGGGGCACGACCATGTGCTCGACGAGTTCGCATGCGACCGCTCGCTCGTCGAGCGCAACGGCGCATGGGTGGTCGAACCCCGTTAAAAGGCGTTCGCGGGCCGTGTTTTGGCGTCCATATCGTTGAAGCGAAACGGAAAAATTCGGAATCGCCCGCGAACATAGGTAGAATACGTTTTTAACCAGCTAACGAATCAACATGTCTGCCAGCGCAGTGAATGTGACTCCCGGGCGCAATGTCGTCGTCGTGGGGACTCAATGGGGTGATGAAGGCAAAGGCAAGATCGTCGACTGGCTGACGGACCACGCTCAAGGCGTCGTGCGTTTCCAGGGCGGCCACAACGCCGGCCACACCCTCATCATCGGCGGCAAGAAGACCATCTTGCGCCTCATCCCGTCGGGCATCATGCGTGAAGGCGTTGCCTGCTACATCGGCAACGGCGTCGTCCTGTCTCCCGAGGCACTGTTCAAGGAAATCGGCGAACTCGAAGAGGCCGGCCTGAACGTGCGCGAGCGTCTGTTCATTTCCGAAGCGACCACGCTGATCCTGCCGTATCACATCGCGATCGACCAGGCGCGCGAAGCACGCAAGGGCGCGGGCAAGATCGGCACGACCGGCCGCGGCATCGGCCCGGCATACGAAGACAAGGTCGGCCGCCGCGCGCTGCGCGTGCAGGATCTGTTCGATGCAAAGACCTTCGCCGATCGCCTGCGCGAAAACCTCGACTTCCACAACTTTGTGCTGACCCAGTACCTGGGCGGCGCGGCGGTCGACTTCCAGGCCACGCTCGACACGATGCTCGGCTATGCGGACCGTCTGAAGCCGATGGTGGCCGACGTGTCGCGCCGTCTGTACGACGCGAACAACGCGGGCCTCAACCTGCTGTTCGAAGGCGCGCAAGGCACGCTGCTCGATATCGACCACGGCACCTATCCGTTCGTCACGTCGAGCAACTGCGTTGCCGGCGCGGCGGCAGCCGGCGCGGGCGTCGGCCCGCAGAAGCTCAACTACATCCTCGGCATCACGAAGGCGTACTGCACGCGTGTCGGTTCGGGCCCGTTCCCGAGCGAACTGTACGACGCGGACAACCCGAAGCGCCAGGACCAGATCGGCATCACGCTCGCGAACGTCGGCAAGGAATTCGGTTCGGTGACGGGCCGTCCGCGCCGTACCGGCTGGCTCGACGCCGCTGCGCTGCGCCGTTCGATCCAGATCAACGGTGTGTCGGGCCTGTGCATGACGAAGCTCGACGTGCTCGACGGCCTCGACGAGGTCAAGCTGTGCGTCGGTTACAAGATCGACGGCAACGATGCGGACATCCTGCCGCGCGGCGCGGCTGACGTCGCACGCTGCGAGCCCGTGTACGAGACGTTCGTCGGCTGGAAGGAAAGCACCGTCGGCATCAATTCGTGGGATGCACTCCCGGCGAACGCCCGTGCGTACCTGACCCGCGTTCAGGAAGTGGCTGGCGTGCCGATCGACATGGTGTCGACCGGTCCGGACCGCGACGAGACGATTCTGCTCCGCCATCCGTTCAAGGTGTAACGCTCGATGACGCAGCAAATTACGACTTCGCTTGTCATGTCCGATCCGCGCAACGACGACAAGAATCTCTGGGTAGGCTGGGACGAGTATCACCGCCTGATCGAGCTGCTCGCGCTCCAGGTGCATGAATCCGGCTGGAAATTCGACCAGATCCTGTGTCTCGCACGCGGCGGTTTGCGCGTCGGCGACCAGTTGTCGCGCATCTACGACGTGCCGCTCGCGATCCTCGCGACCAGCTCGTATCGGGAAGCGGCCGGCCGTGAGCAGGGCGATCTCGACATCGCGCAGTACATCACGATGACGCGCGGCCACCTCGCGGGCAACGTGCTGCTGGTCGACGACCTCGTCGATTCCGGCGTCACGCTCGCGCGCGTGCAGGAGCACCTGAAGGAGCGCTATCCGGCCGTCACGGCCGTGCGCTCGGCGGTGCTCTGGTACAAGGGCTGCTCGAAGGTGAAGCCCGATTACCACGTGCAGTTTCTGCCGACGAATCCGTGGATCCATCAGCCGTTCGAAGAGTGGGACACGGTTCGTCCGCACAATCTCGAAGCCTGGATCAAGCGCGGCAACGCGCAGCGTAACGGCGGCGGCGCATAAGCGCCTGTCTGCCGATTGCTGGAGACCCTTTCACGGCGCCGCTTGCGGCGCCGTTTTTCATGGGCGGGCCGCGCTCGAGGGTAGGCAGACACCGCGGCCGCGGCTATGATGGCAGCCCTGCCACAGCTCGCGCCGCGTTGCATGCGCGGTGTGCGTCACGTGGCTTTGCGGCAACAGGACAGGGCGGCATTTTTGGCATGTGTGGGTAGAATAGCGCTCGTTTTGTCCGACTCCGGACCCGATTATTACGCTTCATATGAACGACACGACCCACGCGACCAACGCGATCCACGCGCCGCACTCGTCGACGCAACAACATTCGCTGCAGGCACTCGCGATCGCTGCCATCGGCGTTGTGTTCGGCGACATCGGCACGAGCCCGCTGTATTCGCTGAAGGAGGCGTTCAGCCCCGCGCATGGCATTCCGCTTACGGAAAGCTCGATCCTCGGCGTGATCTCGCTGCTGTTCTGGGCCATCATCCTGGTGGTCGGCATCAAGTACCTGCTGTTCGTGATGCGCGCCGACAACAACGGCGAAGGCGGCGTGCTGGCGCTGATGGCGCTGTCGCTGCGGCCGCTCGACTCGAAAGCCCGCGTGACGGGCGCGCTGATGGCGCTTGGCATCTTCGGCGCCTGCATGTTCTACGGAGATGCGGTGATCACGCCGGCGATCTCGGTGATGTCGGCGGTTGAAGGCCTCGAGATCGCGACGCCGCACCTGTCCCATCTGGTGTTGCCGATCACGATCGTGATCCTGATCGCGCTGTTCTGGATCCAGCGTCACGGCACCGCGACGGTCGGCAAGCTGTTCGGCCCGATCATGGTGCTGTGGTTCGTCGTGATTGCCGCGCTCGGCGTGTACCACATCGCGCGCGTACCGGGCATCATCGCGGCGATCAACCCGTATTACGCCGCGTCGTTCATGTCGGAGCACGTGCTGCAGGCCTACGTCGTGCTCGGCTCGGTCGTGCTGGTGCTGACGGGCGCGGAAGCGCTCTACGCGGACATGGGGCACTTCGGCGCGAAGCCGATCCGCCTCGCCGCCTACGGGCTCGTGATGCCGTCGCTCGTGCTCAACTATTTCGGGCAGGGTGCGCTGCTGATCCAGAACCCGAAGGCGATCGAGAACCCGTTCTTCCTGCTCGCACCCGACTGGGGGCTGCTGCCGCTCGTCGTGCTGTCGACGGTCGCGACCGTGATCGCGTCGCAGGCGGTGATTTCCGGTGCCTATTCGCTGACGTCGCAGGCGATCCAGCTCGGCTACGTGCCGCGCATGAAAGTGCTGCACACGTCCGAACTGGCGATCGGCCAGATCTACGTGCCGGTCGTGAACTGGATGCTGCTGTTCGTGATCCTCTGCATCGTGATCGGCTTCAAGAGTTCGGACAACCTGGCCGCGGCCTACGGCATCGCAGTGACTGCGACGATGGTGATCACGACCGTGCTCGCGGCCGTCGTGATGGTGAAGGTGTGGAACTGGAACAAGCTGCTGGTCGGCGCGATCATCGCCGTGTTCCTCGCGGTCGACCTCGGCTTCTTCGGCGCGAACCTGCTGAAGGTCGCGCAGGGCGGCTGGCTGCCGCTCGGCATCGGTGCGCTGCTGTTCTTCCTGCTGATGACCTGGTACAAGGGGCGCCACATCGTCAAGGAGCGTACGGCGGCCGACGGTATCCCGCTCGAACCGTTCCTGCAAGGGCTGCTCGCGCATCCGCCGCACCGCGTGTCGGGTACCGCGATCTACCTGACCGGCAACGACACGCTCGTGCCGGTCAGCCTGCTGCACAACCTGAAGCACAACAAGGTGCTGCACGAGCGGACCATCTTCCTCACGTTCGTCACGCGCGACATCCCGTACGTGCGTGACGACAAGCGGCTGACCTCGCGCGATGCGGGCGGCGGCATGTACATCGTGAAGGCGGAATACGGTTTCAACGAGACGCCCGACGTGAAGGCGGTACTGGAAGAATTCGGCCGCACGCACGACATGACGTTCGAGCTGATGGATACGTCGTTCTTCCTCGCGCGCGAAACGGTCGTGCCGACGCAATTGCCGGGCATGTCGATCTGGCGCGAGCGGGTGTTCGCGTGGATGCACCAGAACGCCGCGAAGCCGACCGACTTCTTCGCGATTCCGGCGAACCGCGTGGTCGAACTCGGCACGAAGATCGAGATCTGACGCGATGGCGGGGCGAGCGTCCCGCCTGCCGCCGGAACGAAAAAAAGCCCGCCGTCATCAGGCGGGCTTTTTGTTGCGGTGAAGCCGTGAAGCGAGACTCAGCGCTTGAGCTTCGCGAACGCGGCGGCCATCGCGCCGGCCGGTTCCGACTCGCGCGAGCGGGGCGCTCGCGCCTGGCCGCGGCCTGCACTGCCGCGATCCTGCTGGCCGCCGCGCGCCGATGCGCCCGGGCCGGCTTCGTCGTCGAGACGCATCGTCAGTGAAATGCGCTGGCGCTTGACGTCGACGTCGAGCACCTTGACCTTGACCACCTGGCCGGCCTTCACGACCTCGTGCGGATCCTTGATGAACTTGGTCGACATCGCCGACACGTGCACGAGGCCGTCCTGGTGCACGCCGATGTCGACGAACGCGCCGAACGCGGCGACGTTCGTCACGACGCCTTCGAGGAGCATGCCCGGCGCCAGGTCCGACACCTTCTCGACGCCTTCGCGGAACGTCGCGGTCTTGAATTCCGGACGCGGGTCGCGGCCCGGCTTTTCCAGTTCCGACAGGATGTCGCGCACGGTCGGCAGACCGAAGCGCTCGTCGACGAATTCGGCCGGCGACAGCCCCGCGAGCGCGTCGCGGCTGCCGAGCACGTCATCGATGCGCTTGCTGATCTTCGCGAGGATCCGTTCGACGACCGGATAGGCTTCCGGGTGCACCGACGAGCGGTCGAGCGGATTCTCGCCGCCGTTGATGCGCAGGAAGCCGGCTGCCTGCTCGTAGGTCTTGTCGCCGAGGCGCGGTACCTTGCGCAGGTGGTCGCGCGACGGGAACGGGCCGTTCGCGTCGCGGTAGTCGACGATATTGCGCGCGAGCGTTGCGTTCAGGCCCGACACGCGCGCAAGCAGCGCAGCCGACGCGGTGTTCGCGTCGACGCCGACCGCGTTTACGCAGTCCTCGACGACCGCGTCGAGCGAGCGCGCGAGCTCGCGCTGGTTGACGTCGTGCTGGTACTGGCCGACGCCGATCGCCTTTGGCTCGATCTTGACGAGTTCCGCGAGCGGATCCTGCAGGCGGCGCGCGATCGACACGGCGCCGCGCAGCGACACGTCGAGTTCGGGGAATTCCTTCGCCGCGAGTTCGGATGCCGAGTACACGGACGCACCGGCTTCCGACACGACGATCTTCTGCAGGCGCAGTTCGGGGTGCTTGGCAATCAGCTCGCTCGCGAGCTTGTCGGTTTCGCGCGACGCGGTGCCATTGCCGATGCTGATCAGTTCCGCCTGCGTCTGCGCGGCGATGCGCGCGAGCTTCGCGATCGAGCCGTCCCAGTCGCGGCGCGGCTCGTGCGGGTAGATCGTATCGGTCGCGAGCACCTTGCCGGTGCGATCGACGACCGCGACCTTCACGCCGGTGCGCAGGCCGGGGTCGAGACCGATCACGGCCTTCGGGCCGGCCGGCGCCGCAAGCAGCAGGTCCTTCAGGTTGCGCGCGAACACGCGGATCGCTTCGGTTTCGGCGGTCTCGCGCAGCTGCGTCAGCAGTTCGTTCTCGATGTGCGGCTGTACCTTCACGCGCCAGCACCAGCGGCACACGTCGGACAGCCACTTGTCGGCCGGCCGGTTCTGGTTCGCGATCCCGAAATGGCGCGCGATCATCGCTTCGCCCGGGTGCGGCACCTGCGCGTCGAGTTCTTCGCCGAGGCCGAGCTTGACCGTCAGCACGCCTGCATTGCGGCCGCGGAACAGCGCGAGCGCGCGGTGCGACGGCACGGTCTTGATCGTTTCCGCGTAGTCGTAATAGTCGCGGAATTTCTCGCCTTCTTCGTTCTCCTTGCCTTCGACGACTGCCGACGATACGACGCCCTGGTTGTGCAGGTAGTCGCGCAGCTTGCCGAGCAGCTCGGCCGTCTCGCCGAATTGCTCGGACAAAATGTCGCGGGCGCCGTCGAGCGCGGCCTTCACGTCGGCGACACCCTTGTCGGCGTCGACGTAAGCGGCCGCCTCGGTCTGCGGATCGAGCAGCGGGTTGCCGAGCAGCGCGTGCGCGAGCGGCTCGAGGCCGGCTTCGCGGGCGATCTGCGCGCGCGTGCGGCGCTTCGGCTTGTACGGCAGGTAAAGGTCTTCGAGCACCTGTTTGCTGTCGGCCGCGTCGATCGCGGCGCGCAGTTCGTCGCTCAGCTTGCCTTGCTCGTCGATGCTCGCGAGGATCGACGCGCGCCGCTCCTCGAGCTCGCGCAGGTACAGCAGGCGTTCTTCGAGCTGGCGCAGCTGCGTGTCGTCCAGGTTGCCGGTCACTTCCTTGCGGTACCGGGCAATGAACGGAACGGTCGCGCCTTCGTCGAGGAGTTGCACTGCCGCCGCGACCTGGCGCGGCTGGACGGTCAGTTCGGTGGCGATGCGCTGTACGATCTTGAGTGCTACGGTTTCCGTCATGTCGTGGATGATCTGCCTGCTGAAATCGCGGCGCGGGCCGGCGGGGCCCGCCGAACCTGACGCCGCGGGTGAGTGAAGCGGGGCATTTTGCCATAAATGGCGGAGCGCCCATCCGCGGGGTGATAGAATTTGACACATGTCCCGCAGCTTTCCTACGACGTTGCCAACCTCCCGTTTTCCTCTCGTCGCGCTCGGCGCAGCGCTCGCCGCGGCTTTGACCTTCGGGGCGGCCGGCGCGCATGCGCAGGCGTCGGCTGCCGCCGCTTCAGCGCCCGTTGCGAACGGCGCCGCCCCCGACTTCGACGCCCGTCAAAAAGTGCTCGATCAACGCACGGCCGAAAACGATTATCGTTATGCGGTAGCGGAGCACGATTGCTACAGCACGTTCTTCGTCAACCATTGTCTCGACAAGGCGCGCGACAAGATGCGCGAGGAGCGCGCGAGCGTCCGGCAGGAGCAGCTTGCGCTCGACGACGAGGAGCGCGCGGTGCGGGCGCAACAGCGCGATCAGCAAATCGCGCTGAAACAGGCGCAGAATGCAGCGGAAGCGCCGCAGCGCGCGGCGAACGAAGCGGCGAACGCGGCCGCCTATCGCGACAAGCAGCAGCAAAACGCGCTGAAGCAGGCGCAGCGCGGCGCGGAAGGCCCGCAGCGCAGCGCGAACCGGCAGGCTTACGACCAGAAGCAGGCCGATTTCCAGCGCAAGCTCGACGACGCGCACCGGCAGGCCGCCCAGAAGGCGCAGGAACGGGCGGACAACGCGGCGCGGTACGAGCAGAAGCAGAAGGAAGCGGCGCAGCACAAGGCCGATGTGGAGCAGCGGCAGAAGGACGCGGCCGAGAAGGCCAGGCAGCAACAGCAGCAGGGGCAGTAACGTGTTGGAACGTTGATCCGGACAACAGTCCCGAGCGCGCCGGCGCGCAAGCCGGTGCGCTGCTTCGATGAGGAGGCGCACATGCAGAACCGTCAAGTGGAACAGCAGCAGGAATTGCACAACCGTTTGGCTTCACTGGAAGAGCTCCACGCGCAGCTGGCTCGGGAGATCGAGCTGAAGGAAGGGCGGTCCGACATCGACGACATCACTCTGCACCGGCTGAAGAAGGAAAAGCTGCTGGCCAAGGACAAAATCATCATGCTGCAGTCGCAGCTGGAACCGGATAAGCGCGCCTGAGCGCGGCCTGGCAAGCGCCGGCGCCGCAACGGGCGCTGGACACAGGAACGCTTGCCTTGAATTCACCGCTTGAAGCCACCCCCGATGCCCGGCGAGACGCCTCGTCCGCCGGGCGCGTTCGTGTGCCCGAAGCTGCCTTCGAGCTGAGCCGCAAGCGTGTCGACGAACTCGACACGATCTTCGGCGACGGCGGGCTGTTCGCGCGCGCGCTCGACGGCTACCGGCCCCGTGCATCGCAGATCGAGATGGCGCGCGCGGTCGCGGCCGCGATGGAGGCGTCCGCGCGCCGGATGCCCGAGCCTGAAATTTTCGAGACGCGCAAGCGTCCGGCACGCCGTCTGCAGAACGACGCAGAGAAGGCGGGCGAGGCCGGCGCGGATGGCGCGGACGCCGATGGTGCCGCCGACGACGCGGGCGACAACACGCTGATCGTCGAGGCCGGCACGGGCACCGGCAAGACCTATGCGTATCTCGTGCCCGCGATGCTGTGGGGCGGCAAGGTCATCGTGTCGACGGGCACCAAGCACCTGCAGGACCAGCTGTTCCAGCGCGACATCCCGACCGTGCGCGACGCGCTCGCGGTGCCGGTGACGGTCGCGATGCTCAAGGGTCGCGCGAACTATCTGTGCCACTACTACCTGCAGCGCACCGCCGACAACGGGCGGCTGCCGTCGCGTCAGGACACGGCCTACCTGCAGGAGATCGTCCGCTTCGCGAAGATCACGAAGAGCGGCGACAAGGCCGAACTGGCGAGCGTGCCGGAGACGGCGCCCGTGTGGTCGATGGTCACGTCGACCCGCGACAACTGCCTCGGCCAGGAGTGCCCGCACTACAAGGACTGCTTCGTGATGCAGGCGCGACGCGAGGCCCAGCAGGCCGACGTCGTCGTCGTCAATCACCACCTGTTCTTCGCGGACATCATGCTGCGCGACACCGGCATGGCCGAGCTGCTGCCGAACGCGAACACGATCATCTTCGACGAAGCGCACCAGCTGCCGGAGACGGCGACGCTGTTCTTCGGCGAGACGCTGTCGACGACGCAGATTCTCGAACTCGCGCGCGACACGGTCGCGGAAGGCCTGAGCCACGCGCGCGATGCGGTCGAGTGGGTGAAGCTCGGCGGCGCGCTCGAGCGGGCGGCGCGCGATGTGCGGCTCGCGTTCGCGGACGACACGATCGTGCGCATGTCGCTTGCGCAGCTTGGCGACGACCACCCGCTGTTCGGTGCGCTCGACGGGCTCGAGGCTGCGCTCGAAGCATTGGCGTCGGCGCTCGCGAGCCAGGCCGAACGGGCGGAGTCGCTCGGTGCGTGCCTGCGGCGCGCGCGCGAGCTGCAGGACATGCTTGCGGGCTGGGTCGCGCCCGGTGCCGCCCAGGAGGCTGCGCAGGCCGCAGCGGACGGGGCGTCGGGCGCAGGTGACGACCCCAACGAGAAAGTGCGCTGGGTCGAGGTGTTCTCGCATACGGTCCAGCTGCATGAAACGCCGCTATCCGTTGCGCCGATCTTCGCGAAGCAGCGCGCCGGTGTGCCGCGCGCGTGGGTGTTCACGTCGGCGACGCTGTCCGTGCGGGGCGATTTCACGCACTATGCGGCGCAAATGGGGCTCAGCTCGCGGCGCTCGATGACGCTCGCGAGCCCGTTCGACTACCAGACGCAAGGGCTGCTTTACGTACCGCGCAATCTGCCGCAGCCGTCGTCGCCGGCATTCACGGACGCCGTGTTCGATGCCGCGCTGCCGGCGATCGAGGCGTCGGGCGGCGGGGTGTTCATGCTGTGCACGACATTGCGCGCAGTCGACCGGATCGCCGCGAAGCTGCGCGACGTGATCGAGTCGCGCGGCTGGAATACGCCGCTCCTCGTGCAGGGCGATGCGAGCCGCACCGAGCTGCTCGACCGCTTCCGCGCGTACGGCAACGCGATCCTCGTCGGCAGCCAGAGCTTCTGGGAAGGCGTCGACGTGCGCGGCGACGCGCTGTCGCTCGTCGTGATCGACAAGCTGCCGTTCGCGCCGCCCGACGATCCGGTGCTCGCCGCGCGGCTCGAAGCGCTCACGAAGAAAGGGCTGAGCCCGTTCGCCGTGCATCAGCTGCCGCAGGCCGTGATTACGCTGAAGCAGGGCGCAGGCCGGCTGATTCGCGCGGAGACCGACCGCGGCGTGCTGATGATCTGCGATACGCGTCTCGTCGATAAACCTTATGGACGGCGGATCTGGCAGAGCCTGCCGCCGTTCAAGCGCACCCGCGAGATCGAGGTCGTCGAGGAGTTCTTCGCCGAGCACCGCGCGGCAAAGCGGATATAGCCGTACGGGGCTACCGGCTGGCGCCACGCTGTGCAGTGGCGCCAATAAAAAACCCGGCCTGATGGGCCGGGTTTTTTATTGCTTCACGCGACACCGACGGTCAGAACTGCCACCACGACTTCGCCGCGCCCGGGCGCGCATGGCCCGTGATGTACGGGCTGTCCGGGAACGTGCCGGCGAGCACGCGCTTCGTGTCCTCGGCGAGCTGCGGCTGGTTCAGTTTGCCGTACGACAGGATCATGATGTGCAGCGCGTCCTCGATCGCCGGTGCGCCCTTGTATTCCTTGATCGCGAGCTGTGCGCGGTTGATGGCCGCGACGTACGCGCCGCGTCGGTAGTAGTAGTCCGCGGCGTGCACTTCGTGCGACGCGAGCGCGTTGACGATATAGCGCATCCGGGCCGCGGCGTCGGGCGCGTACTTGCTCTTCGGGAAACGGTCGACGACGACCTTGAACGCATCGTACGACTCGCGCAGCGCCTGCGGGTCGCGCTCGCTCATGTCCTGGCCGGAGAAGCGGCCGAACAGGCCCAGATCGTCGTTGAAGTGGATCATGCCCTTCAGGTAGTACGCGTACGGGACGTCGGGGTGATCCGGGTGGAGCTGGATGAAGCGGTCGACGGCCTGATCGGCGGCGGCCGGTTCGTTGTCCTTCCAGTTGCAGTACGCAACGTTGATCTGCGCCTGTTGCGCGAAATGCCCGAACGGGTCGCGACCCTGCAGCGACTCGAAGTATTTCGCACACTTGCCCCAGTCGCCGCCGGACAGCGCGTCCTGGGCCTCTGAGTATAATTTGTTGTTCGACCAGGTCGCCGTCTCGTCCTGCTTCTGCGGCAAGCCGTGGCAGCCCGCGATGAGGGCAGCGGCTGCAACCGCCGTGGCCCGGGCGACGACGGTTCTTGCCGCACGTTTGGTCGAATTCATCATGCTCGCATGTCCTAGCTTCAAGTCTCGGTGACCCAGTCTAAATGACCCGTTCAAGTTCGCAGAATGCCCAGCCGGGCACGTCAAATCGCGAAGATTATAGCCCAAGCGACCGGCCAGCCGACGCTGCCGCCGGCGATTCGCTCGACGATGACCTGACCGGCGACGCGCTGCAGTCGTCCGTCGTGCCGCCTGTCGCGGGCGACGACGCGCCGCGCGTCGTCGAAGTCCCCGCATCGCTTGCCGGCGAACGCCTCGACAAGGCGCTCGCGCAGCTCTTTCCCGAATTCTCCCGCAGCCGGCTGCAGAGCTGGATCGACGCACAGCGGGTGCGTGTCGACGGCGCGCCCGCGAAGATCCGCCAGCCGGTGCCGCTTGGCGCGACGATCGAGCTCGTGCCCGACCTGCTGCCGGAGCAGCTTGCGTTCACGCCGGAGCCGGTGCCGCTCGACATCGTCTACGAGGACGATGCGCTCGTCGTCATCAACAAGCCGGCCGGCCTCGTCGTGCACCCCGCCGCGGGCAACTGGAGCGGCACGATCCTCAACGGGCTGCTGCACCGCTACGGCGACGCGGCGGCCGGCCTGCCGCGCGCCGGCATCGTCCACCGGCTCGACAAGGAAACGTCGGGCCTGATGGTGGTCGCGCGCACGCTTGCCGCGCAGACCGACCTCGTCCGCCAGCTGCAGGCGCGTACCGTGAAGCGCCGTTACTTCGCGCTCGTCTGGGGCACGATGCCGGACGAAGGCACGATCGACGCGCCGATCGGCCGCGATCCGCGCGAGCGCACCCGCATGGCGGTCGTGACCGGTGCGTCCGGCAAGCCCGCGCGCACGCATTTCCGCACGGTTGACACATGCATGTGGCAACGTCAGCCGGTTTCGGCGATCCAGTGCGACCTCGAGACGGGCCGGACCCACCAGATTCGCGTGCATTGTTCGCATGTCGGGCATCCGCTGCTCGGCGACCCGGTGTACGGGCGCGCGCGCGGCAAGCGGTCGGTGCAGCCGCTGCCGGACGGGTTCGCACGGCAGGCGCTGCACGCATGGCGGCTTGGTCTCGTGCATCCGGTGACGGGCAGGACGATGCAATGGCGCTGCCCGCTGCCGGACGACATGACCGCGCTCGTCGAGGCGCTCGGCTTCGGGCACGACGACGCGGAATTCGACGACGAAGGGGCGTACGACGACGATTTCGGCGGCGAGTATGACGATGAGCCGTATGACGACGATGAGGAGGAGTGAGTGGCGATGACGAACCTGGCGCCGTTGACGTGGCGGGACTGTGTGCAGCCTGACTGGCAGGCGTCGCCGCGCGTGCGCGCGCTGGTCACGACGCGCGACGGCGGGATCAGCGACGGGCCCTACGGGCGCTGGCAGGCGGGTGCCGCGCAGCCGGGCGGGATGAACCTCGGCCTGCACACGGGCGACGATCCCGCGCATGTCGCCGAGAATCGCGCGCGGCTGCTGGCGCTCGCGGGCGAGCCGCGCGCGGCGTGGCTCGAGCAGGTTCATGGCGCGCGGATCGTGCGCGCGGATGAAGTGATCGCGGCCGATCCCGGTTCCGCCGCACCGGTGCAGGCCGACGCGAGCGTGACGGACCGTGCGCATGCGATCTGTGTCGTGATGGTCGCCGACTGCCTGCCGGTGCTGCTGTGCGATGCGCAAGGGCGCGCGGTGGGCGCCGCTCACGCGGGCTGGCGCGGGCTGTCGGCCGGCATCGTCGAAGACACGGCGGCGCGCGTCGCAGCGCTTGCCGGCGGTGCGCCGGACGGCCTGCGCGCGTTCCTCGGGCCGGCCATCGGCCCGCACGCATTCGAGGTCGGCGCGGACGTGCGCGACGCATTTCTCGACATGGCCCCGCAGTCGGAGCATGATGAAACCCGACGCGCGTTCGTCGCGATCGATGGCGCGCCCGGCAAGTATCTCGCCGACCTCTACGCACTGGCCCGGCTGCGTCTCGCGCGCGCCGGCGTCATGCATGTGAGCGGCGGCCACGCGTGCACGGTCACCGAGCGCGCGCGCTTCTATTCGTATCGGCGAGACCGGGTGACGGGCCGGATGGCCGCGGCAATCTGGCTCGCAGATTGACTTGCGCGCAGGTTTGTTGCGATGCACAATCGATTATCTCGATATTGGCGCGGCGCTTCGGCGTTGCTTGCGCGGTCAAATGAAGAAATGCGAAGTCAAGCGAATCAAAATGTTTTCCCGTTTGCCGGAAGCCTTGTCCCGCCTGTCGTGCGTGGATTATCTCCGCACTGAAAAGGGCGATGGTTTGATGTGGCGCTTCACATGGGGAAAACGATAATGATAAAAATACCGCACTGCGGCAGAATCTGGAGATGCCTCTCCAGAGCATGACGGCCCGGCTCGCTGGGCGGCATGCCGCGTCGCGAGCAGGATTTCCACGATAGACGCTCAGGAATCACCGGTAAGGCAGGTAATGACAGCATCGAAAAACTCGTCGACGTCCGCACAGGCGGACACTTCCGCTGGCCGCCAGGCATTCGACCAGGCAGTCCAGCCGATGCAGCAGATGTTCGAGGCGTGGTTGACCGCGTGGCGAGGTTTTGCGGATCCGGCTCGTGCCGCGACCGCGTCGGCCGCGACCAATCCGTTCGCGACATTTCAGTTCCCCAAATCGTTTCCGTTCCAGGTGCCGTCGATGCCCGACTTCGGCGCCGCGGCATCGCCGTTCGCGGGGATGCAGCTGCCGGTTGCCGCGATTCCGCCTGAACGCTTGCAGAAGCTGCAGTCCGACTATGCGCGCGACTGCGTGACGCTGATGCAGCAGGCGACCGCCGTGAAGCTCGAGGCGCCTGAGCTGAAGGATCGCCGTTTCAGCGGCGACGCGTGGAAGGCCTCGCCCGCGCATGCGTTCGCGGCGGCGTGGTACCTGCTGAATGCGCGCTACCTGCAGGAGCTCGCGGACTCGCTCGAGACCGATCCGAAGACCCGCGAGCGGATCCGCTTCGCGGTCCAGCAGTGGACGGCGGCCGCCTCGCCGAGCAACTACCTCGCGCTCAATCCGGATGCGCAGAAGTCGATCCTCGAGACGCAGGGCGAGAGCCTGCGGCAGGGGATGATGAACCTGCTCGGCGACATGCAGCGCGGCAAGATTTCGCAGACCGACGAATCGCAGTTCGTGGTCGGCAAGAATCTCGGCTGTACCGAAGGCGCGGTGGTCTACGAGAACGACCTGATCCAGCTGATCCAGTACCGGCCGACGACGGAGCAGGTGTTCGAGCGGCCGCTGCTGATCGTGCCGCCGTGCATCAACAAGTTCTACATCCTCGACCTGCAGCCCGAGAACTCGCTGGTCGCGCATGCGCTGTCTTCCGGCCATCAGGTGTTCCTCGTGTCGTGGCGTAACGCGGACGCCTCGGTCGCCCACAAGAACTGGGACGACTACATGAACGAAGGCGTGCTGGCCGCAATCGACGCGGTGCAGCAGGTCAGCGGCCGCGAACAGATCAACACGCTCGGCTTCTGCGTCGGCGGCACGATGCTCTCGACCGCGCTCGCGGTGCTGGCGGCGCGCGGCGAGCATCCGGCCGCGTCGATGACGCTGCTCACCGCGATGCTCGACTTCTCCGATACGGGCGTGGTCGACGTGTTCGTCGACGAGGCGCACGTGCAGATGCGCGAGCAGACGATCGGTGGCAAGAGCGGTACGCCGCCGGGGCTGATGCGTGGCGTCGAGTTCGCGAACACGTTCTCGTTCCTCCGTCCGAACGACCTCGTGTGGAACTACGTCGTCGACAACTACCTGAAGGGCCGCACGCCGGCGCCGTTCGACCTGCTGTACTGGAACAGCGATTCGACGAACCTGCCCGGGCCGATGTACGCGTGGTACCTGCGCAATACCTATCTCGAGAACAAGCTCCGCGTGCCGGGCGCGCTCACCGTCTGCGGCGAGTCGGTCGACCTGTCGCGGATCGACGTGCCGACCTTCATCTACGGTTCGCGCGAGGATCACATCGTGCCGTGGCAGACGGCCTATGCGTCCGCATCGATCCTGACGGGCCCGCTGAAGTTCGTGCTCGGCGCGTCGGGCCATATCGCCGGCGTGATCAACCCGCCCGCGAAGAAGAAGCGCAGCTACTGGATCGACGACGATCGCGACCTGCCGGAATCGGCGGATGACTGGTTCGCAGGCGCGACCGAGCATCCGGGCAGCTGGTGGCCGACGTGGACCGAATGGCTCGACCAGTATGGTGGCCGCAAAGGGGCGCCGCCCGCGCAGCTCGGCTCGACGCAGTTCGCGGTGATCGAGCCGGCGCCTGGCCGCTACGTGCTGCAACGCGATTGACGAACGCCGGACAGCGGCGCACGCTGTCCGGCGCGCCGCAGTTTTTTTAACAGGGCAGGTAGCGATGCGTCGTGTCGCGCCGGTCCGGAGGAAAGTGAAATGACGGACGTAGTGATCGTATCGGCCGCGCGGACCGCGGTCGGCAAATTCGGCGGCTCGCTTGCGAAGGTCGCGGCGCCGGAGTTGGGCGCGACGGTGATTCGCGCGGTGCTGGAGCGCGCCGGCGTGAAGCCGGAGCAGGTGAGCGAAGTGATCATGGGCCAGGTGCTGGCGGCCGGCTCGGGCCAGAACCCCGCGCGTCAGTCGCTGATCAAGGCCGGGCTGCCGAGCGCGGTGCCCGGGATGACGATCAACAAGGTGTGCGGCTCGGGCCTGAAGGCGGTGATGCTGGCGGCGAACGCGATCGTGGCGGGCGACGCGGACATCGTGATCGCGGGCGGGCAGGAGAACATGAGCGCGGCGCCGCACGTGCTGCCGGGCTCGCGCGACGGCTTCCGGATGGGTGACGCGAAGCTGGTCGACACGATGATCGTCGACGGCCTGTGGGACGTGTACAACCAGTACCACATGGGCATCACGGCGGAGAACGTCGCGAAGGAATACGGGATCACGCGCGAAGAGCAGGACGCATTCGCGGCGCTGTCGCAGAACAAGGCGGAAGCCGCGCAGAAGGCGGGCCGCTTCGACGACGAGATCGTGCCGGTGTCGATCCCGCAACGCAAGGGCGAGCCGCTGCAGTTCGCGACCGATGAATTCGTGCGTCACGGCGTGACGGCGGACGCGCTGGCGGGGCTGAAACCGGCGTTCACGAAGGACGGCACGGTGACGGCGGCGAACGCGTCGGGTCTGAACGACGGCGCGGCGGCGGTGCTGGTGATGTCGGCGCAGAAGGCGGCGGCACTCGGCCTGACGCCGCTCGCGCGGATCAAGGCGTACGCGAACGCAGGCGTCGACCCGAGCGTGATGGGGATGGGCCCGGTGCCGGCGTCGCGCCGGTGCCTGGAGCGCGCGGGCTGGACGCCGGGCGACCTGGACCTGATGGAGATCAACGAGGCGTTCGCGGCACAGGCGCTGGCGGTGCACAAGCAGATGGGCTGGGACACGTCGAAGGTGAACGTGAACGGCGGGGCGATCGCGATCGGCCACCCGATCGGCGCGTCGGGTTGCCGGATCCTGGTGACGCTGCTGCACGAAATGCAGAAGCGCGATGCGAAGCGCGGCCTGGCGTCGCTGTGCATCGGCGGCGGGATGGGCGTCGCGCTCGCGGTCGAACGCCCGTAATTCGTCTCTCGGTGCCTGCCGGGCCGTCGGTCCGGCAGGCACCGCGTGTAGTCAGAGGGCGCCGCTCGGCAACTCTCGAAACCAAGAAAATGGAGTGAGATTTATGGCTCAGCGAATTGCTTACGTAACGGGCGGGATGGGCGGCATCGGCACCAGCATCTGCCAGCGCCTGGAGAAGGACGGCTTCAAGGTGGTCGCAGGCTGCGGTCCGAACTCGCCGCGTCGCGTGAAGTGGCTCGAGGACCAGAAGGCGCTCGGGTTCAACTTCATTGCGTCGGAAGGCAACGTCGGCGACTGGGATTCGACCAAGGAAGCATTCGACAAGGTCAAGGCCGAGGTCGGCGAGATCGACGTGCTGGTCAACAACGCGGGCATCACGCGCGACGTCGTGTTCCGCAAGATGACGCACGAGGACTGGACCGCGGTCATCGACACGAACCTGACGAGCCTGTTCAACGTGACGAAACAGGTGATCGACGGGATGGTCGAGCGCGGCTGGGGCCGGATCATCAACATCTCGTCGGTGAACGGCCAGAAGGGCCAGTTCGGCCAGACCAACTACTCGACCGCGAAGGCCGGCATTCACGGCTTCACGATGTCGCTTGCGCAGGAAGTCGCGACGAAGGGTGTGACGGTCAATACCGTGTCGCCGGGCTACATCGGCACGGACATGGTCAAGGCGATCCGTCCGGACGTGCTCGAGAAGATCGTCGCGACGATTCCGGTGCGTCGCCTCGGTGGGCCGGAGGAGATCGGTTCGATCGTTGCGTGGCTCGCGTCGAACGATTCGGGCTTCGCGACGGGCGCCGACTTCTCGCTGAACGGCGGCCTGCACATGGGCTGAGCCCCCGACCGCGCGGGCCGGGCGGCCGCGCGGTTCGGCATTTCCAAAGGGCCCCGCCACCCGGTTTTCGGGCGGCGGGGGTTCGTCAATGCGCTACGCTGGCAATGAAAGGCGTTACATGACTACTACAAAGAAAACGGCCGAGCGGCTCATCAAGAAGTATCCGAATCGCCGGCTCTACGATACCGAGACAAGCACATACATCACGCTCACCGACGTGAAGCAGCTCGTGCTGGACCAGGAGGACTTCAAGGTCGTCGATGCGAAATCCAGCGAAGACCTGACCCGCAGCATCCTGCTGCAGATCATTCTCGAAGAGGAAAGCGGCGGCGTGCCGATGTTCTCGTCGTCGATGCTGTCGCAGATCATCCGCTTCTACGGGCATGCGATGCAGGGGATGATGGGCACCTACCTGGAGAAGAACATCCAGGCATTCATCGACATCCAGAACAAGCTCGCGGACCAGTCGAAGAACCTGTACGAAACGAACGCGATGAATCCGGAAGTCTGGTCGCAGTTCATGAACATGCAGGCGCCGATGATGCAGGGGATGATGACGAGCTACATCGAGCAGTCGAAGAACATGTTCGTGCAGATGCAGGAGCAGATGCAGAACCAGGCGAAGTCGATGTTCAGCACGTTCCCGTTCAAGCAGCCGGGGTCGACGGAGCCGGAGAAGAAGTAACGGCGGGGCTCGGGCGGGAGAAGGCCCGAGGTCGCGCGGTCGGCGGTGCATCTGCGCGCCGTCGGGCCGATGCGCTGCGCGGCGCATCCGCCCGGGGGCCGCGCGCGGGTCATCCGATGCTCGCCACTCTTGTGCCGCACACTCCCACCGCCGTCGCGCCGAAACCGTACGTTAGAGCTGGCGACGAGTCCGCCTGCGTCGCCGCTCACCGCACGTGCGGCTGCAATGCCCGCAACCAGTATGCAACCGCAATAGCGCCCCCGTCGGGCGTGCCGATCGCGCGTTCGCCCAGATAGGTCGCACGTCCTGCGCGCGGCGTCATGCGGGTCGTTTCCTGCGCGCCGCGTTCGGCGGCTTCGACGGCCGCTGCCCATGCGGCCGAAGCATCAAGGCCGTCATCGAGTGCGCGATCGAATGCGCCGACGGCCGGCACGAGCGCATCGAGCATCGTCCGGTCGCCGGCGCGCGCACCGCCCAACTCACCGATCGACTCCACCGCGCTGCGGAACGCAGCGGCCCAGTCGCGCGCCGACGGCTCGGCGATGTCGGCAAGCCGACGCGACGCACGCAGCAGCGCGGTCGCATAGAACGGCCCCGAACTGCCCGCGATCGCGCGACGCAACGCGGCGCCCAGCGCCGCCAGCGCGCCGGCTGGCGTGCCGTATGCGGCGTCGGGCAACTCGAGAATCGCCTGCGCGGCCCGATGCATGCTCGCGCCGAGATCGCCGTCACCGGCCGCCGCGTCGAGTTCCGTCAGCGTCGCTTCGTTATTGATCAGCGTGCGCGCGACCGCGTGCAGCGCCGGCTGCAGGCGCGCGGCCCATGCACGGCCGGATGCGTCGAGCGGCGCGGGAGGCGCATTGCGGGTTTCCGCGGCGGCCACGCGGATCTGCGGGTTGACAGCACCGCCTCCTGGCCACGCGCGTGCCTGCGTCGGCGCGTCGAGCAGCGCCGCTCGCTCGTTGTTCAGCCGCAGCACGGAAATCGAGCAGCCGGGCATGTCCAGCGCGGACAGGAACGTGCCGGCCCACACGCGTTCGACGGCGATGCTGCGCCGGCTCAGGTTGTCGTATGCGGCACGCAGCACGATCGCCAGCTCCATGTCGGGCGTGGCGCCGAGACCGTTGACGAACAGTGCGACCGGGTCGCCGCCGTCGAGGACGAGATCGGCGACGATGCTCGACAGCAGCGTGTCGACCAGTGCGTCGGCCGGCAGCGGCGCAGTGCGTTCGACACCCTTTTCGCCATGGATGCCGAGGCCGAGCTCGATCTCGTGGTCGGCGAGGCTGAAGCCCGACTTGTCGGCGCCCGGTATCGTGCAGCCGTCGAGCGCGACACCCATCGTGCCGAGATCGGCCGCGGCCTCGCGCGCGATGGCGGCGACGCGTGAAAGCGGCAGGCCGCGCGCGGCGGCCGCGCCGGCGAGCTTGTGGATCAGCACGGTGCCCGCGATTCCGCGTCGCTGCCCGCGCTCGACGCGGTTGCGCAGCGATACGTCATCGGCCACGATGACTGTCTCGACCGGAATGCCTTCTGCTCGCGCGAGTTCGGCGGCGAGCCCGAAATTGAGCCGATCGCCCGTGTAGTTCTTGACGACGAGCAGCGCGCCGTTCGGGCCGGCGGTCGCGCGGATCGCGGCCAGCACGGCGTCGGTGGATGGCGATGTGAACACCTCGCCGCAGACGGCCGCGCTCAGCATGCCGTCGCCGACGTAGCCGCCGTGCGCGGGCTCGTGGCCGCTGCCACCGCCGGAAAGGACCGCGACGGCGCGCTGCGACGGCTCGGGCAGCGCCTTGCGAACAAGCACGTGCTCGTCCCCGAGAATCGCGAGATGCGGCGACTGCCGCGCGATACCTTCCAGCATTTCGCGCACGACGTCGGATGGGCGGTTGACAAGCTTTTTCATGGCGACGGTGTCAGGACAGGTGAAAGGGACGCAGCCGAACGCGCTCGCGTGTCGGACGGCTTTCGTATTTCGGAGGCGGACGCAGCGCACTTCGCGCCACGATACATCAGGCTAGAAAATCCTTCCACGGAGGGTTGGCATCGAAACGAAGCACGCCGGCACCCGGCCGTATTTGACGGCGCGCAGAAGCACGTCGAGGCCGCCTTGCCTGTCATGGCGCGGGTGACAGGCCGACGATCTCTCGTCTCTGAATGAAAGGGACGCATCAAACGCCATTTCGTACTCGATCGCCACATCCGGCGGCGTATTCGAGCCGGCGGTCGATACCGCCGCCGCCCACTTGTTTTGCCTCGCCGAACCCTAAATGGCTGTAAACTCTCACTTTTGCCGCCACGCCCCACATTCCAGATGTCCCAGTCCCCCAAAGTAGGCTTCGTTTCGCTCGGCTGCCCTAAAGCCCTCGTCGACTCCGAACAGATCATCACCCAGCTCCGCGCCGAAGGCTATGAAATCTCCGGCACCTACGACGGCGCCGACCTCGTCGTCGTCAACACCTGCGGCTTCATCGACGAAGCCGTGCAGGAGAGCCTCGACGCGATCGGCGAGGCGCTGACCGAAAACGGTAAGGTGATCGTCACCGGCTGTCTTGGCGCGAAGAAGAGCGCAAGCGGCTCCGGCCTGATCGAGGAAGTGCACCCGAAGGTGCTCGCCGTCACCGGCCCGCACGCGGTCGGCGAGGTGATGCAGGCCGTCCATTCGCACCTGCCGAAGCCGCACGATCCGTTCGTCGATCTCGTGCCCGCGGCCGGCATCAAGCTCACGCCGCGCCACTACGCGTACCTGAAGATCTCCGAAGGCTGCAACCACCGCTGCACGTTCTGCATCATCCCGTCGATGCGCGGTGATCTCGTGTCGCGCCCGGTCGCCGAGGTCATGCTCGAAGCCGAAAACCTGTTCAAGTCCGGCGTCAAGGAACTGCTCGTGATTTCGCAGGACACGAGCGCCTACGGCGTCGACGTCAAGTACCGCACGGGCTTCTGGAACGGCAAGCCGATCAAGACGCGCATGACCGACCTGGTGGCCGCGCTCGGCGAACTCGCCGCACAGTACGGCGCATGGGTGCGCCTGCACTACGTGTATCCGTATCCGAGCGTCGACGAAGTGATTCCGCTGATGGCCGAAGGCCCGTTCAAGGGCCACGTGCTGCCGTATCTCGACGTGCCGTTCCAGCACGCGCATCCGGAAGTGCTCAAGCGCATGAAGCGCCCCGCGAACGCGGAGAAGGTGCTCGAGCGTGTGCAGAAGTGGCGCGAGATCTGCCCGGACCTGACGATCCGCAGCACGTTCATCGCGGGCTTCCCCGGCGAGACCGAGGAACAGTTCGAGACGCTGCTCGACTTCATCCGCGAGGCGGAACTCGATCGCGTCGGCTGCTTCGCGTATTCGCCGGTCGAAGGCGCGAGCGCGAACGAACTCGACGGCGCGCTGCCCGACGAAGTGCGCGAGGAACGCCGCGCGCGCTTCATGGAAGTCGCCGAGGAAGTGTCGGCGAAGCGCATCCAGCGCAAGGTCGGCAAGACGCTCAAGGTGCTGATCGACGAGGTCGGCGAAGAGGGCGGCATCGGCCGTACGGCCGCGGATGCGCCGGAAATCGACGGCGTCGTCTATGTCGAGCCGGCGCAGAAGGCATCGAAGCGCTACAAGGTCGGTGACTTCGTGTCCGTGAAGATCACGGGCGCCGACGGCCACGATCTGTGGGGCGAGGTGTAAGGAATGGCCGCGCCGTTTCCCGAGATCCTCGCGCTTGGCGAGGCGATGATCGAATTCAACCAGTCGAAGCCGGGGCAGCCCGAATTCCTGCAGGGCTTCGGCGGCGACACGTCGAACTTCTGCATCGCTGCCGCGCGCCAGGGCGCGTCGGCCGGTTTCGTGTCGGCGGTCGGGGACGATCCGTTCGGCCGGCTGCTGAACGACCTGTGGCGCTGCGAAGGGGTCGACACCACGTACGTGCGCGTCGACCGGTCGGCGCCGACCGGCGTGTACTTCGTCACGCACGGTCCGGACGGCCACCAGTTCGACTACCTGCGCGCCGGGTCGGCAGCGAGCCGCTATGCGCCGGCCGACCTGCCGCTCGACGCGCTGGCTGCCGCGAAGGCCGTGCACCTGTCGGGCATCAGCCTCGCGATCGGCACGGCCGCGTGCGACGCCGCGTTCGCGGCAATGGAGCATGCGCGCAAGCATGGCGCGAAGGTCAGCTTCGACACGAACCTGCGCCTGAAACTGTGGCCGCTGCCGCGCGCTCGCGCAGTGATGCGCGAAGCGTTACGCCAGACGGACATCTGCCTGCCCAGTTGGGACGATGTCACGGCGCTCACGGGCGCGGATGATCGTGATGCGATCGTCGACGCGATGCTCGAACTCGGGCCGCAGGTGGTCGCGCTGAAGCTCGGCAAGGAAGGCGCTTACGTCGCGACGCCACACGAGCGGCGCGTCGTGCCGGGTTTTGCGGTTGAAGCGGTCGATGCGACGGGCGCGGGCGACTGCTTTGGCGGCGCGTTCGTCGCGCGGATCGTCGCCGGCGACGATCCGTTTGCCGCAGCGCGCTACGCGAACGCGGCGGCGGCGCTGTCGACGACGGGCTACGGCGCGGTCGCGCCGATCCCGCGCCGCGATGCGGTGGAGCGATTGATGCAGGTCTGACTGGCGGAGCAGCGCGGCGCGAAGGCGCTCGCGCGCCTCGTCGCGTATGCGCACGCGGGCGTCGATCCGGCCTACATGGGGATCGGCACGGTGCCGGCCACGCGGAAGGTGCTCGAGCGCGCAAGGCTGACGGTCGCCGATCTCGACGTGATCGAGGCCAATGACGCATTCGCCGCGCAGGCGTGCGCGGTGACGAAGGCGCTGGGTCTCGACCCGGCGAAGGTCAACCCGAACGGGTCGGGCATCTTGCTCGGTCACCCGATCGGCGCGACGGACGCGTTGATCACGGTCAACGCGCTCCATGAGTTGCAGCGCATCGGCGGCCGCTATGCGCTCGTGACGATGTGCATCGGCGGCGGGCAGGGCATCGCCGCGATTTTCGAGCGAATCTGAAACAGGGAGTCCATGTTGGTGGGTCGATATTCGGGATGGCAACGGGCACTTGTCGTCGCATGTGCGCTGGCCGCAGGCTTCGCGTCACATGGCGCAAGCGCGGCGCAGGCTGTCGCGCCGGACGCGCAGCAGAACGTTCAGCCGGACGACAGTGCGCCCGCGCGGCCGCTGCGGCCGAATCCCGAATTCGCCCGCCTGCCGCGCTACGAGGGCACGCTCGGCGACCGGCCGATCGTCGTGCGCCTCGGTCCGAAGGAGAACGAAGAGGGCGTGCACGGCGAATATCAGTTCACGGACACCGGCGAGGTGGTCCTGCTTGCGGGCGACCGCGACGGCGACACGCTCGAGATCGAGGAATCCAACGACGGCACCAACATCACCGGCGTGTGGATCGGCCGCTTCGACGCGTCGGGCGGCCTCAAGGCCGACCGGATGAACTCGGACGAGTCGGATCCGCAGCCGGTCGTGCTGCGCCCGGCCCACGGCACACGCGCGGCGCTCCAGGTGCGCAACGGCCGCGTGCAGGAGATCGAGACGGTCGGCGGCATCGTCAATCTGCGCAGCGGCGACTGAATCCGGCGCCGGCTCGGTGCTGGCTTGGTAAGCCCGGCGCGCATTGTACCGGGCCAAACGCGCCGGCTTTGGCTATGCTGTCGGTCTATTTCGCAACCGATCGGCCGCCTGCGCGGCCTCATCGCCATGACTGCATCTCATTCCAAACGCGCGCTGCAAACCCGTATCGTTCAACCTGACGACGTCATTCCGGAAGGCTTCCGCTCGTTCGTCGCGCCGGTCGAACGCGCATCGACGGTGGTGTTCCCCGATCTCGCAACGATGCGCAATCTCGACTGGCGCCAGGACGGCCAGTGGCGCTACGGCCTGCACGCGACGCCGACGTCGCTCGCACTCGCGCAGCGGCTCGCCGAGATCGAGGGCGGCACGCATGCGCTGCTGCAGCCGTCGGGCCTCGCGGCGATCATGAACGTCTATTTCGGCTTCGTGAAGGCGGGCGACAACGTGCTGATCCCGAACAACGCGTACGGCCCGAACGCGGATTTCGGCCTGTGGCTCGCGAAGGATTTCGGCATTACCGTGCGCTTCTACGACCCGCTCGCCGGCGCCGGCATCGCGGATCTGATCCAGCCGAACACGCGGCTGATCTGGCTCGAGGCGCCCGGCTCGGTGACGATGGAAGTGCCGGACGTCCAGGCGATCACGGCCGTCGCGAAAGCGCGCGGCGTCGTCACTGCGATCGACAATACGTATTCGGCAGGGCTCGCGTTCAAGCCGTTCGAGCACGGCGTCGACATCTCGGTGCAGGCGCTCACCAAGTACCAGTCGGGCGGCAGCGACCTGCTGATGGGCGCGACGATCACCGCCGACGCGGCGCTGCACGCGCACCTGAAGCTCGCGCGGATGCGCTGCGGGATCGGCGTGTCGGTCGACGACTGCTCGCTCGTGCTGCGCAGCCTGCCGAGCATGCAGGCGCGTTTCGATGTGCACAGCAAGAGCGCGCTCGCGCTCGCGCACTGGCTGAAGTCGCGGCCGGAAATCGTCGCGGTGCTGCACCCGCAACTGCCGGATTGCCCGGGCCATGCATCGTTCGTCCGCGATTTCACGGCGGCGGGCGGGCTGTTCTCGGTGATCTTCGACGAACGCTACAGTGCGGAACAGGTCGATCGCTTCGTCGAAGCGCTGGAACTGTTCGCGATCGGCTGGAGCTGGGGCGGCGCGTGCAGCCTCGCGATGCCGTACGACGTCGCGTCGATGCGCCAGGATTGGCCGCATCGCGGCACGCTGGTGCGGTTCTACGTCGGTCTGGAGGATGAAGCGGACCTGCGCGCGGACATCGAGCGCGCGATGCGCACGACGCTCGGCTGAACGTCGCGCAAATACGCGATACGCCGGCACGACGTCGCGTCGTGCCGGCGTTTTTGTTTCAGAACAGGCGCAGCAGGCCGTCTAGTCCGACGTGATCGAACGCGACCGTCGCGGCTTCGCGCACGACCGGCTTTGCGTGGAACGCGACCGACAGGCCGGCCTCGGCCATCATCTTCAGGTCGTTCGAGCCGTCGCCCATCGCGATCGCCCGGCTCGGCGCGATGCCGAGCGCTGCGCACGTGTCGCGCAGCGTGCGGGCCTTCACGTCGGCATTGACGATTTCGCCGATCACCTTGCCGGTCAGCTTGCCGTCGACGATTTCGAGCGTGTTCGCGTGCGTGAAATCGAGGCCTAGCCGTGCCTTCAGGCGCTCGGTGAAGAACGTGAAGCCGCCCGACACGAGCAGCGTCTTGAGCCCCGCGGCCTTTACGCCGGCAAGCATCGATTCCGCGCCGGGCGACAGCCGCAGCCGCTCCTCGTACACGCGCTCGAGCGCCTGCGCGTCGAGCCCGGCGAGCAGCGCGACGCGGCGCGTCAGGCTTTCGTTGAAATCGCGGATCTCGCCGCGCATCGATGCCTCGGTGATTGCCGCGACCTCCGCCTTCAGGCCGCAGAAATCCGCGATCTCGTCGATGCACTCGATCGTGATCAGCGTTGAATCCATGTCCATCACGACGAGCCCGAAGTCGGCAAGCGTGCGGCCTGCGTCGACGAATGCGAAGTCGAGCGCGTGCGTGCCGCAGTACACGTCGATGTCGGGCCGCTGCGCCGGATTGACGTCCTCGATGCGCAGCGCGTATTCGTCGACCTGCACGACGCGGGCGCCGCGTGCGAGCGCGAGCAGCGGTTTGTGATGCGCGTCCGACAGCGGCGCGAGGCTCTGGATGACGAGATTCTGGGTCATGGCGGGTTGGTTGCGATGCGTATGAAATGCGTGGGCAGCCGGGCCGCGGCCGCCGTAAACGCGTCATTGTAGCCGGTCGGTACGGCACTGGTGCCAGACGATCGATCGCTATCCGACGGCACTCCGATGGCATCCCGACGGCATCCCGACGGCACCCCGATGGCATCCCGACGGCTGCCGCAGACGCTCCTGTCGCGGACCGAAACCGCAGATCGCCGGCAGCAGGCCGAACGTGCTATCTCCCGCCGGCCCGATCCCAATACGGCGGATCGCCGAAATGCTCGGCGAGAAACGCGATGAACGCGAGCGTCTTCAGCGGCACATGCGCGCGGCTCGGATAGACGCCCCAGATCGCAACCTCGTCAGCGAGCGGATAGTCGTCGAGCACGCTGACGAGCGCGCCGCTCGCCAGATGGGGGGCGACGTCCCAGGTCGACTTGATCGCGATCCCGAAACCGTCGACGAGCGCCTCGCGGATCGCCTCGCCGTTGCTCGCGACTAGCCGGCCGCCGACGCGTACCGTGAGCGGCCCCTGCGGCGTGACGAACGACCAGTCGCGCTGGTCGCCGAGGATCACGCATTCGTGCTGCGCGAGGTCGGCCGGATGGCGCGGGGCGCCGTGCTCGGCGAGATAGGCGGGCGAGCAGCAGACCACGCGGCGGTTCGCGGCGAGCTTGCGCGCGACGAGCGTCGAATCCTTCAGCGCGCCGAGGCGGATCGCGACGTCGAAGCCTTCGTCGACGAGGTCGACGATTTCGTCGGACAGCCGCAGGTCGAGCGATACGGACGGATAACGGCGCAGGAACGCCGGGATCACCGGCGCGACGTGCTGGCGGCCGAACGACGATGACATCGACACCTTCAGCCGCCCGTACGGCTCGGTGCGTCCATGGCCGACCGAGGCGCGTGCGGCGTCGGCGGCCGTCAGCAGCGCTTCTGCGCGCGCGATGAAGATCTCGCCGTCCTGCGTGAGGCTGATGCGGCGCGTGGTGCGGTGCAGCAGGCGGGCGCCGAGCTGGCGCTCGAGCTGCGCGATGCGCGCGCTCGCCACAGCCGCGGACACGCCGAATTCGCGGCCTGCTGCCGTCACGTTCGCGAGCAGCGCCGCGCGCACGAACAGGCCGACGTCGAGCAGGTCGAGCGGCTTGTCGGCGGCGGGGATCGCGGCGGGAGTCACGGCAGGAGTCGGCGCTTCGGGCGACATTATTCGGAGTTTCAAGAGAATGTTTCAGGAAATATAGCTGTTTTCTCGAAAGATCGCGCGGCCTACGATGCGGTGTCACGGGGCCGCGATCGCGGCCGCCTCGAACCCTCTGCAAGGAGCCGCATGATGAAAGCCGTTGGACTGACCCGTTACCTGCCGATCGACGACCCCCAGGCACTTGTCGACGTGGAACTGCCGCAGCCCGTGCCGGGCCCGCGCGATTTGCTCGTCAAGATCGAGGCCATATCCGTGAATCCCGTCGATACCAAGGTGCGCGCGCCGAAGCCGCAAGTCGAAGCGGCACCGCGGGTGCTCGGCTGGGACGCCGCCGGTATCGTCGTTGCGGTCGGCCCGGACGTGACGCTGTTCCGCCCCGGCGACGAGGTGTTCTACGCGGGCAGCATCACGCGGCCCGGCGCAAACAGCGAGTACCACGCGGTCGACGAGCGGATCGTCGCGCTGAAGCCGCGCACGCTCGATTTCGCAGCTGCCGCCGCGCTGCCGCTGACCGCGCTGACCGCCTGGGAGGCGTTGTTCGACCGTCTGCGCGTGTCGCCGCAGGGTGCGGATGCGGGCAAGTCGGTGCTGATCGTCGGCGGCGCGGGCGGCGTCGGCTCGATCGCGATCCAGCTCGCGAAGACGCTCGGCAAGCTGCACGTGATCGCGACCGCGTCGCGGCCCGAGTCCGCCCGGTGGGTGCGCACGCTCGGCGCGGACCAGGTCGTCGACCACTTCGGCGACCTGCCTGCGCAGCTTCGCGACGCGGGGCATGCGCAGGTCGACTATGTGCTGCTCTTCAACGACACGGATCGCCATTTCCCGGCGGCGGCCGATGTTATCCGGCCGCAGGGCGGCATCTGCACGATCGTCGAGAACCTGCGTCCGGTGCCGGTCGAGCTGCTGAAGGCGAAAAGCGCGGCGTTTCATTGGGAATTCATGTTTACGCGCGCCATGTTCGACACGCCGGACATGATCGAGCAGCACAAGATCCTGACCGAAATCGCGCGGCTCGTCGACGGCGGCGTGCTGCGCACGACGCTCGGCGAGCACCTGGGCGCGATCAACGCGGAGAACGTGCGGCACGCGCATCGGCTGCTCGAGGCGGGGCGGGCGATCGGCAAGCTGGTGCTGGCCGGCTTCTGAGCGCGTTCCGCGCGCGCGGCGTGCCGGAGATGCGCCGCGCCGCGAACGCAAGCGGGGTAACACCCGATGCGTTCCGGACACATCGCGCGCCGCTTGGCGGTAGACTGGCAACGCGTCATGCATCGAAAACCGCGCGGCGCGCGCCAGCGCCGCCGCATTACAAGGAGGTCAGCATGAGCCAACGCAGCTTGTCAGTTGCCGTGTCGTGGTCGGTCGCGCTTGCGGCGGCGTGCGTCAGCGCCGGCGTGCTCGCGGCGCCGCCGGTCAAGGGCAGCCTGAAGGGCGGCGGCACCGGGCAGCTCGAGTACACGGTCAAGGTCGACTCGAAAACGTTCGGCAATACGCAGGAGACGCGCAAGATCCGCTCGGGCGAGACGGACGACTTCAACTGGAAGTCGGTGCCGCCCGAAGGCGCGGTCGCGATACCGGACGGGTGCCCGAATGCCGACAACCTGCCGCGCGATGCGAACGGTGCGATGGTCCGGCAGACGCAGGTGCGGCTCGCGCCGTCGATCGACGCGAAGGGCATGGCGAACGTGCAGATGAGCTTCCAGGCGGCCGCGCCGAAAGGCACGCGCAGCGTGACGGCCGGCGGCAAGTCGCTGCAGTGTCCGAATGTCGTGTCGGTGAGCCAGGTCAAGTGGCTGACGATCTCGTCCAACGGCGGATCGAAGACCGTCACGATGAGCGACGGCACGAAGGTGTCGGTGTCGATCAAGCGCTGAGCGACACGCGCGACGCACGACCGATCCGGTGCGCGCGCAACGGATCGGTGCGTGGCCCTCGACGAGGGGCGGTGGCGCAGTTGACGCGGAGGCTGGAGCGTGCGCGCCGAGATCGCGCACGCCGCGTGATCGCGCTCTGTATCGTTACGCGTTCACGATGAGTGCGAGGCCGGATCGCGGTCGGCTTCCGTCACTCGCACGTCCGTCGCGGTGACAGCGCACGCGGCCGATGTCGTCGACGTTCTGGACTGCGCATGGCGCGGCGTCTGCGTGACGCCAATCGTCCGCCACGCTATCCTGCCGGGCGTCAGCCACTCTCCCGAACGGAATTCCCATGAAAGGCCGGATAAGCGTGCTGCTTGCCGCCGCAGTGCTTTTTGCTTCGTCCGCGCAAGCCGCCGACGATTGCAGCTTCGTGAAGAAAATCGAACTGCCGTCGCGCCAGCAGACGGTCGTCGTATCGAGCGGCTCGCTCGAACCGTGCTCGACCGGCAGCTACGCGGTGCGCATCTATTCGACCGCGCACACGGCGCCTGGCTTCGACACGGACGACTATGTGACGGGGGCGTTGCATGCGCGCGACGGCATCGTTGCCGACGCATTCACGGCCGACCTCGGCGCGCGTGCACCCCAGGCGGTCGTCGTCACGACGCGTTCGGCGGGCAGTGGCGGCTATCTCGGCGCGCAGGCGTACGTGACGACGCCGCGCACGGTACGTCTGATCGCGTCGGTCGACGGTCTCGCGCCCGGCGCGGACGTTGCGGCAGCGTTGCGGCAGGCGATCGGCAAGCACCGCGTGCGCTAGCCCCGCGACGCGAAGCGCTGCGCGCGGCACCTGCCGCCCGTCAATGCGCGCGCTCTTCGAGCCGCGCGGCCAGAAAGCGGTGATCGGCGGAGAACAGCCGGCGATAGGTCAGCAGTACCGCGCCGACGGTGCCGAGCGCGGAGGCCGCGGCGATCAGGAACATGATCACGATCTGATAGCGCACGGCCTGCAGCGGCGACTGGCCGGCCAGCACCTGGCCCGTCATCATGCCCGGAAGGCTGACGACGCCGACCACGGCCATCTGGTTCAGCGTCGGCAGCATGCCCGCGCGCACGGCCTGGCGTGCGGCATCCTGCGCGGCTTCCCAGCGCGTCGCGCCGAGCGCGAGCGCAGTCTCGACGCGGTCGCGCCGCGCGGTGAGCTCCTCGGTCATCCGCTCGACGCCGAGCGCGACGCCGGTCAGCGTGTTGCCGAGAATCATCCCGAGGATCGGGATCGCGTACTGCGGCGCATACCACGGATGGATGCGGATCACGACGAACAGGCCGATCGCCGCGACGAACCAGCTGCTGAACCAGATCGACGCGATGCTGTCGATGCGCTGCCCGCGATAGGTGCGCTTGCCGCGCCCGGCTCCCGCGAAACCGGCGATCAACGTCATCAGCGCGGTGAGCGGCAGCACGACGTACCAGTGCGCATGGCCGAACACCCAGCCGAGCACGTAGCCGATCGCGAGCAGCTGCACGACGGTGCGCACGGCGGCGAGCGCGAGCTTGCGGCCGAGCCCGAGCGACAGCGCGGCCGAGATCGCGCCGTTGACCGCGACGAGCGCTGCCGCAATGCCGACGTCGACGAGACTCAGGTCCTGCAGTACCGAATTCATCGTGTGACCTCCGTGGCCTGCGCGGCGCTCAGCACGCCGGCGCGCATCGTCATCCGTGACGTGCTGATGCGCGCGGCCTGCGCGGGATCGTGCGAGATCCACATGTACGCGCGCGCGTCGGGCGATGCGTCGAACCACGCGCCGACGAGCGCTTCGATCGCGCGCGTCGATTCGGGGTCGAGCGCAGACGTCGGCTCGTCGAGCAGCAGCACGTCGGGATCGAGCTGCAGTACGCGCAGCAGCGCGGCGATCTGTGCCTCGCCGCCCGACAGCTCGCTCGCGCGCTTGTCGAGGAAGTCGGCGCCGCGGCCCGCGCGCGCGGCCAATTGCTCGGCGCGCGCGCGATCGAACGTCAGGTTGCGATAGACCGCGAGCGTGTACGGATAGCGCAGCTGAGACTCGACCGTGCCGTCCGTCTGCGCCGGACGCTGGCGCACATACGCGACGCTGCGCCGGTAGCGCGGGATCGCGCTGCGCCGGATCGGCTTGCCGCGCCACAGCACGCGGCCGCCGTCGAGCGGATCGAGCAGCGCGAGCGCGCGCAGCAGCACGCTCTTTCCCGACCCCGACGGTCCCGTGATCGCAATGCGTGCGCCCGCGGGCAGACTGAAATCGGTCGGCGCGAGCAGGATCTTGCCGCTGCTGGCGTCGCGCCGGGTCATGCCCTGCGCGTCGATGAGGCCGGTGGCTGTCATGTCACAAATGAAAAAAAGCGTTAATGGCGCCGGGGCGATGGGTAGCGTGCGTCATAATACCGATTGAAAAGCTCGCGCGGGTGTCGTGCGCCGTTCGTCCACGCAAGCGGCCCGGTATCGTGCGGCTATCGCATTCAGAACAACAACGGAACCGCCATGACGCTTACCGGAGCCATCGGCAAATCGGCTGCATGGATCGTCGGCATCGTCGCGGTCGTGATCGCGGCGGCCGGCGCGTTTCTCTTCACGTTCGACTGGAACCGCGTGAAACCGTGGGTCAACGAACAGGTGAGTGCGGCACTCGGCCGCCCGTTCGCGATCAACGGCGACCTCAAGGTCGACTGGCAGCGCCCGGACGGCGAAACCGGCTGGCGCGCGTGGGTCCCCTGGCCGAGCCTCTCCGCGACGCAGATCGAAATCGGCAACCCCGACTGGGCGAAAAACCCCCGGTTCGTCACGCTCGACGCCGCGCACTTCGATCTCGCGGTGCTGCCGCTGCTCGCACATGAAATCGTCATCCCGTCGATCGACGTCGTCAATCCCGCGGTGGACCTCGAACGCCTTGCCGACGGCCGCAATACGTGGACGTTCCAGTTCAAGCAGTCGAACCAGCCGTCGCCGTGGAAAGTGCGGCTCAACAGCTTCGGATTCGGGAACGGCACCGTCACGTATCGCGACGCGATCACGAAGGCCGACCTCACGATCGCGATCGATACGCTCGGCCAGCCGATTCCGCTCGGCGACGTGCTGAAGCAGCAGGAAGAAACATCGCGCGCGGCGTCTGTGCAGCGTGTCGGCAAGCACGGCGCCGCGCAGTTGAGCGCGAAGGCGAATGCCGAGGCCGCATCGAGCGCATCCGCCGCGCAGGCCGCGAGCGCGGCGGCCACGCCTGCATCGCCGGCGTCGTCGGCATCGTCTGCTACAGCGGCGGCTTCTGCAACGGCAAACGCATCCGGTGCAAGCGCCGCCGCTTCGGCAACCGCAAAAGCGGCCGGCCCGGCCTACGCGTTCGGCCTCAAGATCGCCGGCCGCTACAAGAACGTGCCGATCGACGGCACCGGCAAGCTTGGCGGCGTGCTCGCGCTCGAGGATGCGTCTCGGCCGTTCCCGCTGCAGGCCGACGTGAAGGCGGGCGACACGCGGCTCGCGATCGTCGGCACGCTGACCGATCCGCGCGAGCTCGCCGCGGTCGACCTGCGGCTGTGGCTGCAGGGCACGACGATGTCGCATCTGTACGCGCTGACCGGCATCACGCTGCCCGATACGCCGCCGTATGCGACCGAAGGGCGTCTGATCGGCAACTTCAAGCCGCACGCGAGCACGTTCCGTTATGAAAACTTCAACGGCCGGGTCGGCGGCAGCGACCTGAGCGGCACGCTCGCGTACGCGCAGCGCGAGCCGCGCCCGCTGCTGTCGGGCGAGCTCGTGTCGAACCTGCTGCGCTTTTCCGATCTCGCACCGGTGATCGGCGCGGACACGGCCGCGAGCAAGGCGCAGCGCGGCGACACGACGCGCCAGCCGCCGGGCCGCGTGCTGCCGGTCGAGACGTTCCGCACCGACCGCTGGCGCGCGCTCGACGCCGACGTGAAGTTCACCGGCCGCAAGCTGATCAAGAGCGCGGACCTGCCGATCACCGATCTCTATACGCACATCGTGATGCAGGACGGCGTGCTGTCGCTCGAGCCGCTGAAGTTCGGCGTCGCGGGCGGCTCGCTCGCGACCACCGCGCATCTCGACGGCAGCAGCGCGCCGCTCAAGGGACGCTTCACCGTTGCCGCGCGGCACCTGAAGCTCAAGCAGCTGTTCCCGGCGCAGAAGGTGATGCAGTCCGCGCTCGGCGAGATCAACGGCGACGCGTCGCTGTCGGCGACCGGCAATTCGCCGGCCGCGCTCGCCGCGACATCGAACGGCGAAGTCAAGGCGATCGTGACGAACGGCGCGATCAGCCGGCTGCTGATGGAAGCGGCCGGCCTGAACGTCGCGAACGTCGTCTACGAGAAGTTGTTCAGCGGCCGCGACGTGAAGATCAACTGCGCGGCCGTCGATTTCCAGGCGACCAACGGCGTGCTCGACACGAAGGTGTTCGCATTCGATACCGACGATGCGCTGATCAATGTCGATGGCCCGATCAGCCTGCGCGACGAGTCGATGAACCTGAAGGTCCACCCGCACACGAAGGGCTTCCGGATCTTCTCGCTGCGCTCGCCGCTGTATGTGAAGGGTACGTTCAAGAATCCGGACGTCGGGGTGGACGCGGGCGCGCTCGCGCTGCGCGCCGGCGCGATGGTCGGCCTCGGGCTGCTCAACCCGTTCGCCGCGCTGATCCCGCTGATCGCGCCGAGCAATAACAAGGACGTGCCGTGCTCCGAACTGTTCGCGCAGCTCAACGCGCCGGCGAAGATCCCGGTGAAGGCCGGCAAGTAATCGGGTCGCATGAGCCGGCCGTGCGGGCCGGTCGCGCGGGCCGTGTGGCCGTACGCGAGCGGCCCGCGCCACGTCGACGAAATTGCGATTCGCCCCCGTTTCCTGGGCGTGCCGATGCGGCGCAGCCCAGCGTTTCACCGACTCCTGCTAAAATACCCGGTTTTCCGTCGATCTATCTCCTAACGGGATCTGCCGTGCTTTCTACTGCCAACATCACGATGCAATTCGGGCCGAAGCCCCTGTTCGAGAACATCTCGGTCAAATTCGGCGAGGGCAACCGCTATGGTCTGATTGGCGCGAACGGCTGTGGCAAGTCGACGTTCATGAAGATCCTCGGCGGCGACCTCGAGGCGAGCGGCGGCAACGTCGCGCTCGAGCCGAACGTCCGCCTCGGCAAGCTGCGCCAGGACCAGTTCGCTTACGAGGACGTGCGCGTGCTCGACGTCGTCATGATGGGCCACACCGAAATGTGGGCCGCGATGACCGAACGCGACGCGATCTATGCGAACCCTGAAGCGACCGATGACGACTACATGCACGCGGCCGAACTCGAGGCGAAGTTCGCCGAGTACGGCGGCTACGACGCCGAAGCGCGTGCGGGCGCGCTGCTGCTCGGCATCGGCATCGAGGAGAAGTTCCACAACGGCCCGATGAGCGACGTCGCGCCGGGCTGGAAGCTGCGGGTGCTGCTCGCGCAGGCGCTGTTCTCGAAGCCGGACGTGCTGCTGCTCGACGAGCCGACCAACAACCTCGACATCAACTCGATCCGTTGGCTCGAAGACACGCTCAACGAGTACAACTCGACGATGATCATCATCTCGCACGATCGTCACTTCCTGAACTCGGTGTGCACGCACATGGCCGACATGGACTACGGCACGCTGAAGGTCTGGCCGGGCAACTACGACGACTACATGCTCGCGTCGGCGCAGGCCCGCGAGCGCCAGGCGGCGGCGAACGCGCGCGCGAAGGAGCGCGTGGCCGAACTGCAGGACTTCGTGCGCCGCTTCTCGGCGAACAAGTCGAAGGCCCGCCAGGCGACGAGCCGCGCGAAGCAGATCGACAAGATCAAGATCGAGGAATTCAAGCCGTCGTCGCGGCAGAACCCGTTCATCCGCTTCGAGTACGAGAAGAAGCTGCACAACGTCGCGGTCGTCGCGGATGAGATCACGAAGAAGTACGAGCGCACGATCTTCCAGAACTTCAACCTGTCGGTGCAGCCGGGCGAGCGCATCGCGATCATCGGCGAGAACGGCGCGGGCAAGACGACGCTGCTGCGCTCGCTGCTCGGCAAACTGGCGCTCGAGCACGGCACGGTGAAGTGGGCCGAGAACGCGAACGTCGGCTACATGCCGCAGGACACCTACGAGGAGTTCCCGAACGACATCACGCTGATGGACTGGATCGACCAGTACCGCAAGGATGGCGACGACGAGACGATGGTGCGCGGCACGCTCGGCCGCCTGCTGTTCTCGGCGGACGACATCAAGAAGTCGGTGAAGGTGCTGTCGGGCGGCGAGAAGGGCCGCATGATCTGGGGCAAGCTGATGCTCGGCCGCCACAACGTGCTGCTGATGGACGAGCCGACCAACCACATGGACATGGAATCGATCGAGTCGCTGCAGATCGCGCTCGAGAAGTTCGAAGGCACGCTGATCTTCGTGTCGCATGACCGCGAGTTCGTCAGCGGGCTGGCCAACCGGATCATCGAAGTGACCACGCACGGCACGCTGACCGACTTCGGCGGCAATTACGAGGACTTCCTCACGAGCCAGGGTCAGGCGTAATTGTCGCCTGGTTGTCCCAAGACCACCGTTCATGTGTCCCGGATTGTCCCACGGAATTGTCCCGTTGGGACAACGGCGGTGTCGCCTTCTAGGGGCGCCTAGGCGGAGCGCGTAAGGCGGGACCGCCAGAAACACGAAAGGCCCACATCGGCAGATTGTCGGTGTGGGCCTTCTTGCTTCGATAGCTGGAGTATCGTGGCGACCGGGATTGAGAGATAGCTATTGACCAATGGCTAACGGTGCCATGTAAGGACGTAATGACGCTCACTTGTTCTTGCACTTGGCGCAGAGGTAAACGCGATTTCCGTTGGCATCAGTACGAAACCAAACCTGTTTCCGACCAGAGCTATTCCAGCCACGCAGTTCAACATTGCATCTGGCGCAGACCTTGGGGCCAAACGTTGACCCAGGCTTGTTTCTAAAAAGAAACGATAACAGTAAGAATGGAACAAAAATAGCGATAAGAATACCCGTAAAGATGTCCATAGCGCTCTGAAGTCTTCCAGGATGTAGGGGCGAAAAGAGCTGCTGACGTCCCCCTGTATATGAAGCTTATGGCTTCATGCCGAGGTCTTGTGGGCAGCTCTTATTAAGGGCCTGTCAATACGGGGACTTCGTTCCCCACTGACCGGTATATGGATTTTGGTTTCCTTGGGTAGACCAGTTATCTAGCTTTGTGTCGTTCGGGTTGGTCTGGTAGTGGCCCTGAACGTAGGTACCGTTTGAGCGCGTGTAGCCATTGACGTAATGCTCTCCGGTAGACGACCCATAGAGATTCGAGCCGGATGAGCGGTAGCCGTAGCTGGAGGTATGCGCGTGTGCTGCACCTGCGTTTACAAGAAGCGCGGCGAGAATGATCTTTTTCAAGGTGGTCCCCTGTAGCGTATCGAAAGTAGTTGTCCTGCGCGCAGTAAATGAAGCGGTGCAGTAATCAGATATTACACTCACCTTCCGATAGGTCCGGTTTCGTTACCGTATGAAATGTTTGTGGCGCGTATATGAAACGGTATCTGATAGAGTCCTGCCGCGAAATTCCCCCCGGTACCCCCTCCGTTTCCACACGCGGGCATCGTCGCGCGCAGCCCCTCTGACGCGCATCAGGTAACCCGCGCGATACCCTGATGCGAGCGCGCGTCTTTCCAGCGCACCGCTGCTTTTCGTGTCATCAAATAGTGGGGATACTAGCCAGCCCATCGACTACCGGAGCCAGCCATGAATCTGAACAATTCCCCGTCCATTGAAGAACTGCGCGCTGTCTTTGCTGCCGCTGATGACGAGCTGGGCCACCATGTGCTTTGGGTTGATACGAGCGGGCAGGTCCATCTGTCGGCGCTCCCGGAAGAGCTTGGACCCGTTGGCTTTGAAAAGAGCCAGCCTACGATGCGAATGCGCTATGAGACGTTCCAGGGAGGAAACGGCTATGTAGGGGCGGAGGCCGCTGCGGATGACCGATTCATGAAGGAAATATTTGTAGCCCTGCTGAAGTACTGGGGCGGTAAGCACACACCTGGGCGCGTGACATACATGGATGGCTATTGATGGAGTACTAAACCGTTCGTCAGCACGGCGCAGGTGTCGGTGCCGCAGGCCGACCGCGTGCTGTTCAAGCTGTGCAAGCACTACGCGATCAAGGTGCCCGTCGTGTTCGACGAACATCGCGCGACCGTCGATTTTCCGTACGGCATCTGCCGGATGCTGCGCACCGATGACGTGCTGCAGCTTCGCTGCGAAGCCGCTTCGTCGGAGCAGCTCGAGCGGATCCAGTACGTGATGGACGAGCACCTGGGGCTGATGTCGCGCAACCGGGCGCTGGTGGTCGCATGGAAGCGGGGCGCGTGATGCGGCCCGCTTCCGGTTCAACGAACTTCGGGGCCAACCCGCTCATGAAAAACGAATCCTTGCCGATCCGCGCGACGTCCGCGCAATACGGGATCTGGGTCGCACAACAGGTCGACCCCGACGATCCGGGTTATCTGACGGCCGAGACCGTCGAACCGCACGAGCAGGCCGCGTGCGCGGGCGCGATGTCGATGGCGCAAGGGTTCAGCATGGTCGTCGCGCCGCTGGCCGGCACGATGCTGTATGAACTGCATCCGGCGATGCCGTTCGCGTCGATCGGCGTGGTGCTGGCGGTCGTGTTCGTCGCGAGCCAGGGCCAAGCGCAAGTCGCCACCCGCTGCTCCGAACCCGAATAGACAAAAAGCCCATCCGGGGTGTCCCCGGACGGGCTTTCTGTCAAAACGGGATCCTCAGGTAACGGCCGATCCGATATGCATCGGCGGGTGGTCACGCGGCATCGCGCGGCCACCTGCCGACTCGCGTCGCGTCACACCGTGGCGACGCGTTCCACCGACGTCCGGTATGCGTCGAGCAAGCGCGTCCGCTTGCTCGCGACCGCCGCGACGTTGCGTTCCTTCACATGGCCGAACCCGCGGATTTCGTCCGGCAATCCCGCCAACTGCACGGCCACGGGCAGGCGTCGTGCATCGAGCGTCGCGCAGAACTCGTCGACGAGGGCGACATAGTCGGCGACCAGTTGCCGCTCGCCGCGCCGTTCCGCCGTCCTGCCGAACAGGTCCAGCGACGTGCCGCGCAGTCCCTTCATGCGGGCGAGCAGCCGGAACGCCGGCAGCATCCACGGACCGAAGCGCATTTTCCGCAGATGGCCATGTTCGTCGCGTTTCGCGAACATCGGCGGCGCGAGATGGAAGCTCAGCTGGTAGTCCCGTCCCGGTTCGCCTTCGAACTGCTGCCGGAGCTTGTCGAGATAGGCGGGATCCGCATAGAGGCGGGCGACTTCGTATTCGTCCTTGTACGCCATCAGCTTCGCGAGGTTCGCGGCAACCGCCCGCGTCAGCGGCAGCGCCGGATCGCCGCCGAGTTGCGTTTCCTTCGCCCGCATCCTGTCGACCACGCGGCGATAGGCCTGCGCATAGCCTTCGTTCTGGTATGCCGTCAGGAGCGCTTGCCGCGCGGCGACCAGCGTGTCGATCGATTCGGGCGCCGGCGCGGCGATCGGCTGCGATGCGGAAGCAGACCGGACGAGCGCTTGAACCGACGCGGCACCGTGATGCGCGACATGGCGGCCCCAGTGGAACGCCAGCCGGTTCTTGTCGATCGCGACCCCATTGAGCTCGATGGCGCGCAGCAGCGCCGGCAGCCCGAGCGGCAGCCAGCCTTTTTGCCACGCGAAGCCGAGCAGGAGCGGGTTGCTGTAGATCGTATCGCCGAGCAGCGCGAGCGCCAGCGCATTGGCATCGATGAACGAGCAGCCGTCGCCGATGCTGTCCAGCAACGCGGTTTCCGTTTGCGCGCCCGGAAACACCCATTTCGGATTCTTGACGAAATCCGCCGTGGGCGTCTCGCCGCTGTTGATCGCGGCGACGGTCACGCCGTGCTGCGTGCGGGACAGCACGTCGGCGGATGCCGACACGATCGCGTCGCAGCCGATCACGAGCCGGGCTTCACCCGTCGCGATGCGCGTCGCGTGCAGCGCGTCCGGCGCGGCGGCGATCTGCACGTGGCTCAGCACCGCGCCGCCTTTCTGTGCAAGGCCCGCCATGTCGAGCACGGTGACACCCTTGCCCTCGAGATGCGCGGCCATCCCGATCAGGCCGCCGATCGTCACGACCCCCGTCCCGCCGACGCCCGTGACGAGCACGCCGTAGGGCCTGGCGATATCGGGCAACGACGGCGTCGGCAACGCGTCGACATCCGGATGGCCGGAGCCGGCGGCGCGCGCCGCCTGCGGCTTGCGAAGCTGCGCGCCTTCGGCGATCACGAAGCTCGGACAGAAGCCGTTCACGCACGAGAAGTCCTTGTTGCAGGACGACTGATTGATCTTCCGCTTGGTGCCAAGCGGCGTCTGCAGCGGCTCGACGGACAGGCAATTCGACTGCACCGAGCAATCGCCGCAACCCTCGCACACGGCGTCGTTGATGAACGCCCGCCGCGCCGGGTCGGGATACGTGCCGCGCTTGCGGCGCCGGCGCTTCTCGGTCGCACAGGTCTGGTCGTAAATGAGGATGGTCGTGCCGGGCGTGTCGCGCAGCATGCGCTGGATCGCATCGAGTTCGTCGCGATGGTGAACGTCGACCCCCGCCGGCAGCACGACGCCGGCAGCGTATTTCTGCGGTTCGTCGGTCACGATGACGATCCGCTTCGCGCCTTCCGCGTGAACCTGATGGGCGATCTGCGGGACGGTCAGCACGCCGTCGATGGGCTGACCGCCCGTCATCGCGACGGCGTCGTTATAGAGAATCTTGTAGGTGATGGTCGCCTGTGCGGCGATTGCCGCGCGGATCGCAAGCAGCCCGGAATGGAAATACGTGCCGTCGCCCAGGTTGACGAAGACGTGACGGTCGCCGGAGAAATGCATCTGGCCTGTCCATGCAACGCCTTCGCCGCCCATCTGGCTGAACGTCTCGGTGTTGCGGTCCATCCACATCGACATGTAGTGACAGCCGATGCCCGCCAGCGCGCGCGAGCCTTCCGGCACGCGGGTGGACGTATTGTGCGGGCAGCCGGAGCAAAACCACGGCTTGCGTTCGACCGACACGCGCGGCTTCGCCGCTTCCCGTTCCTTCGCTTCGATGACGGCGACCCGGGCCAGCATGCGCGCGCGAATGTCCGCGGGCAGATCGGCGCGCATCAGGCGCCGGGCGATGGCTTTCGCGATCAGCGCGGGCGACAGCTCGTAATGTGCGGGCAGCAGCCAGTTGCCGCGTGGCACCGACCATTCGCCGCCTTCGTTGTCGCGCTCGTCGAACTTGCCGTAGATCTTCGGGCGAACGTCCTCGCGCCAGTTGTACAGCTCTTCCTTCAGCGCATATTCGAGAATCTGCCGCTTCTCCTCGACGACCAGGATCTCTTCGAGCCCGGTGGCGAACGCGCGCGCATCCTGCGCGTCGAGCGGCCATACGCATCCCACTTTCAGCACGCGCACGCCGATCTGCGCGCAGACGTCGTCGTCGAGACCGAGGTCACTGAGCGCCTGCCGCACGTCGAGATAGGCCTTGCCCGCCGTGATGATGCCGAAGCGCGGCGTCGGCGAGTCGATGACCACGCGGTTCAGCTTGTTGGCGCGCACGTAAGCCAGCGCCGCATACCATTTCTCGTCCAGCAGGCGCGCTTCCTGCGCGAGCGGCGAATCGGGCCACCGGATGTTGAGGCCGCCGGCCGGCAGCGCGTGGTCGGGCGGCGTGACGATGCGGACCCGGTCCGGATCGAGATCGACCGACGCAGTCGATTCGATGACGTCCGTCACGCACTTCATCGCGACCCACAGGCCCGAGTACCGGCTCATCGCCCAGCCGTGCAGACCGTAGTCGAGATATTCCTGCACGTTCGCCGGATACAGGACGGGCATGCCCGCCGCGATGAACGCATGCTCGGACTGGTGGGCGACGGACGACGACTTGGCTGCGTGATCGTCGCCGGCGAGGACGAGCACGCCGCCGCGCGCGTCGCTGCCCGCGGAGTTCGCGTGCTTGAACACGTCGCCGGTCCGGTCGACGCCCGGCCCCTTGCCGTACCACATGCCGAACACGCCGTCGCGCGTTGCGCCCGGCCACAGGTTGATCTGCTGCGTGCCCCACACGGCCGTCGCGGCCAGGTCCTCGTTGACGCCGGGCTGGAACACGACGTCATTTGCCTCGAGATGCTTCTTCGCCTTCCATAGCGACTGATCGAGTGCGCCGAGCGGCGAGCCGCGGTAGCCGGAGATGAACCCGGCGGTATTGAGCCCGGCCTTGCGATCGCGGGCCTTCTGCAACATCGGTAGTCGTACGAGGGCCTGCGTGCCGCTGATGTAGACGCGGCCTTTTTCCAGCGTGTACTTGTCGTCGAGGGATACGGCTGCGTCGTGCGGCGTGGAAGCGGCAGCAACGCTCGGGGCGGGGGCGTTCATGGCGATCTGTCTCCGGTCATCCTGTTTTTCCGCCGAGTATAGGAAGCCGATTTGCTATCGTAAAATCACAAATAGCAAACTCTGGTATGCGAAAAACAGATGGCATTCGATCTCACGCTCCGGCAGTTGCGGTACTTCGTCGCCGCTGCCCAAACCGGCCAGTTCTCGATGGCGGCCGCCAACGAACACGTGTCGCAGTCCGCGATCACGAACGCCGTGCTCGCGCTCGAAAACGGGCTCGGCATGCGGCTCTTCGAGCGGCTGCCGCAAGGGGTCGCGCTGACGCCGGACGGCCAGGACTTCTACAACCACGCGCGACGCGTGCTGGACGCCGCGCGCGATGCCGTCCACAAGCCGCCGTTCCGTTCGCACGACCTGCGCGGCACGGTGCGGATCGCGGCGTCGTACACGGTGCTCGGCTACTTCCTGCCGGAACTGCTCGCGCGCTTTCGTACGACCTATCCTTACATCGAGTTCGATCTGCGCGACATGGAGCGGGCGGATATCGAGGCGGCGGTCCTCGACGACGAGATCGACATGGGAGTCGTGCTGCTGTCGAACGTGGAGCGGCCGAACCGGTTCGACAGCCAGGTGCTGATCCGGTCGCGGCGGCAGTTGTGGGTCGCGCCGTCGCATCCGCTCGCGCAGTTGCGGGCGCCGTCGCTGAAGGACATTGCCGGCTATCCGTACATCCTGATTACCGTCGACGAAGGCGAGCAGTCGACGCTACGGTACTGGCGGGAAGCGGGCATCGCGCCGAACGTCGCCTTTCGCACGTCGTCGATGGAAGCGCTGCGCGGACTCGTGGCGCACGGTTTCGGCGTGACCATCCTGTCGGACATGGTGTTTCGCCCGTGGTCGCTGGAAGGCAAGCGCATCGAAGCACGTCCGATCCACGACGCGATTCCGCAAATGGACGCGGGCATGATCTGGCGGAAGAAGGGCAAGCTGGCCGGGCCGGCGATGGCCTTGCAGCAGTTTCTGATCCACGCGTGCGGAACCTGACGCGCGCGCCGGCGCGCGTCGTCAGTCGGCCAGCCGCTGATCCGCGAGCGCCTTGCAGCAGTCTTCGTACACCCACTGCACGAGCTTGGCCTGATAGTTCAGGTCGTCGGTGTCGACGATCTCCTCGACCGCGTCGCGCGCCCATGACGCGTCGACGAACCCCGCATGGCGCTTCGCGATGTCCTGCGCGATCGCCGACAGCTTCGCGATCGCGAGCCAGTCGGCCTGCCGCAGGTGGCGGTCGAGCCAGCGATGCGCGGCCTGGACCTGGAAGGCCGCATCCGGCCACGATTCGTTGAGGTAAAACGCGCCGAGGTTGCCGCAGGTGAGCCAGCAAAGCAGCTCCAGGCGGTCGTGCGAGCCGAGGGTATGGGGGGCGTCGGTCATGGCAGCGCTCACGAAATGCATCGATTCCGGGCGGCGCCGGCTGCAAGGGGCCGGTGCCGATAGTAAAAACATAGCACGATGCGGGCCACGTCGCGCACCCGGGCAGTTGCGGATCCCGCCGCACGGTGCGCGGCACGCTAGCGGACCGGCCGTGAACGCGCCGGCCGCCGGCGCCGGGCGACCGGAACATGCCGGCACGACCGACGCAATGCGCTGCGAACCGTGTCGGCAGACCTGGCGGCCACGCTGCCGGTCTTGCACGCGGATCGTCACGCCAGCCACGCAGTCGCTAGAATGTCCGCTTCCATGGAGACGGAACATCACGATGAAAACCTACGACCAGTTCTATATCGATGGCGCATGGCGCCAGCCGGCGGGCACCGGCACGATCGACGTGATCGACTCGGGCACCGAGGGCGTGATCGGCCGGATTCCGGAAGGCCAGCCGGCCGATGCGCAGGCCGCGATCCGCGCCGCGCGCGCCGCGTTCGACGGCTGGGCCGCGACGCCGCCCGCCACCCGTGCCGCCTACCTGCGCAAGATCGCCGAGCACCTGCAGGCGCGCAGCGAGGAGCTGGCGCAGTCGATCACCGGCGAAGTCGGGATGCCGATCAAGCTGTCGCGCGCGATCCAGGTCGGCGGACCGATCTACAACTGGAACGCGTACGCGAAGCTCGCGGAGTCGTTCGAATTCGAAGCGAAGGTCGGCAACTCGCTCGTCGTGCGCGAGCCGGTGGGCGTCGTCGCGGCGATCACGCCGTGGAACTATCCGCTCAACCAGATCACGCTGAAAGTCGCGCCGGCGCTCGCCGCCGGCTGCACGGTCGTCCTCAAGCCGACGGAAGTCGCGCCGCTCAACGCGTTCATGCTCGCCGAAGCGATCCATGAAGCGGGGCTGCCGGCTGGCGTGTTCAACCTCGTGTGCGGCTACGGGCCGGTCGTCGGCGAAGTGCTCGCAACCGATCCCGACGTCGACATGGTGTCGTTCACGGGCTCGACCCGCGCGGGCAAGCGCGTAGCCGAGCTGGCGGCCGCCAGCGTCAAGCGTGTCGCGCTCGAACTGGGCGGCAAGTCGGCGTCGGTGATTCTCGACGATGCCGATTTCGCGGCGGCGGTGAAGGGCACGGTCAACGCGTGCTACCTGAACGCCGGCCAGACCTGCTCCGCGCACACGCGGATGCTCGTGCCGGAGGCGCGCTACGACGAGGCGAGCGCGCTCGCGAAGGCCGCGGCCGAAGCGTATGTCGCGGGCGACCCGCGCCAGGACGCGACGCGGCTCGGCGCGCTCGCGTCGGCGGTGCAGCAGCAGCGCGTGCAGGACTACATCCAGCGCGGCATCGACGAAGGCGCGGAGCTTGTGACGGGCGGCGTCGGCCTGCCGGACGGCATCGCGAAGGGCTTCTTCGTGAAGCCGACGGTGTTCGGCCGCGTCGATCCGAAATCGACGATCGCGCAGGAGGAGATCTTCGGGCCCGTGCTGTCGATCATCACGTACCGCGACGAGGACGAGGCCGTCCGCATCGCGAACGATTCGCCGTACGGCCTCGGCGGCGCGGTCTGGGCCGGCAGCGACGAACGCGCGATGGCCGTCGCGCGGCGCATCCGCACCGGGCAGGTCGACATCAACGGCGGCACGTGGAACATGGCTGCGCCGTTCGGCGGCTACAAGCAGTCGGGCCACGGCCGCGAAAACGGCGTATACGGGCTCGAGGAGTACCTCGAATACAAGTCGATGCAGCTCAGGACGCAAAAGCCGGCCTGAGCGGCTCGCCGCAACGCATCCGGAACGGCACGCCTTTCGCGTGCCGTTTTTTTGTTGACGCCGCTCAAGGTGCGCGCCGGCGGATCGTCGATCATCGCGGTTTCCGATGGTTCGACGAGGTTTCCGATGCCCGCACGCTCTTCCTTTCCGCCGCTCGTTGTTCGCGGCCGTTCGTTGCTGCCGATCGTCCAGGGCGGCATGGGCGTGGGCATCTCCGCGCACCGTCTCGCGGGCAGCGTCGCGCGCGAAGGCGCGCTCGGCACGATCGCGAGCATCGACCTGCGCCATCACCATGCGGACCTGCTCGCGCGCTGCCGCGCGCAACCGGACCGCGCGACGCTCGAAGCCGCGAACCTCGACGCGCTCGCGCGCGAGATCCGTCTCGCGAAGACTTACAGCGAAGGGCGCGGGATGATCGCCGTCAACGTGATGAAGGCGGTCAGCGCGCACACGGATTATGTGCGCGTCGCATGCGACGAGGGCGCGGACGCGATCGTGATGGGCGCGGGCCTGCCGCTCGACCTGCCGGACCTGACGCACGGCCGCGACATCGCGCTGATCCCGATCCTGTCGGACAGCCGCGGCATCGCGCTCGTGCTGAAGAAGTGGATGAAGAAGGGGCGGCTGCCGGACGCGATCGTGATCGAGCATCCTGCGCACGCGGGCGGCCATCTCGGCGTCACGCAGATCGACGACATGTACGATGCGCGCTTCGACTTCGCGCGCGTGCTCGACGAGACGACGCAGATAATCGCGTCGCTCGGGCTCGCGCGCGAGCAGATTCCGCTGATCGTCGCCGGCGGCATCAACAGTCATGCCGCGGTGCGCGACGCGCTCGCCGCCGGCGCGAACGGCGTGCAGGTCGGCACGCCGTTCGCGGTGACGGAAGAGGGCGACGCGCATCCGAACTTCAAGCGCGTGCTCGCCGACGCGGTGCCGGACGACATCGTCGAGTTCGTCAGCGTGACGGGCCTGCCGGCGCGTGCGGTGAACACACCGTGGCTCGCGCGCTACCTGCGCAACGAAACGCGCATTCGCGACAAGCTCGGCGCGTTCAAGCAGCGCTGTCCGGCCGCGCTCGAATGCCTGAGCGTGTGCGGGCTGCGCGACGGCATCGAGAAATTCGGCCACTTCTGCATTGATACGCGTCTTGCCGCCGCGTTGCGCGGCGATGTCGCGAACGGCCTGTTCTTCCGCGGCCGCGAAGCGCTGCCGTTCGGCCGCGCGATCCGCAGCGTGCGCGACCTGCTCGACCTGCTGCTGACGGGCAGCGCGGCCGAGCCTGCGACAAACCGCCCCATGTTTACGCTGGCTTGACGGATATCAAGATGCGGGAAAGACCCTACAGACAGAATGGAGTCCATTCATTGGGGGTCCATAAGATGCACAAGACGATTCGAAGCTGTGTCACCGCCGCGGCCTGCGCCGCGAGTCTCCTTGCCATGCCGTCGCTGTCGCACGCGGCGTCGCCGGGCGACGGCATTAACCAGGGCGATTGGCTCGTGCGGCTGCGCGCGATCAGCATCCAGCCGAACGAGCGCGGCAGCGACACGCTCGGCGCGATCAACATCGGCGTGAACAACGCGATCGTGCCCGAGCTCGATTTCACGTACATGATTCGCGACTATCTCGGCGTCGAGCTGATTCTCGCCACGTCGCGGCACCAGATGACGTCGAACCTCGGCAATCTCGGCGGCGTGAACGTGCTGCCGCCGACGCTGCTGCTGCAATACCACTTCAATCATGCCGGCAAGGTGCGCCCGTACGTCGGCGCGGGCCTGAACTACACGTACTTCTACAACAACGGGCTCAATGTCGGCGGCGAGGGGGTGTCGATCAACAAGAGCAGCTTCGGTCCGGCGCTGCAGTTCGGTGTCGACGTGCAGGTGACGAAGAAGGTGTTCGTGAACTTCGACCTGAAGAAGATCTGGATGAGCACCGATGCGACGCTTGGCGACAAGGGCATCGGCACGCTGCACATCGATCCGCTGATCGTAGGCGTGGGCGTCGGGATGAAGTTCTAGCGCGCGGGGAAAGACAGCAGCGACAGCAGCGACAGAAAAGACAGAGTTGGGGTTGGCGGCATGGCGGTAAGCATGCCGCTCTTTTTTTGTGCGCGCGGATTTACAGCTTGTCGTACTGGAAGCGCATCGCGGTGCCTTCACGGGTGATGCGTTCCCACACGGCGCGCTTCTCGTCGTCGCTCAGGAACACCCAGTTCGACACCTCGCTGGCCGTGCGGCCGCACCCCTTGCAGATTTCGTCGAAGAGGGTCGAGCAGACGCCGATACAGGGGCTGTCGGGCAGGTCGTGGAGGTTGGAGGCCATCGGAAGGTTCGCGTAGTGAAAACGTCAGCGCGAATTTTAATGCATCGCAGCCGACGCCGTCCGGCGGTGCGGCGGACCGGCCGGTCACCGGAAAGCGGGCGTCGGTTCGCGGGTGAAACGACGCCGTTGCACGGCGCTTGCCTGCGTGGCGGTCATGAAACGGTCGCATCTCCGGCGTAAGCGGTCCGGCGTTCCGGCACCCGTTCATTTTACGGATGGACAGACGCCAATTACCCGATAGAATTTCCGTCGGATCACCCCGCTGCGCGCGCCGCCGCGTCGGCACGCGACCGGATTCTGTTCCGTTTGCGCGACACCGGCATGATTTTTTTGAGACGGCAGGCGAATAATGGTAGCGTTCGGGGTTTTCGAGGGGCGGAGCGGGCCAACACGCACCGCCATGGCGAGGCAGACGACAGCCGGACAACGGTTCCGGCCGGACGGGAGAACGGGATGAAAGCAAAAGTGGCGGGCCGGTTCGCGGCGCTCGCGCTGTGCGTGGGCGCATCGGCGGCAGCAGCGAAGGATACGCAGCTCAATGTCTACAACTGGTCGGACTACATTGCGAAGGACACGATCCCGAACTTCGAGAAGCAGACCGGCATCAAGGTCCGCTACGACAACTACGACAGCGACGACACGCTGCAGGCGAAGCTCCTGACGGGCAGCTCGGGCTACGACATCGTCGTGCCGACCAGCAACTACGCAGGCAAGCAGATCGCCGCCGGCATCTTCACGCCGCTCGACAAGTCGAAGCTGCCGAACCTCAAGTATCTCGATCCGCAACTGATGGCGCTCGTCGCCGGCGCGGACCCCGGCAACAAGTACGCGGTGCCCTGGGCGTACGGCACGACGGGCCTCGCGTACAACGTGAACAAGGCGCAGCAGATCCTCGGCAAGGTGCCGCTCGACAACTGGGACATCCTGTTCAAGCCGGAAAACATCTCGAAGCTGAAGACCTGCGGCGTGTCGGTGCTCGACGCGCCGGACCAGATGTTCGCGGCGGCGCTGCACTACATCGGCAAGGATCCGATGAGCACCAACCCGGCCGACTACCAGGCCGCGATGCAGGTGCTGAAGAAGATCCGCCCGTACATCACGCAGTTCAACTCGTCGGGCTACATCAACGACCTGGTCGGCGGCGACATCTGCTTCGCATACGGCTGGTCGGGCGACGTCGTGATCGCGAAGCACCGCGCGATGGAAGCGAAGAAGCCGTACAAGGTCGAGTACTACATCCCGAAGGGCGGCGCGCCGGTCTGGTTCGACGTGATGGCGATCCCGAAGGACGCGAAGAACAAGGATGCCGCGCTGCAATGGATCAACTACATCGAGGATCCGAAGGTTCACGCGGCGATCACGAACGCGGTGTACTACCCGAGCGCGAACGCCGAGGCGCGCAAGTACGTGAAGCCTGACGTCGCGAACGACCCGGCCGTCTACCCGCCGGCCGACGTCGTGAAGACGCTGTTCCTGCTCAAGCCGCTGCCGCCTGAAATCCAGCGCCTGCAGACACGTCTGTGGACCGAGCTGAAGTCGGGCCGCTGACGCGAACGGAGTCGCACCCGCAGTCATGAAGCCCCTGGTACCCCCGGGGGCTTTGTTCGTCAAACGCAGGAGAGAAGCAGCACATCATGAATAGCCAGTCGAGCGTGCCGGTCGCGGGCGCGCCGTCCTTCGTTCCTTCGTCCGGCGCCGATTCGCGCGCCGAGAACTTTGTCCAGATCATCGACGTCGTCAAGAAATTCGGCGAGACCGAAGCGGTGCGCAGCGTCAACCTGACGGTGCGCCAGGGCGAGCTGTTCGCGCTGCTCGGCAGCTCCGGTTGCGGCAAGTCGACGCTGTTGCGGATGCTCGCGGGCCTCGAGACGGTCACGTCGGGCAAGATCCTGATCGACGGCGAGGACCTCGCGCAGATGCCGCCGTACAAGCGGCCCGTGAACATGATGTTCCAGTCGTACGCGCTGTTCCCGCACATGTCGGTCGAGTCGAACGTCGCGTTCGGCCTGAAGCAGGAAGGCACGCCGAAGTCCGAGCTGAAGGAGCGCGTGCACGCGGCGCTCGAGCTCGTGCAGATGGGCAAGTACGCGAAGCGCAAGCCGCACCAGCTGTCGGGCGGCCAGCAGCAGCGCGTCGCGCTCGCGCGTTCGCTCGTGAAGCGCCCGAAACTGCTGCTGCTCGACGAGCCGATGTCGGCGCTCGACAAGCAGATCCGCCAGCGCACGCAGATCGAGCTCGTCAACATCCTGAACAAGGTCGGCGTCACCTGCATCATGGTCACGCACGACCAGGAAGAGGCGATGACGATGGCGAACCGGCTCGCGGTGATGAGCGAAGGGCAGATCGTCCAGATCGGCTCGCCGAACGAAGTCTACGAATATCCGAACACGCGGTTCTCGGCCGAGTTCATCGGCTCGACCAACCTGTTCGACGGCACGACCGTCGAGGACGAGCCCGACCACGTGTTCATCGAGTCGCCGGAGCTGCCGTGCCGGATGTACGTGAACCACGGCATTTCGGGCCCGCTCGGCATGCCGGTCACGGTATCGGTGCGTCCCGAACGGATCGCGCTCACGCGCAAGCCGCCCGAGGGCGCGTTCAACTGGGCGCACGGCATGATCACCAACGTCGCGTACATGGGCGGCTATTCGCTGTATCACGTGCGCCTCGATTCGGGCAAGGTGGTGATCGCGAACGTGTCGAGCCTCGCGATCAGCGAGCTCGAGACGCCGGCGCTCGGCGACGAGATCTACGTGCGCTGGAGCGCGTCGGCGGGCGTGGTGCTGACGTCATGACCGCGTTCAAGTCCCTGCTCAACTGGCCGGTGAAGCGCTTCAACCTGACCGGCAGCACCGCGGTCGTCGCCGGGCCGTTCACGTGGCTCGTGCTGTTCTTTCTCGTGCCGTTCGTGCTGGTCGTCAAGATCAGCTTCGCCGAGCTGCAGCTCGGCATTCCGCCGTACTCGGAGCTCGCGTCGTACGCGGACGGCGTCGTCCATATCGCGCTGAACCTGTCGCACTATGCGTTCCTGCTGACCGACAGCCTGTACTTCGCGACCTACGTGAACTCCGTGCTCGTCGCGGCAATCACGACCGTGCTGTGCCTGCTGATCGGCTATCCGATGGCGTACTACATCGCACGCTCGAACCCGGCGACCCGCAACCTGCTGATGATGGGCGTGATGCTGCCGTTCTGGACGTCGTTCCTGATCCGCGTGTATGCATGGATCGGCATCCTGAAGAACAACGGGCTGCTCAACAACTTCCTGATGTGGATCGGCCTGACCCATGCGCCGATCGAGCTGTACCGCACGAACTATGCGGTCTACATCGGCATGGTGTATTCGTACCTGCCGTTTCTCGTGATGCCGCTCTATGCGCACCTCGTGAAGATGGACCTGCGCCTGCTGGAAGCCGCGTACGACCTGGGAGCTAAGCCGTGGAAGGCGTTCGTGCAGATCACGCTGCCGCTGTCGAGGAACGGGATCATCGCGGGCTGCCTGCTGGTGTTCATCCCGGCGGTCGGCGAGTACGTGATTCCGGAGCTGCTCGGCGGCGCGAACACGCTGATGATCGGCCGCGTGATGTGGAATGAGTTCTTCAACAACGCAGACTGGCCGATGGCGTCCGCCGTCACCTGCGCGATGGTGCTGCTGCTGCTCGTGCCGATGGCGATGTTCCAGCACTTCCAGGCGAAGGAGCAGGAGGGCCGCCGCAAATGAAGCCGAATCGTTTCCTGCAGTTCGCGGCGCTCTTTGCCGGTTTCGCGTTCCTGTACATCCCGATCCTCAGCCTGATCGTCTACTCGTTCAACGAGTCGAAGCTCGTCACGGTGTGGTCCGGGTTCTCGTTCCGCTGGTATTCGGCGCTTGTCGACGACGACGAGCTGCTGACGGCCGCGTGGCTGTCGCTGAAGATCGGCGTGATGACCGCGTTCGCGTCGGTGATCATCGGCACGTGGGCAGGCTTCGTGCTCGCGCGCATGGGCCGCTTTCGCGGCTTCGCGCTGTTCAGCGGGATGATCAACGCGCCGCTCGTGATTCCCGAGGTGATCCAGGGCATCTCGCTGCTGCTGCTGTTCATCGAGCTCGCCAAGTGGATCGGCTGGCCGGCCGAGCGCGGGATCTTCACGATCTGGCTCGGCCACGTGATGCTGTGCATCTCGTACGTCGCGATCATCGTGCAGTCGCGCGTGCGCGAACTGGACCCGTCGCTCGAGGAAGCCGCGCTCGATCTCGGCGCGACGCCGCTGAAGGTGTTCTTCACGATCACGCTGCCGCTGATCTCGCAGGCGCTGATCGCCGGCTGGCTGCTGTCGTTCACGCTGTCGATCGACGATCTCGTGCTGTCGGCGTTCCTGTCGGGCCCCGGCTCGACGACGCTGCCGCTCGTCGTGTTCTCGCGCGTGCGCCTCGGCCTGAATCCGGAGATGAACGCGCTCGCGACGCTGTTCATCATCGCGGTGACGGCCGGCGTCGTGCTCGCGAACTTCGTGATGCTGCGCCAGGAGCGGCGCAGGATGGCGGCGATGGCGGAGGCGGCGCTGGCCTGACGCCGTTTCGCCCGACGCCACGCAAAACGCCCGGTGCCGACGACAAGTCGGGCCGGGCGTTTTCTTATGCGCCGCTGCGCGGCGCAACGGTCAGCACGTGAATCAGTAGGCGAAGCTCTTGCCGGGTGTCGTCCAGACGGCCGTGGCCGTCGTGCACGGCTGGAGGCTGAGCGCGCTGCCGGCCGGCGCAAGGCAGCGGCCCGACGGCAGCGACACGAGTTGCGCCGTGCCGGGCAACGTGCCGGCCTGCACCTGCCATTGCTGGTCCGCCTCGCCGGGTACGCAGGTGTGCAGCAGCGCGCTGCCGGCGGCGCCGGGCGCCGGCGCGGTCAGGCAGTAGCTGTACTTGGTCTGCAGCGTGCCGTCGCCGGCGGCGACCCACAGTTGCGGATTGAAATGCGTGCCGCCGGATGCGCGCACCGACGCGAGCGTCGGGCACGCACCGAGCGTCGCGGCGCTGCCGTCGGTGAGGCCGCCCGACGCCGTCAGGCACGCGCCGTTGGCCTTGACGAGGCCGGCCGCCGACTGCTGCGGGCCGCCGATCAGCGTCGCGACGCCGTTCGACTCGGACGCATTTGCATAGGAGGCGGGACACGTCTTGTTGACCGTGACCGACGGGGCCGGCACCGTCACCGCATTGCCGAGCGTGTCGTACGCGCGCACCGAGAACCGGGCGTTCGTGTAGGCGACCGACGCGCAGCTCGTGCGGCTCGAATTCCAGTCGAAGTACTCGACCCACTGGCTGATCGACGACACCGGCACCTGCGTCTGCGTCGTGCCGACGTAGATGCTGCCGATGTCGAAGCTGTCGCCGGTCGCGCCGCCCGTCACGTCGGTCACGTTGCTTTTGAACCAGCCGGGGCCCTGGCTCGTGTCCGGCGTAATGCGGAAGCGGTACGTGTGGCCCGCCTGCCACTCGTAGCGGTAGCGGCATTGCGCGCCGGCGCTGCCGTCCGTTGCCGAGCTGCTGACCGTGCAGAAGCTGCCGGCGCCGATGCCGGCGCTCGCGGGCGTGCCGGGTTTCGCGGCGGTCGCGCCCCACAGGCTGAACAGGAATTGCTTGCCCGCGCCTTCGCTGGCGGACACCAGTTCGGTCGACTGCAAGCCTGTGTAGCCGTGCAGCGAATTGACCTGGTTGGACCAGTACACGTTCGAGTTCGGGCCGGGGTCGGTCTGCGGCGTGATGAACAGGTCGAGGATCGCGACGCTGCGCACCGTCGACGGGAACCACGTGTTGCTGTAGAGCCCTGGTGTCGCGCCGAGGAAGCCGTTGAGCGTCGGCGCGGTGCTGGCCGACAGCGTCGCGAGGCCCGGCGCCGTGCTGGCCGTGAGGCTGAAACTGCGTGCACCCGGCGGCGGCAGGGACGCAACGGGCGGCACGCCGAGCGTGAAGGTGAACGTGCATGCGCCGCCTGCCGGCACCGTCGCGCCGGTCAGCGCGAGCTGCGCGGTGCCGTCGCTGGCCAGGGTGCCGCCGCACGCGCTCGTGAAGCCGTTCGCGGTGAAACCCGCGGGCATGCCGATCACGACGCCGGCGGCAGCCGGCGTGGTGCCGGTGTTCGCGAGATTGAGCGTCGCCTTGTCGGTACCGCCAACTGTCGGCGCGAGACTGGAGAGCGTCAAGGTCGCCGTATAGGCGGATGCCGCGAGCGCGGTGAGCGGCGTGAACAGCAGCGCGGCAAGTGCCGTGCCTCCTCGTCTGCCGACGTGCATGGCCAGACTCCTCTTTTCGTTGTTGGTCTTGACGCGCCGGGGGACGGCGCGTGGCGGCGAGTCTAGCATGCGGATCCTGACCGCCAGGTTACGGCGGGCGACGGGACGCGCGGTCGTTCCCTGCGTCCGGCTCACGCGCCGAACGCAGCCTTCGCAAGCAACCCGAGCGCGACGCACACGAGCGCGGCCGCGAAACCGATCTGCACGTTCCGCGCGGACAGAAAGCGCGACACGCCACGGCCGGCGACCATCCCGAGCGCGGTCGTCGCGGTAAACCACAGCGTCACGTCGAGCGGCGCGTGCGTGCCGGCGACGAGCGTCGCGAACACGCCGCCCGTGCCGACCAGCGCGATCACCATCAGCGACGTCGCGACGATCCCGTGCATCGATACATCAGTAAACTTGCGCAGCATCGGCACGATCACGAAGCCGCCGCCGACGCCGAGCAGGCCCGTCATCAGGCCGGTGACCGCACCGGTCGACGCGAGCGCGAGACCGGCGGGCCACGACCAGACGAGCCGGCCGGTGTCGGGGTTCACGCGGCCGACGCACAGCGGCGACACGGCTGGCGTGCCGTGCGGCGACCGGAGCGCCTGCTGCAGCAGCCGGCCCGCGACGACGAGCATCGTCAGCGCGAACAAAGTCAGCAGCACGCGCTGCGGCAGCACGTGCGCGAGCCGCACGCCGAGCGTCGTGAGCGGCACGCCGGCCGCGGCCATCAGCAGCGCCGCGCGATAGCGCACGAGCCCGCGGCGGAAACCCTCGAGCGCGCCGACGAGCGCGCTGCCCGCGACCGCGACGAGCGCGACGGGCGTCGCCTGCTGCATCGGCCAGCCCATCCCGACGACGAGCGCCGGCACCGCGAGGATCCCGCCGCCCGCGCCCGTCAGTCCGAGCACCGCGCCGACGATACCGCCCAGCACGAGAGAAATCAGCATGATGTCATCCGTTCATTCGTCCGTTGGCCCAGCCGGCGGTCAACCGGCAATCTCGGGCTTCGCGAGCCATTCGCGGCCCTGCAGCATCGCCTTCCAGTACAGCGGCGGCAGCACGCGCTCCTTCAGCAGCCACGCGAGCCGCGACGGGCGCTTGCCGTCGATCAGCCACGCGGGGAAGGTCGGCGCGACCTTGCCGCCGTACAGGAATTCGGCGAGCACGATCCGGCCGCGCTCGACGGTCAGCGGGCACGAGCCGTAGCCGTCATAGGTTGCGGCGCCTTGCGCACGGCCGAGCGCCGCGAGCACGTTGTGCGCGACGACGGGCGCCTGCTTGCGCGCGGCGGCGGCGGTTTTTGCGTTGGTCGTGTTGGTCGCGTCGCCGAGCGCGAAGATGTCGGGGTGGTGCTTGTGCCTGAGCGTGGCCGGATCGACGTCGATCCAGCCGGCTGCGTCGGCGAGCGGGCTCGCGCGCACGAAATCGGGCGCGCGCTGCGGCGGCACGACGTGGATCATGTCGAAGTCGCACACGACGGTTTCCGCGCCGCCGTCGGGCAGCGCGCGCCGGAACGTCGCGCGGCGCGCGGGGCCGTCGATCGACACGAGGTTGTGGCCGAACGACAGCCCGATGTCGTAGCGCTTCACGTACTCCATCAGCGCGGGCACGTAGTCGGCGACGCCGAACAGCGCGGCGCCCGCGTTGAGAAACTCGACGTCGACCGCGCCGAGGCGGCCCATGCGCTGCCAGTGGTCGCATGACAGATACATTGCCTTCTGCGGCGCACCCGCGCACTTGATCGGCATCGGCGGCTGCGTGAACAGCGCGCGGCCGCCGCGGAATTCGCGGACGAGCTGCCACGTGTAGGGCGCGAGGTCGTAGCGGTAGTTCGACGTGACGCCATTGCGGCCGAGCGTCTCGGGAAGCCCGTCGATCGCGTGCCAGTCGAGCTTGAGCCCCGGGCACACGACGAGCTGCCGGTAGCCGATGCGCCGGCAGCCGTCGAGCACGACCACGTGCGCGTCCGGCTCGAATCCGGCGACCGCGGCCTGGATCCGGCGCACGCCGCGCGGCAGCACGGCGGCCATCTGCCGAGCGGTGGTTTCGGGCTTGAACACGCCTGCACCGACCATCGTCCAGCCGGGCTGGTAGTAGTGGACGTCGGCGGGATCGATCACCGCGATGTCGAGCGAGCGGTCGCGCGCGAGCAGGCTCGATGCGACCGCGATGCCGGCGGCGCCCGCGCCGACGATCACGATGTCGTGCCGCGTTTCGACCGGCGGCGTCATGGGCGTGCCGCGCTGCGACCCATGCTGCGCGATGCGGGGCGCGAGCGCGCTCAAGTCGTAGCCCGCGGCGGCGGCTGTCGCGACGATGTCGTTCAGCGGCCGCAGACGGGCCTGCGACAGCGCCCACAGCGTCGCGGAGCGGGTGCCCGTACGGCAGTAGGCGAGCGCAGGCCCCTCGAGCGACGCGACGAGCGCGCCGAACTGCGCGGCCTGGTCGTCGGTGACCTTGCCGGAATCGACCGGCAGGTAATGAACGGCGATGCCGAGCGGCACGGCAGCCGCCTGGATCTCGGCGACGGTCGGCTGGTCGGGGCCTTCGCCGTCCGGCCGGTTGCAGACGATCGCGCGGAAGCCGGCGTCGCGCAGCGCGGGCAGGTCGGCCGCCGTGATCTGGGGCGAGACCGACAGCGTGCCGGTCAGCTTGCGAATGTTCATGTGGGGGGACTCCGGTTGGGGCGGGGCGGTGCGTGCAGATCAGATCGCGTCGAGCGGGATCTTCAGGTAGCGCACGCCGTTGTCTTCGGGTTCGGGCAGGTGGCCGGCGCGCATGTTGACCTGCACCGACGGCAGCATCAGCACCGGCATGTCGAGCGTCGCGTCGCGCGCGGCGCGCATCGCGACGAAATCGTCTTCGGTCACGCCATCGCGCACGTGGACGTTCGCGCGCCGCTGGTCGGCGACGGTGCTCGTGTACTGCAGCGCGCGGCCGCCGGGCTGGTAGTCATGGCACAGGTACAGCCGCGTGTCGGGCGGCAGGCTCAGCACGCGCGCGATCGACTGGTACAGCGCACGCGCGTCGCCGCCAGGAAAGTCGCAGCGCGCGGTGCCGTAGTCGGGCATGAACAGCGTGTCGCCGACGAATGCCGCGCGTTCGGCGCCGGCGTCGACGCAGTAGGTGACGCACGCCGGCGTATGGCCGGGCGTATGCATCGCGCGGATCGACAGCGCGCCGACCGCGAGCACGTCGCCGTCGTCGAGCAGCCGGTCGAACTGGCTGCCGTCGGGCGTGAATGCGGGACCGGCGTTGAACAGCCGGCCGAACACGTGCTGCACGCGCCGCACCTGCGCGCCGATCGCGATTTCGCCGCCGACATGCGCCTTCAGGTACGGCGCCGCCGACAGGTGATCGGCATGCACGTGCGTCTCCAGCAGCCAGCGGACCGTCGCGCCGAGTTCGGCCACGCGCGCGATCAGCCGGTCGGCGCTCGCCGTATGGGTGCGGCCCGACTTCGGGTCGTAGTCGAGCACGCTGTCGATCAGCGCGCATTCGCGGCTCGTCGTATCGAGCAGGAGATAACTGATGGTGCTGGTCGCCGGGTCGAAGAAGCCTTCGACCGACATCACGGACGCGTTGCTCACGGGAAACTCCTCGTTCTGGTTCTGCAATTGGCGTCCTCTTGTACAAAAAGCATGCCAGGTCGAAGCGATGCACGTGAAAAGCGCCAGTCCCTTGATTTATATCGTATTTTTGTCGACGGAAGCACAATGTGCCGCGCCACGCCCGAGCCGGCAGCGCATATGCACTGCCAGATATGGCAGTGGCATGGCAGAATTGGCAGTTATCGCAATCGCCGCTATGCCGCCCCCCCGCTCATGAGCCAGCACGACATCATTCCGATCGTTCCCGACGAACCGCGCGGCGCCGCGCCCGATGTGAGCGCGCTCGTCGCCTATCTCGAGCAGGACCCGCAGCCGATGATCGTCGTCGATCCGGACTACCAGATCCTCGCGGCGAACGGCGCCTACCGGCGCCAGTTCGGCGTCGCGGGCGTCGAGCATGTGGGCCGCCATTGCTACCGCGTGTCGCATCACTACGACGTGCCGTGCGACCAGGCGGGCGAGCATTGCCCGATGAAGCAGGCGCGCGAATCGCGCAGCCTGAACCGCGTGCTGCACATTCATCACACGCCGCGCGGCCCCGAGCACGTCGACGTCGAACTGCGCCCGATCTTCGACGTGGCGGGGCGCGTGATCGCGTATGTCGAGCGGCTGACGACGGTGCGCAGCGCGTCCGCGCAGCCGAGCGCCGAAGGGCTCGTCGGCGGCTCGGATGCGTTCAACGCGGCGCTCGGCGCGCTGCAGCGCGTTGCGCCGTCGACGCTGCCGGTGCTGCTGCTCGGCGAGTCGGGCACCGGCAAGGAACTGTTCGCGCGGGCGCTGCACGAGGCGAGCGCGCGCGCGATGGGGCCGTTCGTCGTTGTCGATTGCTCGGGGATCGCCGAGACGCTGTTCGAAAGCGAACTGTTCGGCTACGAGAAGGGTGCGTTTACCGGCGCGGCGGCGCGCAAGCCGGGGCTCGTCGAGACGGCGCAGGGCGGCACGCTCTTTCTCGACGAGATCGGCGACGTGCCGCTGCCGATGCAGGTGAAGCTGCTGCGGCTGATCGAATCGGGCACGTTCCGGCGCGTCGGCGGCGTCGAGGCGCTGCGCGCAGATTTCCGGCTCGTCGCGGCGACCCACAAGCCGCTGCGCGAGATGATCGACGACGGGCGCTTCCGGCAGGATCTCTACTACCGGATCAGCGCGTTTCCGATTCACCTGCCGGCGCTGCGCGAGCGGCGCGGCGACATCGCGCTGCTCGCCACGTCGATCCTGCAACGGATCGCGAACGCGCGCGCCGGCGCGGGCGATGCGCGCACGGCGCGGTTCGTGCTGACCGATGCCGCACGCGCGCGTCTCGACGCGTATGCATGGCCGGGCAACATCCGCGAGCTGCGCAACGTGCTCGAGCGCGCGTGCCTGTTCGCGGACGACGGGACGATACGCGTCGAGCACCTGCCGCCCGAGCTGATCGCCGCGCCCGCGATGCCGCAGGACGGCGCGGGCGGCCCGAGTGCGCTGACCGATGCCGAACTCGTGCGGATCGCGAGCGGGTTCACGGGGACGCGCAAGGCGCTGGCCGAACGCGTCGGGATCAGCGAGCGCACGTTGTACCGGCGGCTGCGCGCGCTCGGGATTGCGACGCGGGATGCGTGAGGGCGTGTGCCGGGCCGCGGTTCGGCGAGCCGCCGCGGAGCGACGCGGGCTGACGCATCGCGCCGGCGCACGGTGCCCGGCATGACGGGCGCCCTGGCGGCACACGTCGCTCATGTGCCACCCGGGCGCACACTGGTCAACGCTGCGGTTTCAACTGCGCCATCGCCTCGCGCATGAACCCGAGCAGCGCGTCGTCGGCCCACGAGTCCTTCATCAACGCGGGCTCGTTCTGCATCGCGTGGCGGAATTTCGCGTGCGTCGCAGGATCGTCGCCCGCATAGCTGCGAAACAGGTCGAGCCAGCGTTGCGCGAGCGCCCGGCCTTCCGGCGAGTCGGGCCGCGTGCCCGCATCGATCGCGTCGCGCGCGTCGGCCATCAGCTGCGGCCATTCGATCGCGCGTTCGCCGTAGTGCGCGCGCATGAAGCGGATCTCGTCCGGCGCCAGGTACTGCTCGAAGATCTGCATCTTCGTTTCGGCAGAGGCGCGCAGCACGTAGTCGCGCAACGCCGTCGAAATACCGATCTGCGCCTGCATCGACGGCTCGCGCTCGTGCATCAGGTTCAGTTTCGCGAGCAGCCGCGGGTCGCCGTTCGTGTCGCGCATGAGCAGCGCCATCCAGCGCTCGGCGAGCGCGCGGGCGCGGGCGTCCTCGGGGGCGACGCCGGCATCCTTCAGCGCGCGCACTTCGTCGACGAGCGCGATCCATTCCGCATCGCCTGTCTGGCTCTTGCGGTACATCGGCATGCGCGCGAGTTCTTCCTCGGAAAAATATTTGTCGTACATGGTCATCAACTCCAGCGTGGTGAGCCAATCGGCCAGTTCCGGCTGCCCGCCGCCGGCGAGCTGCGCGTGCAGGTGCACGAGCCGCTCGCGCAGCCGCGCGGCCTGCTCGATTTCGCGATCGAGCATCGCGATCTGCTTCGCGACGATCTCGACGAGCGGGGTGCCGGGCTGGTTCAGGTAAGCGCCGATCTCGGCGAGCGGCAGGCCGAAGCGACGCAATGCCTGGATCTGGTGGAGCCGGGCGATGTCGTCGCGGTCGTACAGCCGGTAGCCGTTGTCGGCGCGCGCCGAAGGTGTCAGCAGACCGATCGCGTGATAGTGGTGCAGCGTGCGGACGGTCAGTCCATGGGGTAGTCTTTGAAAATCAAAGACATACGTCGTAATTTGTTCCGCAATTCACGGAAATTTTCCGCTCGCAAAGCCGCATCAGACCGTTGTCCGGATAGCTTTTGCGGAATAGTTAGCGGGTCGGTTTGACCTTGTCTCCCCGGCGTTGCCGGACGTACTTCTCGGTCATTACGATCGATGCGTGACCGAGTTGCTGCTGAGCCTTGCGAATGTCTCCGGCGGCTTCCGTCTTGTCAGTTCCGGCCTTCGCACGCAGGTCGCGGAACTGGAACAGGTCTTTGTCGATGCCAGCCTTCTCGCGGGCCTTGTCGAAGCGCGTACGAAGTGCGTGTGTCCGCAGCGGCTGCCCTCTCTCATTGACGACGAGGGACGTGCTGACGACCTTGTAGCCGCGTTTTCTAGCGCGGATGCGCTCGATTAACTGCGCGAGCTCGCCCTCGATCACGATCCGCAGCTTCTTCTTCGTCTTGCCCTGCCGGATTTCGATCTCACCGCTGGCGTTGATATGCCGCTCGTCGAAGCGGAGCGTGTCGGCGGGACGCTGACCGGTCAGATAGGCCAGATCCATCGCGTCTCGGGTCGGCTGATCAGCCGCCTGATACACCGCGCGATACAGGTCGTCCTCGATGTATACATCGCGTCCTTCCTCACTATTTCGCTTCACGCCGAGGCATGGGTTAGGAGCCTTCGTGAGGCCGTTCTCGCGGGCATAGTTGAAGATGTGCGAGAACAGGGCGATCTCCCGATTGGCGCGCACGTGCCCAGCATCCTGAGGCGCCGGCCGCTTCTTCGACTCGTACCATGCTCGCGCCTTCTGCGCGCGCCAGCGGAAATAGCCTCGGATGGCGGTCGGTTCGATGTCGGGCAGTGGCGCGCCAGTGAAGTATTCACGCAAGAATGCGAGCTCCTTCACATTGTCGCTGCGCGTGCGTGGGGCTTTCTTCGGGAGGATCTCTGCGACGTACTGGTTCGCGGCCTCGTCGAATGTCACGATGCCGCCTGGTGGCAGTTTCTCTTGCTCGAGCTCAGCCCATTTCTGGACGGCGACGACGTAATCTGAGCCGAGTGGAATCTCCTTTCGAGGCTTACCGCCGGCGTCATAGTAGTAGTAGGTTTTCTTGCCGCGGACGCGGGGCCGCATGCGTGGCGGCATATTCGTATGAACTGTTGGTTTGCGTCCCATGGCTTAGCCTACGAGCGCGAGGGTTGGGGGTTGCCACTTTGGCCGTGGCGATTCTACCGCAGGCGCGACGCCGGCTCGGCCCTCGATGGCAATGCGCGCGACGATTGGGCGGCCGCGGGCGTTCATCCAGAATGGCAGCCCCGAAGATCGCAGCCATTCGGCTTGCAACTGCTCGCGTGTCTTTCCGCGACGCCCAGTGCGGATGCCAGTCAATTCTGCCACTTCCTCAACCGAAAGGAAGGTATCGCTCATTCCAATCTCCAATTTTTCCGCGTCACTTCCAATATCCGTTGTGCTGCTTCCTGCAATCTCGATCTCCGGATAGGCCGTCATGCGGATGCGAGCGGGTGCTCGCGCGGGACCTTGAATCCGGCTGCCTTCGCGTGACCGCCGCCGCCGTACTGCTTGGCGATGTCGGAGACATCGATCCCGTCATCGGCTGATCGTAGACTGAAGGTGCGGCCTTCTTCGGTATCCCAGTAGCACGCCGCGAATAGCTCGCCTTGAGCCATCAGATGGCCGGCATCGCTCGACATGGTGTAGGGCAGATTGGCGACCGGAACGTCATGGCCACCGATTACCATGCGCCGCTTGCAGACCCGGACGAGTTCGGCGACGTCTTTGTGGTGTTTCCGCTCGATTGCCGCACCGGCTGCAGTCATCTTGACGAGCTCGGCCTGGTCGGCGCTCATCAGGCGATCCCACAGCTCGAAGGTGTATTCGTGCGAGAACATGAACGCCTGAATCTCACGGGTTCCCGGCAGCTTGAAGCGCCAGAGGTCGCGGTCCTCGACGTGGCCGAGCAGAAGGGGGCGATCTTCCTCGGGAAAGAGGAAGTCCCATGCAAGCGTTGCTCCGCTGCGATTGAGGTCGGTGAACGTGAGCAGGCCGGGAAGTCCGTCCAGATCCTCGATGGCTGTCTTGTGGTGATCGATCAGGGTGACGCGCAGCGCGCTCGCGACCATCTCCTTTACGATCTCGCGTTTGTAGCTGAAGTCGACCAGATATACGATGCGGCCCGCTACGTCGGGCGGATCTTTCTGATACACACCGGCAACGTATTCCGCTTCGTCGCCGAATTTCTTCCAAAAGCACCACGCACCACTGAAGCCATCAGCGCAGTTGCCGTGGTAGATCACGAGCGGCTTCCCTGTCATCACATTTCCCCGTTGATTCGTTTGAACTCGACAACCCATACCCATGGATTCGCGTCCCAGCCGTAGCCGCGCGCGGCGTTGAGGCCGCCCCACAGGTGCGCGTAACCGTGCACTGCCGCCGGCAGTAGCTTATGGCGGGATGGCGAGCGACCGACTGCGGCCGCGCACATTGGGCCATCAATGCCTTCTGCGATCGCGTCGTCCTCGCTGATGTCCTGCAGGCGCTCGACGCGCACGCCGGTGATCTCGAGCGTGATGCGCGCCATCGAGCGCGGCATGTGGATGGCGGGGCGTTTGCGAAGCTCGTACGGTTCGATGTAGTCGGGATCGTCCGATTCGCCCCAGCCCCATGCGGCAGCGGCAGCGCCGTCGTCCGACTCAACGTAGACGGGGCCGATCCAGCCGTTCCGCTCGACGTCATAGGTCGTCTCGCGCACCCACAGGCGGTCGCCGGGCTGGCCGAACGGGCAATCGAAGCCGAATCCGTCCTTCATGATGTGTCGACCGTCATACTCGCCGGGGCGCTCAAATTGCAGATAGGCGCGGTCGCCGCGATTCGACATGTGCGAGTCGCGCGTAGGCCAGTACACCTTCGGCGCATAGCCTTCTCCGATCGCTGGCGGTTGACGCTTCAACACGCGCCGCGTCTGCGTCTTCCGGCCTTCAAGGATGGCGCGCACCATCGGGCCGCTGAATAGGATAGGGCGCTCTTTCATCGTGCCGTCTCCGCAAGACGCTGGAGGAAGATGCTTCCCTTGTAGTCGATGCCGCGCGTGTCACACATCCGTATGACCGAGAGCAGGAAAGCGTCGACGTTATTGCCCGCGCGCGACAGGGCGCGCAGCAGATCCATTTCAAATCCGCGGGCTTTTGGCATCTCGTATGTCGAGCCGCGCGAGCCCGGCTCGTATTCGACAGTAGCGACCATCGACATCCCGCGCGTCCGCAGCTTGTGTGTGATTTCGAGAAGAGCCGGCGCGATTTCTTCGTCGTAGAACTTTTCGTTATCGCTCACGTGGAACCTCCCGGGAATTCGTCATGAGTGCGGCCGTCGAGCAGGCGGCCAGCAGCCTTCTTGCCGAGCATGAAAATCGGCTTTCCGTAGCCGCCGTTTTGGCGAAAATCACCGTGTCCAATTATTCCGTCCGGCCACGCGGTCGTGCGGCCGCGAACTACTGCGTCGGGGTTGGCCATTTGCTCGTCGACGTCCATATGGCGCCATTCGCCATGCTGCTTGAATAGGAACGGCACGCGGGCGGCCTCGCATTGATCGCGCAGCGAGCGGGCCCAGTCCGGATGCATCGGTCGCGCGCCATGGCCGCTTTCGCCGCCGACGATCACCCAATCGATACGGCGCAACGGCAGATCGCGTCCGAGTCCATCCCATCGGGCGATGTCGTTTCGGCTTTCGAGGCGAAGATCCACCGGCCCGAGCAGCGGCTCCATCGACAGGAACCGTACGCGCGCTGGTATCTCGAGCAGCTTTGGAATGTCGCGGTCTGCCTCCGCCTGGTTGACGATCGTCGCGCCGAGCCAGACGTTCGGCCACGGCCAGCTGTTCTCGCTGCGCATGATGTCGCCCAACGTGTCGCGCAGCATCACCGACACGTTGCCGATTCGCTTCGTCAACAGCAGCCAGTCGAGGTTCGGCGTGCGCTCTATCAGTTCGAACAGCTCGGCGCGCCACGTCGGCGACACTGCCTTATCGAACACGTCGGCCAGCGACGCGCAGAACACGCGGCGGCGCGCGAGCGCCAGGTCGAATGACGCGCAACGGATTTCCGGGCACGCCGCGATCCCGTTGACGTTTGCCGGTCGATCGCCGCGCCATCCGCATTCACGGCACGCGAGAAAGGGGCGCGCGTTCCACGCGAGGGGCTTTCGCCAGTTCGCCGGAGACGTGAGGCGGCGCGGCGCGCCGGGCCCCCAGTTCATTGCGGTGCCGCCCGCGAAGCGAGCGTTGCGCGATTCGGCGTAGCAGTGGTCACAGCCCGGGCCGACCTTCTGGCAACCTTCCCACGGGTTGAAGGTGTGGTCACACCATTCGATCTTTGTGTTCTCGCTCATCGACGCACCATCATGCAGAGGTTGGCGTGGCGCCGGGTCTCGGCGGCATAGTCGTCGAGGTCACCCGTCATGACGACATACGTGCGAGGCGCCGCGGGAACGCCGACGTACTTCTCGGGCGCAGCGTTCGCGTTTTCGGTACCGGCGATCATGAAATTGCACTCGCGGGCCCGGAACGCGCGCATGCGCGACAGTGTGCCGGCAGCGACCATCTGCTCGAGCACGGGCCGCACGGTGGCTGCCGCGACGTTGAACTGTTTGGCGATGTCGTGCGGGGAATGGACGATACCTGGCCGCATGGCGGCGAGCAGCTCGTCGGCAGTGGGGATACGGGCGCTGCGACTCACTGGCTTTCTCCTGCGCGGACGGCGTCGATGGTCTTGTCCCATGCATCGCCGGTATCACCAAGCCAGTAGCCGCCGGGCAGCTCGTGTCCTTCCTGAATGTTGTCCCGCGCATAGCGATACCGCTCGGCGCAGAGCTTGTCGTCGTCCGTCGCCGCGGCGCAGGACTCCGGCGGCGCCGCTCCTGCTTGCGCTGCCATAGCCGAGCCATAGACCGTCACCGGCCCAATGCGATGCCATGCGGGCTCGCCGCGCGTGAAGGTGGCGTCTTCTGCGGTCGGTACGGCTGCATAGCGTCCATCATCGTGCTCGTACAGGAGTGCGACGCGCGGCTCCGGCTGGCCCGGATGGGCGGCGAGAAGGGCGCGGAGCGCGTCAGATTCGATCGGCGTAAGTAGATCGCACCCGGCGAGTAGATCGAGTGCCGCACGTTGATCGCCGGTCAGCACGTTGTTATTCGACATGGGCGTCTCCTTGGAGAAGAGCGCGGGCCGCTTCGTATTCGGGCGCACCCGGGCCGTATGCCTTGATCTTCTCGACGCGCCAGCAGGAGACGTCGGCGTGCTGGTCGACCCATTGCTTTATCGAGTCAGCGAGCGGCTTCATCTGCACTTCATCGAACGGCCCGACGGTGTCGGCCACTTCGCCGACCTGCTCGTAGACCTGTTCCTCAATACGCTCGACAACTTCCTCCGCGAGCGAGTCGAAGTAGATTTCGACGGGTTCGTTCTCGCCCACATACACCACACGGTCGTCTTCATTCCCGCTCAATGCCTCGACGATCGCATCGACGATCGAGTCGCATGGACCGCTCCAGCGCTCAGCATCGGCGACATTGGCGTAACTGTACTGCGTGGCCGGAGCGGCCGGCAGCGGCGAGTGCTTCGGCTTCGCGGCCTGCTTGGCGCGGATCTGTTCGACCTTAATCCAAACACGAGCCAGCTCGGTTTCGCCGGCCGCATGCATGTCGAGCTCGTTCGCGAGGCAGAGCGCGGCGAGCGTGACCATGACGCCACCGACTTCCTGCGCTGGCTCGCCGAGCGGGCGTCCGAACGTGTAGTCGACGAGCTGGTGCGCCTCGCTGGCCGTGCAGCCGCATGCCTGCACCAGTTCCAGCGCCTCCTCGAGGAACCGATGATTGCGCTCGGCGCGGTCGGCCGCGATCTCGGCGCCGAAGCATTCGAGCATCCATGGCTGCACGCGCGACTGGAACGCCGCAGGTTCTGCCGCCGTGGCGGTCGTGCCATCGAGCAGGATCGCACCTTCTTCCGGGTATTCGGTGCACCAGCAGTACAACCCGTTGCCGGCATGGCCTTCGCCGTACTGGATCGTCACCTCGCTTTCGAGCTGGTCGGCGTCACGATCGGGCGCGATGAGATCCAGTGCCTCAAGCAATTTCATGCCGGACAGGGTAAGCGATTCGCCGCTGCATGTGATCTCTGCGTCGCCAGGCGCTGCTGCGGGCCGCTCGACAGGCATGGGTGGCTGTTCGAGCGTCGAGATCGTCTCGCCGACGAGGTTGCGCAGCTCAACTTTCTCTTGCTCGGCCGTCGCGAGGGCGTTGCCGTGGTCGAACGGGCCGTCGATCAGCGACCAGGCGGACGCGTACACCTGCGCCTGTTCCATGATGGTGTCGGTCAGCGCGGCGGCGCGGGTATTTTCGTTGGTGGTCATGGTGTGATCCTCGGTGGTCAGGCTGCGACCTTGATTGCTTCGATGACGTCGCGTGCTACGAGGGGGCAGACGGCGTTGCCGAGCATGTGAACGGCGAGCCGGTGCTGCTGCGGCAGGATGTAGTCGCGGGGGAACGACATGGCGTCGCGGCACTCTTCTTTCGTGAGCATCCGCATCCGATCGCCGTCGATGACTGCATAGCGGTCGCGTGTCGTGATGGTGCCGATCGGGCGATTCAGCGACCGGCCGCCGGCCTCATTGCCGTAGTAGGCAGTCAGGAAGCGATCGCCATGCGCGCGCCGGCCGTTCGCGATGCGCTGCAGCGTCGCCGCGGCGCGGCCCGGCTTTTCGATCGCCGACCAGTTCCCAGCATTGAAGTCGATGATTTGCGCCGCCGGCACGTGCTGCCGTTCTGGCAGCCGCAACATGAGCGGCCGGGTGCTGCGACTCAGAACCAGAAACAGGCGCTCCCGGTGCTGCGGCACGCCGTGATTCGCTGCGTCGATTACGTGCGGCGCGACTTGGTATCCGAGCGCCTGAATCGCGAGGCGCCACGCCGGATAGAGTTGCCACTGGACGAACTCGGCTACGTTCTCGACGACCGCGAACGGCGGCCGGTGGAATTCGAGCGCCGACACAACCGCCCATGCCGTCGACCGGCTGGCGTCGTGCTGCGGATTGTTCGCAGCCTTTCCGCGCGCTCGGCTATGCCCTTGGCAGCACGGTGACGCGAGCAGGATGTCGTGCGCCGGAACTTGCGACCAGTCGGCCTGATGCAGATCCTGACTCACGTGTTTCGTGCCCGGATGGTTTGCCGCGTGGATCTCGACAGCGGCCGGCCAATGGTTTGCTGCCCACGCGACGTCAAGGCCGGCCATCTTTGCGCCGGTCGAGAATCCGCCGGCACCGGCAAAGAGATCGATCGCCTTCATTGAATCCTCGAAACAGGCAGTTTTCACTTGATGGAGACGTCGGGAACAATCGTCGAGGGCTTGAACACCACCTTGTAGTGGTATGTGCCGGCATCAGCCGCATCAAGCTGCTCGATGAAGTACGTCACGTTGTTCGATAGGCCGAGGAAGTGCTTCTTGAAACTGTTCGGGCCGGTCTTGCAGATGATCGCCAGCTTCGTATCCGTGCTGGAGTTGTCCTTCGAGCAAAGGCCCTCGATGGTGAGCATGTACTCGCCCGTGAACCCGTTGTAGAAAACGATGCGTCGATTGATCTGGAAGTTGTCGGCAGCCGTGGACAGGTTTTGCGAGGCGACGTCGGCATCGTTGCTGCAAGCGGTCAATGCAGACACGCAGCAAAAGGCCAAGGACCACAAAAAGCGCGGACGGTTCATGTTCATCACATCCTCAAATCAGAAGGTCTTTGTGAAATCGCGATCGACGGCTTTGTCGAGTGACCGCAGGAGGTTCGCGAGCCGAGCGCGGTCGTAATGGCTGGCCGATGCTTGGCGCATCAGGCCGAAATAGGAATTCGCGACCGGCATCAGATCGCTGCTCGGCGTCTCTGCGACGCGGCGATATGCCTCGTTGCGCGTGCGTTTCCGCGTTTCGCGGCGCCACGGCTTGATGACCTGGCCGACGAAGTCGACGCCGCGGTCGATCGGCTGCAGGATCGTCTTGCGCGGGTTGATCCGCACGCCGAGGCGTTCGGGCAGGAATGCCGTCACATCGGCGAGCATCTCGTTCAGGCGCGCCGGCGACTCATGCAGGAACACGAAATCGTCGACGTACCGGATGTAGTGGCGCGCGCCGAGAACGTGCTTCGCGCGCTGATCGAGCACGTCTAAGTAGATGTTCGCGAAGAACTGGCTCGACAGGTTGCCGATCGGCAGGCCGAGATGCTCGGCCTGTTCCATCAGGCGCTTGTGCGGCGGGACGAGCTGCATCATCGCCGGATCGCCGTGGTATTCGAAGTCGGCCCGTGGATCGTGCATCAGAACGCGCTCGGTCAGCGCGCGCCAGAATGGCTCTGAGATCTTCGCGAGCAGCAGATCGAGCAGGATCCGCTTGTCGATGCTGACGAAGAAGTTCGCGAGATCGCACTTCAGGTAGTACGCCGGCCGCGCCCAGTTCTGCGTGATCGAGCGCACCTTCGCCTCGAGGCGCTTCGCGGCATATAGCGTGCCGCGGCCCTTGATGCAGGCGCAGGAATCGGCAATGAACGAGCGCTCGAAGCGCGGGCCTATGCGGTTGTAAAGCAGGTGATGCACAATGCGGTCGCGAAAGGCAGCCGCCCAAACCTCGCGCGGCTTCGGTCGAGTGATGACAAAGCACTTCGAGCGGCCCGGCGCATAGCTGCCGTCGGCCAGCTCGTCGTACAGGCGGCGCAGGTTTCGCTCGAGACGAATCTCGAACGCAAGCGCCGCATTGCTGTTTCGCTTCGTTCGCCGGCAGTCGAGATATGCCTCGACCAGCTCGGCGAATGAAAATGGCCCTCGATCTGCGGACGGCTCGGGCCCGGAACTCGTTGTTCTGGTGGTTGTTGTTCTGGTTGCCATTGTTGAAGTTCTGATACCACGCCCAGCCGGAATATCGTGCTATCTATGTCGCCCGACCGATTGCTCAGCCGGGAAACTGCGCTGGACCTTTCCGCACACCGGCGGCCGGTATCCTCATTGCGCATGGCGGTGGCCTTGTGAGCCAGCGGCACGACCAGATTGATATATCGCTCAGCCGTGAAAGCCTTGACCTCCACGGAGCGGGCGATTGGATGCGGACTTCTTCCACGCAGTGGCCTGCTTGCCGATGCTGGTCGTCAATTCGACCGCGCGAGCGTAGGCGCCCTTGTCGACCTTGCGCTTGTTGAAGCCGAGCCGAAGCAAGAGGTTGATCACCTGCAGGCGCTCGATGAGCTCCGTGAGATGCGGTGACTTGTCGGCCGCGACGTTGGCGCGATAGACGAGCACGATGATCGCGATGCACTCGTCGTTGATCTTCTCGCCGACCGACCGCTTGAAGTTCCGTTGCATGTTCGTGACCACATCGGTCACGACGTCCAGAAGATCTTCGGCGGCACGGTAAATCGGCAGTTGGGTATGCAGGGCCACGGCGGATTAAATGATCAAATTACTGAAGGAATGAATCTGCGGACGGCTCGGGCCCGGAACTCGTAGTACTGGTGCGTGAGGTGCCCTGGTAGCCACCGTAGAAGT